>JBGUPL010000084.1:0-3199 GCA_045130275.1 Bacteroidales bacterium
ATTTTCGGACAGCAAATCATCCAAAAATATCGTTCTTTCACGCTATCAAAAAGCCTATGCCCGCCACCCCCACATATAGCCCGCTGATCCCGCAGATTCCCGCAGATTCATTCCGCGCAGGCCCGTGTGATACGCGCGATCCACGGAGATTCCCGTGCGATCCGTGGAGACAGGTCCCGCCAGCGCACCCCATTCTTAATTCTTCATTCTTAATTCTGAATTGGTCTTACACCTTCTCTGCCAAAGAACGCGACCCCGAAACCGGCCTATCTTACTTCGGCTCACGCTATTACAGCAGCGACCTGAGCATTTGGCTGAGCGTGGACCCGATGGCTTCGAAATATCCCTCATTAAGTCCGTATGTGTATTGTGCTGACAACCCGGTGAAGTTGGTGGATCCGGATGGGGAGGAGATAGTTATTTTCGTAAACAAAACAAAATACACATACAATGGCAAAGATTTTGTTGACGGAAACGGCAATGTCGCTACTTTCAGCAAAAACTCTTTCGAATACCGAGTTCTTTCTGATTTAAACAAACTGAATAATTCAAAATGTAACATGATACGGGGAAAATTGCAAGATATGATGAAAAGCAAGCACCAACATTCTATTGTTAACAGGACAACATCCGATGGTGTCGGTTTTAATCGTCCAATAGACGAGAATCTTGCGGAAGAATATGGAAAAGGCACCGATACCGAAACAGGGTATAACCCTTTTGCTACAAAGAGTGTCTGTGCAGATGGGGGTTATGTATCATGTGCCACTTTAGCACACGAATTGTTGGGGCATGGCTGGAACAACGACCAAGGGCTCCACGAGTCTGATAACCATAGAACTGAAAACGGTATTAAGTTCGAAGAAATAAATGCCATTAATGTCCAAAACAAAGTTTTGGTTGAATATCATCAAATGCCACGTTTTTTAGTCGGCAAGCCAGGTGAGGCCAAACAAATCCCCGTAAATCTGTTAAACCATTATTATACAACAAAACCTAAATAAACAATTATCATGAAGAATAAAAACATAGTTTTGGCCACGTTATTCATCATTTCCCTAAACGTTTTAGGAGGCATTTCTTTGAATGCACAGTCTATTCTCGGACGGGAAATATCGTTTCGGAAATACGTTAGAATAAATAACCGTCGCAGTCGTGAAGAAGTTATTCGAGAAGCGGTAAAGTCGTCGGCTTTTCTATATCTTACCATTAAAGACGATGATTATCAAGGAAAAGTCATGATGTCAAACGATGCTCTTATCAATTATTATCACAAGTGGATGCCTGACAGTCTGCTTCAAGATAATCCTTCATATGGTGATTGGGCAACCAATATCATCCTTAATGAAATACCTCTTGATGTAACAGGATTTTATCGAGAATATCACAAAGTGGACAGTCTTGTCAACTGGAAAGGTCCTAAATACAAATTACTGGAAAAATGCATTGAATTATGCGACAAAGACATTATCGATTACAATATTTTAGCCACTTTGTTCCAATGGAACATTGTGTTAGATAATGTTGACGAAGAGTTGCATCTCTATTTCTTTCCCTTGGAATTCAGACAATATGGGAGAGAGCCTTGAAAGATGCCTTGTGTAGATATGATCACTTTCTAAATCTCGTATCTTCACCTCGTCAAAAAAATCACCAATGAACCACCCCCAACCATATCCCCCGCCGCTTTCGCCGATTCCCGAAGACCCTCTCCTCGGGAATCCGTGTGATACGCGCGATCCGCGGAGATCCATGAATCCCCTCGCGGGGATTTGGGCTCCGCATCGGACCACCCTCGGCTACAGAGAGGCATCCCCTTACGGGGATGGGGTTCTGTTCGTATTGGAGTGGAATTGTTCCGCCCGCTCCCAACAAACTGCTAACTACTCACTGCACACTGCTAACTCAACTGTCGCAACCCCCATCTCGCCAGCGCACCCTATTCAGCATTCAGCATTCAACATTCAGCATTGGACTTACACCTTTTCCGCCAAAGAAAAAGGGAGCCGTTTCCAGCTCCCTGAATAGCAAATACTTTTTTTCTGTCACTTAGCGTCTGTTCACGACAATCTTTCCTGTGACCGTCTTTCCGTCGTCCAAGGTCACCTTCACCAGATAGTGTCCGGTTGCAAGGTTGAGTACGTCGATTTGGGTGAACTCTGGCGTGTCGGCATCGTGACGGCCGACCAGCTTGCCCGCGATGTTGAAGACCTCAACCGTTCTCATTTGCTCGCCCTTGATGTTCAGGCGTGCACTGGTCGGGTTCGGGTAGAAGGAGAACTCCGGCGTAATGGTGAAACCGTCAATGCCTTCGTTGAGGGCTACATAGAGGGTCAGGTGAATGATACTGTCGCAGTTGGCAAGCGTGTAGTATTGAATGTCATAGTTGTAAACACCACTGTCGGACGGAGTGACGACGAGGCTTTCGTAGGTGTATTCGTGGTTGGCAATGGCCGTGTCGTTCACATAGATGTCGTAAGTCGGGTTCAAAGTGAGGTGCAACACATAGACGCTGTCGCAACCGTAGGCGGTGCTAAGGGAGTCATAGTAGTCGCCCGCGACACTGTACTCGCCTCCACGCCACTCGTAAGGCACGTTCTCGCAGGTGGCCGCTGTGGTCTCGAAGAGATAGGTCGGCATCACCTGCAGGATGAGGTTCACCGTGCTGTCGCAACCGAGTGCACTGGTGTAGATGCTCTGCAACTGGAAGGTTCCATAGGTGCTCGGGATCGTGTCGAAACCATATTGCGTGTAAGGCTCGCCTTGGCAAATGGTGTCGTAAAGCGTTGTTTGAGGCGTTGCATTCACGGTCAGCTGTAACTCATAGATGTCGGAGCAGCCATAGCTGTTGGGAACAGTGTCTGCGTAGTGGCCGGAGACAGTGAGCTGTTGACCACGCCATACGTACGGCAACTCATTGGAGCAGACGGCAACCGTGTCCAATTGATGGTTGGCAGGGTTCACGGTCAGGCTCAGGGTATAGACGCTGTCGCAACCGTTCAGTGTTGTCAGGCTGTCGTGGTAGATGCCGGTGGCGTCGAGGCTCTGTCCGTGCCAGCTGTAAGGAGCGTCGGAAGAACAGATCGTCATCGTCTCGTTGAAGCTGTAGGTTGGATTGACCAGCAGCGTGTATTCCAGGACACTGTCGCAGCCGTTGACCGTCTGCAGGTTCAGGGTGTAGGTCTCCGCCGCGTTGAAC
>JBGUPL010000085.1:0-150457 GCA_045130275.1 Bacteroidales bacterium
TGGATGGCGCTGAACGGCATCAACATGCCGCTCGCCATCACCGGGCAGGAGGCCGTCTGGTACGAGGTGTGGAAGGAGTTCGGGATGTCTGACGAGGAGATCCGCAGCTATTTCTCTGGACCGGCGCACCTGCCGTGGCACCGCATGGCCAACCTCGACGGCTTCGGCGGTCCGCTGCCGATGTCGTGGCTGGAGGGGCAGAAGGAACTACAGCAACAAATCGTCACCAGAGAGCGCGAGTTCAACATGACGCCGGTGCTGCCCGCTTTCGCCGGACACGTGCCCAAGCGGTTCGCCGAGATGCACCCCGAGGCCGACATCCAGCAGCTGAGCGCGTGGTGCGGCTTCGAGCCCACCCACTTCCTCAACTCCTCCGACCCGCTCTTCGCCAAAATCCAGAAAAGCTTCATGGAGAAGGAGATCGCCCTCTTCGGCACCGACCACATCTATGGCGTCGATCCCTTCAACGAAATGGACCCGCCCAGCTGGGAACCCGACTACCTCTCCAAAGTCTCTCAATACATCTACTCCTCACTGCGACAGAGCGACCCCGCCGCCCGCTGGCTGCAGATGACCTGGGTGTTCTACTACAAACGCAAGTCGTGGACCCCCGAACGGCTCCGCGCCTACCTCACCGCCGTGCCGCAGGACAAGCTCGTGCTGCTCGACTACTTCTGCGAGAAGACGGAGGTGTGGCGCACCACCGACGGCTTCTACGGGCAGCCCTTCATCTGGTGCTATCTCGGCAACTTCGGCGGCAACACGATGCTGGTGGGCAACATCAACGAACTGGAGAAGAAACTCTCCGCCGCCTTGGAGGAGGCCGGCCCCAATATGACCGGCATCGGCTCCACGTTGGAGTCATTTGACGTGAGCCCGCACATCTACGAGTACCTTTTCGACCGAGTATGGAACCCGCACCCCGATGTGCACCAATGGACGGATGATTGGTGCAAGGTGCGTTCAGGGTCGTATCATCATAGCGACAAATGGCGTTTGCTGGTTGACAGTATCTATAAAGACTGGTCGTTTTACGGTCTGGGGACGCAATTGGTAGCGCGACCCTCGCTGGAGGGCCACGGCACCTACTACACCAAACCCTACTATTCTTATAATAATGACACGCTTAAAAAGATTTGCGAGTCATTTGTGGCAACACTCATTCTTGAGCCTTGTCGGGGATATGTTGGCACGAATTGGGAGGGTAAGTATAAAGATTCTTATAAATACGATATAGTCAACTTCTTCTCGCAATGGATGGGCAACCATTTTATGGACATCCGCAACAATTTTACGGTGGCGTATAAAAACCGCGATATCCAGGAGATGAAGCGGCAGGTGAAGATCGCCAACCGGTTGTTTGAAGATGTGGATGCGCTGCTCAACACGCACCCCGCCTTTATGTTGGGGCCGTGGATTGAGGCGGCCCGCGACTGGGGCGCAACGAAAGCCGAAAAAGACTATTACGAGCGGCAGGCGCGCACGCTGCTTACCGTTTGGGGCGGTCCTGTGCTCAACGACTACGCCAACCGGATGTGGGGCGGTTTGGTGAAGGACTATTATGCCAAACGCTGGAATCTTTTCTTCGGTGCCGTCATCAAAGCGGCCAAGCAGGGCCGGGAGTTCGACGAGAAGGCCTTCGGCGAGGAGCTCTCCAAGTTTGAACACGCCTGGACAATGAAGCACACGAAATATCCTGTGGAGCCGAAGAAAACCAAAGAGAAAGTGCCCATAGATGAGTATTCTTTCCTGCCTCGGTTCGAAAAGGCTATGAAAATTTATGAGCGTTGGATGAAACCGTAGAGACAGGGTGTTCCCCGACCCCACAGGGCTGAAAACGTATAATTCGGTATATATAACCATATTTTGTACCTTTGCAGCATTGTTTTTTTTATGTATTATCGATATTTATGTACGACAACAATCCTTTGAAAACCAATAATTTGAAACTCGTTGAGCAGCGATATTTGCTCCCGTTCATCCTGATCACCTCGCTGTTCGCGCTATGGGGGTTCGCCAACGACATCACCAATCCGATGGTTGCAGCGTTCCAGACAGTGATGGAACTGAGCGCGGCGAAAGCCTCCCTTGTGCAGTTCGCCTTCTACGGCGGATACGCCACGATGGCCATCCCGGCGGCGCTCTTCATCCGGAAATTCTCCTACAAAAAGGGCATCCTGCTCGGCCTCGCCCTCTATGCTGTGGGAGCCTTCCTCTTCATTCCCGCTGCCGCCTACCAAAAGTTCTCCTTCTTCTGCCTCTCGCTCTACATCCTCACGTTCGGATTAGCGTTTCTCGAAACCACCGCGAGTCCCTTCATCCTCTCGCTCGGGCGCAAGGAGAACGCCACGCGCCGGCTGAACCTCGCGCAGTCGTTCAATCCGATGGGCTCGCTCTGCGGCATGTCCGTGGCCTCACTCGTTGTGCTGCCCAACCTGCTTTCCGACCAGCGCGACGCGGCGGGGAACATACTCTTCCCCACCCTTTCGGAAGCCGAGAAGGCCTCCATCCGTCTCCACGACCTGGCAGTGATCCGCGACCCTTACGTGGCCATCGGGCTTATCGTGCTCATTATGTTCATCGTCATCGCATTGGTGAAAATGCCCGACACGACAGGTTCCGGCGAAAAGCAGAACAGCATCCGACAGACACTTTCAAATCTTTGGCACAACAAAGTCTATCGCCAAGGCGTTTTCACACAAATTTTCTATGTGGCCGCGCAGATCATGACATGGACTTTTATCATACAATATGCTGATAATCTTGGAATTAACAAAGCTACGGCGCAGAATTACAATATTGTGGCTATGATCCTCTTCCTTTGTGGACGCTTCATTTCCACCTTCCTGATGAAATACGTCAACGGTCGCAAACTACTGGCCATCTTTGGCGTATGCGCTGCTTTATGCGCCTTAGGGGCGGTTTTGGTCGTCGGAATGCCAGGATTGTACTGTCTGGTGGGCATCAGCATCTTCATGAGCCTGATGTTCCCGACAATCTATGGCATTGCATTAGAGAATGTCTCCTTGCAGGACAGCACCTTAGGCGCGGCCTTCTTGGTGATGGCCATCGTCGGCGGAGCACTGATGCCCCCGTTGCAGGGCATGGTCATCGACTGCGGCACTATTCTCGGTCACCCAGCCGTCAATGTCAGCTACGCACTGCCCCTGATCTGTTTCATCATTGTCAGTCTGTATGGGATAGTTTCTTATAAAAGAGAAAAGGCAATGAAATAGCAAACAGCCCTGTCTTTCGCTCAAAAGCGCTACTTCTTTAATTCTTTGCGAATTGCTTTGACTTCTTGAAACAATACAGGATAGTTCGGCTCAAAGCGAGACGGGAAACGGGAAAACAGCGCCAAGAACTCCACATTCTTCTGACGTTCAAAAAGCGTTGAAACCGACAGCTTCTGCAAGTAAAAGCGATGGTTTAACGCTTCATTCGTCACCTTTTGGATAGCCGTTCGGTAACCTTTTTCATCCGTCACGATTCCGCTTTTATTCAAAAAAGAAGGCCCCGCCTCAAACTGCGGTTTGATCAAAAACATCATCTGTCCGTCCGGTTTCAAGAATGGATCAATATTGGGGATAATGTAGGTCAACGAAATGAAAGACACATCCGACACAACAAAATCAAACATCTGATTATGAATATCTTGCGGGGTTAATACTCGAAAATCTTGATTCTCGAGCGACGTCACTTTAGGGTTGTTGCGCAACGACTCCACGAGTTGTGCGGTACCCACGTCCACAGCCGTTACCGAAGCGGCGCCGTGCTGAAGGGCGCAGTCCGTGAACCCGCCCGTGGAAGCACCGATGTCCAGCACCGATTTCCCGGTGAAATCCAGCCCGAAATCCTTGATGGCTTTCTCCAATTTCAGCCCGCCCATGCTGACATACTTGTTGAAAAGGTCGATCACCTCCACGCGCATGGTTTCCGTGATCTCCATGGAGGCCTTCGTCACGATACGCCCCTCCACCATCACGGTCTCGTGCTTGATGGCGGTCTGGGCTTTCTCCCGAGAGGGGAAGAAGTTGTTGTCGGTTAGATATTTGTCTAATCTCATTAAAAGGTTAATGGTTAACGGTTAATGGTTAATGAGAGGATTCGTTGGGGACATGTATTTCGTAGGGGCGAATAATTATTCGCCCCTACAATATCTCATAACAATTGCAAATCCGCCAAATGTTGCCTTAATTCCGCCTCGGTCTTGATGAGGACCTGACGGGGTTTGCTGCCGCTGCCGGGGCCGACGATTTTGAGGTCTTCGAGCTGGTCCATAATTCGGCCGGCGCGGTTGTAACCAAGACTCAGCTTGCGCTGGATCGAGGAGGTGGAGCCCTGCTGGGTCTGCACAATAAGCGTGGCAGCATCTATCAGCATGGGATCCAACTCGTTGGGGTTCACCGACTCCTCGCCGCGTCCGTTGCCCTCTTCACCGGGCTCGGGGACGTCGGGCAACTCGTAAGGTTCCAGCAAAGGACGTTCAAGTTCCTGTTTTTCGATAAATTCCGCAATCTGCTCCACCTCCGGCGTGTCAACGAAAGCACACTGGAGACGGACCACGTCGCTGCCGGTGGAAATGAGCATGTCGCCCTTGCCAATGAGCTGGTTGGCACCGGTGGCATCGAGAATCGTCTTGGAATCGACACCCGACTGCACACGGAAGGCGATACGTGCCGGGAAGTTGGCCTTGATGCTGCCGGTGATGATGTTCACGGACGGACGCTGCGTGGCGATGACCAGATGAATGCCGATGGCACGGGCCAATTGCGCCAGACGGGCCAGCGGCTGCTCCACTTCTCGTCCTGCCGTCATGATCAAGTCACCGAACTCATCGATGACCACCACGATGTACGGCATATAGCGGTGTCCGAAAGCCGGCGACAGCTCGCGGGCGCAAAACTTGGCATTGTACTCCTTGATGTTGCGCATCTTGGCGGCCTTCAGCAGATCGTAGCGCGTGTCCATCTCGACGCAGAGGGAGTTGAGCGTGCGCACCACCTTCTTGGTGTCCGTGATGATGGCGTCGCCGTTGTCGGGCAGCGTCGCCAGATAATAGTTCTCGATGGCAGAATATAGTGTGAACTCCACCTTCTTGGGATCCACCAACACGAATTTCATCTCGCATGGATGTTTCGTGTAAAGCAACGAGGTGATGATAGCGTTCAAACCGACCGATTTGCCTTGACCGGTGGCGCCAGCGACAAGCAAGTGCGGCATCTTCGCCAAATCCACCACAAAAGACTCGTTGTTGATGGTTTTACCCAACCCGATGGGCAACGCGTAGTTGTTTTTCTTGAATTTCTCGGAATTGATGATCTCACGCATGGAGACGATGTTGGGGTTCTTGTTGGGAACCTCAATACCGATGGTGCCGCGACCCGGAATCGGCGCGATGATACGGATACCGAGGGCGGAGAGGCTTAGCGCGATATCGTCCTCCAAATTCTTGATCTTGCTGATGCGGACACCCTCTTTCGGCACAATCTCGTACAACGTCACCGTCGGGCCGACCACGGCGGAGATGCTCTTGATGGCGATGCCGAAGCTGAGCAACGTTTTCTCGATGCTCACCTTGTTCTCCATCAACTCCTTCTTGATCAGTTCCTCGGTGGAGGCGGTGTAGGGATAATCCTTGAGCAAATCGACCGGCGGGAACTCGAAGTGGGAGAGTTCTTTGCGCGGGTCGTAGGGTTCCAAATTGTGGACCTCCTCGGGCGTAAGTTCATGCGGTTGTTCCGCCTCGTCAGCGGCGACTTCCGCCTCGTCAACATCATCCACAGTGTCAACGGTTTTGTCATTCGTGTTGACGAAATCGAAGGGGATGTCCGGCGTGTCAACCTCCGGAGTGTCCTCGACGAAGAGGTCGTTAGCCGTCATCACATCCTCATTGCCCAGGTCGTCTTCCGGTTCCTTGTTATCCACAAAATCATAGGTTTTTGTGGCGTATTCCTTGCTGAGGGCACCGTGGTCGGTAATGTATAGATCCGGCTGGTCCTCGTGCTGCGTACGGGAAACGGGGATCGACTGGTACGCCTCATCACGTCTTTTCTCTGCCTTTCGCTCTCGGATATCAACAGCCCATTGTTGAAGTCTCCCGAAGAGGCCGGCAAACGAGAAATCATAACAAAACACCAAAATCAGCACCAGAACGGCAAGATCAAGCAGAACGGTGAAGAGAAGGCCGACTTTATCAATCAAATACTGGCAGACAAAATTCCCGAAATTACCCGCCAGAAAGGAATTATCCGTGTTATAGCCGATCAGGCCGAAGGTGATGGAGAGCCACGCCATCGTCATGATGACAGCGAAAGTGGTGCGGCCCAACGGAAGCAGCGACTTGCCTGTGATCAACCGTATGCCATACAACAAGATGAGAAACGGGAACCCGACGGACGAAACGCCGAAGAAAAACTGGATGAAGAAGTATGAAAGAAAAGCCCCTACCCCTTTGGCGAGATTGGGCACCTCCTGCGAGCGGTCGCCCACGACGAAGGAAACGTTCTCGTGCGCATTGAAGTAGAACGAAAAGATAGAGAGAAAGAGCAGCACGGAGAACAAAAGCAGCACAACCCCGTAAAAGACAATCATTTTCCTTCCTGAAAGGAACTCCAAGAGAGAGAAAGAGGAACCTCTGGTCTTCTTGCCGGCCGCCGATTTCCGCGAAGGTTTCTTGGACGCACCACCGTTTTGCGAGTCGGCGAACTTCTTCATGTTCGATGTATTCGATTTCTTTGCCACTTCTTTGTATTTTGACTTAGACTTAAACTATTTGATTTTGAGTTTTAGTATTGGCCATTGGCATTATCACTAATCACAATTCACCAATCACTAAATTTCAACGAACAAAAATACAATATTTAAAGGAAACGCCCGTTATTTGCTATGGTTTTATATAAACACCGTAATGTTGGTTTTATATAAACATCACAATGTTGGAAAAAATCTCGGGAAAAAGAAATTTTTAGCCAATAAGGGCGTATTTTTGCATAAAATTTATGAGTATGAAATTACTGACAGTTTTATTGGCGGCAATTAACGATTCCATGGCTGTGACGAACGCCGTGGAGCCGCATATTGAAGAGACTTCTTATTTTAAATTGGTGTTCGCAATCAACAGTTTGTGGATCATCATCCCGCTGATCCTGATGCTGGCCTTCGCCATCTACTTCTTCGTGAAAAAGCTTCTGGTGGTGAACCGCGCCTCGCAGGAGGAAGGCAACTTCATGAACAACATCCGCGACTTCATCCACGACGGGAAGCTGGACTCCGCGGTGGCCCTGTGCCGCAGCAACAACAACCCCACCGCCCGCATGATTGACAAGGGTCTGTCGCGTCTCGGCCGTCCTTTGGACGACATCCGCACGGCCATCGAGAATGAAGGCAACCTGGAAGTCTCCCGGCTGGAAAAAGGCGTCTCCGCCTTGGCCACCATCGCCGCCGTCGCCCCGATGATGGGTTTCCTCGGCACTGTGGTCGGCATGGTGGGCGCGTTCCACAACATGGCCGCTGACCCCAACAACTTCAACATCGGCACCCTGTCCTCCGGCATCTACACCGCCATGATCACCACGGTGGGCGGTCTGGTCGTCGGCATCATCGCCCTGGTATTCCACAACTTGCTGATATCCAGAATCTCCAATGTTGTCTATATGCTGGAGGTGCGCACCACCGAATTCATGGATCTGCTTCACGAGAACGCATAAGACCTCGCTGCCATGGCTATCAAGATGCAAAACCGCATTGACCCGACGTTCAGCGCGACCTCCATGTCCGACTTGGTGTTCCTGCTGCTGATCTTCTTCATGCTCACCTCGACGATGATTTCGCCTAACGCCATCAACCTCGTCCTGCCGAAGAGCACTGCGGAGAAACAGTTGTCGAACAGACAGTTGGAAGTCTATATCGACGCTGATCTCAACTATTATGTGAACCCCGAAGGTTCTTCTGCGCAACCCACCCCTTACGAGGATCTGCTCCCCGCGCTTATGGGTGCCGTGGAACAGGACGCCTCCGCCCAGAAAAACATCATCCTCCGCGCCGACAAGAGCGTCCCGATCGAGAACGTGGTCGCGCTGATGGATGTACTCAACGAATTGAACGAGAACTTCCCCGAGGAAGAGAGATATAAAATGGTACTTGCCACAGAAGCCAAATGATCAAAACTAACGAGAATAGGAAAGACAACGTGATTGCATGGTGCTCGACAATCGGCACCATGACATTGCTGTTGATTTTGCTTCTGGCTTGCAGTCTGAAGACGCAAATTCCCCCGCCTCCGCCAAAACAGATGGTCTATGTCGATATTGAACCCATGGGCGGCGGCGGTGGTGGCGGTACCCCTCAGACAGCCTCTAACCCGAAGCCCACGACCGGGCAGAACTACGCCACCCAGAACGCCCAGGACGCTCCGGCAGTGACCCACTCGAACCGGACCTCGACCAACAACACCCAGACCGTTCCCACCACGCCGAAACCCGACCAGTCGTCCATGTACCACGGTCGCGGCGGAAGCGGTAGCGGCGGCGGTTCCGGCTCCGGTATCGGCAGCGGCACAGGCTCCGGCCTCGGTCCCGGCGAAGGCGCGGGCAGCGGCGGCGGCATCGGCTACGGCACCGGCCACCGCGGCATGATCAACAACATCGACGCCACCGTCAACGAGGAAGGACAGGTCTGCGTGGAAGTGCACATCGCCGCCGACGGCCACGTCATCGACGCGCGCGTCATCAACAACAACAAGCACAAGACCACCATCACGAACCGCAACATCCAGCAACAGTGCGTGGCCCGCGCAAAACAGGCCATATACAAGCCCGGCAAGGAGGAATTGCGGATTATTGTTTTCAGCTAACGGCGAATTTTACGAATTTAAGAATTTTAAGAATTTAAGAATTGTTCTATACTGATGAGGGCTATGCTTATACATGGTCCTCATTCTTTCTATACTACAATCTCATAATCCAAAAAAAAACTATCTTTGCACCCCTAAATCCACTTTTGAACTTTGAATCTTGAAAATAACAATATGGAAACCTATCACGAAATACTTGAACGCATCTTCACCGCCTACCCGATGTACCACAAGGTCGGGAGCGCGGCATACAAAGAGGGGCTTGAAAACATCGTGGAACTGTTGGAAATCATCGGCAACCCGCAGCGGAACCTGCGCTGCGTGCACGTGGCCGGCACCAACGGAAAAGGATCTGTGTCGTCGTTCCTTTCCTCTTATTTCCAGGAACTTGGCTATAAGACCGGACTCTTCACCTCGCCGCATCTCGTCGATTTCCGCGAGCGCATCCGCATTAACGGGGCGATGATCCCCGTGGAGGATGTGCTGGCTTTTTTCGACGAATATCAGGAAAAGTTCGCCCATCTGGAGCCCTCGTTTTTCGAGATCACCACCGCGTTGGCGTTCCACTATTTCGCCAAGCAGAAAGTTGATTTCGCCGTCATCGAGGTGGGGCTCGGCGGCCGGTTGGATTCCACCAACGTCATCTCGCCCATACTCTCCGTCATCACCAACATCTCACTGGAACACACACAGTTGTTGGGCGACACCATCGCGAAAATCGCTTTCGAGAAGGCCGGCATCATCAAGGACAAGGTGCCCGTGGTCATCGGGGAATTCCATCCCGAGAGCTTCCCCGTTTTCGAAGATGTGGCCCTGAAACACGATGCGCCGCTCTTCCTCGCCGATGCCAACTATACCGCTGTAGGAAAGTTGGAAAACATTGACATAGAGGACAATAGCCATAACATTTTGTACACCGGCATAAAAAATCCGTTGGACGGAGAATACCAGCGCAAAAACATCGCCACCTTTGTGCAAGCCGCCAAGGTGTTGGAATTCGTGCTGAATATCCAGACTGACAAAATCGTTCCGGCCATCGAGAACGTGGTGCGCAACACCGGTATTATAGGACGCTGGCAACAGTTGGGCGAACGACCGCGCATCATCTGCGACGTCGGCCACAACCTCGCCGGACTCACATACACGGTGCAGAGCATCCGCCAGGAATCCGAAAAAGTCACCGGCAAAGCCCACGTGGTTTTCGGGATGGTGCAGGACAAGGACATCGACCACATCGCGCCGATGCTGCCGAAAGAACCTGACTATTACGTCTGCCGCGCCCAGATCGAACGGGCGATGGATCAGGAAAAGCTCGCCGGAAAGATGCGGGAACAAGGTCTTGTCTGCAACACCTACCCTTCTGTGGAAGAAGCCATTAAGGCAGCGAAAGCGTCCTCTACGGATGAAGATGTGATATTCATCACCGGCAGTTGTTTCGTGGTCGGTGAAGCACTTGCTACAATTAAGAATTAAGAATGCAGAATGTAGAATGCAAAATTTTTAAAACTCTCCCTTAAGTAGTCCTATAAGGGCAAGGCTATGTCAGTCCTGGGAAAGTCAAAGCCGCAACCCTGGGACAAATGACCAAGAAGGAAACAAATTTCGAGAAGGGCAAGACAAATCACGATGAAACGATGAATGGAATGAAGAAAAGAAGTATCATCATCGCCACTTTTTTGTTGTTGAACGCATTTTTCGCATTCGGCCAAGCATCGTATATTGTTTTCAGCGAAAGTGACGCGGAGTTGTTACGGGAGGCGAAGGTCATCGGGCGGAAGAGTCAGGTGCTAACATTGGAGAACTACCCGCAGGCCGCCGAAAAGATCCTGCAATATCTTGAGAACCACGGATATCCGTTCGCTTCGGTAAACCTTACCACCGAATGGGGAAACGACACTCTCCCCCAATATGTGCTCCATATCGAGCGAAACCGATACACGAAAGTCGATTCCATTGTGCTGAAAGGCAACATCAAGCTGAGCCAGAGTTATTTGTGGCCCTATTTGGGACTGCGGCGCAAGGCGCCCTATTCTGAAAAGACCGTCCGGGAGGTGGCCGAGAAGCTCGCCGCCCTCCCTTTCGCAACTGTCGTGCAACAACCCGGCATCTCCTTTGAGGAGGAAAAAACACTGTTGTACATTTATTTGGACAAGCGACCGGTCAACCGCTTCGACGGCTACATCGGTTTCCAGCCCGTGAGCGAGTTGACGGGCAAGCTGGCCGTTTCCGGCGAGTTGTCGTTAGAGCTACAGAACATCTTCCACATCGGGGAACAGATTTCCCTGAACTGGCGCAGCAGCGAGCGTTATTCCCAGTATCTGAACCTCGATGCACAGTTCCCTTACCTCTTCCGCACGCGCTTCGGCCTCGACGGGCATTTCCGCCTCGACAAGCAGGACACCACCTTCCTGACGCTGAACTACTTTCTCGGCATCCCATACCATTTCCGGCACGACAGCTATATCCGTCCTTACCTCGAAGTCACGCAATCGCAACTGTTGGACAAAAACAGTTCCCAGACAGTTCTCGACACCGCCTACGTGAACTACCGTAACATACTCTACGGGCTATCGTTCAGGTTCTCCAATCTGGAACCGAATCTCCCTGCCAAGCTCGGCTACGCAATCGGGGCAGATGTTTCCGCAGGACGCAGGACGCTATTGCCAGGCATGGCAAACGTCGATGCCGCACAGGCGAATCTCGTCAAGACCACATACAGGGTCAGCGGCGAGGCAATGGGAGTCATTCCGCTTTTCAAACATCGATTTAGCCTCATTCTGACCGCAAAAACGGGCAGTCTGTTGGGCGGACCGCACTATTTGAACGAAATGTTCAAAATCGGCGGTGTCGGGCAGATCCGCGGATTCCGGGAAAACGAATTGCTCGCCAGCACCTACCTGCTCTATTCGGCGGAAATGCGCTATCTCTTCGGCCGTAACAACGATGTGCACATCTTCTTCGACGGAGGGACATACGAGCGACAGGGTTACAACAGTTACCTGATTGACACACCGTTCGGCTTCGGCGCAGGTGTCAACATCGGGGTGCGCAGCGGCACTTTCTACTTCGATTACGCCCTGCCGAAACAGCGCGGCAACAAGATTTCTTTCAAAACCGGGAAGATCCATTTCGGCGTGAAGGTCAAATTTTAGCGAAACGACCATAGCAAATTATGTTTTGCAAGACTAATGTCCTGCCAAAAAACGAGCCGCACCTAAAACGATACCCTGAACGAGAATCGTATGCCATTCTTTCCCCATCCTTTCAAATCTTTTGCGTATGTAAGACGGCGAACATAGTCGATGCGGAGAAAGCCGAAGATGTTTTCGATGCCAGCGGTAAACTCCATATACGGCAACTTGCCCATCATGCCGCAACCGTCGGGAAGCACATAGAGCCCTGGAGTATTGGAACTGGGGATGTTTTTCTGCGAAAGACCACCGTAAACACCACTGAACGAGAGCACTTCGCGAAACTTAAGACGGTTCCATAGCGGTATTCGGTTGAAAATCCATCCTTTCAGATAATACGTGGCATATAAGGCCACATAGCGATCCATGATGAATTCCATAGGCTTCATCAAGTTGAAAGAGTTTGGCGTAAGGAATAGCGACTGGTTGGCCGGCGGGACATAAAGTTCGGGAAAAGGCACCGCATCCCAAACAATCCCCCCTTGTAAAGTGACATCAATATGGCCGAATGACGACAACCAGAACCTTTTCTCGATGGAAAGATCCGTTCGATTGTACCAGAAACGGCGGTCCATAATGCCCGCAATGTGTGTGAGGCTGAACACTGGCGCATTTTTGGCTGCATTGAGGAGGGATTTCTCACCCGCTTGCCGGTTGTTGGCAAGTTCCCCGGGTGCCCAGCGGAGCTTCAGGCACCACTCCATCGCGTTGAAATCCTTCACCGGCGAATAAGAACCATCACGGTTGATTCGCCAATAGGCCAACGCCCCTGTCGCTTCGTTGTTCTCGTATTGCAACCACGTGTCCACGCTGAAACGGTTCTGCCATTCCTGCTGGTAGCGGAGCCGCGTGCGACGGACATACTGCGCATTCAGCTCGGCGGTGCCTGCATTGTACGACATCAAGATGTTGTCTCGATCCACGTAAGAATAGCTTTGCCCCGGCATCTCCATATCATAACTGGAAGTGAACGTGATGGCATGCCTCGGCGATTCGTTCACGTGGTGTTTCTTGCTTACAAAACTGTGAATCAGCGAGATATTGTACTTCAACTGCAAATCCTTGCATCCGAAGGCAAGGTAGCCGTTCACAAACCAGCGGTCGTGCGTGTTGGCTGTGGTCATGCCCCCAACGCGCAACCGGACTCCCTCCACCGGATTGTAACTGACCATGTCGTAAATCGGGCCAATGTCGAAACGACTGTTCTTCCGCTCTTTGGCCGTGGATATATACCCCGAGCTGGCAATCTCCGCAACTTTCTCCATCACCTTGAACACGGGCAGACGGCGAAGTTCCGTCGCCAAACTGTCGATGAAGGACTCCTTGGCCGTCAATGGAATCGGCCGCATCCTCTTCCAGCGACCGCTTTTGTATTTCGAAACATCAGGGGAAACAATCACCTCCACAGGAAGGGTGGCGTTCACTGAATCCGGCAACTCAGTCCCGGGCTCATATTGATACCACAAAGTGGTCTGCCGGGCATACAACTGTCGCGCTTTCTTGAAAATGGAAAACTTCGCGAACGTGCTCGATTTCACCGGTGCCCATAGCCCGCTGTCATTCCTTTCAAACTCCTGATCCACAATAAGTTGTCTTACAAAGTTCAAATTAATGTTATATGGTACGCTAAGCGTGTATTTCTTCACGGCGTAAGAGCTGTCATTCACAATATACATACGCCCGGAGAATCCGAAGGTGCGACTATTCACCGGCGTGAATGTCAGTTCTAGACAAGAGATACTGTCTATCAACACGGTGTCCGTGATATAATAGTGGTAATACGATGTCGCCAATGTGGAAGAAAGCGGGCTCACAAACCGGTTGGCCATCAGCTCTATATCGTTGTCAAAAATGTTGACTTCCGAAAAAATGGCATCCAAATCGGTACCGAGTCCTTCTTTGTCGAGCACCTCGTCCGCTCCTTGCATCCGCTTGGCCCTCACAAATGTCACATCCCTGTGCGGCGACCGCTGATAATAGCGATCGGCAAGGTTCTCGCGCAAGGAGATCGTCAACACGGGGACTGAATCGTCGGGGATAGTGTCGATATATTTCTCCAAAAAAGAGAATTGCTCGCGGAGACGGTTCTTGTGGAGGTCAAAGTCAAAACGCCCGAATGCCAACACCAATTTCTTGTAAACACTCACCTTGAAGCCATCCGATGCCTCAATACGATTGCCCTCTTTATGTTCAATCACTTGTTTCACAAGATCAATGGCCGGATTCCCTTTGCGGACATAACGTTGACGTTTTTTGGAGACCACTACTTCCTGCAACGCCTGCGCCGTGTTGATGACGACGACACGCTCCTCTGTACCGCGAGCGATGATCAACGTGTCCGGCTTGTAGAACGAATAGCTGACAACCAGCGTGTCGGTGCCGGCAAATGGCAACTGATAAGAGCCGTCACGTTTCGAATGTGTGCCCACCGTCGTGTGCAGCCACTGCAGACGGGCCATATACACCGGAACCGTATCACCGCGCTCATCAACCGTAAACACCTTTCCCACAAGCGATTGGGCATTCGCCGTTCCCACAAACATACAGAACAGGAAAAGACATCCGGCCATTATTATCGGAATGCGCCGTCTTTTGTCCCTTATGAAAATTCCTATCCTGTTCATTCAATGATATTTACTGAATAATATCAAAACGTATGCAAAAAGGCAAAAATTATACCGAAATGGATATTTATTTATTGTTGAAGTTTAGCGCTTATAACGGAAAATGCGGTGGACCAAGACAAGACCATCGCATTATATTTCTCTATGATTATGTAGAAGACAACAGCGCGAAGACATTTCAATTCGCTGGAATTCAAAATATTTCCAAAATTTCCATCCCCACCTCACCGGCCGGGGTCTTGAACGTGACGGTCTCCCCCACCTTCTTGTTCATCAGCACCTTGCTGAGCGGGGAGATGAACGAGATTTTGCCCTGCATGATGTTGGCCTCATCCACCCCGACGATTTGGTATTTCATGATCTGGTTGTTTTTCAGATTCTTGAATTTGATGGTTGCCCCAAACGCCACGTCGTTCTGCCGTTGCGGGTCATAGTCGAGCACGCGGGCGGAGTGGATACGCTCCTCCAGCAGACGGAGTTTGCCCGTCAGGTAGTTGTTGTTCACGCGGGCGTCGTTGTTATCGACCCCTTCGTACTGCTTGCGCTCCTGGAGAATCTCCTCGCGTTCCTGCTTCAACGCCTCCAGTCCGGCGGTGGTGACGAAATTCTCCACTCCGGGAGGCAAAAACGCCCTCGGGGTCAGCATCGGGACCTCTTCCTGGTCGCCCTCTTTGACAAATCCTCGGCTCATAATCGGTGATTTTTGGGCGCAAAGATACATTTTTTTGGGGTTAAATGGTTAGGAGGTTAGGAGGTTAACGGTTGTACGGTTGTCGCAATGCGGCAGCCCTACCACTGACGAATACCATGGCCGACCAAAAGCTAACAGCCAAAAGCTAACAGCCAAAAGCCAATTTTTCGTACTTTTGCCAACTTTTTGGTTATGACTCTAAACAATCTTAAAAATAAATATTATCAATCTGAATCCGAGGCGCTTGCGAAGTCATTGAACACCAAAGCCTCCGGTTCGGTTATTGCCATAAATGGCGTAAAAGGCTCCGCACTTGCCTTCATCGCGGCACAAGCCATGGAGAAAATCACCACAACGCAACTGTTTGTGTTCCGCGACAGCGAGGAGGCCGCTTTTTTCTACAGCGACATGGAGGTGCTGCTCCATGACCGCAGTAACACGCTGCAGAACAAGCGAGTGCTCTACCTGCCGTCGTCCTACAAACGCAACAGCCGCTGGGGCGAGACCGACTCCTCGAACGTGAAACTCCGCGCTGAAATCCTCCATAAGCTGTCGATACCCGGCGCGCAACCGCTTATCCTCGTCTCCTACCCCGAAGGCGTGGCGGAAACCGTTGTCACCCAGGACTATATCGACCGGAAATCCTTCTCCGTGAAGCATGGCGAGGAAATCCTCACCGACGATTTCCTCAACAAACTCTACGAATTGGAGTACCTGCCCGAGGATTTCGTCTATGAGCCGGGGCAGTTCGCATGGCGCGGTAACATCTTCGACATCTTCTCCTACTCCGAAGAATACCCCATCCGTATCGAATTCGAGGACGACCGCATCGAATCCATCCGCTTTTTCAACCCTGAGACGCAACTCTCTGTGCGAGAGGTGGATCAGATCTACATCATGACCCCGATTTCACAGAAAGAGTCTGGCGACGGCGAGCGCGTGCCGTTTTTCTCCGTTCTGCCCGAAAACAGCGTGATTTGGCAGATGCACGCCGCCAACATCGCCTCCACCATCCATACCGCTTATCAAGATATTGTTGATAATGAATATTTTACCACTAACGAGATTCCCATCATCAACAAGAAAACCTTCTTGAAAGAGGTGGCGAATTTCCAGCGGGTGTATGTCAACACCGCAGAGATCGACGCCCCCACCCTTTCGTTGGACTTCAACATGCAGCCGCAGCACGATTTCGACAAGAGTTTCGACTATCTGCTACTGGAATGGATCGGGAATCTGGAACATGGCATCCAGAACTACTTCCTGTCGGAGACGCAGTCGCAGCTCGACCGCCTCTACAAGGTGATGCTCGACATCCTCGGCAAGTACAACCGTCAAAACGACGCCGCATACAAGATCGAGCAGCTCTACACGCCGTTGCGCGAAGTGCTGCACGAGGGATTCACCGACGTGGACCACAAAATCGCGCTCTACACCGACCACCAGTTCTGGAACAAGTTCCAGCGGATGGTTTTGCGCGACCGTTACAAGAAGAGCGAAGCCCTGACACTCAGAGAGATATACGATTTGCAGCCCGGCGACTACGTCACCCACATCGACCACGGCATCGGTGTGTATGAGGGGTTACAGAAGATGCAAATGGGCGACAGCACGCAGGAGGTCATCAAAATCAGCTACAAAGACGGCGACACGCTCTACCTGAGCATCCACGCGCTGCACAAAATCAGCAAATACGTCGGCAAGGAGGGCACGCCGCCGACCATCCACCGACTCAGCTCCGGCAGCTGGGAGAAGCTGAAAGAGCGTACCAAGAAGCGGGTCAAGGAGTTAGCCATCGACCTAATCAAGCTCTACTCCGAGCGCAAGGCCAAGAAAGGGTTCGCCTTCTCGCCCGACAACTTCCTGCAAAGCACGCTGGAATCGTCGTTTATCTACGAGGACACCCCCGACCAAATCAAGACGTTGGCCGAGGTAAAGGCCGACATGGAAAGCGACCACCCGATGGACCGCCTCATCTGCGGCGACGTGGGCTTCGGCAAGACCGAAATCGCCATACGTGCGGCGTTCAAGGCCGTGTGCGACAGCAAGCAGGTGGCCGTTCTGGTGCCCACCACTGTGCTCTCCATGCAGCACTACTACACCTTCAGCGAGCGTTTGGCCAACATGCCGTGTAACATCGCGTATATCAACCGGTTCAAGAGCAGCAAAGAGATTAAAGAGACGCTGAAGCGGGTGAAGGAGGGCAAAGTCGATATCCTCATCGGTACGCACCGCATCCTAAGCAAAGATGTGATTTTCAAGGATTTGGGATTGCTCATCATCGATGAGGAGCAGAAGTTCGGGGTGGCCGCGAAGGAGAAGATCCGCGAGATGAGGACCACCATCGACACGCTCACGATGTCGGCCACACCGATTCCGCGCACGTTGCAGTTCTCGCTCATCGGAGCCCGCGACATCTCCGTCATCACCACGCCCCCGCCCAACCGTCAGCCCATCGACACGCAGGTGCACGTCTTCGACGAAGAAATCATGCGCGATGCCATCCAGTACGAGCTGAACCGTGGCGGACAAGTGTTTGTTATCCACAACAAAATTCAGAATATCAAAGAATTAGCGGGATTAATCCAACGATTGGTTCCGAAGGCGAGAGTAGCCATCGGGCACGGTCAGATGGAGGGCGACCAGCTCGAAAAGATCATGACGCAGTTCATCAACGGTGAGTACGACGTGCTGGTTTCCACCACCATTGTGGAGTCCGGCTTGGACATCGTGAACGCCAACACCATGATCATCAACGATGCGCAGAACTTCGCGCTCAACGTGCTGCACCAGCTGCGCGGGCGCGTGGGCCGCAACAACCAAAAGGCCTACTGCTACCTCTTCATCAAGCCGTGGGACACCCTCAACGATCAGGCACGCAAGCGGTTACAGGCCATTGAGCAGTTCTCTGACATCGGCAGCGGCATCCACATTGCCCTCCGCGACTTAGACATCCGTGGTGCCGGCGACATCCTCGGTGCCGACCAAAGCGGCTTCATCAACGAGATGGGCTACGACATGTACCAGAAGATCCTGAACGAGGCTATCCAGGAGATGAAGGACAGCGGCGACGAAGTTTTGGGCGACCTCCAAATGGCGGACAACAGCGCATTGTTGCGCCGGGAGTGCTCGTTGGAGACCGACATCGAGGCGCTGTTCCCCTCCACGTACATCTCCAACGTCACCGAGCGCATGAACCTCTACAAGGAGCTGGAATCCATCCGGGATCCGCAGAAGTTGGAGGATTTCCGCAAGAAGATCACCGATATTTTCGGTCCGATGCCGCGCGAGACCGAGGAGCTGATGCAGACCATCCCGTTGCGGATGCTCGCCGCCGACCTCCACTTCGAAAAGATCGTCCTCAAGAAAAAGGTCTTCCACGGTTACTTCACCGGCAACTCGCACTCCCCATACTTCCAGTCCGACGAATTCGGCAAATTCCTTTTGTTCATGCAGGCGAACCACCCCGTCGTGCAGCTCAAGGAGGCCAACCACAAGCTGGTCTGCAGCATCCACAACATCCCGACGTTCCGGGCGGCGTACCATTGGCTGGGGAAGATGCGGGAGGCGGTGGAGAAGGAAGCTTAATCTTGCTGCGAAATATCAATTATTTCGAAAAATCGAAATTTTGATATTTCGACAACACCAACACTACCCTTTCAAACTCCTCGTTCCTTTGCACTCCGGATAACTGCTGCAGCTCCAGAATTCGTTTCCTGCGTTTAATCCCCTCTTGGCAACTCGCTTGATCATGGGCTTTCCGCATTTCGGGCATTTCGGTGCGTCCGCTTGGGCGCTTTGCGCCGCGCGGTAGGCAAGCCGGTCGGCGGTGAGGGCCTCTGAAAAGCCACCTTCCTCTTTGAAAGTGTCCAGCTGGTTGCTCAACTGCTTGCCCAGCATCATGATCAGGCGGTTGCAAAGGACCAGCAGGCAGTTGGCCTCCACGGTGGAGTCTCCGGAGCGAAGCCACCCGTCGAATTTCCTTTTCTGCCGCAGGATGTGGATGCTGCTCAGATGCTGCACATCGTCCTTATAGGCGGGCGGGTCGAGTTGGACAGCCGTGACAGCCCGATGTTCCTCCGAATATACCGACCACGGCACATTCTCCCCGTGCAGTAGCCAATTCAGGTAATCGTTGGCGAGCTCGGCGAGGCTGGCGCGCGCCACATCGGTGAGCCGCATCTCCGTCTCCTTGGAGGTGGAGCGGCGGGAGCTTCCCTCCGCGATGTTGGCGGGCACCGACCGCGCCGCCTGCGTCATCTGGTCGTACTGACGGCCGCACGGATCGTTTTTGCGGTTGAGATAGCGCACACAGAAATCCTGCGTGGCCAGCTGAATCACATTCGCTAACACCCAAGTGTCTAACCAATAATAGCCGAATCTTCTTATTTCCATAACTGTTAAAATTTTGTTTAAGGTTTAATAAATAAATCAGGCTGCGAAGATACAACAAAACGGGGCGGTTGTCAAGGGGAATAGTCAAAAAAATGGAGTGTCGGTTGACAGGGAATATCGCACCACCCCACTGACAAGGATTGTCAGTACGATTTTCCGTCCGTATCCGACAAAGGAATGCGAATATTTTTGTACTTTTGCCACGTTGCAGGCATCGGGCCAGGAACGGATGGGCGGCTGCATAAAAGTACTGACAGCAGTGGTTTTTGTCGCAATTGGCATCCCAGCCCAAGCAATCGTTGAGAAATAAAAAAAATGTATATGAAAAAACCATTGATAGTCTTATTATTTTTATCTCCGATAATGATATTTGGACAAGTACATCGTTATTATTACGAAGTTTCTCCAGATTACTATTGATAGATATGTAATCCCCCCTCCAACGACAAAACAGACACACTGCCATTAATAACCTTCTTATGAGCACCATATCTAACATATCCCTCCACCTTGTTGGGAATTCCGGAGCGGCGGAAGGGGTCGTTCTGGCGCAGGAAGGCCTTCAGCTCTCCGACAGCGTGCGCGAGCTGCTCACCGACTATTTCCTCTCCCCCTTCTCCTCCGAAGAACTCTTCGAACTCTACCACGACAGCGGCATCGAGTTCAACGTGGTCTATGGCGCGGCGTCAAGGATCTTCGACGACCCCGAAACACTCCACGAGCAGTCGGTGAACCTCGCCAAACACCTCTACGAGCAGAGCTCCCACCCGAAAATCAAGGGCGGGGAGTTCTACACGGTCTATTTCCGCGACTGCCTCGTGGACGGCGACACCGTGGATGCCGTCGGACTGTTCAAGTCGGAGAACAAGGACACGTTCCTGCGGGTGCTGCACGAGGGCGGCAACTTCAACCTCGAAAGCGAGCAGGGCATCAACATCAAGAAACTCGACAAGGGCTGCCTCATCTTCAACAAGGAGCGCGAGAACGGCTACGTGGTGGCCGTGGTCGATAACACCAACCGCGGCATCGAGGCGCAATACTGGATGGACGACTTCCTGCACGTGCGTCAGCGCAAGGACGGCTACGCGAACACGCAGAACGCGATGGCCATGGCCAAGAACTTCGTCACCAAGGCACTGCCTGAACAGTTCGAGGTCTCCAAGGCCGACCAAATCGACCTGCTGAACCGCTCCTTAGAGTTCTTCAAGGAGAACGACACCTTCGAGATGGAGGAGTTCGCCAACGAGGTCATCGAACGGCCCGAAGTCATCGAGAGCTTCCGCCAATACAAACGAAGCTTCGAGGAGGAGAACGACGTGGTGATTGACGACAGCTTCGACATCTCCGACTACGCCTTCCGCCGCCAGCAACGCTCCTACAAGCGCGTCATCCGCCTCGACCGCAAGATACAGATCATCATCGATGGCAACCGCGACCACGTGGAACAGGGCGAGGACGAGCGCGGGAAGTACTACAAGGTATATTATAGCGAAGAGGAATGAACATCAACGAATCCACATGGCAGTACATCGCGGCGCACACGGACGACGACGTGTCCCACCTCGCCCTGCACCCCTCCAAGGACCCGCAGGTCGATATGAGCGTGGCGCTGCAGCAGATCGCCGGGCGACAGAAGGCCAAAGAAAAGCTGCCCAAGTGGTACGCCACCGAGGGCGTCCTCTACCCCAAGAAGGTCTCCATGGAGCAGTGCTCGTCTTCGCAAACAGCTGAGTACAAGGCATCCCTACTGGAAGGAGACTCTTTTGCGGATTTCAGCGGCGGGTTCGGGGTCGATACCGTTGCCCTCGCCCGAAAGTTCGACAAGGGATACTACGTGGAACCGCAGGAGGAACTCTGCGAACTTTTTCAACACAACTGCAAAGTGCTGGATATCAACAATGTTAATATCGTCAACGGCACAATGGAGGAGAACCTCGCCTCCATCGGAACCGTTAATACCATCTACCTCGACCCGTCCCGCCGCGATGTCCATGGACGAAAGGTGGTTGCATTGGAAGACTGCGTTCCCAACCTCCCCGAATGGAAATCCGCCCTGCTGGAACGTTGTAACACATTGATGGTCAAGCTGTCCCCGATGATCGACATTTTCCAGACATTGCGGGATTTACCGGAGACGTACGCCGTACACGTGGTTGCCGTGGAGGGGGAATGCAAAGAGGTGGTGTTTTTGTTGACTCGTGGAGACGCGCCATGGCACGTCTCTACAACGGACCCGACCGTCGTTGCCGTGGATATCAACAAAAACAAGGCCTTCCACGTTGAAACCACCCTTGACACCGAGCGCACCACCCCACCCCGCATCGCCACGGAATTGGGCACCTATCTCTACGAACCAAACGCCGCCGTGATGAAAGCCGGCATCTTCAACGCCATGTCGCAACAGTTCCAAATCGCGAAATTGGCGAAGAACACCAACCTGTTCACCGCCAACGAACTGCACGAGGATTTCCCGGGCCGCGTCTTCCGCATCGAGGCCGCCCACGAGTTCCACCCACGCAAAACAGCCAAAGAGCTGTCGCACCTTGCCAATGCCAGCATCGCCGTGCGCAACTTCCCGCTCTCAGCGGAAGAATTACGTAAAACACTGAAAATCAAAAACGGAAATGCGTGCTATCTGTTCGGATGTACACTAACGGATGGTAGGAAATGCGTGGTGGTATGCAAAAAATCTGCTTTTGGCTATTAGCTATTAGCTATTGGCCTGCTATGGCAAATGTTAGACTCCCCCTTTTAAGGGGGCCAGGGGGGATTCAGATCATTCTTAATTCTTAATTCTACATTCATCATTCATAATCACCTCCGACATCACCCGGTAAATCTCCCTCAGCCGCTCGTCCTCCAGCGACTCCATCTGCTTCCGCATCACGTTCTCGTCGCCACGCGCGGCCGGACCCGTCTGAGCCTCCGCCGGGGTCATCTGCGACACCTTCTCGACAGTCTGGCGCAACAACGGCAACAGGATCTCAAACGGCAATCCTTTCTCTTCCAGCAATTTATACGCAATCTGATACATCGCGTTGCTAAAGTTGCAGGCGAAGACCGCCGCCACGTGCATCTGCGCGCGCTGCGACTCGGAAACTTCGTAACAAGTCGGTGACAACTCCTGAGCCAATTCCCACATTAGGGGCTTTTGATTTCCCACAAAGTCTGATTCTAAACAGAGAGGCACTTCCAAGCCACTCATATCCTGCGACTTAGAAAAGGTCTGCAAGGGGTAAATCACCCCGTAACAGTCGGCATAATCCTTCAGGCACTGACAGGAGACCGTACCCGAAGTCATAAAGGCGATCGGCAGCTTAAACGGCAGCTGCGGCAATATCTCGTCGTAGGCCTTGTCCACCAATGCGAAGATAAACACCTGGTTATCAGGACTCAAATCCTTGATATTGTCTATGGCTTCCGCACCGCATAGGTCGGCCAAAACGCGGGCGTTCGCCAACGTGCGGCTATAGACCTGCGTGATCGGGAAGCGCGACGACCCTTGCAGACGCTGCGCCATCCACGTGGCCACATTGCCGGAACCGATCAGCGTAATCATCAGTAGGTGAATTTACTGCCGCCCAAGAACTCGCGAAGGATGGAGGTGCCAGGAAGGGAGAATTCGGGAATGGTCTTGAAGAACATCAGCAACTTGATCAGTCGCTGGGCTTCCGCATACTCCGGTGCTGTTTCGGGCACGGCGTACAGGATCGGCAGCGCGAAGGGCTTCAGCACCGACAACTCGAACACCAACGACGTGTTGATCATCACGTCGGCGTTCTCCTGGAACGGGAAGATGTTCTTCTCCTCGCCGCGACGCACACTCGGCCAACGACGTATCGTATCCACCGCCGAATAACCGCGGTAGTTGAAGTCACGCACAATTCGGCGTATCAGTCGGTTGTCGGAGGTCGGAATCGGATTCTGGCGGTCCAACGACAGGGATGTCAGTGCAGAAACGAAGATCTTGAATTTCACATCGTCAGGCACTTGGGCGGTCAGTTCGGGATTCAGACAGTGGATGCCCTCGATGACGAGGATGGAATTCTTGCGCAACTGCAACGTGTTGCCGTTCCACTCCTTCTTGCCCAACGCGAAGTTGAAAGTGGGGATTTCCACCTGTTCGCCCGCCAGCAGCCGTTTCAGCGTGTTGTTGAAGAGCGGCAGGTCGATGGCGTGCAGGTCCTCGAAATCGAACTCCCCGTTCTCATCCTTCGGGGTGTCGTCACGTTCCACGAAGAAATCATCGACGGAAATCTGCACCGGATGGTAGCCTAACACGGCCAGCTGCACCGACAATCTGCGACAGGAGGTGGTCTTCCCGGAACTCGACGGTCCACTGATCAGCACCATCTTCACATTGCCGTTTTGATAGATCATGTCGGCCACCCGCGCCAAATGTTTCTCCTGATAGGCCTCGGCCACCAAAACACCGGCTTGGACCATCTGTTTGGCATTCGAGTATTTGTTCAAGTCGGACACATAAGGCACCCCCATGGAGGCCACCCATTGTTTGTCCATCTTATAGACAGAGAACAGCTTGGGGTACAAGCGGGTTTTGGCCATCGCATTGATGTTTTTCTTGGAAGGCAGCTTCAGCAACAGTCCCTCCTCGTATTTCTCCAGCCCGAAGGTCGTCAGACAGCCCGTGGAAGGCACCAAGAAACCGTAATAGTAGTTGATGCTATCGTCCAAATGATAGACGGAAGTGTAGATCCGGCTGCGGTTCTTGAAGAACTCGTACTTGTCCTCCAACCCGTGTTCCTGAAACGCTTTGATGGCGTCGGAGGTGAGCATCTCCTCGTGCACGAACGGCAGATCACGCTGCACCGTGTCTTTCATGAAGAGATACAACTTGCTCACCAACTGCTCCGTGATCGGGCCGTCCAAGTTCTCCAACGTGCAGTAACGGCCGCCGGAAATGGAGTGCTTGATGTGCAGCTTCACCTCTCTAGGCAGCAGCTTGTCAACCGCATGGAACAGCAGGAAGAACAGCGAGCGCATGTAGCCGTTGCGCCCGTAAGAGCTGTAATAGTCAAAGAATTGGATCTGCGCGGGCTTGGTGATGCGGAACGACATGTCGCGTTCCTTGTTGTTGACCAGCGCCCCGAGAAACGGGATTTCGGTGTTGTTTTTCACCTTGAGAAGCTCAACGAACTCCTGCAGGGTGATGCCACAAGGGACTTCAACCTTTGTGTCTATGTTTTTGCAATATACGGGGATCTTATTGTCCATTTTCTCTGTGATTTTAAGAAAGCAAAAATACGATTTTTTTTATTGCGTAAACCGATACGAGAACCATTTTTCAGGTCTTACACATCATTTTTTTATTTTGGGCGAGCCGGCGCGGCAACCACCATTACCATTACTGTCCCGAACTCCCCCTCAACAACCTATAACCCATAACCGATAACCATTTGACGCCGCGCCGTCGGGCTTTCCGCTGCAATGTTTTTGGCATCCATCATCGTAGGGGCGTATGCGATACGCCCCTACGAACACCACATGTACGGGCGTATCGCATACGCCCTCATGCCAAAAACATTTCCACTTCAATCCCTCTCGCACGCCCGTCCGACACCTTCCACCCGTTTCGCGGCGAACCGTCCTATCCCCTCGCCCGACACATTCCCCCGCGCCGCGAACAAGGAAACCGCTCCGAACAGCGAATGCACCATTCCGTTTGGCCACCCTTACTATCGGAAACAACATGCATTACCGACAACCACCGCCATACCGAAAAGGCGATACATTGTCCGGCCAAACGGAACCTCCGACCCGCAAAGACAAAACGAAACGGAAGACGTGAACCCGCAAGAGCACTAAATATCGGGGAAATCCCTTATTTTCTGATCCGCCACGCTTCCCAGTCAATCTCCGACTCGGCGCGGTTTTCAACATCATCGGGGAGAAGCGGGAAAAAGTCAATGCCCGTGAGGTTTTCCACGTAATCGACGGTGCGGCAATAATGGTTCAGATTGTGGTGAGTGGGATCGTTGGGACATACGAATCCGACGGCTTTCCACGTGCCGCGCATGTCGCAGAGCACAACCTTGTAGAAGGAGTCCGGCACGGCGATGCAGTTCTCCCCTATCGTTTCAGGATGCTCCGACACGATGGGGCCGCATACCACATAGACCTTGCCGTAGAAATTGGCCCAGCCACGCACACGGTTCTCCAAATAGTTCCAGTCACCTTCGTTGAAGGTATGGTTCTGCGGGGCGATATTGCTCAGGTAGAAGCACTCGCGCATGGCGGTCTGATCCCATTTCATGTCGCCGGCAGGCACCAGATGACCGCGGTCGTAGGAGGTGTTCTTGTAGTCCCACCACTGCGCCGTCGCCCCTTTCACCTGCGGGTCGGCGTCGAATTTGTTGTAACGCTCCACCGGGCCTTTGGTCTGCTCGCTCGTCAACGAATAGGCCACCCAGTTCGCCAACCGCCACTCTTCGTTGTAATCGACCGTATAAGCCTTGTGCTCAATCTGTTGCGAATGCTCTCGCGAACGGGTAAACACCGGGATTTCGAGCGCGCCATCCGGCACCACGGCGGCCGTTTTCTCCGCACGGGCAAACTCCGCCTGCGCCCCGGATTTTCCTTTCATGGCGAAACCCACAGCCGCCGCCGCAACGGCCAACACCGCCACAATAATCATTATCGTTTTCTTATTCATCATCATTCATCGTTTTTTATCATCCATTCATCGTCCATTCATCGTCCATTCATCGTCCATTTATCATCCATTCATCATCCATTCATCGTCCATTCATCGTCCATTTATCGTTCATTCATCGTCCATTCATCACCATTTCATCATCCACACCTCTACCGAGCTTTTGCCCCTACCGGGGCTGTTCAAGGAACATATTTTTATATTATTACCCCGGCCTACGGCCACCCCTTCTACAACAGAAGGGGAATTAGGATCGCCCGCGACCAACTACTAACTACTAACTACTAACTGCTTCCAAAGCCTCCTCCACCCTAAACCCTTTCGACAGCAAGTGCCGCACCAGTTTGGGACTGTTAGCCGCTTCGTCGGGGTGCGAGCGGCGCCATTTGGCGATGGCTTCGCGCAGTTTCCCTTGATAATCATCCACAGGGATTGCCGCACAGGCCTGGTCGATGAGTTCCGCCGGAATGCCTTTCGCCCGCAAGGCCGCCACAATCTTCTGCCGTCCCCACGAGGACCTCACCTTGCCGCGCACAAAGGACTCCACATATCGGGCCTCATCCAAAAAGCCGTTCTCTTTCAAAGAATTTAAAACAGCATTCTTCTGACTTTCAGAAAGATGAAATGACGTGAGTTTCCGTCTCACGTCACTTCCACAACGTTCCTGAAATGCGCAGAAACGTTCCATTTTGACCATAATTTCCGATGGGACCATCAGGTTATTCTCGGGCAGGTTCATTCCAAAGGACAATATCCTCACCATGTTCATTCAGATAATGCAGTTCCGTCAGCCGGCTGCTCTGATTGGACACGATTTTCACAAATTTCTTGTATTTGACACTCCACTTCATCCGGATAGACGGGAATCCTTTTGTCAAATAGGCATACACGAACGGATGTGCCACCACGGTGATCTTGCGTTCATGCTGTTTTTCGAAAAGGAAATCCAACGCATTGGCGATTTCGTCTTCAATGACGATCGGAGGTTTGATTTTGCCAGTACCCTTGCAGGTGGGACAGACTTCGGTGTTTTCTATGATGGTGGCCTGACGAACACGCTGGCGTGTTATCTGTATCAGCCCGAACTTGTTGAGCGGCAGGATGGTATGTTTGGCTTTGTCGTTGCGCATGAAATCCGCCATGGCCTTGTTCAGGGTGTTTTTGTTGACAGGGTCGTGCAGATCCACGAAATCGATGGTGATGATGCCGCCCATATCCCGGAGACGCAGCTGTCGGGCAATTTCCTGCGCTGCTATCATATTGGTGTTCAAGGCGTTCTGCTCGGGCGTCTGCGATGATTTCACTCGGTTGCCACTGTTCACGTCAATGACATGCATGGCTTCGGTATGCTCTATGATCAGATAGACACCGTTTTTCACCGTGACGACCTTCCCGAAAGAACCCTTGATCTGTTTCGCAACATTGAAATAGTCGAAAATAGGGCGTTTGTCCGTGTAGAGATTCACAATCGACTCCTGCTCCGGGGCGTGCACGTGGAGATAATTCTTCACTTCGGTGAAAATCTCCGGCGTGTCAACATAAATGGCGTGGAAGGAATCGTTGAGGAAATCGCGCAACAGCGATGAGATACGGTTCTCCTCCTGGGCCAGGCGCACAGGGGCTTTCGATGCGAAAAGGTTCTCCACAGTGGTGTCCCAACGGTAACGGAGCATGTCGAGGTCGGCGGAGAGTTCCTCAACGGACTTGTGTTCTGCAACGGTTCTCACAATGATGCCGAAGTTGCGCGGACGGATGCTCTGCACGGCCGTGCGGAGGCGCTTACGCTCGTCGCTGCTCTTGATTTTCTGCGACACCGATACTTTGTCCCCGAATGGGACAAGAACCAAATAACGTCCGGCAAAAGAGATTTCAGTCGTGATCCGGGGGCCCTTTGTGGATATGGGTTCCTTTGCCACCTGGACCATGATCTGCTGGCCCGATGTGATCACATCACTGATTTTGCCGTTTTTGGGAATCTCTTCCAGATACTGCACACGGCTGATACTCCGCTTTCCCGTCGTAATCGCCTGACTGACAAACGCATTGACGGTCCTGCCATGGACTCCCAGGTCAAGGTAGTGCAGAAAAGCCTCTCGTTCGCTCCCCACATCCACAAAGGCGGCATTCAACCCTGGCATGATCTTCTTGACCTTTCCCAGGTATATATCACCCACCGAGAACTGCGCAGACGATTTCTCGGTATGAATCTCCATCAACTTTTTGTCTTCCAGCAGCGCAACCTGTACTTCGTTCGTATGCGAAGTGATGATGATTTCTTTTGTGACTTCTGTTTGATTATTCTCCATATATAAATGAAAAGAAAACTAAATGACCCGTCTCGTACAAGTCATTTAGTTTTCAAAAATGATGCGCAAAAAACTATCTGCTCTTATGTCTGTTCTTTCTCAGTCTTTTTTTGCGCTTGTGCGTATTCATTTTCGCACGTTTACGTTTTTTTCCGCTAGGCATAATGATATATTATTGATGTTTATATTATTTAGTGTTCTTTTTAACGGCTTCCACGAAATCTTTACAAGGTTTGAAAGCGGGGATATTGTGGGCTTTGATTGTAATCGTCTCGTTCTTGGAGATGTTACGTGCGGTCTTCTCAGCTCTATGTTTGACAATGAAGCTACCAAAACTTCTCAAATAAACGTTCTCGCCATCAATCATGGTCTTCTTCACAGAATCCATGAAGGCTTCAACGATAACTTGCACGCTATTTTTCTCATAACCAGTGCGATTGGAAATTTCATTAACGATTTCTGCTTTAGTCATAATCTTAATTTGTTTAAAGTTTGATACTTAATTTTTTCGGGCTGCAAAAATACAATAATTTCTTTATAATCCAACACTTATAGAAAAAATTCTTGAATTTTCTCGAAAACCTTGCTGGCGAGGCGGCTTGTGCCCACTCTGAAGAGGTCCGGATTCAACCATTCCTTGCCCATATTCGTCTTCCAAATATGCAAATATGTGTATGCTTGCTGCAATTCCGAGACACCTCCGGCCACTTTTATGCCCACTTTCCGGCCTGTGTTCTGGTAATGCTGTTTGATGGCGAACATCATCACCCAAAAGGCCTCCGGGGTCGCATTGACGGCGATCTTGCCGGTCGAGGTCTTCAAATAATCCGCCCCGGCATGGATGGCCAACTGCGAGGCTCGGAAAATATTCTGCGGAGTCTGCAATTCCCCGGTCTCCAAAATGACCTTCAGCTTCTGTTTCGGACAAGCCTTCCGGATGGCGACAATCTCGTCATAGACCTGCTGATAACTGCCTTCCAGGAACGCGCCGCGGGAAATGACCATGTCTATCTCGTCAGCGCCCTCGGCCACCGCGTACGCCACTTCCGCGACCTTCAAGTTGATCGGCAACTGCCCGGCAGGGAACCCTCCGGCAACAGAGGCGACATGAATGCCGGTGCCCTCCAACCGCGCCTTGGCCAACGACACAAAAGGAGAATAGACACACACGGAAGCGGTGGACGGAATCCGCCGTTCGTCGTCCCGGAAAGAGACGGCTTTCTCGCAAAGATTCACGATTTTTTCGCGATTGTCGGAACCTTCCAGGGTGGTCAAATCAATGCACCCAAGGATCATCCGGCACATTTCCAACTCTTCCTCCGGAGTGTATGTGAACGTGCTGTCGGTTTTCAGCCTTTGCCGGAATTGCGTATCCGAGAACGGAAATTTCTGAATGGTAATGGTTTTCTGATTGTCTTGCATGATGTTATTTTTTGAATTTGTCAATGGCAATTTTTAACGATACGATATGAGAGTATTGGGCGATGGAAAGATTGCCCAAATCGGTGAAAGCGTAATCAATCGACACGATATTCTTTATACATAGCCCTATTCCGAGATTGATCTGCAGCGTGGTTTTCAGGTTGCCGTCATAGTCAGGTTCACGCTGGAAATTGCCAATGCCAGCGCGCAACGCCACAATTTTCTTGTAGTCAAATTCCATCCCGAAATGCGGGTCCATGCTCACGACATTACTCTTAATCAGTGCGTTACGTTTCCTGTCGAATGTGCAATCAACCCCCAGGGCAAATGTGCCATGGAACCCTTTCCCGAAATGAACGGTCTTGCCGCCGCCCAACAGCAGCGCCGGGACCGTCAACTCCAGATCGTTCTCGGGGATCTCGTTACCCGTCTCCTCAAACACGGAAATGACATCATCCGTGAGGGAATAGCGCCACGCGTTAAACGTGGAAGTACCGTCTCGCAGCATCACCCCGGCCTGCCATCCCTTGCGCTGGTACATCAACCCGAAGTCGAGCCCGAAGCCCCACGAACGGGCGAATTTTCCGATCTTGCGGTGCACAATCTTCGCATTCGCACCCAACGACAAGCCTGGAACCTGCGGAAAAGCATACGCGTAACTCAACAGGAAGGCATTGTCGGCCGCAGAGAAATAGGTGATGCGGTCGTAGTCAACATTTCCTTGGTCGTCAATCAGTTGCGTGGTGTTCATGATGTTGTCCACCCCGAAACGGATGTAGGAGAAGGCCACCGCCTGGTTGGAGTCGATCTTGAAACCGATGCCACCGTAATCATATTTGGCGATGCCCGCGAAGTACTCGGCATGCATCAGGGAAAGCTGATACCGCTTGTCCATACGCGTCAAACCAGCAGGGTTCCAGTAGGCCGAGGTCACGTCGTCGGTCAGAGCACACATCGTGTTCGCCATACCGAGCCCGCGCGCTCCTAACCCCAACGACAGGAACTCGTTACTGTACTTGCCTTGCGCGAGACCGCATACGGAAAAAGCCAGCAAGACCGACACTATCAAAAGGTTGCGTTTCATTCGTGCCGGTACTTTTGGGTGACAAACTGTTTGCGATCCCCGGCGAAAAGTTCATATTCCTGGAACAGACATTCCAGCGACCCGTTCAGCATGGGCCACTTCCGCGACGGCTTCAACCCCACCCTTTTCAGGGCTTCCTTGTCAGAACTGATGATATAGGCTTTGCAGCCGGAGTAGCGTTTCTTGAGCGTGTCGCCAATCTCCCTGTAAAGCGTGCCGACATTCTCCACGGAGAGCCGTTCGCCATACGGAGGGTTCATCATCACCACAGAAGGCACGTTTTCCGGATTGGAGTATCGCATGTCTTGCCTTTCCAAGACAATAAAATCCTGCAAGCGGGCCTTCTGCACGTTCGCACGCGCCACATCCAGAAAACGGCCGTCGATATCGGAACCGTAGAAATTGATGGCCACGTCGTCCTTGATGTCGGCCTCGTCGCGAACCTTCTTCCAAAGGGCACGGTCGAAATTCTTCCATTGGTAAAAGCCGTATTCCCGACGATAGAAACCGGCGGGGATGTTCAACGCCTGCATGGCCGCCTCGATGAGGAGAGTCGCGCCGCCGCACATCGGGTCTATGAAATCACAAGAAGCGTCCCAACCGCTCATCTTGACCATGGCCGCGGCCGTCACCTCGTTGAGCGGAGCCGGATGGTTGCGCACCTTGTAGCCGCGCTTGTGCAACGACTCGCCCGAACTATCCATGAACAACTGCGCCTCGTCTTTGTAAATGTGCAGATGGAACTGCACGTCCGGGTATTCCTTGTCCACCGAAGGACGGCGGTCGTATTTCTCTCGGAAACGGTCGCAGATGGCGTCTTTGGCCAGGACGGAGGCGTATAACGGCGTACTGAAGATGGTATCGACAATCGTGGCGTGGACCGCCAACGTGCCGTCCGGGGAGAGGTACTGCTCCGCCGGGAAGTCGAAAAGCTGATCGTAAAACTGGCGGTTATTCTTAAAGGTGAACCGCTTCTGACGCCACAAGATGCGCAAGGCGGTGCGACAGTAGTAATTCGCCCGATACAGCATTTCCATGTCGCCCTCAAAAGCCACAGCACGACTGAGTTTCTCGCAATTCTTGGCGCCCAAAGCGTGCAGCTCCTTAAACAGCTCCGTCTCCAGTCCGGCAAACGTTTTTGCCACAAAGTACTCCATCTTGTAATGGTTATGGGTTATTGGTTATTGAAGTAGAGGCGAATAATTATTCGCCCCTACAATTAATTCTTAATTAATTTGGCGCGGTTATCGACGCGTTCCCACTTCCGGAACCAGCTGCGGATTTTGAGACCGATGACACCGAAGATGGCTTCACGGAAGATGCCAGAGCTCATTTTGGAAACGCCCAATGTTCTGTCCTTGAAGATGATCGGCACCTCCACAATCTTGAAGCCCAACTTCCAAGCGGTGAACTTCATCTCGATCTGGAAACCATAGCCGACATGTTTGATTTTGTCAAAATCGATGGCGTTGAGGACATCCGCACGATAACAGATGAAGCCGGCGGTGGTGTCCTTCGCGGGCACACCCAGCACGCAACGCACATACGCGGAACCGTAATAGGACATCAGCAGACGCCCCATCGGCCAATTTAACACATTGACTCCCTGACAGTAACGGGAACCGATGGCCACGTCTGCGTTCTGTGTCTCGCAGGCATCGTACAACCGCTGCAAGTCGTGCGGGTCGTGTGAGAAATCGGCATCCATCTCGAAAAGATAGTCGTATCCGTGCGCCAGCCCCCACTTGAAACCGTGGATGTAGGCAGTGCCGAGCCCGAGCTTTCCGGTGCGTTCCTCGATGAAGAGCCGCCCCTCGAATTCCGGGATCAGCGACTTCACAATGTCGGCGGTGCCGTCCGGCGAATTGTCGTCTATTATTAAAATATGGACATCAATCAGGTCATATATCGCCCGGATAATGTTCTCGATGTTCTCTTTCTCCTTATAAGTCGGAATAATAACCAGTCGTTTCATATTATTATTGTTGTTGTTTTATTCTTTCACATTCACCCCACACTGCGCTTCGCTTATATGGGGTTATTAAAATCTTGCCCTTTCAGGGTTGCTCAATGAATTATTTCATCACATCATTTTTCATCGCATCATCGTCCTTCATCGCATCAGCACAATATACACCGGCAGGTGATCGCTGTAACCGCCCTGGTAGTTGCCGCCCGCGAAAGTGCGGAACGGATAATCCATATAGGAGCCCGACTTCGTGAACAAAAAATCCTTTCTGAAGATATGGGCGGAACGGAACCTGTAAGTGCCCGGGGCGGCATTGACCAATGCACCGGAAATGATGATGTTGTCGAGCATCTCCCATGAATCGCGATAGGCATACGAACCAAGACCGTCGCGGAAGAGCTTCCACATCGGGTTGTAAAGGTCATATTGCGTGAGCTTTTCGGGCTTGGTTTTCGTATCCATCTCCACCAAAATGCACTTGGATGTCGGGTTGTCGTTCAAGTCGCCCATGTAGATGAACTTCGCGTTGGGGCGCGAGCGCAGCACCGAATCCGCTATATGGCGGCCAAGCGCACCCGCCGCAAGCCGACCGGGAAGGCTCCGCTTCTCGCCACCCGACTTGGAGGGCCAGTGGTTGACCACAATGTCCAACGTGTCTGCGCCGTCAAGCACTCCTGTCATCAACCATTGGTCACGGGTGATGAAATCCGGCTCGTTCGGCACAATCGTCGGGAACGCCCTGGTACTCAATATTTTGAATCGTGACGCATCATAGAAGAAAGCCACATCCACACCGCGGCGGTCGGGCGACTCATGATGGCAGACCGACAAATGATACGGTTTCAGAAGCTCCGTGGCGGCCAAATCCAGCAACACTTGCTCATTCTCAATCTCGGAGACGCCCAGCACCACCAAACCGCCGTCAATCTTGGCAATTTCAGCAATCACCCTGGAAAGGCTCTGCAACTTGGCATTGTAACGCACAGTGTTCCAACGATAATCGCCATCAGGTAGGAACTGCTCGTCATTCTTGATAGGATCATCAATGGTATCAAAGAGGTTTTCCACATTGTAAAAACCTATAATAGCCTTATTTTGAGGTTGTTGCGCAAAAGAAACAACAGCGAACATCAAACCAATGACCAATAAACATATTCTTTTCATAACCTGGTAATATAAGTTTGCAAAAGTACAAAAATTATTGTTCCGACGGGTAAACGAAAAATCGAACCGCCTATTGCATATTGAAAAAAAAAAGGCGCAGCCCACCGCCACGCCTTCATTCTTCATTCTAAATTCTTCTCTACATTATACATTATGCATTATATACTGCATAATCTGCACCGCATTTGTCGCGGCACCCTTGCGGAGGTTGTCGGCCACCACCCAAAGGTTCAGCGTGTTGGGCTGGGAAAAGTCGCGGCGGATACGGCCCACGAAAACATCGTCAAGGCCTTCGGCGTATTTCGGCATCGGATAGACATTCTCCGCAGGCGCATCCAACACCTTCACACCGGGCATCTCATTCAACAACGCATAAACCTCCGCCAAATCGTAATCCTGATGGAATTCCACGTTCACAGCCTCGGAATGACCACCCGTGACAGGCACGCGCACAACGGTAGAGGTGACCTGTATCTCATTGTCCCTTAAAATTTTACGGGTCTCATTCAAGAGTTTCATCTCCTCGGTGGTGTAACCGTTTTCGGTGAAGGAACCACCGTGCGGAAAAAGGTTCATGTCGATGGGATACGGATAGGCGGGGTCGCAGGGCTGACCTGCGCGCTCGCTCATCAACTGATCGACCGCCTTCTTGCCCGTGCCCGTGATGGATTGGTACGTGGCCACAACCAAACGCTTGATCTTATACCTGTTGTGCAAAGGGGCCAACGCCATCACCATCTGAATGGTGGAACAGTTCGGGTTGGCAATGATCTTGTCATCCGGGGTGATGACATCGCCGTTGATCTCCGGCACCACGAGCGGAATCTTGGGGTCGCTGCGCCAAGCGGCGGAATTGTCAATGACCACGGTGCCGACAGCGGCGAACTTGGGCGCATATTCGAGCGAGGCAGCACTGCCCGCAGAAAAGATGGCAAAGTCCGGCTTGCTGGCAATGGCATCGTCCACCGACACCACCGTCACTTCGCGATCTCCGAACATCAACTTCTTTCCGACCGATTTCGATGAGGCGGCAGGAATGAATTCGCAATCCGCGAATCCTCTTTCAACCAACACTTTACGCATTACGCCACCAACCAAACCGGTGGCTCCGACAAGAGCTATTTTCATAATTTCTTTATTATTTATAAAAAAGTTATCAACAATATTTGTATTTTTCCCGCAAAAGTAGTATTTTTGCAGACATAAAACGAAAACAAAAAAAATTATGAGAAAAAAAACTTTGAAAGCATTACTGCTGACCTTTTGCATCCTGTCCCTTACAAGGGTTTCTATGAGTCAAAACAACTCAGAACCAAAACGTTATGACATAGTCATCAGCGAAATAATGGCCAAGCCGGCTCCGGAAATCGGGCTCCCTGCGGTGGAGTATCTCGAACTGCACAACCGCCTGCCCTACCCTTGCCTGCTGCAAAATTGGCGACTCACCTTGGGAAACACCTCCAAAACGCTCCCCGATATCACACTCGACAGTTGCGGCTTTGCTGTCATCATCGCGCAAAAGAACCTGGATGCGTTCTCCTCTGTCTGCGACAACGTGTACACGCTGTCTTCGCTGGCCATCACGGATGGCGGCCAGAAAATCACGCTGATGAACAAGAACGGCGAGGTGATTCATTTCATTGACTTCAGGTCATCGTGGCACACCGAAAGCATCAAGCAGGAGGGTGGTTGGTCGCTGGAAATGATCGATGACGGCTGGCCGTGCGCAGGCAAGTGGAACTGGAACTCTTCCTCGGATCCGCACGGAGGCACTCCTGGACGACCGAATTCCATCCGAAACGCACTCATCGACCACTCCAGACCCATGATCTCGGGCGCAACCATGCCCGATTCGGTCACATTGCGCGTCCATTTTTCCAAAACCTTATCACCAGAGGTGCTGCAGCAGGACGACCTCTTTCAAACAACCCCCCACCTGAACATTATACGCGTCGCCGAAGTGCCTCCAGCATTCGACGCACTGGACATACGTTTTGAAACCTCATTGCAACATGGGACAAGCTATCGTTTGCAACTTGCGGGCGAATTATACGACTGCGGCGGGAATGCATATCGGTCTTATGAGGAAATACCTTTCGGAAGCCCATCAACGCCATCACAAAACGAGTTAGTAATCAATGAGATCCTGACAAATCCGCGCGACAACGAACACGCCGATTACATCGAAATCTTCAATCGTTCAGATCACTTCATTGATTTGAAAGAGGTAAAAATCGGATATGGTGGAGACACGCTCCCGCAAAAAGCCGTTTTGGCCGTTTCCAAAGGTTGGCAACTGGGGCCGAAGTCGTATGCTACACTCTGCAAAGAGCGAGATGTCACCCGTGAGCAATATTTCTGCAAAGACGAATCCCGACTGATCGAATGCGATTCCCTGCCAGACTTTGCCATCGGAAGTGGCATCATCCATCTGACAGACAAAAGTTTACGGTCCATCGACAAGTTCGCTTACTCCGAAGAGATGCACTACTCCAAGCTACTGACCACAAAAGGGGTCGCCCTAGAGCGATTGTCCGTTGACCGGCCAACACAAGACGAAAACAACTGGCGGTCCGCAGCCGAGAGCTCCGGATACGGAACCCCGGGCTATGAAAACTCGCAATGCGGATCGATGACAGGAGACGACGATTTTGAAATAGCACCCGAGGTGTTTTCACCGGACAACGACGGATATGATGACTTTTCTGAAATCCATTGCAAATTCACAGAAGGGGAAAACCGTGTGAGCATCTGCATTTTCAACAGTCATGGACATCTCGTCAAAATTCTGGCCAACAATATTTTATGCGGAAATGAAGTTCACTTTCGTTGGGATGGCGACGACGAAAAGTGCCAACCGGCTCCGGCGGGAATATATGTTGTGCAGTTCGAATGTTGGAACCTTCGGACAAAGAAAACAATCCGCAAACGGAAAGTTGTTTCTATTTATCGATAGTGACCTGCAAGCCATCGTAGCCCAAAGTCACATTCGGGGGCAGAGTTTTCTCCACATCGGCATACAGGCCCATGTGATGTGAACAATGCGTCAGCAACGCACGCTTGGGATGGACAAGTTCAACAAAATGCAACGCTTGCTCTAGGTTGAAGTGAGAATAGTGCTTTTCGTGATGCAACGCATTGACCACCAGTACTTCCAAGTCTTGAAGATGGGGCAACTCTGAATCAGCCACAAAACTCGCGTCCGTAATGTACGCGAGTTTCCCGATACGAAATCCGAGAATGGGCAACGTCAGATGGCGTACCTGAATAGGCTGAATTTCAATATTTTTTACAAAAAAAGGATCATGGCGAACGGCATGAAGTTGAAAAGAAGGGGCGCCTGGATATGGGTTCTCCTTGAATGCATAATCGTAGTCCTTTCGGATGACCCCTAGCACGCGTTGCATGGCATAGATATCCACGGGCCGCTTCTGCCGAAAATAGATCGGGCGTATGTCGTCCAGACCAGCCAAGTGATCCTTGTGTTCATGGGTGACGAGCACCGCATCAACCCGAGTGATTTCGTTACGGAGCAGTTGCTGCCTCAGGTCCGGACCCGCATCGATGAGCAGGCGGACATCGTCCACTTCCACGAATGCGGCGGTTCGCAACCTGTTGTCACGGGCATCCGCCGAACGGCACACCTCGCATCCGCACCCGACCACCGGAACGCCTTGTGAAGTCCCTGTGCCTAATAAGGTAATCTTCATCATACTCTCACCTAAAATAAAACAGCAAAAGTACGAAAAAAACGGATTGTATCAAAACACAAAAATGATGCAATAATTTTTTAACTTTTACGTTAGCGACACGTCTATAATTATATTAATTCAGACTTGGAATCATATATTTCAAAGCAGAAGATTATGAAAGTACACTTTATCGCCATCGGGGGCAGTGCCATGCACAATCTGGCTATTGCTCTGAAAATCAAAGGTTTTGAAGTTTCCGGATCGGATGATGAAATTTTCGACCCCGCCAAGGGCCGCTTGGAGAAATACGGCATTCTGCCTGCGGACATCGGTTGGCACCCCGAGAAAATCACACCCGAACTGGACGCCGTGATTTTAGGCATGCATGCCCGCGAAGACAACCCTGAACTTTTGAAAGCCAAGGAGTTAGGCCTTAGAATATATTCTTACCCCGAATACTTGTACGAACAAAGCAAGGACAAAATCCGCGTGGTGGTGGGAGGCAGTCATGGCAAGACGACCATCACCTCCATGATCATCCATGTGCTGCAGCACCTGCATATCGACTGCGACTATATGGTCGGTGCGCAGCTGGAAGGTTTTGAAGTGATGGTCAAGCTCTCCGACAACGCCAAAGTGATGGTCATTGAAGGTGACGAGTATCTCACCTCCCCTATCGACCGCCGACCGAAGTTTCACGTTTACCAGCCTACCATCGGCATTATCAGCGGCATAGCCTGGGATCACATCAACGTTTTCCCAACTTTCGAGAACTACGTGGAACAGTTCGAAATATTCGCCAAAATGATTCCGCAGGAAGGTCAACTGATTTATTGTCAGGAAGATGAGGAATTAAGAAAGTTGGGTGCCCGCATCCATAACACCACCTGCAAACCTTACGGGGTCCATCCGTACGTGATCCGTGACGGCGTGACCTACCTCCTCCACAGCAATGGGGAGACACCTTTGCAGATTTTCGGAAAACACAACTTGATGAACATCAATGCGGCGCGACTTGCATGCAACGCATTGGGCGTTTCCGACGAACAGTTCTATGATGCCATCGCCACTTTCAAAGGCGCCTCCAAACGGCTGGAATTAGTGGCAAAGAATTCGGAATGTGCTGTTTATAAGGATTTTGCGCATTCTCCTTCGAAACTCAAAGCGACCATCAACGCCGTTCGCGAACAATATCCCGACTGCAAATTGGTGGCATGTATGGAATTGCACACATTCAGCAGCCTGACGGAAGAATTTCTGCGACAATATGCACACGCGATGGACGAGGCCGATGTGGCTATGGTGTACTACTCGCCTACCGCTGTCGAGCACAAAAAACTGCCGCCTATCCACCCGGAGACGATTTTTTCCGCGTTCCAACGAAATGACCTGCTTGTATTCAACGATTCTAATTTACTGAAGAACAAGCTTTTATCTATGAATTGGCATCATTCTGTACTGCTTCTGATGTCCTCTGGAAATTTTGATGGAATTAATTTGAATGAATTCGGAGAAAAAATTGTACTTTTGCCCGCTCAAAATTCGAGCACTTTATAAATAATGAATTGATATTCAATAAAATAACAAAAAAAAGAACAAAAGACAATGAAAAAGTTAAGCTTATTATTGTTGGCGGTTGTGACCAGCATGCTCTGCATTGCACAACCGGAAATCAAATTTGAAAACACCACATACGACTTTGGCAAAATCAAGGAAGAAGGTGGAAAAGTTACCGGAAAGTTCGTGTTCACCAACGTCGGAAACCAGCCCTTGGAGCTCACAAACGTTCGTCCTGGTTGCGGTTGCACGGCGGCCAACTACACCAAAGGTGCCATCGCCCCTGGTGAAAAAGGCTACATCGAAGCCACCTACAATCCCTACAACCGTCCCGGCGCATTCAACAAGAACATCCGCGTGACGACCAACGAGCCCAAATTCCTGGAGAACGACAAAGCCACCCCGCACATGATTTTCATCAAAGGCGAGGTCATCAAACGCCCCCCGACAGAGTTTGAGATAGCTGGATACACCAAATCCGCCGGCATGCTGCGCATCAAGGAGCCCGATATCGCCCACAACATGCTGAACACCGAGTCGGTGCTGGACACTTTCTATGTGCGCAATTTCTGGACAAAACCCATCAACTTCAAAATGGACACTCCCTCTGATTTCGTTTCTGAGGTGTACCGTAATTTTGGCGCTGAGTTGCTCCCCGGCCAAGAGGGTTTCTTCGTGTTGAAATATGACGCTTCCAAACGGAACAAATTCGGACAAGTGAAGGACGCCATCGCATTCACCACAAACGACACGCTCGAGCCCACCAAACGTGTGCATTACGCTGTCAATGTCAAGGAGGATTTCTCAAAACTCACCCCTAAACAGCTCAAGAGCGCTCCTGTCAGCCAAGTGAGCAAGGAGTCAATCTTCTTTGGCGAAATGCAGAAAAACGTTTCCAAGTCTGAGACCATCCAAGTGACAAACACCGGCAAGAGCCCCCTCATTATCAGAGCTCTGGAATCAGGAAACTCCCTCTTCAGAGTGACTTCGAACATGTTGGAGGTTCAACCTGGCGCAACGGCGACGATTACCGTCACCTTCAAGGCTCCTGGCCGTACCAGCACTCAAACTTCCGCCATCGAAATCATCACCAACGATCCGGCCGCCCCGATTCGCTCTATTTCCGTCTCTGCGAAAGTTTTATAATCCGAGATATTTCCATCGAAAAAATCCCTGCAGAAAACTGCAGGGATTTTTTTTTAACAGAGCCAACCTTTATCCGACCACTTTACGCGATCATGCGTTTCGTTTAAAACAGCCGACTGTTTCCTTTTCGGAGTTCCTCGTCGGAAGGGACATTGTCCTTGATGGTGTCCACATCGATAACGAGCGGACGGCCTAGGCGGACCGGAGCCGGCTCGGATTTTACCGGAACACTGACCTCTTTACGCTCCGAAGAGGGATCTGCGGTTTTCTGTGGAGCATTCGGGTCATTATTTGAGGAATACGTCCGTGTCGGGACAGGCTTCACAGTCGGTACCGTTTGTTCCGGACAAAAATCTGCTTCCACAACCCCGACTTCGGGGGCGGATTCCAATCTTGCTGAATCAACCGTCATAGCAATCCGGGAGACCTCTTCCGGCTGTGAATGTTTGGGTGAAAAGTGGATGGCCGTGAACACCGCACCTCCCACAACCACGGCTGACACAGACCCCAGCACCCAATACTTTACTGGGCTTGAAGTTCCGGCGAAGTGCTTGAAACGTCTCCACGCGGAAGGTTTATAGTTGTATGCGGCCTGTTCAGCCTTTTCTTTTATCAATTTGTCAAATTCTGTCATAATCATTCGTTATCACATTTCATAATAGCGGCTTTGAGTTTAGTTCTTGCCTGATTGACATGCCACGCAGAAGTGTTTTCCGACATATTCATCTGAGTGGCAATTTCCTTATGGGAATAACCCTCAAACACATACAGGTTAAACACCGTCCGGGTGACCGGTGGCAAAAGTTGGATCAGAGCCACCATCTCCTGAGAAGACATTCGGGACACAGCCTCGTTGACTTGATGGTCAACCAACTGCCCGTCCGGCACTTCATCCAAAGCGACGAACGTGACGTTTTTATCATAGTGTTTCCTATAATCCAACGCGGCATTACAAACCACTCTTTTAAGCCAAGCATCAAAAGAACCTGTGTTTTCGTATTTGTCAAGGTTCGAAAACACTTTCAAGAACCCTTCATTGAGCATATCGGCAGCCTCGTCGGTACTTCCGGCATAGCGCATGCAAACACCCATCACCATACTGTAGAAATGTTTGAACAGCTTCCGTTGGGCTCGCGAATTACCTTCGCGACACTCACGCACCCATTCCAGCACTTCCGAATGCCCTTTCATATCATATAACGAATAATGAAGACAAATTCTTGGGTCTGAAATCACATTTTTGGCATAAGCAATATATATCCCAGTGGGACAATTACTTAACTATCTTGAAGCCCAGGGAAAGAATGAACATATTCAACTGCTTTGTTTGGGATGTTCCTTCCACCATATTACGGAAATTGTCGGCTGCTATACAATAGTTCGCATCCAGTGTAAAACGCCATAAGTCCACACCGATACCAAACTGTCCGCCCCATTGAAGAGAATTGGAGGTCCAGTCCGAATCCTGCATATTGTCCGAAATCTTAAAATCAAAGCGGGGCCCCAAAGTCAACCTGAATTTGAAATTATCCTTTTCGATAAAATGATAACCCAAAAGTGCAGGCACCGACAGATAGTGCTGTTTCAATGCTGTATTTGAAGAATACTCTGTCTGCTCTTCCATAAATGTGCTTCTTTTAAAAGAGTAGTTAACTTCAGGCTGGAAAAAGAAGCCACTTCCAAAACGCAAGAAAACACCTGCTTCAAGTCCAAAATCCCTTTCTGTCACCTTCTTGTAGTTCACAGCATTCCCAGCCACTTTCAGACCTAATGAAAACTGCGCCTGGGATTTCTCCAATGTCAAAACATTCAGCAGTAAGGCAGAAGCCAAGACCATAGCGGCAAATTTCAACTGACCACTTTTCATAATTTTATCACTTTATATTCACAAATCGTTCTAACGCGAAATTTTGCAATTTATTGTAATGTTTCTCCAACCCTTCTCGGATCAGCATACACCTCTCACTTCATTAATGTCGGAGATGCCCTCCCGTTCGCAAAGTTGTATCAGATTGTCGAGGACATGGCTGCCTGCCAGAGGGTCATTGAAATGGATTGTTCCGAGTTGGACAGCGGTCGCTCCCGCCATGACAAACTCCAGCACATCCTCTGCCGAATAGATCCCTCCTATACCGATAACAGGCACATGCACGTGTTGGCATACGGCATGCACCATCCGCAGGGCAATCGGTTTGATGGCGGCGCCGGAAAGTCCCGCATACACATTGTTGAATACAGGCTTCCGTTTCCGGATGTCGATAGCCATGGCCTGGAAGGTGTTGACCAGCGAAAGGGCATCTGCTCCGGCCCTCTCGCATGCCAAGGCCATCTGTACGATATTCTCAGCATTCGGGGACAATTTGACGATCAGCGGTTTTTCACAAACCTTGCGGACCTCCCGGACGACTTCCTCGGCCACTTCGGACTTGATTCCGAATGCCATGCCACCGCTCTTCACATTGGGGCAGGAGATGTTGAGTTCCAACATATCAATATCCGCCGCGGAGAGCATTTTCGCCCCCGTGATGTAGTCCTCCATGCTGTGCCCGCCCATGTTAGCAATCAGGACGTTGCCGAATCGGCGCATCTGAGCTATTCCCGCACTGACAAACGCCTCAACGCCAGGGTTCTGCAGACCCACACTGTTCATCATCCCAGATGCAGTTTCCCAAACGCGGATGCCTTCGTTACCGTCCTTAGGGTGTAGCGTCAGCCCTTTGGAACAGATACCCCCCAGGCAGCCTACATCATACAATTCGTCATACTCTTCCCCAAAGCCAAAAGTGCCAGAGGCGGCGATGAGCAGGTTCTTGAAAGGCACTCCCGCCACATTCACCGATAAATTCACTGCATTATCCATAATCAGCTGTTTATTATATCCTAACTCTAAGTTTAATATGCTTCTTTACGTTAATCATCTGGATCATAGACGGTTATTCTAATGATCTCCTTTCAACTGGTTCACCACAACAAGTCCGTGCTTTTGAACACAGGCCCATCCTTGCACACCCGTTTCATTCCTTGTTTCGTGCGGATACTACAGCCGAGGCACGCGCCTATTCCACAGGCCATACGGTGCTCCAAAGAGCAATAGCATGCGGTCCCTGTCTCCGCGCACATTGCAGCGACCTTGCGCATCATCACTTCCGGGCCACAAGTCAGCACCGCATCATATAGATTCGGTTTCAAAAGGTCGGTGACAAACCCGCGATACCCTTCATCTCCCTTTTCGGTGGAGATGAATATGTTATTACACCACATCTCGAACTCCCCTTCTGCAAAGAGTTCGTTTCGGTAGCCAAGGTACGCGTCCACCTCGACGCCGCTGAGCATGAGTGTTTTGGCGGTCTCGCAAAGCGGCGGAATTCCGACTCCGCCGCCCACGACCGCAACCTTTCCTCTAATTTCTTGACATGGAAAGCCATTTCCACAGGGGCCCATCAGTTTCAACGTGTCGCCTTTCTTCAGCTCTGACAATTTCCGAGTTCCTTTTCCCACAACACGATACATGAACCATAGGTGAAAATCATCGGAACGAAACAAACTGATAGGACGCATCAGTGTCAGTTCCGAATCCCAACATTTTATCATGAAAAACTTTCCTGCACCCACATCGACTCCTTCGCGGTTGACACACAAGACAAAAATATCATCCAGAAGTCGTTCATTACCGATCACTTTACTTTCAAAATATTTCATAATCAGCTATTTAGATTGGACTTACCCTTTCTTCTTTCAAACTGCGAATATAGGATTTTTGTAAGAACATTTACAAGAATAATTAGAGAATTCTATTGACAACCATTATTTTCACAATGCCTTATCACCTCGGGATCAATACTTTCTCCGTTTTCAATAGTTCTGTACCGCGAGTGACGCGTAGCAAATAAACGCCTCCACTCAAATCTCGAACATCCAAATGAACATCCTCGGAAAATTCGCCCTCCTTCAACAGCCTCCCTGCCATATCGAAAAGAGAATACTTTTTCAAAGTTGGACCTGATAGACCTTCAGTATTGATAACCAATCGTTTACCTGACATCAGAGCTACATTCACCATTTGCATGTTCGTCGGTTTCCCATTTGTTGCAGAAGGTGCCAGTTTGACCGTTTGGGGAGTTGAATACAGCCCTGCTCTGTTTTCAGCCACAACACTGAACACGATCATTTGATCTGACTGAACTGAGAAACAATGATTACATGTGCTTAGCAGTCCGTTATTTGTCCAACCCGCCAGTGAAGGAGACGAAATCATCGCTGAATTATGGTAATAATACCGCAGGACACCCGATTGCATGTCTGATGACGGCAGCCACGATGCAGAGACCGACACTTCTTGTGACCCGTCAGGCAACATGACATTCACCGTATTCAATGTCAGCCCTGTAACCTGAGCGGGCGGTGTATAGTCCACCTTCAGGGACTTTTCAACCAAAGCAGATAGCTTATATGCCTTGTCCATCACAATGGACTTAAGCTTCGTCCTGCTTATGCAATTCACCGCCTGCTGCTGAATGTTACAGGTGTTCAACGAACCAACAGAAATCGGGACTGTAGCGTTCCTAGAGCCGTAAACCCGCAAATTGTCGATTCCAACCGAGGCATTGCTTGTGACAAAACCGATATAGGAATTCGATGTTGTCGCCAAGACATTATCCACCGCACGTATGAGCCGATTCGCATGTCGGAGGACAACAATCTCTCCCGTCGAGCTATCATAGACAACCCGGCACAAATAGGCAGTCCCAAGTTGGAAATAGACCTGCTCGTTCACCTTGAGCAAACGTTTCGCCCCCAGAATCAGACGATATACGCTCACTGTATGGTTTACCCTGTCAAAACAGACCTCATACCCCGAAAAAAGGGAAGTCAACGCCGGCGCATTTCCGCAATTAAAGAAGAACGAACACTTTTCGCCACCGTTAAATCGAAGATAAAAGTCAAACAGGTAGGCGGTGTGCGCGGATCCGTTATAACGCGCCGCGACACCAGAATAATTCAGTGCCATATTACTTTGGCACAATTCACCGCCCTGCACCGTCCACGTACCGGAACTGTTGTTCACCCAGACTGTTCCGTTCAAAACATTGTCAAAATTGTCACACAGGAACCCCTGATCATGATGAGCACTCCACGTCGAGCCGTCCGATTCCATTATCTGGTAGAAGCGCCATTTGAGCCCTTTGTCATCCGAATCGGTGAAATAGGCCGTGAAATTCCCCGTGATCCACTGGGCAGCGTCATTTTGGATGATTGTCTGAGGCATGGCGTTGTCCGTCACCGGTTCGCTTGGATCCGGTTCCCAATCGTTTATGATCTCGTCATCATCCTCTCCAGGATCATCATCAGGATCATCATCTCCATCATCCGCCTGGTTTGCATTGCCGGTCACAGCCTGCCAAGTCGCATGCCAACCATCTGCAGTGGTGGCACAGTCTGAGCGAAACTCAACCAAGAGATGTTCTCCTGAAGCTGCGACCCGCCCCGGAGACTGCGTGTTCCACCGCCCGATAAGGGGTGAAAAAAGACTTTCGCCATGGTATATCCACATAAAGTCATAGTCAGCTTCCAGATTAAAACTTTGGAAGGTCAAGACAATGCTGTCCGCACCGGGCACGTGGATATGGAATAGTTTCCGCTCATCATCCCCATAATTGCCATACAAACCGCCGGAATCCATGAAAACACCTGTTTCAGCCATGGAAGTTGTCATTACAGGATTGTCGTTGATGAGTTTATAGTACAAGTTCCAGTTCCAATACTGCCCAGGATCAGTATGCGTCTGACTCGGATAGTGTTGATGGCCACGGATTTGCGTACATGCCGTGGCTCCTCCCAAACTGTGGACCCCGTAGTTCAGAACCGTCCCGTTGTCCAGCGTGTCACGGTAGAACACCCTGTGAGGATTGATATTGGGGCGCCGTGAGCAGATGTTCTTCACCAGATTGGCTGAAGACTGATACATGTTCATAGTGAAATATGAGTGGATGTCCCCGTAAGCTTCATGCTCGATGCCGATAGTGTAGCTGTTGGCAACCCCGACGTGCCAGGCCTTGTCTGCTTCACTGACCATCTGGGTGACCTGACCGTCAACAGAACGAATCACATAATGGGCGGACACTTTGGCACTGCAATTCTGAAACCACGCGATAGCACCTGCGTATGTACCCTGGGTGTAGTGGATGGTGACCGACGAGATTGTCGTGCCTCCTCGTCCCGTCGTGTAATTGCAGGAGGCTGCAGGCACTGGCACTGCATTGGGATAATCCGTAACGAAGAGGCTTGCCCGTTGAGACCGCGTCATGGGCACTTCCGTCCTTTCGCCCGTCAACCTCGAATAACCGTCGCCGAAAAGCCCTATAAAATCGATCTCGCGGTGAGGGGCCCCACAGCCAGCATACTCTTCCTTGTCAAGAAAGAAATAGATCATGTAGAGAAAACTGTTCATGGCAAAGTCGTCAACCCCGTCGTCCGGAAGGGGTAGTTCACACAACTCCGTGAAAATACGCTTGTACTTTTCCACTGAATCGCCGTAGAGAGCATACTTGTCCTGCAACCGGGCGAAGGCACAGGCATAGGCCTTCACCGACGTGCCGGGCTGCCATAGTATCTCATCCAGAAGATACGGCGTCATCTCGGCCAGCAGGCGGGCGTTTTCCCTGAAGACCCCTTTTCCGTGCAGCGTCAGCCCCATCACCGAATAAACACAAGGCCTTTCCGAGGGATCCTTTTCAAGTGTGTCCAGTCGGATGTTCGGGGTAAAACGCGTGTACTGGAACGCCACTGCCTCCAAAACCCCTCGTGGAACCGTCGCATACTCCTGGTAGGCATCGTCAAACCATTGGCTGACTTCGTTATACTGCCTGTATAACACGGCATTGATTTGTTGATCATACTCCCACTTGTAGCGGGAAAAATCGTCCACCTGCTGAGCGGCCAAGACAACAACCACCATCTGGAATAGCAGCATGGAAAACAGTAATTGTACTTTGTTTTTCATTGTTAAATTGTTTAGGTTAATAATTTTGTTTTTGTCATGGCAAAAATACAACAACAAAACGCCTTTGTCAATAGGCAAATACATTTTTAACAATAATTAACGGACTAAAATATCAACACGCATTAAAACAATAAATTAACCGAATTCAAAATATTGAATTAGGCAATTTTTATGTTAAAATTATTTAATTTAAGAAGAATATGAAAGACGGAAGAAGCGGTGGGCAAAGGTGGGTTTGGAAAAAAGGAAGAAAATCTCCGACAATTTTTATAGAAATAACACGTTAGCTTATCTCAAAAATATTATTTTTGCAGGTTAAAATATTATGGTTATGGAAGAGGAAATCGAAAAATGCGTTTCCCTGCTTAAAGAGGGAAAAGTGATTTTGTATCCTACTGATACTGTGTGGGGTATCGGTTGTGATGCGACCTGCGAGGAGGCGCTGACGCGTATCTACCGTATCAAGCAGCGCAATGAGAAGAAGAGCATGATCATCCTATTGGATTCTATCCAGCACCTGCCGATGTATGTGAAGAAAATCCCGCTGATTGCGTGGGATTTGCTGGCTCATGTCACCCGCCCCACCACTTTCATCTACCAAACCGCCTACAATCTGCCCGAAAAATTAATCCACGAAGACGGCACCATTGCCATCCGCATCGTACAGAATGACTTTTGCCGCAAAGTGATACGCGCCCTCGGGCATCCGCTGATTTCCACTTCCGCCAACATCGCCGGAGAGCCCACGCCGCAAACCTTTGACAAGATTTCGCAAGCGGTCATCAGCCAAATGGATTATGTAGTCTCCCCAGACCAATCCACCTCCGTGGAGTTCAAGCCCTCCCGCCTCATCAAATTCCTTGACGATTACAATTTCACCATCATCCGCGACTGACCATGGAAAAAACCGCTGTGTACGCCGGCTCGTTCTGTCCTTTCACAAAGGGTCACGAAGACATTGTGCGACAAGCACTTCCGCTCTTCGACAAGATCATCATAGCCATCGGGCAGAACCCCGACAAGAAGGATCTTTTCGATGAATCCCAACGCAAAGGCTGGATCCAGGGAATTTACGATGGAAACCCGAAAATCCACATCGTCTCCTACAGCGGGCTCACCATTGACCTATGCCGGCATCATGGCGCGCAGTACCTTCTCCGCGGGGTTCGCAACGCCAAAGACTTCGCCGCCGAACAGGAGCTCGCCGAAGCCAACAAACGCCTCGCCCCTGAAATCAACACCGTACTCCTCTTGGCCTCTCCGGAATGGCGTATGGTCTCCTCCTCCATGGTTCGTGAACTTTGGCGGTTCGGGAGCGACTACCGTCCTTTCTTGTCCTACGAACTACCAGAACACCCGTAATCCATGTCCAAACTTCACCGTCTTGTTCTCGCACTGGTTTGCCTGCTGACCGCCCTGTCCGCACGGCCTCAGTCGTCCGTAACCATCACCGGCACAGCACCTTTCGCTGCTGGAGAAGAAGTGCGGCTGTTGGTCTTCCACGACCTGCTAAACGGAATCGCCGAAGTCGCAGCAACCGACATCATCGACAAGCACGGCCGTTTCTCCTTGAAATACAGCACCAACGACATCCTGCTCGCGCAACTGGCCATCCGCACCTCCAAGGCTGAATTCCTCATCGTGCCGGCGAACAGCTACAACTTCACCATTTCGGTTGACAGCGCACTTTTCCAGCGGATAAACCCCGAAAAATATGGAGGTTATCTTCACATAGAAAGTGACCGCCGCGACACCGCCGACCTTAACTACAAAATCAACCGTTTCTCTCAATTCTTCAACAGCGTTGTCAGCGCCTACAATTATCCGATGATATACGGATCCGACGTGAACATTTTCGACACAGTGCGTTCCATCATCTCAGAACAATATGATTTCCAGTACATTCCGACCAATTTCTATCAAGCATACGGTTTCTACACATTAGGAGAAATCGACATGCTGCAAATGAACAAACGGCCGATACAACTCTATCAGAAATACTTCGACAACGACTACATTCTGTACAACAATCCGGCATACATGTCGCTTTTCAACCAGTTCTACGAGGGTTACCTGTACTACTCGCCCTATATCACCAAAGAATCACTCGACCGAAACATCAACGAAACGCCCGACTACCCCGCCCTTTTCAACGAAGTGGGCCGCGACCCGAAGCTCGCCAACGCGCGCTTGCGTGAACTGGTGATAATCAAGAACCTGATTGAATTCATCGACAACGAGGAATTCGATCGCACCAACGTCATCAAGGTTTTGGAATACATCCGGCAGACCACCTCGTTTGAGAAACACGCCGAGCTGATAACCAGTTCGCTCAACATGCTCAAGAAACGCCAGGAAATGCCCACTGAGCTCACTTTTATGAACGAAAAAGGGAAGAAAGTCACCCTTAAACAATATGAAGGGAAGCCCGTCTATTTACAGGTATTTGAGACAGACTGTATCAGTTGCATCCGGGAAATGATGATAATCAAAGAGTTATATAACAAATACAATGACAAAGTCCAGTTTGTAAGTCTTTGTGTGGACATGGGGAAGGAGCGTTATCTGGAGTTTGTGAAACGGTTCGGCGAACAGTTCGATTGGCCCATACTCTATTTCAACGACCAGTACGACTGGCTTTCGGAGAACGGTGTGGAGACCTTGCCCGACCATCTTTTTTTCGACGGGAAAGGTCGTCTGTCGATGCGATTCCCGCCCGCCCCTGAACACGGTTTGCCCGAATTCATGCAAATGCGTTTCTCCGGCGAACAGGAGGAGGATCAGAATCCACTTTTTTACAACAGAAACAAACAATAAAACGTAATCAATATGAAAAAGAATTTCATCTTCATTCTCTGTATGATATTGAGCATCAATATTTTTGCTCAAGAGGCAAAAGACAAGCACCTTGCCAAGCTCCCCGCTGTGGAGATTCAGGATTTGAACGGCAACGCATTCAACACCAAAGACATCCAGAACGACGGGAAACCGGTGATTGTGAGTTTGTGGGCGACATGGTGCAAACCCTGCATTGCCGAGCTGTTAGCCATCGCCGACGAATACGAGGACTGGGTGGAGGAGACTGGCGTGAAACTCTATGCCATCTCCATTGACGATGCCAAGACCTCCGCGCGCGTCGCGCCGTTTGTGAAGGGCAAGAACTGGGACTACACGGTGCTGTTGGATGTCAACTCCGACTTCAAACGCGCCATGAACGTCAACGATGTGCCATTCATGTGCATCCTGAACGGCGACGGCGAGATCGTGTGGCAGCACACATCCTACGCGCCGGGCAGCGAAGAAGAAGTGTATGAGATCATCAAATCCCTGGTCAAAAAATAGTATTCACTCTAACATAACTTTATGATTTTCAATTCTATAAAGCGATTATTTTTAGCTTCCGGCCTGCTATTGTGCTGTCTTTGCGCCAACGCGCAGCACCAAATAGGCAACGGCCGAATCAGCGGAGACTTCGGATTCAACGGCATGTATTACATACCGGATTCCATCATCGGCGCCGAGCCGGTGGACTCCAAGGTCCGCGGCAATGCCTTCCTTAATATATTATACAGCAACGGTGGCTTTTCCGCCGGTGCCAGATACGAATTCTACCAATTCCCGCTCATCGACTTCGAGAAGATCGGTTATAAAGGGCAAGGCATCAAATATTTTTTCGCCGATTACACTAACAAGTTCATTTCGGTGACGGCAGGCAATTATTACGAACAGTTCGGTAACGGTCTGACCCTTCGCGCCTACGAAGACCGTCAGCTCGGCATCGACAACAGCCTGTTGGGTGCGCGCATAAAACTCACCCCCTATAAGGGCATCTACCTCAAAGGCATCTGGGGCATGGAGCGCCGCAACTTCGACTCTTACCTTGACCGCAACGATTTCGTGAGCGGTGGCGATTTGGAACTCTCCTTCGGCGAGATGTTCCCCGTGATCCAAGAGAAAGGCTTCACCGCACGTGTGGGCGCAAGCTTTGTAAGCCGATACTGCGAGTCTGAACAAAGCTTATACTTCACCATCCACGCCGGAACAGATTCGGCCATGCAAGCCGTCATCCCTCTGGACAAATGGCCCAAAAATGTAGCCACATGGTCAACACGGATGACGTTCGGTTACAAAGACTTCCGTTTGGACGGCGAATATGCGCGGAAAATCAACGACCCGAACATCAGCAACGAGTTCATCTACAAACCTGGCGAATCGCTCTTCTTGTCAGCGACTTACGCTCGAAAAGGACTGGGAATCGCCGCCTCGTTCATCCGCGCCGACAATATGGAGTTCCGCTCGCAGCAGTTTGAGAACAGCAACTCGCTGCTCATGATCAACTGTATCCCGGCCATCAACCGACAGTATTCCTACCAACTTATCGGCGACTACAGCTATGCCAGCCAACCCAACAGCCAAATCGGGGCGCAGTTGCAAGTCAACTACCAGATCCCCAAGAAATCTGTCCTCGGCGGCAAATACGGCACCGACCTGACCTTTAATTACTCGCGGTTCCACGACATCGACAAACAGCTTGTGCCTGAAGCGATTGAAAACGACATCATAGTCGGTACCGAGGGCTATACCTCCTCCTTCTTCAAATTCGGCCCGAACTTGCTCTACCAAGACATCGGTCTGGAGATCAGCCACCGCTTCAACAACAAAAAGTGGAAATGGATTCTGGCATACAACTATATCACCTACAATCTGGAAATCCTGCAAGGCCATGCCGGCATGATGCGCGGCCATTTAGTGGCCTCCGACCTTTCATACAAGATCACACCGAAGCACGCGCTGCGCCTCGAGCTCCAGCACTTTTACACGAAGGATGATGACGGTAGCAGCATATACGGTATGTTGGAATACTCCTTCAGCCCGAACTGGTTTGTTTCCATCGGCGACGACTGGAACTACGGCAACCCGCTGGAGGGACACAAGACGCACTACTACAACATCTCCTGCGCCTATGTGTGGAACACCACTCGCATAGCATTGAACTTCGGCAAAACCAAAGAGGGCATCCTCTGCGTGGGCGGCGTCTGCCGTGCGGTGCCTGCCTCGTTCGGTGCCGGATTGTCGGTCACGACATCCTTCTAATGCTACCGCCTAACCGTTCAGACGGTAATAGTTTTGATATTTCAGGAAATAACGCCAATATCCGGGAGTCTCTAATTGCTCCCGGATTTTTTCATAATGGCTTATGTAATACTGCCGCATTTGCTTGGTGACCAGGCGGTCTTTCTCGCTTTCAGTGTCGGCAGTAACATTTTCGTAAGGACGGCAACGTTCCGCCACCTCCAAACACATTTCCCCTTCGCGGAGCATCAGTTCATCCTTGGGGAGCACATGGCCGGTCCCGTGGAGGAACACCGGCAGAATGTCGGCGCCCAGTTCACGCGCCAACACAAACGCGCCCTTGTGGAAACGCAGAATCTCGCACTGAGGCGAACGCGTGCCTTCCGGAAAGATACAGATGGAATAGCCTCTATTGTAGAGATCGCGCAACCGCGGCATATTCTGGTCCATGCCATCGCTTGCAGGATAACACTCCGCTTTACGGATCACCAATCCGTAGAAAGGATTCCGCCACACCCAGTCGTTCGTCATAAACACGATTTTGGGAGTGAGCGCCATCATGCAGACCAGATCAAAGTGGCTTTGATGGTTGGCGACAATCACCGCGGGCTTGTCGAAAGTCTCCGACGAGAGATTTTCCATTCGGAAACGTATTCCTGGGAGATGTTTCAAATAGAAAACGGCCATACGGTGCAACATCGTGTGGTATTTCAACTTTTTGGCCTCTGAATTCTTCCCGAGCAGGAAATAGACGGCAGTGAAAGGGATCAGCCAGAGGAACAGCAAGAGAAAACAAAAACCGAGAAAAATAGTATTTACCAGGCGTCTAAGGGTGATTGGGGTCTCCCTGGGCTGACCGTTCTTCTTCGTCAGCCAATCAAAGACGACAGGCGGCAGGAACGATGACATCATCACCACCGTGGCCATACCGATGATGGTGACCAACGCCAGCGAACGCAACGCAGGATGTTTAGCCACAATCAGACAGCCAATACCGGCAAACATGATCAGCGCAGAGATGACCACGCTGTGTTTATACGATGCCAGTCGCGGCTTGCCCGTCGTATATTCATACAGAAGTCCCTCAGTGATAAAAATGGTATAGTCATCACCTTGTCCAAAAATAAAGGTTGCCAAGATAATATTCACAATATTAAATTGAATACCGGTCAGATGCATCAGTCCCAAAATCCAAATCCAACCTACAGCCAAAGGAAGGAATGCCAACAGGGCAAGCTCTAAGCGGCGGAAAGAGACCAGCAGAAAGACAAACACCACCAAACTGCATACCAACCCAATATAATTGAAAGAGTCACGCAACATATCCACAAGTTGCTGTCCAACATCGCTGCCAGAAAAGACGAAAGCCGTTTCATCACCATCCAGCAGTTCATGAACCGCTTTCTGATCATCTGTTTTCACATAACTGATAATACGATAGCCTTTGTCTCCAACAGGATAGATATATTTGTTAGTAAAGGGCTCTACAATATCGTTAAATTCTTGTATATCAGGTATTTCACACGGTTCAGCAACCATTGAGAAAAACGGTTGGAAAGCCTCTTCCGAAAAGCCATGAGCTGAAGCGGCTTGCTGGAATTCGCGCAGGAAAGCCTTGCGACTCTCTTCCTGCCAAAAAGCATTCCACCTTGCGGCAGCCTCCTCGCAGCGTCTCCTCGAAGGAAGCATCTCCCCCACCCCGCTTACGGAAGCGACGGCATCACAACCGCGGAGTATAGTCATCATCGAATCATGACGGTCAACCGCTTCCTGCAAAGAGGCGCCCTCTGTCACCGCATACATCATATCGGAAGACTGCAGACTCGACAGGACTTGTGCATTCTCCCGTTGCGATGGAGTCATATAGTTGATATTCGACAAATCGCTGTCGAAGGAAGTCTTGGTGGAAAAATAGCCCAAAATCACTGTGATGACCAACCCGACAAGCAAAATCCAGGGAGAAGCTTTCGTGCGCGAAAGGTGCAAGCCTGCCCATCGGCCGAAAAGACGGTGTTCGGACGGGGAGGGACGGCGCCGCATCAGCTGAGGCAGGAAAACCAGCACAAACAGGATGGTTCCCAACAGCATCAATGACGCAAAAAGGCCGAGATCCTGCATGGCACGGGCATCGAGCCAGAGCAGGCAGAAAAAGGCGGCCACAGTGGTCAGATTGCCGATAAAGAGCGGCATAACCATCTCGCGCAGCGCCTCGCGACGATTCCCGACCTCCTTGTACTGGTCAAGGAAATGAAGCGGATAATTAGCCACAATACCGATGATCACGGATCCAATTCCGAGAACGATAACGGAGACCCCACCACGGATCAGATATAGGCCGGCCAGCGAAAACAGAGCTCCGAAAAGGATGGAAGCGCCTACCCAAAGAATATCGGAGATGCGACGATAATGAAGCAACAGGATCAACAGAATCAACACGATCGCGATGGACACGGCAAGGATGGAGTCGCGCTTGATCTGGTTCGCATTGGATGCGGAGATCAACGGCGCCCCTATGGCCGCAACCGCGACACCAGGGCACTCCGACTGCACTTCCGCCATCAATGAATCCAAATGCTTAGACAACTGGCCATTATGGAAACTCTCATTCGCTCCATACGGGGAGTCGAACGTCAATATCCCGTGTTTCCCGTCACTTGTAAACAAATATCCGTCAACTACTTGCAAAGCGTCGTTCAGTTTCAGGGAATGCAGCCGCTCCAATGTCGGGGAGAAGAGTTGCAGCGGATCGCTCGGGAGGGTGCGCATAAACACGCCCGAAGTGGGGAACATCAGCATCTGCTTGTCGGACTTCAACCGCTCGTGGATGATATCCGGCGTTTTTATCAGAGAATCAATTCTTTGGTAGTCAGATTCTTCAAGGAGGTACGGCAAGTGAGCATATACAGCGTCCATCAAGTCGAAGACTTGGGTTTCATCCACCGTCACGGTCAGATTCTCCACCAAGCCACTCTCTTCCAACCTGTTACCTAAAAGATCCATCGCATGCTGCACATCCTCGACACGGAGAGTATCATCCTGACTGGAAAAGAGGACCGCTATCTGGCTTTGGGTAGCGAACTGCTGGTAAACTTCCTGGTATTTACGGCTCTCGTCGCTGCGGGGCAGGAATTTGGCGATATCCTCCTCGTAGTGCACCCGCGTGGCCAAAAAAGCGAAGAGAGCGGTCAGGGAAAGAGCAAGAGCCAGCGTCAGCCAGCGCCGTTTCTCCAGAAAGTCGTATATTTTCAGAAAAAAATTCGTCATAATCGGCATCACTTCACCAGCTTCACCGCCTCCGAAACGGGGATTTTCTGCTCGCCTTTGAAAGCGATGATGAAGGCATCGGGATACTTCGACTTTATTTCGCTAAGGATTGTTTTGGCCGCCTGCAGGGTGGTTTCGCTGCCAGCGGTGTATTTCCAAAGTCCACCTTCGTAAAAGCGGTTCACGTGGGGAATGTTCTTGAACCGTTTGTCATTGACGGCAATCTTTTCCGGAACTGCCATGAACTGCACCATAAAACGAACACCGTCGGGATCGGCCACCGTTTTTGTCACCGAGGCTTTTTCGTCAACCAGCTTCTTATCTGATTGATTATCAGCATTATTATCATTGCCGTTATCATGACTGGACGAAGTTACGTCATTTTTACTTTCAACAGAATTATCATTGTTTACTGAAGGAGTAACGTCCGGAGTGTCTGAATTATTGCCTGTGATCTGCAAATAATAGGAAGAAAAAGCGCGGTATATTGCTCCGGCGATTTCTTTTTTATGCTGTTCATCATTGAGGTAGTTCTCTTCAGTAGGATTGGAGAGAAAGCCCATCTCTATGAGGATGCTGGGCATGGAGACAGACCAGAGCACCCAGTAGGGGGCCTGTTTGACACCGCGGTTGAGCAAGTGGGTGGTGGCGACAAGGTTTTTCTGCACTTTGTCGGCCAACAGGATGGAATTGTTGAGGTATGCCGACGAGTAGAGGGAAAACATGACGGCGGATTCGGGGGAGTCGGGGTTGAATCCGGCATAATTGTCTTTGTATCCCTCCTCTTTGAGCATGGCTGAGTTTTCGGCGCGGGCCACGGCAAGGTTTTGGGCCGATTTACTGAGACCCATCACATAGGTCTCGACACCGTGCGCGGAGTGGTTGTCATTGGCATTGCAGTGGAACGAGATGAAGAGGTCGGCGTGATGGCTGTTGGCGATTTTGGCCCGGTTGTAGAGTTCCACGAAGACATCCGTGCTGCGAGTGTATATCACCTTGACATTCGGGCAGTTATCGCTGATGAGTTTGCCTGTTTTTAGGGCGACGTCCAGGGCGACGTCCTTCTCCCGGGAATAAGTGCCGAGGCAGCCGGGATCCTTTCCGCCGTGTCCTGCGTCAATCACCACCTTGAACGTTTTACCGTCTTTCTGGGCACTAACCGGCGGCATCAAAAAAATTATGAACAGATATACTAAGAAAAATATTTTCGAGTTCATATCATTCGATATTTTGATTATCTTTGCTGATTTTTTCGCGCAAAATTAATAATATTGACTTAAGGAAATACTGATTGATTAAAAAAATATACACATCGGATTTTTCATATTTCTGCAAGCTGATTATGGTGTTCATATTCAGCGGGTTGTGTATATTTGCCTCCGCGCAGGACGTAAGACGGCGCCGTCCGCCGAGATCCACTTCCGACACGGCAAGGGTCAGCATCCTGAATCCGGGACAAGTTCCAGACAGCATCATCGCAAGCCAACATTCTCCAAAAGTGATCTCCGTCAACGCCATCTCCTCAGTGGTGGAGTACAGTGCCCGCGACTCGGTGGTGAATGACCTTCAGAACCGGCGCACCTACCTTTTCGGCGATGCATTGGTGCATTACGAAGACATGGAGCTGCGTGCCGACTACATCGAGATCGATTTCAAGCGCAACGAGTTGTATGCCTGCGGCGTGGCCGACTCCAACGGCACACTGACCGGCAACCCCGTCTTCAGCCAGCAAGGAGAGAACTACCGGGCCCGGGAAATCATGTATAATTTCACCACTAAAAAGGGCAAGATCACCCATGTGATCACCACGCAGGACGACGGATTCATCCATGGTGAGCAGGTGAAGAAAATGGGCGACAACGTGGCCTATATCAAGCGGGGCAAATACACGACCTGCGAGCTGGAGGACCCGCATTTCGAGATTGCCTTCTCCAAAGCAAAGGTCATCCAGCACGACAAGATTCTCATCGGGCCGGCCTACCTGAGTTTCACGGGGGTGCCCACCCCGCTGGCCCTCCCTTTCGGGTTCTTCCCGCTTGACGCGCAGCATAAGTCCGGTTTGGTGATGCCTTCCATCGGACAGGCGGGCACACTGGGGTTCTATCTCCGAGATCTGGGCTTTTACTTTGCCATCAACGACAACATCGACCTGCTGCTCTCGGCCGACCTCTACACGCGCGGCAGCTGGGCGCTGAAAGCAAAGTCCAACTACGTGTACCGCTACAAATGCAACGGATTGGTGGAATTGGCCTTCGCACGTTCACTCACCGGCGACCGCATTGACACGGCGAATTACAAAAAGAGCAACAACTTCAAGATCTATTGGGACCACAAACAGGACAACAAGTCGCACCCGCGCACCCGTTTCAACGCGCACATCGACATGCAGAGTGCCAACTATGCCCGCTACAACATGACCTCCGCCAACGACTATCTCTCCAACCAGTTCACCTCTTCGGTCTCCTTCTCCACCTCCGCTGCCGATGTCTTCTTTTTCGACGCCGGCATTTCATACTCGCAGAACACCGGGACGCACACCGTCAACCTGAAACTGCCCAACATCAACATGTCCGTGGCACAGTTCTACCCTTTCCGGAAGAAGGACAAAATCGGCAAATTGAAATGGTACGACAACATCTCCATGAAATGGACCTCCCAGCTGGTGGGGCAGGTGAACACCATCGACTCCCTGTTTCTCAAGCCAATCACGTGGCAGCAGTTCGAGACGGGGATGATGCACACCATCCCGCTCACCATTCCCATCAAGATCGCGAAGACCATCAACTGGAACACCTCCATCACGCTCACTGAAAAATGGTACTTGCAGCATTACACCCGCGACATGGTTTGGGACACCACCATTGCCGAGATGCCCGTACTGCACCAGTATTTCAACCGCAAGTTCGGTGCCGTCCACGACCTGAACGTTTCCTCCAACCTGACCACCAAGGTCTATGTGATGTACGTGTTCAAGAATGGAGGCGCCGTCAGGCACATCATCACCCCGACGCTGAATTTCACTTTCCAGCCGATGCTCAACGGGCGCAACACCGCGCAATACGTCAACCCGATGACCGGGGAGTTGGTGAATTACACCTATTACGACAATTCTATTTTCGGGAGCGGTAACAACCGGATGACCGCCAGGGCGCAGATCTCTTTCGGCAACAACTTGGAAATCAAGGTTCGTTCGAAGAAAGACACCATAACGGGGCTTAAGAAAGTGCCTATCATCGACAACTTCAACATCTCAATGTATTACGACTTCGCTGCCGATTCCATGAAATGGTCACTGCTCACGATGTCGGGCCGAAGCACCCTCTTCAAGCACCTCTACCTCACCTACAGTTTCCTCTTCGACCCGTACAGCATCAACGAGAACGGGCGCCGGGTGAATGTCACCGAATGGGCGGCCAACCGACGTCTGCTGCGCTACTCATCAGGCACTTACAGTGTATCTCTCAATTACCGCATTGACCAGAGCACCTTCAAATCGAAAGATCCCGAGAGGCAGAAAGCGCGCCTGCCGTGGTCGCTTACTTTCAACTACACCTTCACCTACGGTATCAACGACAACCTCGACTATTATCGTCTTATATATCAATATCCTGACTTGAAGCCCTACACTCACAACATTGTCCACACGCTGGGAGTCGCCGGCGACATAAACATCACCAAAAAATGGCGATTTGGTTTCACCACTGGTTATGATTTTGTACAGAAGTCCTTGTCATACACTTCGTTGGATTTCTATCGCGACATGCACTGCTGGGAAATGAGCTTCAACTGGATCCCGGTCGGATACCGCAAAGGATGGTCGTTCACCATCAATGTGAAGTCCTCAACGCTCCGCGATGTGCTGAAGTACAAGAAAGAGATGGATTTCCGCGACAACCTCTAATGTCAAGACAAAAGGGCCATGGAATATGGGCCTTAACGGGAATTTTACTCGAAGATTGCGATTTCCACTTCAAAATTATTATCCGAGACGGCTTCAACCCAACCGGCAAGGACACTTGTGGTTTCGGGATCGAGGAAGGCGCGCTCAACCGCCTGCAGCATCGTTCCTTGATCTTTTTCGGGAAGCAACAAAAAGCTGCTTTCCCCATGATATTTGTTGCGAATGGAGATTTCTCCTGTCACAATATTGGGCAACGTATAGACGAACACAGAGGGTGACGGGTAAAACGACTCTTTGTCGGCAATGGTACGTTGGAACATACTGTCGGCGTGCAGGGAAGAATAGCGGTTGAAGAGGATAACGGCACGGTCGGCACGGGGCACGAAACGATCCCCTCCCTCTTGGGCCAACAGGATTTCTGATGCAATGAATCCGGCCTTACACAGGACATCCATCTTGAAAAACTTCGGATAGTCCAACTTAAATTTGCGATACAACTGCGTCAAAAAAGAATCCCCCTCGGCAGCCTCTGCCAAGCAATTCCCGTTCACCTCCAAGCTTTTCGGTGTCAATTTAACCCTATGTGTCACCTTCGATTCCATCTATTTCTTTCCGTTCATTGATCAATCATATATAAACATTCTTTTTTATGCTACCGAGCTCTTGTCCCTGTCAGGACTGCTCACGAGAAAAAACATCAACACCCCTTTAACCATTAACCTTTAACCATTAACCTTTAACCATTCACAAAAGCCGCTGCTGCGTTGCAACCGCCAAAGCCGGACAACAGTTTAACAAACGCAAATTTCTCAGTATCAATATTTTGAGAGCTCACTTTCACGGGTACGGAAACACCGAGTTCGTCATATCCGCGGGTAGCCGGCACTTTGTGGTCATCCAGGGCACGCATTGTGATCAATGTTTCCAGAACGCCTGCGGCGCCAAGCGTATGTCCATAATAGCCTTTCATGGCATTCACAGGCACATCGGCAAGCCCAGCCCGACCGATGGCGATAGACTCCATCTCGTCGTTGTACAAAGTCGATGTTCCGTGCACATTCAGGCACGCCAAATCATCGGCTTTGAGCCCGCTTGATTGCAAGACAGTCTGCAATGCACGGAAACTGCCTTCACCGGTCCGCGACGGTCCAGAAATGTGGTTGGCATCGTTCCGGACGGCGCCGGCCAGCATTCTCCAGCCCGTGGCATCGTCGGGCGCAACGGAATAGACCACGGTGGCGGCGGCCTCACCCAGGTTCAGGCCGTGCCGGTTCGCGCTGAACGGCCGGCACTGTTCGTCCGACAGGGCCTTCAGCGATTGGAACCCCGACACGATGAACGGCGAGAGCACATCCCCTCCGATGACCACGGCAGTGTCGTATTGTCCGGACACCAGGCAGCGATAGGCTTCAATCTGCGCACACAATCCAGAAATACAGGCATTCGAGACGGTCACCGGGACATTAGGATTTCCAAAATAACGGGCGATAAGTCGTGCGGAGGCCTCCGGGGAAATCCGGTCCAGATCGGGATCCTGCCCAGACAGATATTGGACATTTCCTTTTGTGGAGGAAAACACGAACAACAGTCTATCCGATGTTGTATCTATCTCACATTGTTTCAATGCTTTAATAGCAGACAAAAGAGTGATTTTCTCGAATTTCGAAAGCGAGGTAAACGGAAGTTTGGCTTTATCCACCTCCGCCTGAAAGACCGTTTCCAGCGCTTCATCGTCGATAAGCGAAACAAAGCACGGGAATGGCATATCCCAAAGCGAGTCATAACGGCGCAGCGCGGAGCGGCCATTCATCACGGCCGTGTAATTCTCCTCCACCGAAAATCCGAGCGGAGACACTATATTTTCAGCTATCTTCTTGATTATCATGACTCAAGCCTTTCTCCCGATAGGGCAATCTTCATTTCAGTTGTGGCGATGCAGCGATCCCCCACAAACGATTCGGCGACAATGAGTTTCATATCCATCACTTCCTCCAAAATCCTCATTCGGGTGGTCAACGTCTCACCGACTTTCGGCACGGAATCTATATGCATCTTCTTCACCGAACCTATGTATCCTATTCTCACAGCGTCGTTGCCTGCAAGGTATTTGTCTGCGAAACCGAGTTGGGCGGCGCAGGTCTGCGCGACATTTTCAATCAATGCATACGATTTCAGGGCACCGTTTTCCAAAAAAATATTCCCGTCACGGACAACGAACTCGGTGGCGGCCGTTTTCAGGTCGGCATCAACGAGGCGGTCAACCATCAATATCGGCGGTCTCTGTGGCAAAAGGGTCTGTATGTCAATATCTTGCAGATTCATCAAGATTTCCAAAATTCATAATAATTAAACCATTGTTCAGGATATTTCCGTACAACAGACTCGATATGGGAAGCATACCGCTGTGCCAAGTCCGCCGCCTTTTCTCTAGTCGTATTTTCCTGGCCTTCAATTTGTTCAATAAAAATATGGTACTTTTTGGCAGACTCTTTCATCACCTGGATGGAGAGCACGGCAAGATCGCGCTGTGCAGCCAGCACGAAAGGCCCGAGGGGGAAGTCAGCAGGCGCGCCGAAGAAATCGCAGGTGACTGTTTTCTGTCCCGAGACCACCCGGTCGGAGGGTATGCTGACGCTCTCACCGTCACTCAAGGCGGTGTTCATCAAGAAAATGTGCGACATGTCATCCTTAACGGGGATCATCCGGATATTGGTTTCGTCGAACATTTTCTGTCGGTTACGCATCACCGATTCCGCCTCGCCGGAGAAGACCAAGGCGTTGTAGCGTTTTTTGGTTGCCACCAGCGTGTAACCGGCGGCCTCGTAATTGCCGACGTGCGCGCTCAGGATCATGAAACCAGGCTCAGCACTGGCAAGCTGCTGGTAAAGATGGTAGTTATCGATTTCAAATTCGAATTTCCCGCCCGCATACATATAAAACCTGTCGAGGATGATCTGGGAGAAGCGGCGGAAATTGCGATAAACCCAGAAGAAAGATTTAACAGTGGAATACCCCAGGCGCTGCCTGAAGAAATGATACGTCGGCTTATAGCCTTTTGAGAAGAGGAAATAGAAAGGAACCACGAACACGGCGACGAAACCGTAGATAAGGCGCAAAGGAATGATCCTCATCACCGCGACGAGGCCGTCATGCATCCAACTCGTGCCGTCGGTTTTCCCTTGCCAAGCCCGTTCTGCCGCCATGTGCAAAGATTAGGCCACTTTGGAGGCAATATAATCGTAAAACTGACCGAGTGTCTTCACGGTTTTCATCTCCTCGGGCTTGATCTTGAACCCGAAAAGTTTCTCCACGATGACCACAATGTCCACAAAATCGAGGCTGTCGATGCCCAGATTTTCTTTCAGGAGAGCATCGGGATTCAATTTTTCCTCCTCAATCTCCAGCTCATCGACCAGGAATGCGTTCACTTTATCTTCAATTTCGCTTCTATTCATTTCAAAAACAATCAATTATGTTTGACAATTTGGTTTCAAAAAACGGCGGCAAAGATACGTAAAATTACCGAACCCTCCATCGTTTTTTTTCATGGTTTCCGATTTGTGGTTTACCGTTTCTCGCTCCATGCTAACTGAACATCGAACATCGAATATTTTTCTGTCATACAAAGACAAATCAACGGTAAAAATTGTATTTTTGCCCGCCAAATTCAAGCTGATGAATATTTACAAAGCAGACTTGCATACGCACACGCTCTTTTCGCCGTGCGGGGATCTGGACATGACGCCGGAGAACATCATCGCGCTCGCGTTGGAGCGGGGCATCGACGTCATCGCCATCACCGACCACAACGCCACGCGCCACTGCCGGCTTGCAGAGCACTATTCGCACAACCGCGACATCTTCGTGCTTTGCGGCGCGGAGGTGACCACCAAGGAGGAGGCACACTGTCTGGCTTATTTCGGCGACCACGAGTCTTTGGACAAGTTCCAGGACTATCTCGACGAACATCTCCCGAATATCCCCAACGATCCCGATTTCTTCGGAGACCAAGTGCAGATCGACGAGGAGATGAACATCGTCTATGAGGAACCGAAACTGCTCACCTCAGCCATCGACCAGAATGTCAACCAGATAGCCGACAAGGTGCACGAATTAGGCGGCTTGTTCGTACCCGCGCACATCGACAAGATGAAGAACAGCCTCATCGCGCAGTTGGGTTTCATCCCGTTCGATTTGGACTACGACGCGGTGGAGCTTTCCAAGAACGGTAACAAGGAGGAGATCCTGAAAGTCCATAAATATCTGAAAAACAAGATGTTCACTAGAAGTTCTGACGCGCACCAACCCGACATCATCGGTACCGCCCCTTGTTACCTGAAGATGGAGACCCGCAGTTTCGAGGAAATCCGCAAGGCCCTCCACGGCGAAGACGGACGGGAAGTGCTGCTGACGCTTTAATTAAGAATTAAGAATTGAGAATGAGGAGACGTGAGTGAAGGGTAAAACGAAGACTATAAACTTAGACTTAGACTATAAACTTAGACTTAGACTATAAACACTTAACCTTAAACTAAACTATAAACCCTAAACTATAAACCCTAAACTATAAACTATAAACTATAAACTATAAACCGTAAACTATAAACATTTAACAATATGACAGTAAAAGAATTAGTGGAAAAAATGAATCTCACCGTGTTTTGTGGTGAGGACAATATGGACACCGAAATCAAGGGCGGCTATGTCTCTGATTTGCTGAGCGATGTGATGGGCTTCGCGCAGGAGGGCCACGCGTGGGTCACCCTGCAGACACACAAGAACGTCATTGCCATCGCCTCGCTTAAGGAACTGGCGTGCGTCATCCTCGTGAAGGGCAACAAGCCCGACGACGACATGCTGGAGCAAGCCAAGGAGGAGGACATCCCCGTCTTGGGCACCACCGAGCAGACTTTCGAGGTGGCCGGACAGATCTACAAATACTTAAACGACTAAGTATGAAGGATTTGTCGATGCACATCATGGATATTCTGCAGAATTCCACGCGTGCAAAAGCCAACAACATCACCTTGGAGGTCTTGGAAAACCACGATGCCGACACGCTGACGCTCATTTTCAAGGACGACGGTTGCGGCATGAGCGCGGAGACCGTGGAGAAGGTCACCAACCCGTTCTTCACCACCCGAACCACCCGCAAGGTAGGCTTGGGACTGCCGCTGCTGAAGCAAAACACCGAGATGACCGGCGGTTCTATGAAGATCGACAGCGAAGTGGGCGTGGGCACGACAGTCACCGCCGTGTTCGGTCTCACACACCTCGACCGCCCGCCAATGGGTGACTTGGCCGGCACCATGGTGCTCACCATTGCTGCACACCCCGAAATCCACTTCATCCTCCACTTCCAACGCATCAAGGACGGCGCGGAACAGACCGACTATGTCCTCGACACCGACGAGCTCTACGAAGCCCTCGATGGCGTCTCGATGCAAGAGCCCGAAGTGATGGCCTACATCAAGGAGATGGTGGAGGAGAATATCAAATAGGTTAGGAGGTTAGAGGGTTAGAAGGTTAATAGGTTAGGGGGTTATGGGAATGACTCCCTATTTTTCACTGTTCACTATTCACTGATCACTAATCACTATCCACAATTCACTGTTCACCATAATCAAAAAAATGTATTTTTGCAGGTTGAAAATTTTAACAGCTAATTCTTAAAATAAAAACGTATCAATATGAAGAAATTAAGTTTACTTTTGTTCACGGCGTTGTTTGCCCTGTGCGGGTTGAACGCGCAGACAATTGTCCTCAGCGAGGATTTCTCCGGTGTCGCTGACACAAACACCTCTATCGGTCTGCATCTGGACAACTATACCCAAACCTCAGGATGGACTGGAAACTGGGTTTATTCCAGCACATATAAGGTGAGAGTCGGCAAAAGCACTGAAGGTGGTTTCATCATGACTCCCGCCCTTGACCTTTCCGGCAACAATGGCGGATTCAACGTCACCTTTGATGTCAAGGCTTGGAATAATGACCAAACCCGAATGTACGTGGAAGTCAATGGGGTTGACCATCTTGTGGATAGTTTAAGTACCACCCAGTTCAACACTTACACTTTGGAGTTCACTGGCGGAACCGCTGCCACCACCATAAAGTTCAAGAGCTACCAAGCCTCTAAAGCCCGCTTCTTCCTTGACAATATCGTGGTAACTTCTGTGCTTGCGGGTCCCGACACGATTGGACCGGTTTTGTCAAACGTGACCCCGTCCGAAAACTCCTTGGCCGTCACCTTCAATGAGGCTCTCGACCCCTCCACGGCCCAGAACGTCAGCAACTATTCGCTCGACAATGGCATCTCCGTCACCTCTGCCACACTGAACGGCAGCGTGGTCACTTTGGGCATCTCCCCCGCCCTTGTGGAAGGCAGCACCTACACCCTGATTGTCAACAACGTGGCTGATGTCGCCGGCAACTTCATGGCTGCCGACACGTTCACATTCACCTACGGCGTCTCCCAGGATTTCCAAGTGGCCAATATCGCCGCCCTCCGCGCCAAATGGACCGACGCGTTGGACATCAACGGTTCCCATTTCGGCAGCGAGGTCTATAAACTCACCGGCCACGTCTTTGTCACGGGCGTCAACGATTCTTATCGCCACCAAATCTACATTCAGGATGCCACCGGCGCTATCGTCATTGACGATCCCAACGGGCTCATCACCACCGCATTGGAACCCGGTGACGAAATCACCAACATTTACGGCAAGCTCTCCGACTACTACGGTCAGCTGCAATTCGCCGTCTCCGAGACTTTCTCCGACGAAGCCCTCACTGTTTACAACGAAATAGTGCCTCTGAACGTGACCATCGAGGATCTTCAGGACGTGGAGTTCATGAACCAGCACCAGAGCGAGTTGATCCGCCTCAACGAAGTCACTTTCTCAGCCACCGGCAACATTGCCAACAACACGAAATACACCGTCACGCAGAACGGACAGTCTGGCGAGGTGGTCTGGATCCACTTCTGGAACGTCAACGGCCTCACCGGCGCGCCCATCCCGACCGTTCCCGTGAACCTCACCGGCGTGAACAAGATTTCCTACGGCGCCTATTATCTGATTCCGCGAAACGGCGCTGACCTCGGCACCGGCCTCCCGCAATATCTCACGGAAAACGACCTTGTGGTGTATCCCAATCCTGTCAGCGACAGACTCACTGTCAAACTGCGCACCAACGACTTCCAGGTTTCGAACATGGCCGTGTATGACATCAACGGCAAGCTGATCCGCGCGCAAGCCGTCAGCGACAACCAAATAGAGATGAGTATGCAAAACCTCGCTACCGGCAACTACTTCCTGCGCCTGAGCGATGGCAAGCACAGCTTCACGACAAAGTTTGTGAAGAAATAGACTTGAGATTTAAGACTTAAGACGATGAAAAAAGGCGTGGAGTGTTCAAAACATTCCACGCCTTTCTTTTTGCCTATTGCTAGTCGCCTTATTTCTTGTAGAAGACGAACTTCCCGTCCTCCACAGAATCCACCATGATGGTGTCGCCGGGACCGAGGTCGTCGGAAAGTATCAGCTTCGACAACTCGTTCATGATCTGCTTTTGGATGACTCGCTTCAGCGGTCTTGCGCCGAACATCGGGTCATAGCCTAAGTCTGCAAGCAACTTCATCGCATAATCGCTGAATTCGATATTCAAATTCTTCTGTTCCAACAATTTGCGCAAATTATTCAGCTGCAGATTGATAATATCCTTGATCTCGCGCTTCGACAGCGGCTGGAACATCACGATTTCGTCGATACGGTTCAAGAATTCAGGTTTCAACGTCTTCTTCAACAGCTCGTTAAGTTCCGCTTTTGTCTTCTGGAAGATTTCTTCCTCAGACTGGCCGTTCGGGTTAGAATAATTCTCCTGGATGATGTTGGAGCCGAGGTTGGACGTCATGATGATGATGGTGTTCTTGAAGTCGGCCACCCTACCCTTGTTGTCGGTGAGCCGCCCGTCGTCCAGGACTTGCAACAGCACGTTGAAAACATCGGGGTGCGCTTTCTCGATCTCGTCAAAAAGAATCACGGAATAGGGTTTCCGGCGAACCTTCTCGGTAAGTTGGCCGCCCTCGTCGTAACCGACGTAGCCAGGAGGCGAACCGATGAGTCTGGATACCGAGTAGGATTCCTGGAACTCGCTCATGTCGAACCGCGTCATGGCCTCCTCAGTGTTGAAGAGGTACTCGGCCAACGCCTTGGCCAACTCGGTTTTGCCGACACCGGTGGTGCCCATGAAGATGAAGGATCCCAACGGCCTCCGCGCGTCCTGCAAACCCGCACGACTGCGGCGGATGGCATCGGACACGGCCGTGATAGCCTCATCCTGACCGATCACGCGCTTGTGCAGTTCCTCTTCCAGATGCAGCAGTTTCGATTTCTCGCTCTGCATCATCTTGGTGACGGGGATGCCGGTCCAACGCGCCACCACCTCGGCGATGTCGTCGGCAGTGACTTTCTCGTCGATCATGGCGTTACCGTCCTGAAGTTTCTCCAGTTCTTCCTGCAACTTCACAATCTGGTCCTCATCATTCTTGATAAGGCCATAACGAAGTTCCGCAACCCGGCCGTAGTTGCCCTGTCGCTCCTGCTCGGCGGCTTCCAGTTTGTAGGCCTCGATCTCGTCCTTGCAGTGTTGGATTTTGTCCATAATCTCTTTCTCACTGCGCCATTTGGTTGAAAGTGCATTGCGTTGCTCTTGCAATTCCGCGATGGTCTTGCTCAGTTGCTCCACTTTCTTGTCGTCGTTTTCAATTTTCAACGCCTCGCGCTCAATTTCGAGCTGCGAAATGCGGTGCTGCACGTCGTCCAATTCCTCGGGCACGGAGTTGATTTCGAGTTTCAACTTGGCCGCGGCCTCATCAATCAAGTCAATGGCCTTGTCGGGCAGGAAACGGTCTCCGATGTAACGTTGCGACAGTTCCACGGCGGCAATGATGGCCTCGTCCATGATCTTCACCTGATGGTGGTTCTCATAACGCTCCTTCAAGCCTCTCAAGATGGAAATCGCGCTGTATTTGTCAGGTTCTTCGATCTTGACCGGCTGGAAACGACGCTCCAAAGCCTTGTCTTTCTCGAAGTACTTCTGGTACTCATCCAACGTGGTCGCGCCGATGGAGCGCAGTTCGCCACGCGCCAGGGCGGGTTTCAGGATATTGGCGGCATCCATCGCGCCTTCTCCGGATGCGCCCGCGCCCACCAGCGTGTGGATTTCATCGATGAAGAGGATGATTTCTCCGTTGGACTCGATGACCTCGTTCACGACACTCTTCAGACGTTCCTCGAACTCGCCTTTGTATTTAGCACCGGCAATGAGGGCTCCCATATCGAGGGAGTACAACTTCTTGGATTTCAGGTTCTCCGGGATGTCGCCGCTGACCAAACGCTGGGCCAGGCCCTCCGCGATGGCGGTCTTGCCGACACCGGCCTCACCAATTAGAATTGGGTTGTTTTTGGTACGTCTCGACAGAATCTGCAGCACACGACGGATTTCCTCATCACGTCCGATGACCGGGTCGAGTTTGCCTTTCCGCGCCATCTCATTGAGATTCTTGGCATACTTATTCAGAGCATTATAAGTCTCCTCCTGATTTTCGCCGGACACCTTTTTGCCGTTATGCAGTTCCGCGATGGCGGCTTTCAGACTTTTCTCGGTAATGCCCGCGTCTTTCAGCATCTGGCCCGCCTGACCGCCGGCCATGAAGATGCCGTAGAGCAGGTGCTCCAACGCCATGTACTCGTCGCCAGAAGCATCGCAGAACATGGCTGCTTTCTGCATGGCGGTCTGGGTAGTGCCGCCGAGGTAGATCTCATTACCGCTGCTCTTCGGCAGACGGTTGATTTCGCGTTCCACCGCCGACTTAAGGGTCTGCGGGTTGCACGACTGTTTCTTCAGCAGGAAAGGGACCACATTGTCATCCGTGTCGAGCATCGACTTGAGGATGTGCAGCGAGTCAACCTGCTGGTTCTGGTTTCGGGCCGCCAACATCTGGGCGTTCCCGATAACCTCTTGGGTTTTGATTGTTAAATTATTAGGATTCATAATTATCAATTTATAAGTTTAGAGTTTAAGGTTTATGGTTTAAGCCGGAACAAGAATGCAAATATATTGCCAAGTGCCAGCGACTGACAAATTGTCAGCCTCGAACATCCCTATTGCCTTTTGCCTTTTGCCTTTTGCCTATTGCCTATTGCCTATTGCCTTTTCCCTAAAAAAATGTATCTTTGCCACCGTCTGCAATTCAGCAGTTTTTATTATATTTTATTGATTTACAGAAAGATAAAAGAGGTATAAAGTATGAAAAAGAAAATCAAATTCTGTTTGGTGTACCGCGATATGTGGCAGTCATCGGGCAAGTACCAACCCCGTGTGGACCAGCTAACGGAAATCGCCCCTGTGATTGTGCGGATGGGCTGTTTCGACCGGGTGGAGACCAACGGCGGTGCCTTCGAGCAGGTGAACCTGCTGTACGGCGAGAATCCTAACCACGCCGTGCGCGAGTGGACGAAGCCGCTGCGTGCCGCCGGCATCCAGTGCCAGATGCTGGAGCGTGCGCTCAATGGGCTGCGCATGTACCCTGTGCCCGCCGACGTGCGCCGGCTGATGTGCAAAGTCAAGAAGGCACAAGGCGTGGATGTGGTGCGTTCCTTCTGCGGACTCAACGATCACCGCAACCTGGAGCTCTCCATCAAATACGCCAACGAGTTCGGACTCATCTCGCAGGCCGCTCTCAGCATCTCGCACTCGCCCGTCCACACGCTTGAGCACTATCTTGCCGTGGTGGACAAATATGTGGAGTACGGCGCGAAGGAGATCGGACTGAAAGACATGGCCGGCATCGGGCGCCCCGCGACGCTCGGCAAGCTGGTGAAAGCCATCAAGGACAAATACCCGCACTTGGTCATCCAATACCACGGGCACACCGGCCCCGGCCTCTCGATGGCCTCCGTCCTCGAGGTCTGCCGCAACGGCGCCGACATCATCGACGTGGCCATGGAACCCCTCTCCTGGGGTATGGTCCATCCTGACGTCATCGCCGTGCAGGCCATGCTCCGCGACGACGGCTTCGAGGTCGCCGACATCGACATGAACGCCTACATGGAGGCCCGCAGCCTCACCCAAAAGTTCATGGACGACTTCCTCGGCTATTTCATCGAACCCAAGAACAAGATCTCCACGTCGCTGCTGCTCGGTTGCGGTCTGCCCGGCGGCATGATGGGTTCCATGATGGCCGACATGAAGGGCATCCACCAATACATCAACAAAACGCTCGAAAAATCCGGCAAAAAGACCCTCACCGAGGACGAATTGCTCGTCAAACTGTTCAACGAGGTGGAAGCGGTGTGGCCGATGGTGGGCACCCCCGGACTGGTGACCCCGTTCAGCCAATACGTCAAAAACATCGCGCTTATGAACGTGCGCGCCGAGGTGGAAGGCAAACCGCGCTTCACCTACATGGAGCAGAAACAATGGGACATGATCCTCGGCAAGTGCGGACAACTGCCCGGACCGCTCTCTCCTGAAATCGTTGAGATGGCCAAGGCGAAAGGGTTCACGTTCTTCAACGGCGTACCGCAAGACAACTACCCCGACGAGTTGCCGAAATACCGCAAGATGATGGAGGAGAAAGGCTGGGACGTCGGCCAGGACGAGGAAGAGCTCTTTGAGTTGGCTATGCACGAGCAGCAGTATGTGGAATACAAGGAAGGCCGCGCAAAGCAGAACTTCAACCGCGAGCTCGCCGCCGCCAAGGAGAAAGCCCTGAACGGTGGAAAGATTCCCGCCAGCGCACCCGCATACGACCCGCAACAAGACGCCGCCATCCGCATGAAGAACGACCCGACTCTCCGCCCAGTAACCGCCCCCGCCAGCGGACAGCTGATCTGGGAAGTCGCCGTCGATGGCGAGATTTCCAAAGCGAAACCCATCGGCACCCCGTTCAAGAAAGACGAGGTGATGTGCCACATCAGCACCTACTACGGCATGGAGCCCGTGCCCAGCTTCTTCGATGGACAACTTGTGGAAGTGGTGGTCAGCCACGGTCACAAAGTCAACCGCGGCGACATCATTGCGTTTTTGAAATAGACAACAGACTATAGTAAAAACGGCGGTTTGAGTTACTCAAACCGCCGTTTTTTTTTAGCAAGTCATCTTTTCAAATCACTGTTTTGTTGTGTCTTTCCTCTCTTTGTCATATTCTTCAAACACGGAGTTCTGACTAATGAACTCGGGCACAAAGGCTTTCATCTTCTTCACCATGTCCGGAATATTGACCACCACTGATAAATTTTCCATTTCCTTGATGCTCTTCAGCGCTTCGGGATAGGAATACTCACGCACCTTGGCCACAAAAATGCGATCGTGAGAGGTTTCCATCGTGTTCTCACTGTTGGAAAGCACTTCTTCATACAGTTTCTCACCCGGACGAAGCCCAGTGTACTCAATTTTGATGTCTTCATTCACACGGAGACCCGCCAGGGCTATCATCCGTCTGGCCAAATCGTCAATCTTCACAGGCTCACCCATGTCAAAGACGAAAATCTGCGTGCCAGTACTGAAAGTCGCTGCCTCCATCACCAGACGGCAAGCCTCGGGAATAGTCATGAAGAAGCGGGTGATGTCAGGATGGGTGACCGTCACAGGACCGCCCTTTTCAATTTGTTCCCTAAAACGCGGAATCACGGAACCGTTGGAGCCGAGCACATTGCCAAAACGGGTGGTCACGAAAGTAGTTTTCCCTTTCATCTCACCGCGTTCAATCGCTAATCCCAGCGCCTGCACGTATATTTCCGCAATGCGTTTGGTACACCCCATCACATTGGTCGGGTTGACGGCCTTGTCGGTGGAAATCATCACCATCTTCTCGACATCATACTCGATACATTTGTCGGCGACATTGTGCGTCCCGAAGACATTCACCAGCATAGCCTCACACGGGTTTTCCTCCATCAACGGCACATGTTTGTAAGCGGCGGCGTGGAAAACCACCTGCGGATGGTGAGCTCGGAAAGCGAAATCGAGACGGGGAGGCTGTCGGACATCGCCGATAATGGGCACAAACGAGAGGTCCGGAAACTTCTCCTCCAACTCGAGACGGATATTGTGCATAGGCGTTTCGGCGTTGTCAAAAAGGATCAGCTTCTTGATCCCAAAGCCAGCCAGCTGCCGGCACAATTCCGAACCGATGGATCCCGCCGCACCGGTCACCATCACCACCTTATCCTTGAAATTGGCCATCACCGCCTCCATGGAAATCGTGATTTCATTCCGCCCTAACAAATCCTCAATCTTCAGTTTACGGATATTTGGATGCAAGTCATTGCCGTTAAGCTCGTTGACAGCAGGAACAATCAGCGGACGGACATGATTGTTGAGACACTGCTTGAGCACCCCGTCACGTTCACGGCGGGCATCGGCTTCGGTGGTGAACAAGATGGCATCAATGCTGTAGTCGCGGATAATCTTCGTCAAATGCTCATTATCCTGATAAGTGAACACGGGCAAATTGGACAGAAGAAGATGCTCGGGTTGCGGTTTTTTGGAAAGAAAACCTATGATGTTGTAATGGGTGGAATTCTGAAAACGCACGACCGCTGCCGTGGACTTGTCGGAGACACCGTAAACAAGCACCCTGCGCGTCATTTTGTCCTCTCGCCGTTTGGCCTGATACAACTGATAAACTGTCACCATGATGATCCTCACAAATACCAAAAGGATCAGTGTGAAAAGGAAGTCTGTGACCAGTGCGATGAACAAACCGTTGTAAAGCGTGTGATAGTATATCAGCATCACTATCGTCATCAGCAGGACCTTGAGCAGCGCTTCTTTCACGAAACAAAGCATATCCTTGGGAGAGAGATGGCGGATAATAAGCTTGTGCCCTTTAAACACGAGCATGGCGACCACGGTGGCCACCAATGCCGAAGGCAACCACAGCAGCGCAAACCTTCCCGACTGGTAAAGCGATCCTCGGATGAACCCCAAGGCCAAGAGCGCAAACAGGGAGGACATCACCGAGAGGACACAGTCGATCACGAAAATCACCCTCGAATCAAGGAATTTCGACAATTTTATCGCTATTTTATCTATAATTCCAGACATATTGACTTTTCTCTATTCTTTGAATATTGACTCGACTCTTGAGCCTTGACGTTAACCTAGCAAACTGTTTTTGATACAATCCACAATAAACCGGACATCGTCCTCGGAGACACAAGGACCGCTGGGCAGGCACAGACCCGTTTTGAAAAGTTTGTCCGAGACCCCGTTCACATAGGAAGGGCATTGTTCAAAGACGGGCTGACGATGCATCGGTTTCCACAAGGGACGGGCTTCTATATTGTTTTTATCCAACCAAACACGCATTGCCTCCACATTACGGTTTGGTTCACATATCGTATGAGGGTCACCCGTGGTATGCAGCACACTGCATACACCACCAATACTGGTATTCACGGTTTCTTGGTAGGCTTCATTCTCGCCGGCGACATGTAGATCCGGATCAAGAAGGATGGTGACAAGCCAAAAGTTACTATCATGACTTGACGTAGGGTTTTTATGCACCGTGATTGCAGGAATATCTTCCAACAATCTATCATACAATTCATTAAGACGCCGATGGTGAGCGATATGGTCTTCCAAAACGCTCATTTGCCCACGGCCGATGCCAGCACAGATATTACTCATGCGGTAGTTATAGCCGATTTTTTCATGTTGATAATACGGATATGCCTCGCGCGCCTGTGTGGCATAGAACATAATGTCGTGCCGGGTTTTCTCATCAGGGCAAATCAATGCGCCTCCACCTGAGGTGGTGATCATCTTGTTGCCGTTGAAACTAAGAATACCGTATTCGCCAAATGTACCCATAAGCTGTCCGTCGTAGCGAGATCCGAAGCCTTCCGCCGCATCCTCGATCACAGGGATGTCGAATTTCGCAGCCACTTGCATAATCTCGTGAATCCTATAGGGCATCCCATACAGTGTCACCGGAATGATGGCTTTCGGCTTTCGGCCGGTTTGGGCTATTCTGTCCTTTATGGCAGTCTCCAGCAAAACCGGATCCATATTCCAGGAATCAGATTCAGAATCCACAAATACAGGGGTCGCGCCAAGGTAGGCGACCGGATTGGCGGATGCGCAGAACGTGAAACTTTGCACGATCACCTCATCGCCAGGAGAGACCCCGCACGCAATCAGGGCGAGGTGCACAGCGGCAGTCCCTGTCGAAAGCGCCACCGTCTTTTTCCCGCAGCCCATATATGCATCCAACGCTGCTTCAAAGGCATCCACATTAGGGCCCAACGGGGCAACCCACTGGCTGTCGAAAGCCTCTTGGATATATTTTTGTTCCAATCCAGACTCACTTGTATGAGCGAGACAGAGGAATATTCGTTTTTCTGACATATTATTTTATGTTATATATTCTTAAATATCAATTATTTATCATTCCCAATAATCATAGCGGGGACTCCCACGGCGGTACTGTTCGAGGGCAGCGTCCGGATCACGGCAGCACCTGCGCCAATGACGCACCAGTCGCCGACAGAGACACACGGGAGTATGGAGGCCCCCACGCCCACCAACGTTCCCTCGCCCAAACGGACTTGTCCGCAAAGCGAGGCATGAGGGGCCACATGGCAATAGTCGCCGACCACACATTCATGGTCGATTGACGCACCGGTATTGACAATGCAGTGTTTGCCGATGACAGCATCGGCATTGATCACCGCACCGGGCATCACGACAGTCCCCTCCCCTATTTTCGCAGACGGGGAGACCACCGCCGACGGGTGTATGGCCGTTCCGAAACGGCAGGACAACCGCTCCGCAATCCGTTTTCTGGTTTTATTTGCACCAACACTGAGAATCATCGGTGAAAGTCCTTCAGGATGATGCAGCACCGGGATGCCGCATATCTGCGACAACTGCAGGTTGTCATCCACAAAGGCTTCCACCTTTTCTCCTTGGGCTTCCAGAATTTCCTTCACGACCTTCCCATGTCCGCTTGCTCCGTATAAATACATATTGTCTTAGTTATTTCCGTTGAATACTTCCATTGTAGCAGAGGTGCCGGAATTAATATCCTTCCGCAACAAGACGTTCTTGAGGGTGAGCCACACCACTTTCATATCCGTCACTAATGAACAATGATTGACATACCACACGTCAAGTTTAAATTTCTCTTGCCAAGTGATGGCGTTGCGTCCGTGCACCTGCGCCCAGCCGGTGATGCCGGGGCGGACCTCGTGACGGCGTGCCTGTTCGGGGCTGTACAGCGGCAAATACTGCACGAGAAGAGGCCGCGGCCCAACTAACGACATGTCGCCTTTCAACACATTCAGCAGTTGAGGCAGCTCATCGATGGAGGTGGAGCGCACAAAACGGCCAACCTTTGTCAATCGTTGGGCATCAGGCAGCAGGTTGCCGTCCTGATCCCGTTCATCCGTCATCGTCTTGAACTTGATGATCCGGAATATCTTCGCGTCCTTCCCGGGGCGTTCTTGGCAGAAAAACGCTCCTGCACCTTTGTTCGCAAAATGCAAAAACAACGCGACTAGCAACAGGAACCAGCCAACCAATAGCAGGGCCACCAAAGCGACAAACAAATCCAATATACGTTTGAAGAAACGTTTGTACATGATTATATCGTTTCTGCGGAATGGCAAAGTATATCTACAATGCTTCGAGATATGCCTTCACCACCATTTCACGGTCGAACTCGCGTTGCATTTTCTCACGACCAGCGAGGCCCATGTGCACCTTTTCTTCATAGGGGATGGCGATAAAGCGTTCCAGCGCAGCAGTGAGCGAAGCGGCGTCCCTCGCTGCACAGAGCAATCCGGTCACGCCGTCATCCACAGCTTCGCGACAACCACTCACATCGGTGGTGATCACCGGTCTTCCGGCGGCCGCCGATTCCAGCAGGACATTCGCCATCCCTTCGTGATATGACGGGTGCACCGTACACCACGAATCCTGCATATAGGGACGTACATCCGGCACACTGCCGTGCCACACGACAGTTCCCGCATCACAAGCCAAGCGCAGACGATTTTCATAGCCATCCTCGCAAGGGCCAAGGATATGGAACTCTGTCTGAGGATACTTCGCACGGATGTTCTCCGCAGCGGCCAAAAGTTCCTCTATTCCTTTATCTCGCATCACACGGCTGACGAAGAGGAAGCGTATCGGGCTGTCTTGAGGCGGATATGGTTGCAGGGCATGCCACCCAGTGTTCACCCCGCTGCCGGGCAAAAGGACCCCGTGGCCACCGATACCGTTCCGAAGGCAGAAATCCTGTATCGAGACATTCTGGTAGAACACGGTTTTAGCCTTCCGAAGGCCGAATCGGTACATGGCAACGGTAAGTTTCTGAAGCATTCCTGGATTCTCGATGGCCGTGCCCAATCCTGTGATATTGGCTATCTGCGGGACATTTGTCCAGCGTGCCGCCACGCCACCATAGACATTGGGTTTGATCGTGTAGGTCAGCACCGCCACAGGTTTTATCTCACGCATCAGTCGTCGATATTGCCTCAACAGTTTGATGTCCCGGATGGGATTCGTGCCCCGGCGGTCCACTGCCGTTTCCACCATCTCGCAGCCGAGATTCCGGAACCAGGCATATTTCTCTACATCATCCTCCGGACAAGAAATCCATACGCGATATCCTTCGTCCAGAATGGCGCTGACCACCTCTTTACGAAAGGCAAAAAGGCCGACAATGCTGTTCGACAATATCAGGATGTTTTTTTTCAAATCTTCCTTTTTTATGGCGAATAATGATTCAACTTATTTTATTTCATATCCGTTTCACCAATCTGGCGGGCACGCCGGCATACACGGCATTCGGCTCGCAGTCGCGGGTCACCACCGCACCGGCGGCGATCACCACGCGGTTGCCGATGGTCACCCCGCCAAGGATGCGCACCCCGCAGCCGATCCAGACATCACTGCCGATAGTCACTGGCAACGGCTTCGAAGGGTTGTATTTGATGGGAGTGGTCTTATCCTCCCAAGTATGGTTAAAGCTCACAATCGAGGTGGCATGCGCGATGGAGACGTTGTCGCCGATTCGAACCCCACCGAAAGCGTTAATATTGCACTGTTCATGGATGGAAACGTTGTCGCCAATCTCGAGGTTCTCCCAATGTTGGATGTAAACATGGTCCATCACACACACGTTCTTGCCGACATTTTTCGCAAGAACCTTCAGACAGAGGTAACGCAGTAGCACGGCCATATTTCCCCGCCCGTTGCGGCGATGATAAATCCGGGCCACCGAGCGACGCGGGAGTATCGACATCGCCTTCGTCAGCACACGAACGAGACTATCGTGTTTCTCAAAAAATTCTCTTCCGTTCACAAATCACAATTCACAAATCACAATTCACAATTCATATATCACAATCCAGCACCTTGTTCTCCTCCTTTCGTTGTTCGATCAACAAGGTGGAGGCCACGAGCATCACCGGAAGGAATTTGGCACGGTGGCGGACGGCGGTGCCTGCATTGGTGGTGCCCATCGCGAACACAAAGGTCAACCCGAACACCGTATATATCAAAAACCGTTTCAGTTGGGCTGTTTTGCCCAGCAGAGGACGGCGGAACATCAAAACGACCAACACCATATAGGCCAAGCTGTCCACGGCGAAGACAAAAGCGTCCATCACGCTGCGCCATTCCAGCGGCAACGGCGAGAACAGGAGGTAGAACATCCTCACCGGCGAAAGCAGCAACTTCAGCGCCACTGGCAGATCCTTCATCCACAACAAATAGGAGGAACCCGCCTCGACTAATTTGACTTCGAGGTTGTTACCGTCTGCCATCGCGTTCCGGAACTTGGCCAACAGAAGGTCGGGGAACAGCAGCAGCACAAGCAATGCTGCGACGATCACCCCTGCCGTGGACAAATACTTCCTCACGCCCACCGTCTTCCACGTGCGGCAGACCAAAAACCCCAACGTGTACACGCACAGCGCACCGACACATCCTGCATGCATCAGCATGGCGGCCATAGTGGCGGCCAAACATACGAGCACCGTCCAAACTTCGCCTTTCACATACCAACGAACAAAACAGCTGACCGAGAGTGTCAAAAAAAACAGAATCCACGCCTCACGCAGCAGAACCCCTGACAGGCAGACCACCGACGGCATGAACGACAGGACGGAAACGGCTAACAGCATCGTTCGCCGCGGCACCCCGACTCTTCGCAACGTCCGACACAGCAAAAGCACGGCGCCAAACGACAACAAGACGTTCAGGTACTGAGCCATAAATCGGCCGCTTTCTCCGAAAATCCAGTACACCGCAGCCAACACATACGTGTAGTTGGTCTTGATCGGGCCATCGGCATACAGGAAAGCCAACGTGGAACGATGGAAATCCTCCGTGTCGGCGCCGGCAAAAGGAATCCCGAAAAATTGGAAACTGTCGGCATACAGAACAAACAGACGCAGCAGATAGGCCAATGTCAAGATAACCGCCAACGGACGGTCATCCTTCCACCAAAGGCAGGTGATAATGAGGGCTGTGATGACAGCGACGGCAATCGTTTCAAGAATCATTCTCCGGTGGTTTCAGGGATTTGGCGACGACGGGCGGCGACAAAATAGGAGACGGCAAACGCTGCGTTAAGGAGAACCAAAGCCGCGGCCGCACCGTACATGCCATACAGATACGTCAGCACCACAAACAGCACAACACCAAACAACGTAATGGCCAAGGAGATGTTACGCAAAAGCTTTTCCTGCCCGATCAGCAGCAAGTAATTCACCCCGTAGGCACTGCTTATGCCAGTAAAGAACACCGAGGCGGACAAAATCCGCAGCACCGGGATTGCCGGCAGGAATTCTTCAGAATAGAGCAGCCGGATGAGGAACGGGGCGAAGGTGAAAATAACCACTGCCAAAAACAGTGAAAACACGAAGTTGATATGGCGATACCCCGAATGTTTGTCCAAGTGGCGCGACAAAAATGGGAAGAATGTGCGGTTCAGCACATCGATGGTGTGTTTGCCCGCGCTGTGGAGCCGACCGGCCGCGTCATAGAGTCCCGCCGCAGCAGATCCGGAAATCGTGCCCAACAGGATGTTAGGCAGGTTGTAACAGACGCTTATGCAAACTTGGTTGACGAAAAGATCCTTGCCCATTTTGAAGCTGTCCAAAATCTTGGAAAACGAAGGTAGCCGCAACCGGCACTTGTATCTCCGCGTAATCATCAGGATGGAGTACATCGACGCCAACACAAAACCGACCAGGTTGAACAGCGGGTATAGCAGATAGTCCTCACGTTCTTTGATGAAAAGGAATATCAAGACAATATAGACCACCCTCGAGATCACGTTCACGACGGTGATGTGTTCCATCTTTTCGATGCCCTGGAAAAACCACTCCGAAACATGCATCGAGAAGAAGGAGGTGGACACGGATATGAGAATAAGCAGCCAGATTTCCCTGAATTTCGGGACGACGAGCACGATGCCTGCCAGCAGCACAACGGCCACGATATAGAGGAAAATTCTGGCGAAGATAATGCAGGAGACGATGTCGGAGATTTTTGCCAAGTCATCGCGGTTGCGGGCGACATCGCGTGCACCGATGAAGTCGAAGCTGAACGTGACGATTGTCTGGAAAATCAGCGCAATGGAGTATGCGACGGCAATGTCCCCGAAATGCTTCACCCCGATAATGGGGGTGATGTAGGGCAGCACGATGAACGGGATGAGGTACCGCATGGCCTGCAGCACCGCCAGCGCCGAGAAGTTCTTGGTCAGCGTCTTGGCGTTCGCACTCCCAAAAGAGGATAATTTCCGTTTCAGTCCCACAGTGGCACTTTGTAGTTAGTAGTTATAGCGAACCGTAAACCGTTTTCCTACAAGCGTCCGTCCACCATATTGCGATCCAATGTGCCCTTCACGTCGAAAATGACGTGTTCGGGTTTCAGCAGCGCCTCCACGTCCAAACCTTCGAATTTCCTGTGCGCCACGGCCGCAATCGCGGCATCGAACTTGTCTGCCGGCAATTCATTCACCACCTCTATTCCATACTCCCGCATCACAATGTCGGGTTTCGCCCACGGGTCATACACCGTGATGTTGACGTTGTACTCCTGCAACGCCCTGTAAATGTCGATCACCTTGGAGTTGCGCACGTCAGGACAGTTCTCCTTGAAGGTGAACCCAAGAATCAGGATATGCGAGTGCAACACCTGGATACCCTTCTTGAGCATCCGCTTCACCGTCTCGGAGGCCACATACTCGCCCATGCCGTCGTTCATACGGCGACCGGCGAGGATGATCTCGGGATGATAGCCGAATCGCTCTGCACACTGCGCCAAATAGTAGGGATCCACGCCGATGCAGTGTCCGCCGACCAGTCCGGGACGGAACGGCAAGAAATTCCATTTAGTGCCTGCGGCCTCCAGGACATCCAGCGTATCGATACCCATTCTGTTGAAGATTTTGGAGAGCTCGTTCACGAAGGCGATGTTGATGTCGCGCTGGCTGTTCTCGATGACCTTCGCCGCTTCAGCCACCTTGATGGAAGAGGCGAGGTGCGTGCCCGCCGTGATCACAGAGGCATAGACCTCGTTGACATAGACCCCGATTTCGGGCGTGGAACCGGAGGTCACCTTCTTGATGTGTTCCACCGTGTGCAGTTTGTCACCCGGATTGATGCGTTCGGGCGAATATCCTGCATAGAAATCCTCGTTCAGTTTCATGCCGGAGATGCGCTCCACCACAGGAATGCACTCGTCTTCCGTCACGCCGGGATAGACGGTGGACTCATACACCACCACATCCCCTTTGGAAATCACCTTGCCGACGGTAGTACTCGCGCCGACAAGCGGGGTGAGGTCCGGATTGTGGTCGTCGTCCACGGGTGTGGGCACCGCCACAATATAGAAGTTGCAGTCGGCAATGTCTTCCAGACGTGTGGTACACTTGAATCCGTGATTGCGGATGGCGTCCTGCAGCAAATCATCGGCCACCTCGAGGGTGGCGTCGTGACCAGCCATGAGGGCATCCACACGCGCCTGGCTCATATCGAAGCCGACAGTGGGATATTTCGTGGAGAACAAACGCGCCAGGGGCAAGCCCACATACCCGAGGCCAATAACGCAAATTCTGGTTTCTTTCATATTGCAAAATAAATATTCGAATAAAAATAATTGCGAAATATACAAAAAGAGCGAAAATGCACGAAAAATATCAACTGGCAGCACTGTTTAAGATACGAATAGGGGTCACATATTCTTGATTAAAGTTAACAAGGAGGCCCAACTTATAACCTGTAATGCCAAGATAGTTTCTCACCTGTGCTTTATGTGCATTTGTAAGTTCTGAAACCGATTTAAGCTCGACAATTATTTTGTCAAAGCATACGAAATCGGCGATATAATATGCATCCAACTTCTCACCTCTACAGATTTTCGCGGTACCAGTCGATGGTTTCGGCGATGCCGCGGGCGAAGTCGTACTCGGGATCGTAGCCTAACAGCTGGCGTGCCTTGCTGATGTCGGCGTTGGAGTGCTTGATGTCGCCAGGGCGTTCGGGACCGAATGCCGGCGGGACATTCTTTCCGAGTGCCTTCACCAACGTATCGTAAATGTCAACCAAATATTCGCGACCACCATACGCAATGTTGAAAGCCTCGCCGGAAGCTTCGTCGGGGGCGAGACAGGCCTTGAGGTTGGCCTCGATCACGTTCTCCACGTAGGTAAAGTCACGGCTCTGGCGGCCGTCGCCATGGATGACGGGTTGCTCGCCGTGGAGCAGCATCCGGATGAACTTGGGAATCACCGCCGCATACGCTCCTTCGGGATCTTGCCGTTTCCCGAAGACATTGAAGTAGCGCAAACCGATGGTTTTCAGCCCATAATGTCGGGAATATTGCTTCGCCCACTCCTCGTCGCAACGCTTGGTCACCGCATACGGACTCAGCAGGTTGCCTTCCGTGCCCTCCGCCTTCGGCAAGTGTTCCTCGTCTCCATACACAGAGCTTGAGGAGGCATAGACAAAGGTCTTGACTCCCTGCCTACGCGCCGCTTCTAACATGTTCAACGTGCCCTGGATGTTGTTCAGCGAATAGAACAGCGGCATCTCGATACTTCTCGGGACACTGCCCCATGCCGCCTCGTGCAGCACGTAGTCCACTCCCGAACATGCCGCCACACAAGTGTCCAGATCTTTCACATCACCCTGCACGAACTCGTAGCGGGGATTTTGCAGGAAAAGGTCCACATTGGCCTGTTTGCCCGTACTGAGGTCGTCCAGACAACGCACACGGCAGCCCAGCTCTAAAATCGCCTCGCAAAGGTTGGAGCCAATGAAACCGGCCCCGCCTGTCACCAGGAACAACGTGTTTTCAGGAAATCTCAAATGTCTGTAAACCATATCTTTTCATCGATTCATCGTGTCGTCACCGTCCACCAGCCGCATCAGATACTGCCCATACTGGTTCTTGATCATCGGCTTTGCCAACTCCCGCATCTTGTCGGCAGTGATCCAACCGTTACGATAGGCGATGCCTTCCAGGCAGGCGATCTTGAGTCCGGTTCGTTTCTCGATGACCTCCACAAACGTAGAAGCCTCGCTCAGGCTGTCGTGTGTGCCCGTATCCAGCCACGCGAACCCGCGCCCGAGCGTCTGCACTTTCAATTCGCCGTCGTCGAGGAATCGCTGGTTCACCGTGGTGATCTCCAACTCGCCGCGCGCCGAAGGCTTGATGTTCTTGGCCACTTCGACCACTTTGTTAGGGTAGAAATAGAGTCCCACCACAGCATAGTTGCTCTTGGGTTCCTTCGGTTTCTCCTCGATGCTGATGCAGTTGCCCTCCTTGTCGAACTCGGCCACGCCATAACGTTCGGGATCGGCGACCCAATAGCCGAAAACGGTGGCCTTGGCTTCTTCCTCAGCCGTTCTCACAGCCTCCTTCAGCATACGGGTGAAACCGTTTCCGTAGAAAATATTGTCGCCCAACACCAAGCAGGCACAATCGTCACCAATGAAATCCTCACCAATGATGAACGCTTGCGCAAGTCCGTCGGGACTCGGCTGCTCGGCATATTCGAAACGGACGCCATAATCGGAGCCGTCACCCAACAAGCGCCGGAACCCCGGGAGGTCATGGGGGGTGGAGATGATCAGGATGTCCCGGATCCCGGCCAACATCAGCGCAGAGATCGGGTAATAGACCATCGGTTTGTCATAAATGGGCAGCAATTGCTTGCTCACGCCCTTGGTAATGGGATACAATCTGGTGCCGGATCCGCCGGCAAGTACGATGCCTTTCATTTTGGAATGGTTAAAGGTTAAAGGTTAAAGGTTAAAGAAGGGGCACTTAATCGTCTTAAAAAACAAGTAGTTAGTGAAATTCACTCTTTTTTTCAGTTATTATCAAAAATTAGAACAATAATTTGCAATTCGAGACGTTAATATTATAATTTATAACAAAATATTTTTATATCATGAACGAATATTTTTCTTTTGAAGATCTTAAAGTTTACAAAGAAGCACGCAAATTGGTTAAGGACATTTACCTGATTCAAGGCATTCTTCCCCAAACAGAAACATTCGGATTGGGAAATCAGATTCGAAGGGCGGCGATTTCAATAACGGCCAATTTAGCCGAAGGAAGCGGACGAACGTCAATCAAAGAGAAGATTCATTTTATTGAGATTTCATTTGGATCTTTGATGGAAGCTTTCTGTGAACTACAAACCGCTTCTGACCTTGGATATATTGACAACGAAAAAGTAGAAAAACTACGACCTCAATTCCGCACCGTTTCAAAACTTCTGTCCGGATTGCGAAACCACTTCCTTACAAGAACCACATCCACCCATTAACCATTAACCATTAACCTTTAACCATTAACCATTAACCATTAACCATTAACCATTAACCGTTAACAGTTAATCACGCCGGAATATGTCCCTCGTATAAACCTTCCCCGCCACGTCGTCGAGACAAGTGTCGTAACGGTTGGCGATGATGGCTTGCGACTGGCGCTTGAATGCTTCGAGGTCGTTGACGACGAGCGACCCGAAGAAGGTGCTGCCGTCGGGAAGCGTGGGCTCGTAAATGATGACTTTCGCCCCTTTGGCCTTCACTCTCTTCATCACGCCCTGAATGCTGCTCTGACGGAAATTGTCGCTGTTCGATTTCATCGTGAGACGGTAAACACCTATCACACAATCTTTTTCATCCTCGGCGCGGAAATCCCCCCGATTATAGTAATCATAATAACCGGCTTTCTTCAAGACTTGGTCGGCAATGAAATCCTTGCGCGTGCGGTTGCTCTCCACAATGGCCGTCATCATGTTCTGCGGCACATCGGCATAGTTGGCCAGCAGCTGCTTGGTGTCTTTCGGGAGACAGTAGCCACCGTACCCGAAACTCGGATTGTTGTAGTGTGTCCCGATGCGCGGATCCAAACAGACACCGTCAATAATATCCTGAGTGTCAAGTCCTTTCATCTCAGCATAGGTGTCGAGTTCATTGAAATACGAGACCCGCAACGCAAGATAAGTGTTGGCGAAGAGTTTCACCGCCTCCGCCTCGGTACTTCCCATAAAGAGGACCGGCACGTCCTCTTTGATGGCGCCTTCCTTGATAATCTCGGCAAAGCGCCGGGCCCGCTCCTCCAGATGCGCACTCGACTTGTCATAGCCGACGATGATGCGGGAGGGGTAAAGGTTGTCATAGAGGGCCTTGCTCTCTCTCAAGAACTCAGGAGCGAAAATGATGTCGGGCAAAGCGCCGTCCGAAAGCGCAAACTTCTCCCTGACGGCAGCGGTATAGCCCACCGGAATGGTACTTTTGATGACCATCGTGGCCGACGGGTTCACACGCAACACCTTGCGGATCACATCTTCCACTGCCGACGTGTCGAAGAAGTTTCTCGAACTGTCATAATTGGTCGGGGCTGCGATGACCACATACTCAGCAGTGCCGTAGCCCTCCTCCCAATCCATCGTGGCCCGGAGCCGCAACGGCTTGTTCGCCAAATAGTCCTCGATGTAGTCGTCCTGAATGGGCGATTTGCGGTTGTTCACCATCTCCACGCGCTCGGGCACAATGTCCACGGCGGTGACGTTGTGATGCTGCGCCAGCAGCGTTGCGACACTCAAACCGACATAGCCGGTTCCTGCTACAGTAATATTCATGACTTTAACTTTTGACTTTGACAATGACAGTGATAACTGTCGAAAAGAAGATGATTGCGTTGAGGTGTCAGATCTTCTCCAGAAATTCCGAGGGGATATAGGAAGTGGCGACGAGGGCCAAGCCTTCCACGGAGACCAACAGGCGGCGATTGCCTTTGATGCGTTTGATATAGCCGATGCAATCCTTGTAGGGACCACTGGTCACCCTGACCTTTTGCCCCATACGATAGTTGACGCTGCCCACATCGAGATACTCCAGGCGGTCGTCGTCAACAGCAGTGACCAGTTGGAAGACACGCATCTCCTCCTCATCGATGGGCGACGGGCGCCTGACGCCTTCGGAAAGATGGCTATAGAGCATCACCCGGCCTAAAAGTTGTTTCTGCCAGGACAGGACTGCATCCTCGGTGCAACGGACAAAAATAAGCGAGGAAATAGCCGGTTTGACCAGCATTTTGGCTTTTCCATCCACGAGTTTATAGCTCTTGACAACCGGGAAATAGGTTTCCAACCCTGCCGCGCGCATCTGTTCGTCCACCTCGAAAACCTTGTTATAGAACACTTTGAAGGCGTACCAGTGGTTGGGGTTATCCAAATTACTCATACCTTTTGTCTGATCGGAACACATCAATGAGTTGAATGATCCTGCACTACAGGCGAATCAACGGACGAAAAAAACATTCGTCCCATCAAGGCAAAACCAACTATTCCCCTCACGGAGCACCGTGAAAGGGTTGATCGGGGACGCTGAGCTATAACAGCCTGAAATCTAAACTCTTATGAACCCAAAAGAGTATGCATAGACCCCCCTTTGCCTAACGAAATCAACGGTGCAAAAGTACACATTTTTTCTGAAAAAAAATGCCGAAAAACAGGCTCTTTTCAAATGAAGCCGAATAAAGGAAACGATTGACGTGCTACCGATAACGGGCAGCATTATCCGTGTCGCCCAGATGCGTATAGGCGTCCACCAATCCCTTGCGGATCGCTTTGGTCAGATCCGGGTCGAAGGAGAAAGCGAGAGCCTGTTTGTAATACTCCACGGCTTTCTCGGCTTGGTTTTCGTGCAGGAAAGCGTCCGCCAAGACCGTGAGGAGCTGCGACGATTGGGGAAACATAGTGGTCATATCCTCCTCTTTGTCAATCAGTTTACGCCACTGGCCGGCTTTAGAGACCGCTTCCGTAAAGGCTGCCCAGACTTCGAAGTCCGTGTCGTCTTCGCGCAATGCCTGTTCAAGGGCAGCCACCGCATTGGCGTAGTCTTTTGACCGCAAAAGTTCGACTCCTTTGGCCTTACTTCCGGCGGAAAGGCCGGCAGGGGCAGTCGGTTCGGGTTCTTTGCCTCCCTGCGTGTCAGGTTCCAGCCGGGCGATGCGGGAACGCACCTCCGCGGCCTTGTCGGCGCCGCCGGTTTTCTCGTAGCAAAGAGCTAGCGCCGAAAGATATTCGGTGTTTTCGGGCATCTCACGGCATATTTTCTCCCAAACACCAAGTGCAGACTTGTAATTTTCATTGGTCACGTAAGATTCCGCGAGCGCCACCTGATACCAAATATTGTTTTTGTCGAGCTTGACAGCCTGAAGACTGGCGTTTTCAGCTTCCGTATAACGCTGTTGGCCTAAATAAACACGGGCTAGCATGTAATACGACGGAGCATGTTTGGGGGCGTCGGAAAGAATGCTTGAGAATATCTGGACGGCATCTTCGTACTGGGCGGTGTAATAAGCTCTCAACCCTTTGTTGAAACGACTTGAGATCTTCCTTTCCGTCACCGCCTCTTTTGAATTGGAAGCTGTGTGACGCGTTTTTTTCGCAGGTTGTGCACACAACGAAACGCACATCCCTACCAACACCCAAAACAAGACTAACTTTCTCATATTCAATATTTTCACAAAAACAATTCCTATCCTCTATTGCCTTTGCCTATTGTTTCCCGCTATGACCGAAACCGCCTGCTCCCCGTTCCGTATCCGAAAGGTCGTCCAAGGATTCGACTTCGACCAACTCTTCCTGACAGAATCGGGACACCACCATCTGGGCGATGCGCTCACCAGGTTGTATCTCGAAAGGTTCCTGGGACAGATTGACCAAAATCACGCCAATTTCCCCGCGATAGTCGGCGTCAATGGTGCCCGGGCTATTGAGCACAGTGATGCCGTGTTTGAGGGCGAGACCGCTGCGGGGGCGCACCTGTGCCTCGCAATCCGGCGGAAGCTCTATAAAGAGTCCTGTAGGGATGAGTTTGCGTTCCAGCGGCTGCAGGACAACCGGTTCAGAAAGATCCGCCCGCAAATCCATTCCGGCGGCATTCGGAGACGCATACGCGGGCAGCGGATTGGCTGATTTGTTGTATATTTTCATTTTTCAGTTTAATAGTTTAATAGTTTAGGGTTTAGAGTTTAGGGGTTAGGGGTTAGAGGTTTCAGATAATTGTCAAAAGTCGTAAGCCTCCTGTTTCCAGTATCAGCTCCTCGCCATTGTGCAACCACTAACTGCCAACTGATAACAGCCATTATTGCACAATCTTGCCGGCTTTCAAGGCCTTGTCGTAGAGTTCCTGAATATACTGGTTGATGTACTGCGACTTACGTTGGTTCATCAAGAGCATTCCGGCGGCCGCCCGTTCTTCTTTTGTTTCATTCACAGAGCGTTGTGAACGATAATCCAGAATCACCAGCAGGACAGTCTGATCGCCGACTTCCTTTTCGAGGTGAACCACATTCCCTCTTTCTCGGGCGTTTTGGGCATCAATCTCAAAAGAGACTTCGTTCTGCAAATCATCGAGATAAAGCCACTCATCGTCATCCAACAGATACTCGATGGTATCGCCAAGCATCTCCACGAGCGTTTCTTTCTCCTCTTTCCGACGACTCTCGTCAAAAAGCACGGCTTTGACTGTCGGCAGGACGGAGGATTTCGTCGGCAACTTGACATAATTGACACGCACGATCTCTTTCTCCACTGTATAGCGGCTGTCCAAAGTACGGACAAAATCGGATATTTCACGATCCGTCACGGGAGCATGGGTCGTGTCCTGCGCCCAAAGTTTGTCATAGTATCTGTTGATCAGCAAAGTATTGCGATACTCTGCCATTTCGGATTCGAATTTTTTATCCCTCGGGGAAAGTTTCTTTTCCGCTTCATGCAGAACGAGTTTCTCTTTCACCCAACTGTCGATAATGTCCTGGACCAAAAGCAGACTGTCTTCTTGCGACAATCCCTGAGGCATAATGGCTTTGATAGCGGAAGTGTAAAGTTTGTATTGATACACCTGTGCCACTACAGGGTCATCTTTTCTGTAGCATGAAGCGCAGAGCAACAGCGCAAGACCAAGTATGGCAGCGATTCGTTTCACTTTATCTGTTCAGGATGGAACGGAAAACGTCGTCATTCAACTTCACAGGGTACTTCTTATGCAGTTCAGCCACCCATTCCTTCTCGAGTTTGTCCTGATACTGGCTGATCACGATCGCCCGGACATCTTTGAACGGTTTATACGGATTGAGGGTGTCTCCGGTCGGGAACTGCGTTTTGATCTGTTCGTAGAAACGTTCCGCACCGACCGTGTCCTGAATGGCAGCGTTCCAGACCTTAAGGGCGTTGACCTCATAGATCAGCAGTCCGTCATAGACTTCGTTCACCACATCGCGATATTCCGGATATTTGGTCATCAACTGAGTGCTCTCATAACGCAGCATTCTTTCCTCCACAAAACCTGGGAAGGCCTGCTCAAGGAAATTATCCAACGAAGTATTAAGCTGTGCACCCTGAAAACGGCCCAGATATTTGCCGAAGTCACGTGCGGTCAGCGACTGGTTTGCAAACGAGCACATCGGTTTCAACTTTTCGATTCCCGATAAGGAGTCTATGGCGATATGCTTGCTTTGGAAATTATTGACTGTAAGATTCTTTTTGAAGAACTTCATAGCCGCTTTGCGACCTTTTTCCTCGTAATTATACTCTTTCTTCAGCTTTTCCACGAGTGAAGCCTTGCTTTTTTGAGAACGGGAATCGCGTCCGAGTCTGTTTTTAATCATATATTCAAACTCATCGTTCACGGTCGTGTAAATGACAGAGTCGAGACGGAGGATGTGCCAGCCGATCATGGAAGGCACCGGTTCCGAAATCTGGCCTTTCTTAAGGGTGATGGCAGCATTGACATAGTTGCCGGGACGGCGGTTCGGTGCAAAGGGTTCCATGCGGCCGCCGTTGTTTTTCGTTGCCATGTCTTCGGAATATTCAGCAGCAAGGTCGTCAAAAGAGGTCCCTTGCTGGAATTTCTGCTTTACTTGCGCACATTTCTGCATTATGCCGCTATGATCCACCTTCGAATCGAGGGCGGTGGTGTCTCTGAAAAAGATCTGCGAGACGAACAACTTCGCAATGGCGGGGATTTTGTCCTGCACATAAACCAGATGGTATCCAAACTGGGTACGCACAGGCATGGACACCTGTCCGACAGGAGTGGTGTAGGCGGCGGTTTCAAAAGGATAGATCATTTCGAGGACAGAGAAATAGCCCAGCTCACCGGCGTTGCCCCGTTGCAGATGTCCACTCTGCGGATTCACGAAATCCCGGGCGGATTCATCCTCGGAAAAGCGTGCGGCCGCCTCATTGAAATTCATCCCTTCCATTATTTTTTCCCTGATTTGCATACACTTATGGTATGCGGCAAGCGTATCCTTCGGTGTTGCATCCTTCGGAATGCGGACCAAGATGTGGGAAGCGCGGATATGGTAGCGTGCCCGATCGATAGTCTCCTGCATCAATTGGTCACTGACCTCTGTGTCAATCAGATACTGCTGAGCATATTGGCTTTTGTAAGCTTCCCATTCCCGTTGGAACGCCTTCGCGGTGTCCAGCTGCAAACTCTTGGCCTCCTGCACCTTCATCCGGTAATCGGTATAGAGATGCAGATATTCGCGCAGGTCCGCCTCAGAGGCTTCAGACAGCGTACTGTTCTTTTGGTAAGCCTTGATAAACTCAGATTTCGTAACCTTCTCGTTGCCCACTGTCATCAGCACAGGATCATTGCTTTGGGCATTCAGCAAGCCGCCAAACAAAGCAGCCGCCGAAATCGCCAGAGATAGAATCTTTTTCATAGTATGTTCAATATCAAAATGTTACAATAAATTCTTCATTAAAGAAAAAAGTCTGCAAAGATATACAAATTTTGACACATCCACCAACAAAAGGTTTATCGGCTGTGGAGGGTAAAAACGATAACGGTCGGGCGCGCCCCGAAACGGAACGGAAGGGTGCCGCCAACGCCTTGTGAGACATATACCATTTGGTTTTCAGACTCGTACAATCCAGACCACTCGTCGTAGAGCCATTTTGACGGCGACCAGTTACCGATTTTCAGTTGGGCGGCATGGGTATGCCCGCAAAGGGTCAGCGGGACGTGCGTCTTGGGCAGAATCTCCATGCGCCAATGCGACGGGTCGTGGGAGAGCAGAATCGTGAAAAGGTTTTCGTCGGATTTCACGGAATCGTAATCTGTCACGTCCTTGAGAGCGGCTTGCAGATCTCCTATCTGCGGAAACGGCGGTTTTCCCGTGTTTTCCACTCCAGCGATGGCGATGCGCTCGGATCCCTTTTGCAGGACGCTCGACTCATTCATCAGCACTATCCACCCAAAGGACCGTTCCAATTCAGCTACTTTCAGACCTCCCTCGCGGGGGTTCTTCCAACGTTCGGGATGACCGTAAAGACAGTAGTCGTGGTTGCCGAGAACGGAAAAAACACCATCGGGGGCAGTGAACGACGACAACAAAGGCTTGTACGGCAGGATCTCCTCCGGGTCGGTGTTGACGAGGTCGCCCGTGAAAACCACCAAGTCGGGATTTTCCGCGTTCACACGGCCCACCACCTTTTCAAGGAAAGCGGTTTTGCCTTTATAGGTACCCACATGGAGGTCGCTGAGATGCGCAATACGATATCCATCGAAAGCTTTTGGCAAATCCTCAAAATACAGATCCACATGATTGATTTCCAGTTGTTTCCATCCAAAGACGAGACCATACAATGCCATCAGCGAGACAACGCAGGCCGTCACAATCCCGATCACATTCACTATGGAAAAAGCCGTCGGGTTCCATAATCCGAACAGTTTCGCTATCAAGGAGATGAGCACGAAAACGAATTTCGGCAACGCAAAACAGAGCAGCGCGACCAGGAAAATGGTGCCAAACGCGCTGGAAAAGCCGCAATAGCGCATCCCGACCAAAGAGGCCAGCCCCAAAACGGATGGAACGAAGAAAAGAAGTCGCCACAAAAGGGTGGTTTCGCGCAGAAACGCGAAGCAGATATAGAGGTCTGGCAGTAAAAAGAGCGCTAGTATTATGAAAAAGGCGATGAGCATGGGGTAATGGTTAATGGTTAAAGGTTAATGGTTAGAGGGTTAGAAGGTTAAAGGTTAGAGGGTTAGAAGGTTAGAAGGTTAGAGGGTTAGAAGGTTAGAGGGTTAGAGGGTTAGAGGGTTAGAGGGTTAGAGGGTTAGAAGGTTAGAGGGTTAGAGGGTTAGAAGGTTAAAGATTAAGGGTTATTATTGGTTAATGTGTCGGATTTGGCCCGGCTTGTGGTGACGAGGAAGACACCGAAGACAATGAGGGCGAGGGCTACGGGCTTGTTCCAAGTGAAGACATCCTGTCCGACGGCGATGGCGAGGGCGGCGGTGACGAATGGCTGCAGGTTGCTGTACATACTGACGGTGGTGGGTCTCAGACGGCGCAACGCGACCGGCAGCAGATAGTAGGCCAGCACAGTGGCGAAAAGCGCAACAACCCCCATATTGACGTATGCCATCGCGGGTGCTATGCCCATGAGCAACGGCGAATCAGGGATTGTGGGGATGGCCGCGGGCAAACTGAACGCGAAACTGTAAAGGAACATCCATTTCATCATCGTCACAGGCGAATATTTCGGGGAAACAGCGCGGGTGATGAGGAGGTAAATGGCGTAGAACAAGATATTTACGAAACAGAGAAGGGCACCGACATTGCTGTAGTGGGCATCACCGTGCAGGGAGAAAAGGATCATCAGCAATGCACCGGCAATGCCGAAAAAGACGCCCAGGGCTTTGCGAGTGGTGATCGGTTCTTTGAGGAAAAGGGCGGCCATCAACATCACCACAAGGGGTGACATTGCAGAAATCAGCGACACGTAGGTGGGGGAAATGAAACGCATGGCTTCTGCGAATGCCCACAGTGTACCGTAGAGCGAAACGGCCCCGAGGAGGATGATCCACATGTCACGCCTCCCCACCCTCTCGCGTGGCGCGAACAACGAAATGATCCAGAAACCCGCCGCCCCGAAGAACAATCGCAACGCGGTATAGGCCTCCGGCGTGATGTACTCCGGCACCACCGCCTTCGAACAATTCGGGTTCACGCCGAAGATGATATAGACAGCCAGCACCGCAAGATGCCCGATCCATTTCTTGTTTAGTTCAGAATTCATAATGCATAATGCATATTTTAGGGTGCAAAGATAGTATTTTTTCGGCTGTTGGATATTAGCTATTGGCTGTTGGCTGTTGGCTGTTGGCGATAACTATGACTATGACTATAACTATTGACTTGTATTCCGATATTTAAATTGTTACAAGTCACTAACCTCTATTCACAAATCACTATTCACACGTCATACGTTTTATTTCTCACATCAAAAAAGACGCCAATAATGACGTCTTTCCTATAAAATATCTCGCAAGGGCTGCAAAGCCAAAAGCCAATAGCTAAAGGCTAACAGCTGAACTTAGTTTTTCATCGCGGCGATTTCCTTGACAGCTTGTATGCAGGCGTCGATATCGGCTTCGGTGTTGAAAGCGCCGATACTGAGACGCACCGTGCCGTCGATGTCGAGTGTGCCGAGGCATTCGTGCACCATCGGAGCGCATTGCAGACCCGTGCGGCAAGCAATGTCGTAATCGACATCCAACATGGTACCCACATCCATGGCCTCAAAACCTTTGATGTTGATGGAGAGCACCGGATTCTGGTTCTCCACGGAAGTGGCGCAGTAGATGATCACGCCGGGGACGTCTTTGATGCCGTCGCGCAGGCGTTTCCACAAAGCCATCTCCTGATTGTGGATGTTCTCGATGCCTTTTTCGGTGATCCATTTCACACCGGCGTGCAGACCACTGATACCCAGCATGTTAATGGTACCGGCTTCGAGACGGTAGGGATATTCATCAAGATGGTCGCGAACGGCGGATTTCACACCGGTGCCGCCAAAGCGGGTGTGCTTGACCTCAACGCCCTCGCGGACGTAACAGCCACCGATTCCGGTGGGTCCCATCAGGCATTTGTGACCCGTAAAAGCGTATGCATCAACATTATATTCAATCATATCCATCTTCACCGCGCCGGCGCCCTGGCTGCCGTCCACCACGAAAGTGATTCCGTGTTCTTTGCAGACCTTACCGATTTCTTTGATAGGCTGTACCGTTCCAATGACGTTGGAGCACTGCGTGCAGACCACCATCTTCGTGTTCGGACGGATAGCTTTCTCGAAATCCTCAGGATGCACATAACCGGCAGCATCGAAAGGAAGGTAGGTAACCTCTATAATTCCCTCTTTCTCAAGATGATAAAGCGGACGAAGCACCGAGTTGTGCTCCAGCATAGTGGTAATCACATGCGAGCCTTTCTCAGCCAGTCCCTGAATCAGGATGTTCAGGGAGTCCGTGGCGTTATAGCTGAACGTCAGGCGTTTTTCGTCAGTGCCGCCGTTGAACAGTTTGGTGAGCATACGGCGTGTTTCTGTCAAGACCTCGCCGGTCTCGATACCGGCATCATAACCTGCGCGTCCGGGGCTCACGCCGTGCACGCGATAGAAATGGTCCATAAACTCGTAAACCTCATTGGGTTTCGGGAAAGATGTAGCTGAATTGTCTAAATATATCATATCTTTCGATTTAAAATTTCCAAGCGGCAAAAATACATTTTTTTTCAATGCTGATAATCACGTCCGATTTTTATCAACAAATTATCAACATTTTAATCTTAATATCCATATATATTGTACCTTTGCCAATTCTTTGTAATTTATCAATCACAAAAAATAATTTATATGAAAAAAACTTTATGCTTTCTGCTGACAATTTTAACGCTCGGCTTCGTTGCCGCGCCTCTGTCAGCGCAGAACGTCTGGGACGGCACCGCGGACATCTCGTGGTACGACGCCTCCCAAAACGCCTTTGACATCTCCACTCCGGAGCAGTTGGCAGGTGTGGCGCAGTTGGTGAACAGCGGCACCTCCTTCCAAGGGGCGACGCTGAATCTGACGGCCGACCTTTGGCTGAACAGCAACGGTTCCACCACCAACAACTGGACGCCCATCGGGGGTTCGGGAACCCCCACATCGGAGAGCGCAAGCAGTGGCAACAGTTTCCAGGGCGCATTCAACGGCCACGGCCACGCCATCTACAATCTCTACTGCGACAAGACCAACTACTTTCATGCGGGTCTTTTCGGCTGTATCCAGAACCCCTGCACGATTGACTCCTTGGTGATGTACAATCCCACGGTGAAGTCGTGCGGCATGATGGGCTGTCTCGTGGGCATGACCCGCAGCGGCGGCTCCATCTACATCCGTTACTGTCTGGTGGTGAACGCCAATGTCGTGGGCACGCCTTCCGGCACAGGTCCTTCGGCGAACCACAACAACATCGGTTGTATCGTGGGTGCCAACTACCCGAACTCCAACGGCACTTATGTGCAGAACTGCGGCGCCACCGGCACCGTGTCGGGCTTCTACGCCGGCGGTCTGGGCGGCAACTGCCAGAACGAGACCTTCACGAACTGCTACTTCGCCGGTACTATCACAAACTACAACAACGAATCCGGCGCCATCACCGCATACAACGGCACGCGCAACAACTGCTACTCTTACTGCACGTTTTCCTCTTCGCATAACGGTGGCGACGGCACCACGGTGTCGCAGACCATTATGCAGTCTGACAGCATGATCACCTTGTTGGGCGACGCCTTCAAGGTGGATGCAAACAATGTGAACAACGGCTATCCGATCCTGTCGTTCATGGCGGGTGTGAGCGTTTCCGCCACGGAAATCTGCGCGGGCGAGAGCGTCACCCTCACGGGCATGGGCTATGACAGCTACCTGTGGACGCCCGGCAACCAGACCTCCCAAGTCATCACGGTAACGCCCAGCACCACGACCACCTACACGATGACCGGCACGTTGAGCGATGGTTCCACGGGCACGCACACTGTCACCATCACCGTTTATCCGCAAGCGGTGGTCACGGCTACTGTGGCGGCCAACCCCGGCGGTCAAGTACACGGCACGGTCAGTCCCGAGACGGCCACTGTAGCCTGCGGCAGTTCCGACGACGTCACCTTCACCGTGACGCCCGACGATGGCTGGCGTGTGGCCAGCGTCTATCTGAACGGCACGCAAGTCTATGGCGATCAGACCTATGGACCTTTCACCTTTACCGTCAATCCTGGCGGGACCCTGGCCGATGTGGTGGTTTACATGACCAACGCTCTCACTTGCACCGGAGTCCTCAACCTGCACGCTTCCGACATCTTCGGCACGAACGCCACTGTTTCCTGGAACGCGCATACTACCGGCGATCTCTCCGAGTACCATGTCATTGTACGCGACCTCACCAACAACACGGAGGACGAGTACACCACCACCGACCTCTCCTATACCGTCATGGGCTTGTCGGAGAACACGTCGTACCAGATCGGCGTCTATACGTTCTGCATGGACGGCTACGGCAGCGACACGGTCTTCGTGAACTTCATGACCCCGTGCAACTCGCCGATTCCGGTAACCGTGGGCAGCGGCACCTCGGATTCCCAGGGCAACTACTTCCCGTTGCAGACGTACTATAACTACTCTTACACGCAGCAGATTATCCCTGCCGCACAGATGAACAACGATGCGCAGACCTTCAGCGCCATCGCATTCCAATACTTCCTCTCCACGGCGCTCACCCGTAACGTGGACATCTACCTCGCGCACGTGCCCGCGTCCGCGAACCTCTCCTCCGGCTGGATCCAACCCAGCGGCACCGTCGATAGTTCCTTCACGTTAGTCTATTCCGGCAATGTGAACTTCAACAACTCGGGCACCGACTACTGGTTGGAGATCCCGTTCAACCAGAGTTTCTCCTACAATGGCAACGACAACCTGTTGGTCGCCGTGCTCGACCATACCGGCACTTACACTAATAGTTCCAACAAGTTCTACACGCACAACGACGCCAGCACGAGCAACATGTCGCGCTATGTTTATCGCGATGCTTCGACCTACGATCCTTTCAACCCGGATGCAGCCGGCACGGCTTCCAGCAACGTCAACAACATACGTTTCATCTTCTGCGACCAGAGCACCTGTATCCGTCCGAACACGCTGTCGGTCAGCAATGTCACGGACAACAGCGCGGATCTCAGCTGGGTGTCTGCCGGTTCTGAAAATACTTGGGAGATTGAATACAAGACCACTACCGACACGGCGTGGACTTATTACGGTCAGGCGAGCAGCACCACGGAGACCGTCCTCATGCTGAATTCCGACACCCGCTACTCTATGCGTGTGCGTGCGGTCTGCGGTTCCGGCGATGTCAGCCTTTGGAGCGACCCGATCAACTTCCGTACCCAGTGCGGTCCGATCACGCAGCTGCCCTACTTCAACAATTTCGACGACCCCATCACCTTGGACGGCTACTCCGGTAACAATGCACTTATGCCATCGTGTTGGAACCGTCTGACCACCAACCCCGACCGTCTGGTGCGCTGCTACGGCAGTGCCACGCATAGTGCCCCGTACTCTCTCGACTTCAACTACTCGCCTTCTTGTACCACGGCAGCCGTCACCCCGATGCTCGATGCCAGCATTCCGCTGAACACGGTGATGGTCGATTTCTGGGCCATCAGCAGCCTTGGACAAGGCTGGATGGAAGTGGGCACGATGAGCGACCCGACCGACTTCAGCACCTACGAGTTCTACGACACCGTCCGCCTGAGTGCCCCCAGCACATGGGAGAACTTGATGATCAACTTCGAGAACTACACTGGTACTAACCAGTACATTGCCTTCCTCGAGATCAACGGCACTTCCACTTCCTATATCTTCGACGACTTCACCATCAACTACATTCCGGTCTGTCTGCACCCCACCAGCCTCACTGTCGATGGGCTGACCAGCAACACCGTCACCCTCTCCTGGACAGAGGCGGGCACCGCCGACACGTGGGCTGTCGAGTACGGTCCTGCGGGTTTCACCCCCGGCAACGGCACCACGGTGACAGCTTACGAGAATCCCTTCACGGTCGATAACCTGACCCCCGCCACCATTTACGATTTCTACGTCTATGCCGACTGCGGCGGTGACCTCTCCGATCCTTTCGGACCTGTATCTGCCATTCCGGGCCAGTACAACATGCAGAGCAACGGCAGCGACACGCTCGTCACCTGCGGCATGGTGATCTACGACCACGGCGGTCCGAACGGCAACTACGACAACAGCAGCGATGCCACGCTGGTACTCTACCCTGAAGATCCCGGTTCCACCCTGATGCTTACCGGCACGGTTAATGTGGAGAACTCTTGGGAACATCTTTACATTTACGATGGCGTGGGCACTTCCGGCACGCAACTGGCCAACCTCACCGGCTCCCAGACCGTAAATGTGATTGCCTCCAACGGTCCGCTTACCATCCGGTTCACCTCCGACGGTACTGTGAACAGCTATCCAGGCTTCGAACTCTTCGTGCACTGCATCAGCTGCATCCCGCCCTACGGATTGGAGGTCTCTGATATTTTGACCACCTCGGCGAACTTGAGCTGGCACGGCAGTGGCGACAGCTACCTGGTCTATTTGTACGGTGCGGACACCACGGTGATTCCTGCAACTGACACTACGCTAGCCCTCACCACGTTAGAGGTCAACAGCACCTATACGGTCGCGGTGCAATCATTGTGCGGCGACGACTCCTCCTACATGTCTTCTCCGATCACGTTCACCACACCGACAGTTCCGGCCACATTGCCTTACACGGCTGATTTCGAGGATGCTAACGACAATATCCAGTGGGGTCTCGTGAACGGCACGCAGACCAACAAGTGGTACATCGGCGAGCCTACGGACGTGAACAGCGATGTCAACACGACACCGGGCGGCGTGAACGGCATGTACGTCTCCAACGACAACGGCGCGTCCAACACCTATACGGGCACCACGAGCCGCGTCTATACGTTCCGTGACATCCTGGTTCCCGACGGCACCACCGAGTTGAAACTTGCCTTCGACTGGAAGGCCATGGGTGGTTCCGCGCACGACGAGTTCCTCCGCGTCTATTGGCTCGACCCGTCTGTGGTGACGGTTACCGCCGGCAACAACCCGCCTTCCGTGGGCGGCGTGAACTACGACCTCCATGGTATGCCCGGCTACAGCACCAACGGTGCGCACTGGCTTTCTCAGCAGAACACGTGGCAGCACGAGGAGATGCTGATCTCTGCCGCGCAGTTCGCGGGCATGGGCAACGGCGACCGCATCTACCGTCTCTATTTCCACTGGCGCAACACCAGCTCCAGCACCAACCCGCCAGCAGCCGTCGATAACGTAAGCCTCACGGTGGTGACCTGCACCACCCCGCTGAACGTGGCCGTGAACAACGTCGGCGAGAACACCGCCACCGTTTCCTGGAGCGGCAACGCCGACAGCTACGGTGTGACAATCCTCTCCGGCGACGGCACGCAGGATTTCCAGACCACGTCCGACACCTTCTTGGTCTTGACCGGTCTCAGCGCCCAGACCATCTATCAAGTGGCGGTGAGAGGTTTCTGCGGCACAGACTCCTCCATGCTTTCGCAAGGAGTGCAGTTCACTACGGCGTGCGGTGCCATCACTTCGCTGCCCTACACCGAGAACTTCAACAACTACTCCTCCATGGGCGGTTCCAACTACATTGACTGCTGGTCCCGCCACACCAGCGACCCGGCCAACCACTGGGTATATGTCAACTCCGGTTCTGATTCCTACGAAGGCGGCTCCTTGGATTTCCACTATACGCCGAACTGCTACACCATGGCCGTGACCCCGATGTTCGACCCGAGCATTTCGTTAAACACCCTGATGATTGAGGGTATGACACGCATCCATCTGAACGGCACCGCCGGCACCTTCACCGTGGGCACCATGAGTGATCCCAGCGACCCGACGACCTACACCCCGTACGACACAATTGAGTACAGTGCAACTTTCACATGGTTGCCGTTCTCCGTCTTGTTCAATAACTACACGGGCAACGACCACTACATCGCTTTCCGCGCCATGAACGGTATTGATGTCTCCTACCTCCTCGACAACCTCACCTTCGACGTAATTCCGAGCTGTTGGCATCCGGTCAACCCCAGCGTCTCGAACATCACCAGCGATGGTGCGACCATCAGCTGGGGCGGCATCTCCACCGACTACGTGATTGAATACGGTCCTGCCGGCTTCACGGAGGGCACGGGCACCACAGTGAACGTCCCTGGTGCGATGACCTACACCCTCACGGGTCTGAACCCGATTACCGAGTACACCGTCTATATCTATAGCGACTGCGGTTCCGACGGTCTTTCCTCGGCTGTTTCGGTGAACTTCAAGACCGGCTGCGTCGCCATTAGCGTGCCTTACACGGAGAATTTCGACAGCTACGTCACCAGCTCCACCTACAGCGACATCAACGGTATCGCGCCCGACTGCTGGACAACTTACAGCGCGAACACCTCTTACGGTCCGCCGCACATCACGAGCACCGGTAGCTACCACTACGTGAACAGCGGCAGCAACTGCATGGTCTTCACCTGCAGCAGCACCGGCGCCGATGCATACGCCGCCCTCCCGCTCTTCACCGAGCCGTTGAACACGCTGAAGGTCAACTTCTGGCGTGCCATGGAGAGCACCACTCAAGGCGAACTGACGGTGGGCTATGTAACCAATCCCGCCGACCTGCCCGGCACGTTTGTGACCGTGGCCGTTATTCCGTCTGTGGGCTCCTCGAGCGGCGACACCATCACCGTTGACTTCTCCAACCTCAACATCGCCAACGGCTATATCTGCTTCCACTGGCATAAGGAGAGCACCTACTACTCTTGCTGTATTGACGACATCAATGTGACCTTGAGCAGCGGCAGCAGTCCGGTCATCACCGACCCGACGGTGGCCACCAACGCCGCCGACAACTTCACGACGAGCAGCGCCACCCTGCACGCCACCATCACGAATCCTGACAATGTGAGCATCACCGCGAAGGGTTTCCAGTGGAAGGCCACCACGGGCGGCACCTACACTTCTGTGACAGGTACCGGTACGGGCAATAACTTCAACGCCGACCTCACAAACCTGACACCCAACACCTCCTACACCTTCAAGGCGTTCATCACCTTCAACGGCACGACCGTCGAGGGCAACGAACTGACCTTCACCACGCTGCCCGAAGACACGCCCGAGCCTTGCGCCACCCCGACGAATGTTGTCGCTTCCAACATCGGCAGCAACAGCATCACCGTCACCTGGGATGGCAACAGTGACGTGACGAGCTGGAACATCCAGTACCGTCCGCAGGGCGGACAGCTGAGTTCTGCAACATCCAACACCAACAGCTACCTCATCACCGACTTGCAGCCTGAAACCACCTACGAAATCCAGGTGCAGGCCAACTGCGGCGACGGCAACCTCAGCGAGTGGAGTTCCCTCGTCACGGCGACCACCACCACAGGCATCGAGAACTGGCTGGATGGCAACGTGACGTTATTCCCGAACCCGGCGAAGGAAGTGGTCAATGTACAATGCACAATGTTCAATGTTCAGAGTGTTGAGGTGTTTGATGTTTACGGCAAATTGATCACGACCACCAACGACATTGACAACCCGACCCGAATCAACGTCAGCGGCCTCGCCGACGGCATGTACTTCGTGCGCGTGACGACGGAAAAGGGAACGGTGACGAAGAGTTTCGTGAAACAATAATACGTTTGACGCTTGACGCCAGACATAAAAACAAGGGAGATCCAAACGGGTCTCCCTTTTTAGTAAGTCAAAAAATAGTATATTTGCACTTTGCCCAATAAAGGGATTGAATTCATTTAAAACCATTGACTATGAGTAAGTTCACGCACCTGCATGTGCATACCCAATATTCCATCCTCGACGGCATGTCCGACATCACCGCGTTGGTGGACAAATGTCTTGCCAACGGCATGAATTCCATGGCGGTGACCGACCACGGCGTGATGTACGGCATCAAGGAATTCTCCGATGTTGTCAGTAAAAAGAACGGCAAGGTGAAGGACGAGATCAAGGCGTTGGAGAAACATCTGGGTGAGTTGAAGGAAGAAGCTGAAATCGCTGAATGCCAGCAGAAAATATTGGATTTAAAACAGAAGATTTTCAAGCCTATTTTTGGTTGCGAGGCATACGTGGCGCGTAAGACGAACACCAATCCTGAAGGAAGCCGTCTTGTGCACGAGCATAAGGAGAACGGCAGCGGTTACCACCTGATTCTTCTGGCAAAAAATGAAAAGGGTTACCATAATCTGTGCAAAATCATCTCCATGGCTTGGATTGACGGCAAATACTACCGTCCGCGTATTGACCGCGCCCTGTTGGAGGAATTTCATGAAGGCTTGATTGTTTCCTCAGCATGTCTCGCCGGCGAGGTGCCGAAAAATATCACTGATGGCAATTACGAAAAAGCCAAAGAGGCGGTGATGTGGTTCAAAGGCATCTTTGGTGATGACTACTATCTTGAATTACAGCGACATAAGACGGATAAGCCGGGCGGAGACCGTAGCGTCTATGAGCAGCAGAAAATAGCCAACGAAGGAATTTTGCGGCTCGCGGCGGAGACCAACACGAAAGTGATTGCCACGAACGACGTCCATTTTGTGAACGAGGGGGATGGCGAGGCGCACGACCGGCTGATTTGTCTCAGTACGGGCAAGAAATACGAGGACACCGACCGTATGCACTACACCAAGCAGGAGTGGTTGAAGACGCCTGAGGAGATGGCTGCTATTTTCGAGGATGTGCCCGAGGCGTTGGCCAACACGCAGGAGATTGTCGATAAAGTGGAGACATACGCACTGAAGCACGCCCCCATTATGCCGATGTTCGAGATTCCTGAGGAGTTCGGCACGGTGGAGAGCTATAAGCAGAAATTCACGGAGGAAGACCTCCGCGCCGAGTTCGAGAGCGGAGAGGGCGGGGAAGGCCGCATCGAGAAATTGGGCGGTCTGGAGCGCGTCTATCGTATCAAATTGGAGGCCGACTACCTGAAAAAGCTGACCATGGAGGGTGCCGTGCAGCGTTACGGTGACCCCGTGGATCCCGAAATCCTCGAACGCATCGAGTTCGAGTTGAGCGTGATGCGCAACATGGGTTTCCCGGGCTACTTCCTCATCGTGCAGGACTTCATCGCGGCGGCCCGCAAAATGGGTGTCTCCGTGGGGCCTGGCCGTGGTTCCGCTGCTGGATCGGTGGTCGCCTACTGCTTGAGAATCACCGATGTGGATCCGCTCAAATACGACCTTCTGTTCGAGCGTTTCCTCAACCCCGACCGTATTTCCCTTCCCGATATCGATGTCGATTTCGATGATGAGGGACGTTACAAGATTCTCAACTGGATTATCCAAAAGTATGGCAAGGAGAAGGTGGCGCACATTATCACCTACGGTACCATGGCCACCAAATCGAGTTTGAAGGATGTGGCCCGCGTGCACGACCTGCCCATCCCCGAGTCTGACCGGCTCACCAAGATGATTCCGGTCAAGCTGCCGGAAGACCCGAAGACGCACAAGGCCCCGAAGGTGAACATCAAGAACTGTCTGGCGAATGTGCCGGAGTTCAAGGCCGCCTACGACGGCAATCCGAAACTTCATGACATTATCGACTACGCCTCCCAGCTGGAAGGCACAGTGCGTCAGGTGGGTATCCACGCTTGCGGTGTCATTATCGGCGCCGACGACCTCACCAAGTTCGCCCCGCTTTCCACTGTGGAGGACAAAGAGGCGAAAGAGGACATCATCGTCACGCAGTACGAAGGTTCGGTCATTGAGGATGTGGGGCTCATCAAGATGGACTTCCTCGGGCTCTCCACCCTTACCATCCTCAAGGAGGCCATCTCCAACATCAAGAAATCCAAAGGAATAGACATAGACATTGACCATATACCGTTGGACGACCCGCTTACGTACCAGCTCTTCTGCGACGGCGACACGGTGGGTACGTTCCAGTTTGAATCCGGCGGTATGCAGAAGTACTTGCGCGAGCTGCAACCCTCTACGTTTGAGGATCTTATCGCTATGAACGCCCTCTACCGCCCGGGTCCCATGGACTACATTCCGCAGTTCATCGACCGCAAACAGGGACGCGAGCCTATCGTCTATGACATTCCGGTGATGGAGAAGTACCTGAAAGACACATACGGAATTACGGTCTATCAGGAGCAGGTGATGCTGCTGTCGCGATTGCTCGCTAACTTCACGCGCGGCGAGTCCGACACGTTGCGTAAGGCGATGGGTAAGAAGCTGAAAGACAAGCTGGATGCGTTGAAACCCAAGTTTATCGATGGCGGCAAGGCCAACGGTCACGATGAGAAAACGTTAGAGAAGATCTGGGCAGACTGGGAGAAGTTCGCCTCCTACGCCTTCAACAAGTCCCACGCCACCTGCTACTCGTGGGTCGCCTACCAAACGGCCTATCTCAAAGCGCATTACCGTGCCGAGTTCATGGCCGCTAACTTGACGAACAGCGTCACGGACATCAAGAAGATCACCGTTTTCATCGACGACTGCCAGAAGAGCGGCATCACCGTCAAGGGGCCGGATATCAACGAGTCCGACGAGACGTTCACCGTCAACAAAGACGGCGATATCCGTTTCGGTCTGGCGGCGTTGAAGGGTGTCGGCTTCAGTGCGGCGAGCAGCATCGTGGAAGAGCGCAACGCCCACGGTCCATACACCAGCATCATGGACTTCTTCGAGCGGGTGAACCTCGGCAGCTGCAACAAGCGCTGTCTCGAATCGTTGGCCTACGCCGGCGCTTTCGACTGTTTCCCCGATGTCCACCGTGCGCAGTATTTCATTGTCAACGACAAAGGCCGCAATACTATTGACCTGCTCATATCAAGAGCCACTGCCAAGGAGAAAAACGCCTCGCAGATAGACATGTTCGCGGAGATGTCGGGTGATAGCGGCGGTGCGGTGGAGGATTCTTTCACCTTCCCGCAGTGCGACCCGTGGAACTACTACGACCAGCTCAAATACGAGAAAGAGGTCGCTGGATTCTTCATTTCCGGGCATCCGCTGAAGGAGTACCAAGTGATTATCGACAGTTTCACCAATGCGGACATGACGAAGATGGAGGATACGGAGTTCCTGTCGCATATCGTTCAGAGCGGCAAGGGTATCATGACGGCCGGTATTGTTAGCAGTGTGCAGAGCGGCACGATGAAGAACGGAAAGCCATACGGGAAGGTGGTTTTGGAGGACAACAACGGCACGTGGACCTGGTTCCTGCGCGGTTACAATTTTGAGAAGTATGAGCCGCTGCTGAAGGTCGGCAATCGTGTCTTCGTGAACGCCTCTGTGAAGCAGAACTCCTGGATTGACAAGAACACCCAGCAGCAGGTGGTTCGCTATGACATCGATCCGGTCTATATTTATCCGTTGTACGAGGTGTATGAGAAGATGTGCAAGGGAGTGCAGCTGCAACTGCAACTGGGGGAAATAACGGGTGAGTTAGCCCTGCAAATCAAGGAGATGTTGGACAAATATTCCGGCAAGACCCCCTTCAATATCCGCATTTATGAAAAAGGCAAGGTCTTCTACTCCGATTTCTTTAACTTTGCCGCCAAGGTCGATCCGGAGAAGTTTGTGCGGAATTTCTCACTGCCGGCGGAATATAAGTTGGTGTTGGAATCCTAATAAAGAAGCATTTTCGTCAGCCCGCCTTTATTGCCCATCACGAACAACTCCGTATTGCCGTCTTTAGTCAGATATTCCACGTAAAGCGGCTGGTTCAAGGTGAATCGCTGGCAGAGGAAACGGTCGCCAGGCTTTAGTTTGGCGTTTTCAGACGTGATTACTTCAAACAGATTGTTGCCCAGATGTTTGAGCCGGCATCGGCGGTTAGGATTCCAGGCGATCTCAACCCGAACGCCGATGTTCAGGTCTTTGGCATAGAGCGACTTCCCCACCACGCGGTGCGATGACTGCACGCTCTCCACCTCGCAGTAGTCCGACACGAATGTCTCCCAGTCGGGGAAGCCGGTAAAGCGGGCGAGGATGTCAAGGGTACTTGTGCGCACGGAGGCGTAGCCCTCCACGTAACCCCAAAGCCGCTTCAGGGTGGATGCGCTCAGCGTCTCTTTCAGCCGTCCCTGAATCTCCCCCGATAGGAAGATGAAGTCGTTGGAGGTGGCTATGGCATGGTTGGCCGACTCTTCCACGAGTTGGCGCAGCAGGGTGATATGTTGCGGATTTACAGGCATGGTTTTCAAAATTTTCGACCGCAAAAATAGCAAACATTCGGATATGCGGGGCAGGTTCTTATTCGGTTCTTTTCTGCTATCGTTGTTGTAGAGACGTTGCGCGCAACGTCTCTACTTTGTCGTTCGCCAAAAGCTAATAGCCAAAAGCCAAAAAATACTATTTTTGCCGCATGATTGAAAATCCTGACGATATTTCCACTTCAGGGTTCGTTCCATCCTCCGAATACGCCGTTTCAGGTCGGTTTTCGGAGTACAGAGAACTCCCTTCGCGAGGCTATTGCCGGCTGTTCAAGGCGCAGCGCAACGGACAATGGTTCGTGCTGAAAGCGTTGAAGCCGGAGTGCCAGCAAGACCCTGTGTATCAGGGGATGCTCGAGAAGGAGTTCGACCTGATGATGCAGCTCAATCACCCGAATGTCGTACGCATCTACAGCAAGGAGGAGGATTCGGTGGCGGGTGTTTGCATGGTGATGGAGTTTGTAGATGGCCGTACGTTGGGTGACTTTCTAGAAGAGAACCCACCACAGAATGTCCGCGAATCTGTGGCGCGGCAACTACTGGAGGCTATCGGCTACTGTCACGGGAAGCAGATCATACACCGCGACCTCAAACCATCCAACGTTTTGGTAACTTACAACGGCAACCGCGTCAAGCTGATCGACTTCGGGTTGTCGGACAGCGACCAGTACGCGGTTCTGAAGGAACCCGCCTACACGAAAGCATACGCCGCGCCGGAGCAGCTGTCGGGGGGAGAAGTCGATAACCGCACCGATCTGTATGCTTTCGGACTGATTCTGAAGCAGTTGTTTCCAAATCGCTACGGACGCGTGGTTCGCAAATGCCTGCAGCCAAGGAAAGAGAAGCGGTATTCGTCAGCAGAAGAGGTGGCGGCGGCGATGAAAAGTTGCGTGAGAAGGAGAAGGATGATGCCCTGGTTGATTGCCTTGATGACCGTTGTTACTGTATTATCCGCCTTCTTGCTGCTTCACTATTCGAATGACGGAACAAGAAAAACCTTACAACCATCGACGGGATTGCCTTCTCCTGTCAGAGACACCGTTTTTCTTGCGGAACCAAGCCAGGCGCAAGTAGCTGAACCTGTTCATAGTGGCATGCCATCACCCACAAACGAAGAAGGAGGTGACAGAACGTATGTCATAGACAAACCGTTGACGACTGTATCGAACTCCGTGGATCCGCACGGGATGTCGCGAGAACAACGCGCCGACCCCATTCCGAGCGCAACAAATCAGAAAGAAAACCAGGAACAAGAAGTGCTTGACAATGCGATGTATAACTTTAAATTCACCATTGACAGCATGTTCAAGCCAGTTGATTTGTATTTGAAAAGCGAAGAGGTGAAAACCTCTAACATTCTGCGTGATCTGATATACATTGCCGAGTACAAATCAAAAATTCGCGAATGCCAGATTCGGAGCCAATTGCCGAAATCCAAGCGGTATAGTTTCCTCAACTATGCCAACGACCAAATCGAGGCGAAGAAAAGATCATACACCCAAAAGTACCCTGCCATACCAAAATATCCCAATGAGCAACAAGTTAGAGAGCCCGAAATATACCAACCGATTTTGGAACAAAGTAAAAAGTACCAAGAAGAGGGGCGGAAGTTGTATAAGGAGTGGGAAAGGCTGATGAAATCCATTCGGTAAATTGTTCGATTATAAAATAAAATTGTATTTTTGTATCTGAAATTTTGATTGAAAATTTAAGGTAGCGTCTGAAATACTCAACTGTTTAATAAAGCAAACCGAAGGTCCACAAAGGCAACACCCGACCGAACCCATATTCAATATCATCTTTTACGATATGCCCGTTGGGAACATCCTCAATTTGCTTGCCACCCTTGTTTTTCCCTCCGACCTCGAACGTATGTTCTCCGATGACAAAATCTGACACTTTTGATGAAATGACATCGCTGACGGCACGTGTCTGGTTGTAGAAAAACGTCTCACGCAGATTCCCCGTGTTCGTGTCTGCTGTGCCCAACGCATACATGATGTTCGTGTTGTCCACAAACACCTTTTCCACTTTCCCGAGGCTGCGAATACCGCCTGTCTCATCGCGCAGCTGGCCAATCATGCCCGCTTTTTCCATATAGAGGAGATAGTCCGGCAACACATTCCGGCTTATGCCCAGTGCGTTGGCTATGCTGGAATAATCAGGCTTGAAAGGTGCGCTTTTAGCCACAATAGCCATCAGACGGCGCAGTTTCCGACCGGTAGAAACGGACATGGAGGCATATTGGGGTATGTCTGACTCCAAGGTCTGTGTAACTATCTGGTCCAACCGTGAGAAAAACGCCCCCTCCTTGCTGAACGGATAGTAACCGTCGCGCAAATATTGCCTGAATAAGGGCAGAGGATGCGGTATCAGACTGTTATCCACCTTATTGGCTATAATTTCGTCAAGGGAATACACAGGCATTTTGATTTGATGAAACATCTCAAGATATTCTCGAAATGAAAGACCTTGCATAGTGTACATCACCGCACGGCGGCTCAGATCGGCTTGTCCGCGAAGCAAATCAAGCACGGAAGAACCAGTAAAAAAAACATGAAGGGAGGGATGTCCGTCATATATCTCTTTCAGCTCTGTTGACCATGACGGATACTTGTGAATTTCATCAATATACAGATGTGTCCCGCCCTCCTTGACAAATTCGGATGCCACTTCAACCAGCGTGTGTTGGGCAAAATAGCTGCGGTCCGCAGAGATATACAATGCGTTTTGCGATTCTTTCTGCTGTAATATATGCTGTAAAACCAGAGTCGATTTACCAACACCTCTTGGCCCGACAAGCCCTGCCATCCGAAGGTTCCAGTCTATCTGATTGTACTTGTAGCGAATAAAATCAAAGCGAACCAGTCCGAGTTGCTCCTGCATAAACTCCGTGAGAACCGTATCTATCATGACCTTTTTTTTGCCTGCAAAAATACAATTATTTTTGATATGCACTAAAAAAAGTGCAAAATTTAAAAAATACCGCACTGAAAAAAGTGCAGGTGACGCAACGCGCAGCTTCTGCGCCGTTCTGTGAAATCTGAGGGAGAAAATATTCGTTCTTTCTTCCACCATATCAAATATTTTCCTAACTTTGCCGCTGTGATACCGAAATGTGGCACAGAACGGGATTATTAACTTAAATTATTGAATAAGAGAAAATTAGAACCTAAAAAGAACCAATTTATAAATACATAGCAGAAGCGTTTTCGCTTTATCTTTGCAAGTTCGAAACCTGGAAAATTTCAAATGCAATGCCGAGAGGAAGCCGAAGATGCTTGCGGTTCACAGCCGCGAGCTTTCTTTGTTTGGCATTGCAGGTTTTTCCAGGACCTCGGACTCAAGACAATGAAGTTCGCGGTTTTTTTGTGCCTTGTTCCCTGCAAGGGAACCCCCTTGCAAAAAGAACCTAAAAAGAACCTAACTGCGTGAGAGAAAGCGATGTACTTTTGCGGCGAGGAAAAATTATTAGCTTAGACATAAATAATTAAAGACTTAACGATATGTACAACGAAGAATTAGAAAACCTAATTGATGCCGCCTTGGCGGACGGTGAACTTACCGAAAAAGAGAAACAAGTTCTTTTTAAAAAAGCACAAAGTTTTGGGATAGATTTGGACGAGTTTGAAATGGTGTTGGATGCCAGATTAGTAAAACTCAAAAAATCCGAAAAACCAGAATCTGCAGCTCCAAAATCAAACAAATTAGGAGATGTTAAAAAATGTCCTTCTTGTGGTGCAATGGTTCAATCTTTTCAAGGCTTTTGTCCAGACTGCGGGTATGCGTTTGAGGATGTTGCCGCAAATGAGTCCGTGAAAAAACTTTCTGAACTTTTGAACAAGGCGGAACTGGATGAGATGAGAGACGAAGACGACTATGTAGAAAAAGAAACCATTATCAAAACCTTTCCCATTCCCTCGTCTAAAGCTAATCTAATAGAGTTAATCAGTTTTATCCAAACCTCAATTTCCAATGAAGAAGATTCCTATACTCGAAAGGCCTTTGAAGCCAAACTTCAAGAATGCTTTATGAAAGCCAAATTGATGTTCCCTAATGATGCACATTTGCAGAGTTTGATACAGGATGTGAATAAAATCAATACACAACTAAAATCTGAAAGAAAAAAAGACAACGCAAAAGGATCCGTGCTTGGCGTGATTTTGATCGTTATTGGGTTAGTAGTGGGTTATGGTGTCTGGTGCTTGGAGTGGAAAGTGATTTGGAGGGCACTTACCTTGTTGTACACAGCTTTGCCATTAGTGAGTTTTGGAATTTTAAAATTAGTAGACAAAAAAGATTAGAGCATTATGGGACTTTTCAATAAAAAAGAGGGCGGATTAATGGATGTCATCCGCTGTGACGAACAAGAGTATTTGATCTGGAAATGGCGTCCTGCGGGTGCAGAACTCAATTCCACAAAAAAAGAAAATGCCATTCGTTATGGCAGCAGCTTGCGCGTGAAAGATGGAGAAGTGGCTGTCTTTGTCTATAAACAGAATGACGGCACAATGGAGGACTTCATTGTAGGGCCGTACGACGACACTATAAAAACAGCCAACTTCCCTATCCTCACGAGCATTGTGGGATTGGGCTTTGGAGGAAGTTCCCCGTTTCAGGCGGAAGTCTATTACATCAACCTTTCGGGTGTAGTGCAAATCAAATTTGGAGTTCCCTACTTCGATGTGTTTGATCCACGCTTTTTGGATTTTGCCGTACCTATGTCCGTGCGAGGAACTATAACATTCAACATTACAGATTATAAGGCATTCATTAAATTGCATCGTCTCATCAATTTTGAGTTGGAGGATTTCAAAAAGCAAGTGAAAGATGCAGTTATCCGGTACATTAAAGGTGTTGTGACCAACATTCCACAAGACAATGGTATCCCTGTACTGCAAATGGAAAGAAAAATTCTGGAGGTGAATGATATAGTGGCCCAATTTTTGAAGTCGAGACTTGAATCTGACTTTGGTGTGAATATGAAAGCCATTGATATTTCTGCCATTGAGCCAGACAAAGAGAGCGATGGATATAGTGAGCTCCGAAAGATTACTGCCGAACAACAAATGAAAACTATAGAAATGCAGTCGGAGGTTAATCTGAAGAATTTGCAGGACTCGCAACGTATCAATGCCAAGAACATGGAAGAGACCTTGCGCATTCAGCGCGAAGAAGCTCAGCGGGCACAGAAGCTGCAATCCGAGCAAACTTTCATCGGTGCACATTCTATCAACCAGCAGACCGAGGTGCTTAAGCAGGCGGCCAATAATCTCGGTCAAATGGGTTCTATGGATTTGGGCAGCGGCAACAACGGAAGTGGTGGTATGAACCCCGCCGCCATGATGACGGGCATGGCCATGGGAGGTGCCATGGGCGGACAGATGGCCAGCATGATGAACAATATGGGGCAACAGATGCAGCAGGCTATGCAGCAACAGCAACCACAACAACAGCAAATGACTCCGCCACCGATGCCAGGTGCTGCCATTATATCTTATATGGTGTCGGCCAACGGGCAGCAGTTCGGCCCGTTTAACATGCAGCAGTTGCAGCAAATGGTCCAGAACGGGCAATTGACCGCCCAAACTTATGTATGGAAACAGGGGATGGCCAACTGGGAGTTGGCCGGCAATGTGCCAGAATTAGCCTCTTTGTTTGGTGCCGTTCCTCCACCGATGCCGCCCGCGCCGCCAACTCCTCCTATGCCGTAAATAATCAAATACTAAAAATATGGAAAACAGTTTCTTTTCAATTGACAGACTAATTGAGTTTGGTATGGGCATAGCCGTTGCCCAGCAGATGGTGCGCATGATGAACGAAAGCATGCAGAACATGTACGTTCCGGGCACTATGAATCCAATGCAACCCTCTCCGAGCAGCATCTATTATGTGATTATGGATGGTCAGCAGTCGGGTCCCTATACGGAAAGCGAACTGGCTCGCCTGATTGGGCAGAAAAAAGTAACCAAAGACACCTACATCTGGAAACCAGGCATGACAGACTGGCAGACCGCTGAAAGGCTCCCCGATGTGTTGCGTTTGGTAGCGTTAACCCCTGTTCCATTCAACAAATAATGTAAGGTTATGAAAGTAAATACCCTATACAGCATCATTGCTGTTGCTATTGCTGCTTTGATAGCATACGGCATCTATTCCTTTTGCCGTAGCGAGAACGAGGTTATTTTGGCTATTGGCAGTTTCCTGTTCATTGGCTTCCCGTTGTTCTTGGAAATGGGCGTTAGCAGCCCTGCCAAACGAAGTTCCGCCAACATGAAAGTGCTGGCGGTGGTTTTCTTTCTTATTGCGCTGGTGGTCAACATTTTGTTTGCCTGCCTGTCGCACTTTTCGACACCCTTATACATCATTATCAACGGCATCACCGTTTTGGTGTTCTTCCTGATTTATCATAGTATCTATTCTACAAAACAATAAAGATAACGAGAAAGCCGATTCGCGTGAAAGGAGGTAGGCGGAACTGTACGAAAATAAAGAATATGAAAAAAATATCAGTATTTATTATTTTGCTCTCAGTCTTTTTTAATGGTATTATTGCTCAAGAACTCAAAACCTTTCACAAATTATGCCCTTCGTGTGAGGAAAACCCAAATGTGACAATGACTGGATATGAAGATGAATTCGGCAATATCATCCGACATGGACAGCTGATATATGTGTATGGAGATACCGTTATTTCTATTAATGATATAGGAAAGGGTGATGCCGCTCAACGAATAAAGGAATACAAGAATGTCACAATGAATTTTTCAAATGGAAAAATAGATGGTCCGGTTAACGCTTTTTTCACTCAAAAGAACAGTGGCCTAAATGGAGAGTGGAAAGCAGCACTTCTGTATAAAAATGGATCTTTTGTGAGTGTTGATGCAACAGGATCTGACAGGGACACGCGTGCCGTTGCCAAAATAACTCAAAAAGGTAATATCGTTGTTGGTCCTTTTGAGGTTTTGACATTAGAGAGGAGCCCTTATAACAAATTTGACACAATTGATTATTATGTCGGCGAGTTTGACACAAATGGTTTAGCCACAGGAAAATGGAGAATTAAAGGGAGTGGTGCTCGCTTTGTTTCTAACGGAGAACAGTTAGGGAATGTATTATACTTTTACCAAGGATATTGCATTGGGAATTCCATGGAAGGGAAAGATTTGGCCATTAAATATTTCATCGAAAAAAATATCGATATTGAGGACTTACACAATCATGGATTCTACACTATAGGTGATATTGAGATTCCTGCTGGATACTATGGGAAACTATACCCCGCTAACTCGATTATGGAGAATGTTTTTAAAAATGTCAAGACCCGTTGGGAGCATACACTTTTTGGATTTGCGAGTTCGAGTAAGATAAATATGCGTCTGGAGGACAATGTTGTCGTTAAGCCTTTTAAAGACGGTATTATGAAAGTGAACTATAGCTTTAATGTGATGTCAGAAGACATGTACAATACCATTTATGACAATTTTTCCCAAAGATGTGGTGTCCAATATAATAATAATGACGGACTCGTATATAAAATTAAATCTGCAACAATAAAATATGACGAATTGTTACATAATTATTATGTACTAAAAGCAGATAATGTGACACGTCTGTATGTGCCTGGTAGTCATAGATCAGATTTTTTCTCTCTTATTGATTACATCAATATCAAGTATTTTCTGTCATTAGGCGCTGGATACAGTTTTGACTCTAAGGCAGGTAAATATAAAATCGAAGATAAAGGTTTAGCATTGCGTTCATTGTATATTGAAGATAGTTTGTTTACAATAATCAATGATTTTATTGTTAATGACATTCAAACGTGCTTTAATAAAGCATTTGAAAATAAACCACAAAAATATATTTTTGACAAACCAACACTTGTAGGGATTTCAAAAGATGGCAAATCTATGTGGAAAATAAATGCCAAGGAGGAAAATCCGGCTGACGAAATGGATAATTTGATAATGAATATCGGTTGCGAATGTGGATTCGAAGTCAAACCTCTGTTATTATCAGATAAATTTATAGAAAAATGGGATGCAAATTGTTCATTGTCAATGGAAAAATCAAAAAAATATAAAACTCCTAAGGATAATAAACGCTTAGATTATATTCGTAATCGAATAAGTAAAGGCGGGTACACATACTATCAAGATGACAAGGGTTACACTATTAACAACGGCGATGTTTTTATGAGGTTAACACCTGAAGAAAAACAATATATTGACAATGAGGTGTTTAAAGTGTGTCGTAATGTACTCACAGAATATTTAACAACGTTAAAAAAAGCGAAGCCAGATAAAGTTCCTGAGAACATACGAGATTTTTTGCCAATCAAGGATTTCGAAATTTTGGACTTCTCTTCGGAATTGGACAAAGGATATGTGATAGGAACTTTCAAGTTCACGAAACAAGTTGGAAAAAAATCTGAAACAGAAACATATAAAACCGATATAAAAATCGTTTTTGATCCTTTTAAGGGATTTATAGTGTCAGAAAGTTCGTTAGTGTTTGGAAACTGTAAGAAAATGTAAAGTAATCCAGCGGATTTGAAAAGATGGAACAAGCCGAAAATCCATAACAGAGTAGGCGATTAAATATAAATTTGAAAGTATGAAAAATCAAGAAAAATGGGGCTTTCTCAGAGAGCATTCCAGCAAGGCAACTGGAAAAGATAGTTTCACGGGGCTTCATAGAACCGGGCTGGATGAATACCTGAAAGAACTGTTCCCTAAAGAATCATGGATTCACGATAAGGCATTCGGGAAAAGATTGGATGGAATCAACCATAGAATCCGCCCCGATTATCTTTGTGAAAAGTTAAAAATAATAGTAGAATTCGATGGGATAGATCATTATAGAAAACCATCTCAAATCCTCAAAGACCAAAACAATACAGAGACATATCAAAATAATGGTTTCAAGGTGATTCGCATTCCTTATTTCATTCAACTAACCAATGAAGTGGTTGAGACTCTATTTGGGATTAAACACAAAAACAATTTGTTCAACCCGAACATACCCTCCTTAAGTTCGAAAGGAAGTCACTCTCCTGCATATTTGTGTCCTGCTGGATTGAAAAGAATGGCAAAAGAGTACAAAACGTTTCCTCAACAATACAAGATTAATGTCGATTCCTTGAAGAAAGAGAAAAATCTGTTTTTAACAGGAGTAGATTTACTTGAGACAGAATATAATAAATTTTAGCGTAACCATTTAGCATTCAATCATGGAGGAGGATGCCGAAAATCCGTGACAGAGTAGGCAAAAGGATTTTAAAATAATTAAATTGTATTATGAATACACAAGAAGCAAATAATGCACAAATGTACGATGCACAACTTGAAAAATTAATTGATTTAGCATTGATAGATGGTACTCTTACTGACAAGAAGAAACAAATTTTGATGAAAAAAGCCGAGCAAATGGGTATTGATCTCGATGAGTTCGAAATGGTACTTGAAGCAAAACTGTATTCTAAAAACCAAGAGAATCCTAAAAAGCATAAACAATCCAACATAGATGATGAAGTTGAAGATGACGAGGAAGAAGATGACGAGGAAGAAGATGATGACGACGATTATTATGAAAAAGAATGGGAAAAACTTCATCAAGATGAGCTTTCTAACCAACAAAATACTCAAAATCGTGATTCTTCATCTACAAATAAAGAATGTGTTTATAAGGCATCTCGGATTTCGAAGGACAACACGTTATTTCCTCCTACTGTAATCTTTAATGAGAAAGGTGTTAAAGTGATATTGCCATCTTTGCTGAGAAAAAAAGAAGGTTTCATACCATATTCTGCTATTACCGAAGTACATGTAGAAACACCATTGATTGGATTTTCAAGCATTTCCTTTGAAGGATATGGCACACGTTACAATTTGACAGGTTTTAAGAAAGACGAAGTGAACCACATGAAACGTATGATGGAGAGAAGAGAGTTCTTTTAAAACTGTTAAACGGCAATGAGTATGGAACAAATTCGTGAACTATGCCGGAAAATCACCACTAACAAGGTTTTTGAATGGAGCATCACCATAATTATCCTCACAAATGCTTTGTTGATAGGTGTTGAAACATACGCCTATTATCCTACGGTTGCGCTCATTCAGAAAATAATATTGGGGATTTTCACCGTAGAAATCTTGTTGCGATTTGTGGCCCGTTATAGTTTGAAAGAATTTTTCACCAACGGCTGGAACATATTTGATTTAACACTGGTGCTAATCGGTTATATTCCGGAAAACCTTTTCGCAAACGCCTCCATGATGATGGCTTTGCGGGTGCTGCGTGTATTCAGAGTGTTACGCCTTTTGAGAGCGGCCAAAGAAATCAAGTTAATCGTAACGGTGCTGATTCGTTCCATGATTTCCATGTTCGCTAATGTTATCCTGTTCATCATTTTCATCTATTTGTTCGCTATTGTGGGTGTCAGTTTATTCAAACTTCCAGACCCTAACACTCTCACCGGGGATGAAAAAGCACACTACGAGCAATTTATGGAGCTGGCCCCCAATTCGCCATCCAATTCCCCAGATCCATTCGGTTCCCTACATGAGGCTATGTTCACTCTTTTCCGGGAATTGACAGGAGAGGACTGGACCGACCTTCGTTATAACCACATTACCGCATACGAATGTGGGGTAATAAAGGTTAATCCTCGAATCATCACGGGATACCATGTGTGCTGGTTTGTGCTGGCTGCATTCTTGCTCCTGAATTTGGTTACAGGTGCTATTATCAACAACTACCAAAATGTTAAGGATGAACAAGACAAACACAAGATAGATCCCCCAGAAGATGACGATGCCAATAACAATGTTAATGATAGAGAATAACTCTTGATAGGCAGGTTAATAAGTTATAACAATGTGTGGTGCGTGCAATGGTGCCGCATCACACATTTTCATGTTCTCAGAAATCAATTGTCATGTACCGCCAATTCACCGCCTCGCGCGTTTCCGAATCCAACGTGCTGTTCCCGCCCACCATCATCTTCAACGATGAGGGCATCACCATCAAAACGCCGGCGCTGCTGCATCACAACACCGACTTCATCCCCTACGAGGCGGTGTCCAGCGTGATGATACACACCCCTCTCGCCGGCTTCTCCACCATCACCTTCTACGCCTACGGCCGCGAGATCCGCGCCCACGGCTTCCTCCAACGCGAGGTGCGGGAGATGAAGGGGATAGTGGAGGGAAGGTAAGCGTGCCTTCCACACACGGAGGGACTGGGGGCAATAACTGTAGGAATACGGTTTGCTCCTTGTCTAACGGTCGGTTCACCGCAACATTAGTTCCCTTGCGAGCCCGAGATTCCGTTTGGCCCGTCTTGGTACCCCTTTTTCGTCGATAAGGTGTGCGTCGCAAAGGCCTGTCGCTTTCGGCGCCACAAGGCGTCCAAACGGAATGGTGGTGCGCTTTCCAATAACTTCTGCGCTACCGATATCCGGTTACATATCGTCACCCTCTGCCGTTACGATAAACCCACACATCGGCAGTTGTGCGCAAGAGCATGATGGAGAACGGCACCCGCCCCGACGTGGCGATGTTAGAGGCCTGGTGCCGCGGGGAGAAGCTGATGCGCAAGGGCGGGAATGCCATCGGGTTCGCGTGCTGGGCAATGATGAGTGATGAACCATTCACCGTTCCCCAAAAAATTGTATCTTTGCGCCCTTAAATATTTAGGAATATGGATAGAGTAGTTAGCGGCATCCGGCCGACCGGTTTTTTACATTTAGGCAACTATTTCGGTGCCCTCCGGAATTTCATCAAAATGCAGGAAGAAAACGAATGTTTCTTCTTTATTGCTGATTATCACTCACTTACGACTCACCCGACCCCGAAGGACCTTCATTCCAACGTGAGGAATATCCTCATTGAATATATTGCGGCGGGACTTGACCCCGAGAAGGCGACCATTTACGTGCAGAGCGATGTCCCGCAGGTGTGTGAACTCTCACTGCTGCTTTCCATGAATGTCTATATCGGGGAGCTGCAGCGTGTGGCCTCTTTCAAGGAGAAAGTGCGCCGCCAGCCCGACAACGTGAACGCCGGTCTGCTGACCTATCCCGTGCTGATGGCCGCCGACATCCTGCTCCATCGTGCCGACAAGGTGCCCGTGGGCAAGGACCAGGAACAGCACCTCGAGATGACCCGCGACTTCGCACAACGCTTCAACCGCATCTACAAGAACGAATACTTCAAACTGCCCGTGGCGTATAACTTCGGCAGCGAACTGGTGAAGATTCCCGGATTGGACGGTTCCACGAAGATGTCCAAATCCGATAACGAGAACTCCTGCATATACCTCGCCGACGCACCGGAAGTAATCCGCAAGAAGGTGATGAAGGCCGTCTCCGACAGCGGTCCCACTGAGCCTGGTCAACCCAAGACGCAGGCCGTGGAGAACCTCTTCCAACTGATGAAGGCCGTCTCCGCACCCGAAACCCTGCAGTATTTCGAGGAACAGTACCAAAACTGCGCCATCCGCTACGGCGATATGAAGAAACAGCTCGCCGCCGACATGATCGCTTTTGTGCAGCCTGTCTATGAGCGCATCCTCGAGCTGCGCGGCCAAGACGACTACATTCGCAAAGTGGCCCGCGAAGGCGCTGAAAGAGCCCGCGAAAGCGCCGCCAAAACCGTCAAGGAAGTGCGTGAAATCATCGGTATCAAATCATTCTAAACATCAGAAATGTCGCTACTTACACAGTATCCGCTCTGGCTGGCGATTTTCGCCGTGCTGTTGGGTGTCGGCTATGCCCTGTTCCTCTATTTCCGCAACGACAACGTCGCTTTCGAGAAACGCTCCCGCATCATCATGGCCTCCCTGCGCGGCCTTGCCATGACACTGCTCGCCTTTCTGCTGCTCGCACCGATGCTCAAAATGATCCGCAAGCAGACCGACAAACCGGTAATTGTCTTCTCAATAGACAACAGCGAGTCCATCAAATCCGGCAAAGATGCAAGCTACTATTCTTCCGAATATCCGAAACAGTTGCAGAAAGTCATCAACGAGCTCGGCAAACAGTATGATATTGACGCCTATCTTGTCGGTGATGAGAACAAACTGACCGACAACGGGAATGTCAAGGTCGATTTCTCCGACAAATCCACAAATCTCTCTGCACTCTTCGATGACATCAGCCTGCTTTACGCCAACCGAAACGTCGGGGCGGTGGTGATGCTCACCGACGGCATCTACAACATCGGATCGAACCCATACTACGCCGCGCAGAAGGTTGACTTCCCGGTCTATACCGTCGCGCTCGGTTCCGACGAGCAGGCTACAGACCTCCTCATCGCCGATATTGTGCACAACAAGGAGGTGCTGAAGGGCAACCGCGCCCCCGTGGAGGTGAAAGTTCAGGCAGGCAAGTTAGCTGGCAAATCCGCCAAACTCACCGTTTCAGACGGGAAAGGGGAAGTTTTCTCAAAAGTATTGCAAATATCTGGAAACCAATATTTTGAAACAGTATCTTTCCTCGTAGATGCAGAACAGCCCGGCCTTAAGAGATTCCGGGTTGACCTCGACGAGTTGGACGGTGAGGTGACACACAAGAACAACCATGCGCAATTCATCATCCATGTGATTGAATCCAAAGACAAAATCGCCATTGTGTATGATGCCCCGCATCCTGACGTCGCCGCCATACGCTCCGCTCTGGAACTATCTGACAATTACGATGTTGTAGTGAAGTCCGTGGACGAGTTCAAGGACAACCCCTCCGAATTCGGGTTGGTGATCCTCCATCAACTGCCGTCGCAGAAACACCCTGCCTCTTCGCTGCTGTCGCAAATCCGCCAAAGCGGTGTCTCTTCCCTGTACATCATTGGCACCCAGACCGATTTGAACTCCTTCAACGGGCTGAACACGGGATTGCAGGTGACGCAGAGCAAGAATATGACCAACAATGCCACAGCCGCTTTCAACAACAATTTCATGTTATTTTCTTTCTCTGAAGAAGCCCAGCAGCTGCTCCCTACCCTTCCGCCGTTGCAGGCTCCTTTCGGCACCTACAAGGCCGCCGTGTCCGCCAACACCTTCATGACTCAAAAGATCAGCGGCGTGGAGACCAAATACCCGCTTTTCCTGTTCAACGATGTGAACGGTGCAAAAACGGGGGTCATCTCCGGAACTGGCCTTTGGTCATGGAAAATATATGACTACGTGAACACGCAGAACCACGACGCCTTCAACGAGATCGTGAACAAGACCGCGCTGTTCCTGGTGGCCAAGAACGACAAGAGTCCTTTCCGCGTGCGCCATAACGCCGTCTTCACCGAGAACGCCCCTGTGGAGTTTTCTGCAGAGCTTTACAACGAGAGCCACGAGTTGATCAACACCCCAGACGTGAAGCTAACCATAAAAGGCAGCGGCGACACCACCTATGACGCACAGTTCTCCAAGCAGAACAACGCCTACTACCTGAACATGGGCGAGCTGCCCGTCGGCACCTACTCATGGACCGCCAAGACCCAACTGGGCAACAAGAGCTATGAGAAGAGCGGCAACTTCTCCGTGCAGGAGATCTTCGTGGAAACCGCCAACCTCGTCGCCAACCACGACCTGCTGCGCAGCATCGCGCAGGCCAGCGGCGGCAAATATTTCGACCGCAGCGAGATGGAGCAGATTGTCAAAGAGATCAAGGCCAACGACAACATCAAGCCGGTGGCATCCTACCAAAAGAAATATTCCATGCTGCTGAATTCCCCATGGTATTTGGCCGCTATCGTGCTTTTGCTCGGCATTGAATGGTTTTTGCGGAAATGGCACGGCGGGTATTAATGGCTACGGCTTCGTATCAAACGATATTCTGACGCAGCACGCCACCCATAAAAAAAGAGGCACCTTTGAAAGTGCCTCTTTTTTGTTATGCTTGGTAAAACAACTTACTTCTGGTAGAAACGCACGCGGTTGTCGAGAACCTTGGTGTTGTTGATCAGATAAGTAAGCAGCGTGTTTTCATTACGCTCACGTCCGAGAACGGCGTTCTGCAGGTAATTCTTCTCGAGCATCAAGTTCTGAGAAGTCTGACCGTCGCGCGTCTCCATCACATTGACGACATAGACGTTGTTGTTACCACTCACTGCGGTGGGCTTGTTGTTGGGCAGTCTGAAGATCTTGCCAATGGCTTTGCTGTCCACGCCACGGTTCATGTAGTAGTCACCGGCGAAACTCAACATCACACTGTCAGACACTGCCGTCGTGTATTTCTGGGCCAAAGACTGCATACCACCAGATTTAAGATCATTGTTGAGTTGGTCTGCAACCATATCCAACTTGTTCTTGCGCTCAAGAAGGGTTTGGATTTCGTCCTTCACATCTTTGTATTTCTGGACGCCGACCTCGCGTGTCTTGGCCACGGAAGCGACGGCAAAGAACATTCTGTTGACATTGAAGACATCGGAAACGGCATCTTTCTTCACGTCATCACCGAAAGACCAGCTGACGATATCGCGGCAGTTGGGGAGTTGACCAATGTTGGCAGCCATGGAAGTGACGTTCTGGCCGTTGACGACCTGGATACCCTGTTTGGCAGCGTTGGCGATCAGTTCCTCATTATTGGTGATGCTTGCTGCGAACTGGTTGGCTTGAGAGCGCAGTGCGCTGACTGTGGCATCGGAAGCGGTGATATCATAATCGTAAAGCACGAACTGGCGTTTTTCAATAAGCTGGGTGCGGTCAAGCACTTGGAACAGGATGTAACCGTTGGGGGCCTTGTAAACGTAAATACCGCCATTAGGTGTAGTCAGCAGGTTGTTGTAGATTTCAGGAAGGGTGCCACGTTCTGACATCCAGAAGGTGGTGTCGCCTTGTTCACGACCGTAGAGGTAGTTGGGCTGTTCGGCGAAAATGGTGGTCTGGTTGGAAGAGATGACCTGTTTCAGACTGTCAGCCAACAGACGGGCTTCTTTCTTGGAATAAGGGGCTTCCTGATATTGAGCGGTCTTGAAAGGGAGCTCGATAGTAGCCACCAGCACGGAGTCAGGACGATTGGCGGCACCGAAGACTTTACCGAAATACCATTTCACGTTCTCATAGGAGAAAGGCTCGATATTGCTTCCGACAGCTGCGTTGAAAATAAGGCTGTCAAGTCCGGGCAATGTAATGTCGGTCTTTTTGAAATAGGTGCTGTCCACCATAGCGGCATTGCCCTTGGAGGTATTATACTCGGCAATGGATTCGGTCTGCGTGAAAGCGGCGAAATCCTTACGGACGCTGTCCTCGATGGCTTTCAAATCCGCAGGAGTCGGGTTGATGGGGAACACGGCCACGTTGATGTCGCGGTTGCGGTTCCGCACGTTGAACAGGTCGTTCTTGTGTGCGTTGTAGAAATCCTTCACATCCTTTTCGGCCACCTCGGGTTTGAGGTTCTGGAAGACATTGAGATCAGGATTGACCGTCATCAGGGAAACCATAGCCATGTTGTTGTCCTTGGCAAGTTGCTTGGCCATCGGATCAGAGAAATAGACGGAATTCTGCGCAAGTGCAAAATACTGTTGGGATTTCTGGGCACTGACGGCGAAACGGACCAGGGCGAGATACGCGTTGTAAATATCCTTTGCCTGCTCGTTGTTGGCCAGTTGTTCGATGTTGCTGATGATGTTCATGGCACTCTCCGGACCGTACTGCTGAGCCAATGCGTTGGCGAACTGCGCAATGAACTGGTTCGGCTGCTGGGTGCTGAGCGAGGCGATCATGTTTTCCTTGAAATCCTCAATCATCTGGTTGGAATAGGACATTCCTAACTTCTCCAACTGTTTGTCCAAAACCTTGTCTTGAAGCATCTGCTGCCAAGTCATGTCATGAATCTGATACATTTCGTTGTCGTCCATTGAAGACTTACCCTGCAGAAGGCGCATGAGGGCGCTGTTCTCCTCATACTGCTTGCTGTACTGCTGATCCATCTTCTTACCATCGATTTTAGCCATCACATACTTGTTCGAGAATGTGCGTTGAACGTTGGACAAGTCGCCCAAGATGAATGCCAATAGGGCTAAACCGATGATTACCAATAAAAGCACACCGTGCTTACGAATTGAGCCAATTGCTGCCATAAATTCTTTTATTTTTAGTTATACATTATATTTCAAAATTTAGCGCGCAAAGGTAGCATTTTTTTGCTTTGCCTCGTCTGTGCTGCTGTTTTTTATTATATGATTGTAAATTTTTGATATAGAGTTATTTGTAGAATAAACACCCACTTTATGAAGTTTTATCCAAAGTGAGTGCTGTGAAAAAATAGTCAAATTTGAGACGCTATTCCCGCAAGATGACTTAAGACTTAAGACTTAAGACTTAAGACTTAAGACCTAAGACCTAAGACTTTTGGGGGGTATAGCTAATAGCCAACAGCCAAACGCTACCCCCGGTACACCTGCGCGAAGAACGGGTTGTGTTTCGCCTGCTCCGCATAGTTCCATTCCGGCGGGAGGCATTCGGGACACCAATGGCCGCCTTCGAGAATGAGTTTCGGGGAGGCCTCGAAGGTGTGTCCGTCGTGGCATTGCCAAGTCAGCTTTTTGGCCGGGTCACCGTCGTATTCTGTGGAGACCAGTTTGCCGCCACGGAACTCCGCTGCCTTCTGCAAATCACTGACAGTCAGTTCGGAAAGAGGCTTGCTTTCGTCGTAGCCGTGGTCGATGTGGACCGCATGCTCGCGTCCGGGAAGATCCGACAAGTCCAAATCTTTCCAGTCTGGGATGGCGCGGTATTTCTCCATGCTGCCGTAGTAGGCGCGGATGCGTTTTTCGTCGTTATGCTTGATCCAGTACTGCGTGCCGTAGGTTTTCTTGTTGGCCAGCATGCGCAACGCCATCTTGATGACGAACGGCGGCGCGATTTTGGCGAGTTTAAAGAACCCGGGAAGCCCGTCGCTCAGCTGACGGAAATAGTCGTCCACGGGCATGTTGGCGCGGAAGTGGAGGTAGTTTTCCAGCACGTCGGCGTCCAGATAGTATTGGCCGTGAAAATTCTTGAGTACGAACCAGTTGGAGTTGAAAATCTTTTCGGGTTTCGGGCAGTAGGTAGCCTTGAGGATGCGACATTCGAAGTCGTAGTTGGTCATGCGGTACTCGGGGCCGCTGCTGATGTTGTAGAAGCGGTTCCAGAACTCCGCCGGCACCTCGTCGCGACAGACGCGTTCGAGCAGGCGGCCGGAGTCCTCCACGGTGGCCCATTCCAGCACGCCCTTGATGGGCACGTGGAACATGATGGGGTCGAAGTTCTTGAGGATGCCGGGGTAGAGGATGCCCGATTGGCGAAGACTCACCCAGTGCTTGAGGCCGGAGTCGGCGAAGACGCGCTCGGCGATGATCTTGCTGATGCCGTAACAGTCGAACTCGCTGGAGCAGACAGGGTCGCCGGTGCGGCCCCAGTGCAACGGCGCGTTGCGGTCGGAGGTCTGTGCCACCGAACCGATATAGACGGCTTTGATATCGTCGGCGTTGGGTTGTGCAAGGATGGCCTTGACCACATGCTCAGCGGCGGTGACGTTCACCTTCAGCGTCTTTTCGGGAAAATAGTCCGCCGACGGTGAGACCATGCCGCCCACGTGCAGCACGATGTCCGCGCCGGTGACGCCGCGCAGCACGTCGTCGTAGTTCATAAGGTCGCCCCACACGATGCGGATTTTGTCCGCAATCGGGGCCAGTTTCTTTTCATTCTTGGGACTTTTGCGCGCCAGGATGGTCACGTCATATTGTTCGGGATAACGGAGCAGCTCTTTAAGCCCTTCCCATCCCATGGTGCCGGTCGCGCCGGTCAGGAACACGTTTTTCTTCATCTTACAATCGGTTTTTTGAGGCCGCGAAAATACGATTTTTTTGCTTAGGAGGCGACGCTTCCCAGCGTCGCAAATAAGCGTCGCAAAAAAACTTCCAATGAAAAAAATTGTATCTTTGCGACATGTTAGCTCCAAGTCGAAATATAGTGTTCTCGTTGCTCTTGACCGTTGCTTTTTGTGCAATGGCAGTTACTTTGTTCGCACAAGACCTCCCAAAGTTGTCGTCTGATTCAAATCGTGAAAAAGTCGTATTGAATATTATTGAGTGCGGAACGAATTATTCTCGCATGATCCAAATTCAAGGGGAGGACACGATTGTTGTATGGGAGGGAGACCACGATACTGATTTGCAATTAGACCCTGATTTTGAGCGTATTGAGATCGTGGACGATGATACGATCTTTCATGTTCCGGAAATTTTCCCGAAATTTCCTGGTGGAGCGGATTCCTTGAATGCCTATCTTCAGCGGGAGAAACGGTGGCATGGCAATCCTTTCTTGGATGTTGCCGGGACTGTGCTGGTGGAGTTTGTCGTGGAGAGAGACGGAAGCGTCACGCAACCGAGGGTCAAGGTTTCCCTCAATCCGGAGTTTCACGACAAAGAGGCCCTTCGCGTGATTCAGTCCATGCCCAAATGGGAACCGGCGACAGTGAACGGGACGCCGGTGCGATGTTATTACCAGATACCGGTGACGTGGAGGTTCTAGTTGCGTGTCTCCGACACGCATGCCTTGCGGGGTGCCGCTGTAACTGCTAACTCATTTCCAGCATCCTCTGTATCGGCACCAACGCTTTCTTCCGCAGCTCTTCGTCCATGACGAGCTCCGGTTGCTCCTCGAGGAGGGCGGCGTAGATGTTCAACAGGTTGTTCTTTTTCATGTTCACGCAGTCGTGCTTGACCGCGCCGTCGTATAGCGTGTAGAGCTTTTTGTCGGGGTTGCGCTTCTGCATCTCGTAGATGATGCCGCTCTCGGTGACCACGATGAACTCCTTGGCGTCGCTCTCGCTGATGAAGTTGAGCATGGCGGCGGTGGAGCCGATGAAATCGACCTTCTCCAGCAGCTCGCGGCGGCACTCGGGGTGCGCCACCACGATGGCATCGGGATGCTCTGCCTTGGCCTTCTCCAAATCCTCCACCTCGTAGTGGTCGTGCACGCAGCAGGCACCGTCCCAAAGGAGCATCTCGCGACCCGTCATCCGGTTGATGTAGTCGCCGAGGTTGCCGTCGGGCACGAAGATGATCTTCTCGTCCTTGGGCAGCTGGTTGACGAGCTTCAGGGCGTTGCCGGAGGTGACGATCAAGTCGCACTGAGCTTTCACGGCGGCCGTGCAGTTGACGTATGCCAACACCTTGTGGTCGGGGTGTTTCGCCTTGAATTCGGCGAGTTTCTCGGCCTTGCAACTGTTCGCCAGTGAGCAGCCCGCGCTCATGTCGGGCACGAGCACTTTGCGCGTGGGGTTGAGGATCTTGGCCGTCTCCGCCATGAAGTGCACGCCGGCGAAGAGGATGATGTCGGCCTGTGTTTCGGCGGCCTTGCGGGCCAGTCCGAGGCTGTCGCCCACGAAGTCGGCCACTTCTTGCACTTCGGGCAGGGTGTAGTAATGCGCCAGGATGATGGCGTTCTTCTCGCGTTTCAGGCGAGCGATTTCGGTTTTGAGTTCGGTGTTATTCATAATGTTTGGTAACTTCGTGTTGATTAGCTTCGCTGTTGATGACTTCGTGTTGATGACTTCGTGTTGATGACTTCGTGTTGATTAGCTTCGCTGTTGATTAGCTTCGCTGTTGATGACTTCGTGTTGATGACTTCGTGTTAACATTTACTCATTAACATTTACTCATTAACATGAAATCACTAACATGAAATCACCAACATGAAATCACTAACATTCACTTGAAGATGAACCGTCGGAAATCCAATCCCAACGCATAGACCATCAGGGCGATGAGGAGGACGAAGCCGATGGTGTTGGCGACGCTGAGGAACTTGTCGGAGGGTTTCTTGCCGGTGATCATCTCCACGAGGATGAAGAGGATGTAGCCGCCGTCGAGACCCGGTATCGGGATGATGTTCATGAAGGCGAGGATGATGCCGAGCAGGGCGGTCATGCTCCAAAAACGGTACCAGTCCCACACTTTCGGGAAGATGCTGCCGATGGTCAGGAAACTGCCGAGCTGCGTGGCGCCTTCCTTGGTGAACACGATCTTGAATTGCTTGACGTAGTTGCCCAGGGTGTTGAAACCTTGTTTCACACCGGTCGGGATGGACTGCCAGAAAGAGTAATCCTCGTGCACCACTTCGAAATAGTCGGCGGGTTGCTTGTAAGCCACGCCGATGTTGCCGAGCGAATCGAGAGTGACGGCCGCGTGACAGAGACTGTCGCCACGCACGAAGTCTATTTGCAGTTCGTTGCTCTTATTCTCCATGAAGGTCTTCTTGAAGTCGAAGAAACAGAACATCGCAGAATCGTTGATGCCGACGAGGGAGTCGCCTTTCTGGAACCCGGCCTTTTCCGCCGGTGTGCCGGCAAGGACGCTGTCTATAACGAACGGGATGCGGTAGTTGCAGAACAGTGATGAACTGCCCGCGCCAACCACCTTTCTGGGCAGGTCTTTCGGGATGTTGATGACCACCTCTTCGCCGTCACGCTCCACAGTCACGGTTTTCACATCGTCCAAAAGCACCGTATTGGCGAAGTCGCCGAGGGTCTTCGGATGGACCGTGTCCACCATCAGCACCTTGTCGCCATTCTGGAAGCCGGCATCCTGCATTTCCTGAGAGAACTCGAGGCCGTATTTGGCGTTCTGAAGCGGGATATAGTCATTGCCCCACGTGAAGCACATCAATATGTATATTATGATGGCCGTGAGGAAGTTGACCAACACGCCGCCGATGATGATGAAAAAGCGCTGCCAGGCGGGTTTCGCACGGAACTCCCACGGGTGCACTTCGCTGCTCAGGTCGCTGGCCTTGGTGGTCTCATCCACCATGCCGTTGATGGAGCAGTAGCCGCCGAGGGGCAGCCAGCCGAGCCCCCATTCCGTGGATTCGGGGTGGTTGGCCCACTCTTCGGGAGCCTTGCCGGAAAAGAAACTGAAGTGCATCTTCCCACCGAAACGTTTCATCCGAATTAGGGAAATGCCGGGGTTGAAAAACACGTAGAACTGGTCCACGCGGGTCTTGAATATTTTCGCGAAGGTGAAATGCCCAAGTTCGTGGGTCACGACCAGGAACGTCAGGCTGGCCAGAAGGCCGAGGATTTGCATTGATATACCCATTTTCAATTAAGAATTAAGAATGTAGATTGAAGAATGACAATCATTGATTTTGTTTCATGTATTGTCAGCTTCAACAACCAATAACCTATAACCATTTTAAAATGTCATCCCTCATTCTGATAGCTTCGGCGCGGGCGCAGTCGGCGAAGTGAGCCTCACCGTTATCCTGTTTACGGTATGCAAGGAGGATGCCACGGGAGGAGTTGACCACGCCGCCGTTGCCGTTTCGGAGGTACTTTGCGATGTCTTCCGCCTTGCCGCCTTGGGCACCGTAGCCGGGAATCAAGAAGAAAGTGGTGTCGAGCATATTTCGGATTTCCGCAGCCTCGTCGGGGTGGGTGCAGCCCATCACGCCGCCGATGGCGGAGTAACCGCACTCACCGATGAAGTCCTTGCCCAACTGTTGCAGCTTCTCACCCACGACATGATAGACACGCTTGCCGTTCTCGGTGGGCAGGTATTCGATGTCTTTCGCGCCCTCGTTGGAGGTACGGATGAGCACGAACACGCCTTTGCCTTTATCCTTGATATAAGGCAGATACGGGGACAAACTGTCCAGGCCCATATACGGACTCAGCGTGATGAAGTCGGCCTCGAACTCGCCAGTGAAATGCGCCTTGGCGTACATCTCGGCGGTCTTGGCGATGTCGCCGCGCTTGATATCAGCGATGATGACGGCTTTCTTCTCGCGCAAATAGGCGAGCGTGCGGCAATAGGCTCGGAGACCGGCCATGCCGTAAGCCTCGTAATAGGCGATCTGCACCTTGTAGCAGGCACTCACGTCCAAAGTGCTGTCGATGATGGCCTTGTTGAAGGCGAATAGCCCGTCCTCAATGGACGGGAATTGTTTTGACAAAGCGTCAGGGAGATAGGTGACGTCAGTGTCCAATCCAACACAAACGTGGCCGTTTTGGGCCACGCTTGCAAATAACTTGTCTATATTCGACATAGTAATCACTGTTCTAATTGTATTAATAGTTCGTTTTGCGACTTGTGACTTGTGATTAGTGACTTGTGATTAGTGATGTCCAACAAAAACCAAAAGTCTTAAATCAAAAGTCCTAGGTCTTAAGTCTTAATTTTCCAGCACTCTCAACATGAAACCGGTGCCGTGGATATTGCAGATTTCCACGGTGGGCTGGTAGCCGTTCTCGTATTTCACTTTGCGTTGGCCGGGTTCTTTGGGCAGCACTTTGTCCTCGCAGTCGATAATAAGGTAACCGCGCAGTTTGGTCATGAAGACATCCATGCTGCGGGAGGTGGTGTTATCGTCCTCACCCCAGACTTCGCGGAGGATAATCTCGCGAGGCACCAGTTTGTTTTTGTGATCGAGCATGAGTTTGAGCAGTTCGCACTCCTTGCGGGTGAGCGTGCGGGTGATCTTCGGATGGATCAACTGCATCTCCGTATAGTTGAGCAGGAAATTGCCGAACTTGATGGTCTCGTCCTCGGAAACGTACTCGCGGGGGGCGGAAGACTGGCAGCGACGCAGGATGGCACGCATACGGAGGCCCAGTTCCTCAATGCTGAACGGTTTGGCGACATAGTCGTCGCAGCCCAGCATAAACCCTTTGATACGGTCCTCTTTGGCGGTGTACGAAGAAAGGACAATGATGGGGACGTTTTTGTCCACTTTGCGCATATTCTGCAGCAACTTGAATCCGTCATAATGTTTCAAAGCCACGTCGATCACGCAAATGTCGTACATTCCTTTGTTGAACTGTTCATCCGCATCTCCGCCGTCTTTGAAATCAAAAACCTCATAACCAGATATTTCCAAATAATCTTTTATCACATGACGCAGGTTGTCACTGCTATCCACTAACAAGACTTTTTCCTTTTTTAATCTCATAATATTAAATTTTACTTTGTCACTTTCTGCATTTTTTTGCTATTTTTTGGATAATCCCTACCGCTGCATATCGGGCATATTCTTCCACGAAAGCGATTATGAGTACTGAAACGAGCTTATTTCGAGAGCGAAAATGTTCGTATCCAAAATTTTTCGCAAAGATAACATTTTTTTTAATAAAGATTATCCCGAGAAAAAAATTTTTTTTTTACAGTTTTCACAGTCGGTTTTTTTATATTTTTGCATCGGTTTGAAAAAAAACAGTAACTTACTTAAATATGGACAATTACACATCAGTAGAGCAGTTTTACCAGCGGAATTCATTCAAGCAGTTTTCCACCAACATTCCTTACATAACCGTCGAGAACTTCCCCACCCTGGGGCTTTTGACGGCTTTGCGTTTTCTTGAATGGGTGGACGAGAACCCCGACGGGGTCATCAGTCTTCCCACGGGAAAGACGCCGGAATACTTCATCACGTGGGTGAAGAAGATCCTTGCGGAATGGGACACGCCGGAGGGGAAATCCTTCCGCGAGAGCCACGGGCTGCACATCGACCGCAAGCCGGTGCTTTCCGGGCTGCATTTCGTGCAGATCGACGAATTCTACCCAATCAGCCCGTCGCAGCACAACAGTTTCTACAACTATGTGCAGAAGTTTTACGTGGAGGGTTTCGGGTTGGACGCCTCCAAGGGCATCTTCATCAACTGCGACGAAATCCCGCTGGCCGACGGGTTGCATTTCAGCGAGGTGTTCCCTGACCAACGTGTGGACTTGTCGTTGCGCTACCGCGAGGCCAAGACCGAGCGCGAGCGGCTGCAGCAGCGTTCCATCTTCATGATTGACGACTGGTGCAGTATTTACGAGCAGAAAGTGAGGGACCTGGGAGGCATCGGATTTTTCCTCGGCGGCATCGGGCCTGACGGCCACATCGCGTTCAACGTGCGGGGCAGTGACTTCCACTCCACCACGCGCCTGACCGCCACCAATTTCGAGACGGCCGCGGCCGCAGCGGGCGATCTGGGCGGAATCGAGGTTTCGCGTTTCAGACCCGTCATCACCATCGGCCTGCACACCATCACCTGCAATCCCGATGCCGTAGCGATCATCTTCGCCGCTGGCGAGGCGAAAGCGGAAATGGTCCGCCTGGCCCTGGAAGAGACGCCGTGCAACCAATATCCGGCCTCCGTGCTGGCCAAAATGCCCAATGCCCGCTTCTACCTCACCGCCGGCGCCGCATCCATGCTGAAAGATTCTGTGAACCAATATTATACAAACGGTGATTGGAATCAGGAGAAAAGCGACCGCGCCGTCATCGACCTCTGCAAAAATATTGACAAGTTCAGCGACAAACTCACCCTGGAGGATTTGCAGAACGACACTTTCTGCAGCATGATCCCCAATCTCAGCTTGGATTCCGTACAACAGAGCATCGACTCCATCACGAAGAAAATCGAAACAGGCATGGCGCCGGTGCGCGGCAAGGTGATCTACAACACCGCCCCCCATCACGACGACATCCTGCTCGGCATGCTGCCGTACCTGAACCATATCGCCAGCGACGAATCCAACGAGCTGCACTTCTCCATCATGACTTCAGGATTCAACGCGGTGACCAACCGATTCCTCATCAAGCATCTGGCAAACACGCTCCACTTGCTGCGCGACGGCCAGATCCAGATGGTTTATTACCCGAATTTCTTCACCGAAGGATACAAACTGAAACGCGAAAAAGACGTCTATCATTCATTGATCAAGATCGCATCACAGCAACGCAAGGAGTTCCTGCGCGGATTCGCCCACAGGCTCGTGCGTGACATCGTGGAGATCTGGCACGTCGATTCTGTCCAGGCACTGGACAACAAGTTGATGGAAATCATCGACTTCACCAGAAGTTGTTACGACGGCCAAAAGATGCCCACAGATATCCAGAAGCTCAAGGGTATGATCCGGGAATTCGAGGAAGAGTTGGTGTGGGGGCACTTCGGTATGATGCAAGACCGCGTGCACCATCTGCGCCTCGGCTTCTACAAGGGCGACATCTTCACCGAGAACCCGAACCGCACCCGTGACGTGATGCCTATCCTGGAGGAGCTCCGCACCATCAATCCGGACATCATCACGCTCGCCTTCGACCCCGAGGGCAGCGGTCCCGACACCCACTACAAAGTGCTTCAGGCCATCGCCGACGCCGTCCGCCTCTGGCGCGACGAGCACGACACCTCCAATCTCAAGATCTGGGGGTACCGTAATGTCTGGTACAAGTACCATCCGTCGGAAGTCTCGCACATCGTGCCGGTGTCGCTTAACGACATCAGCGCCTTCAACGAGGCCTTCGCCAACTGCTATCTCAGTCAGGTGGACGCATCGTTCCCGAGTTACAAGCTCGACGGCAAATTCAGCACGCTGGCGCAGAGCATCTGGGTGGAGCAACTGAAGAACGTTCAGCTGCTGCTCGGGAAGCCGTTCTTCTTCCAGAACGAAAGCCCGGTTTTGCGCGCCACACATGGTCTGGTCTTCCTCAAGGAGATGACCGTCGATGAGTTCCTCGCTCACGCCCGCGAACTGGAAAAATCGATGCAAGGATGATTTATCAACGGTCAATGGCCCGGGGTCATTGACCGTTGTGTTTTCAGCAATATGGCGTCGTCGCTGAATTATTGCCACAAAATAGAAAGTTCTACGTTATAATAAAAATCTTCATCAAATAAGTTTTTATGCTACGACACCATATTATTCTAACGTGCATGTTGTTGACGACGTTGATGGCGACATTTGCACAGACCGACCATTGCGAGACGGTGCTCATCACCCAAGACACCACCATCTTCGTCGGGCAATCCGTGCCCTTGCAGGCGCACAACCTGTTCGAGTACACTTGGATGCCCGAAACGGCGTTCACCAACCCGCACGACAGCAACCAGACCGTCGCCCCGACAGAGACGGCGACCTATTACATCACAGGACGTTACATTTACGGCAATATTGTCACCAATGGCAGTTTTGAGAACGGGAACACGGGGTTCACGAGCGGTTACAGTTACTACACCACCAATTCCAACACGTGGGGAGTCATCGGACAGGAGGGTACTTACACCATCAACACCAATTCCGCCAATGTGCACAACAATTTCGGCAGCTACCCTTGCCTTGACCACACCTACGGCAATGGCACGGGCAAGTGCATGTACGTGAACGGGGCGGGCTCGGCCAACACCACGGTGTGGCAGCAGGTCATCAACGTGCAGCCGAACACCGATCATATCTTCATCACGTGGGTGGCCACTCTCGCCCAGGGTTCCTCCTCCTCGGCATCGGAGTTGGCGCGGCTGCAATTCAGCATCAACGGACAAACCATCGGCAACATCTTCACAGCACCAACTAACACCGCGCAATGGCAGCAGTTCTACCAGATTTGGAACAGCGGGAACTCCACCACCGCCACTATCCGTATTCTTAACCAAAACACCGTGAACAGCGGCAACGACTTCGCCATCGACGACATCAGTTTCTCCCCGATGTACACCTGCACGGACTCCGTAACCGTGGAGGTACTTGTCCCGCTTTTCGCACTGCCTGACACCATCGTCACCTGCATCGGCGCGACCGAGACCTTGCACCCATTGGACAACGACACCATCGATGCGTTCTGCAACCAGAACGGCAACGTGCAGCCCGAAATCATCCGTTTCCCCACACACGCGCAGGTCACCGTCACAGGGGCCGACAACGACATTTTCCAATTCCAGTTCGACCCTGATTTTGTGGGCGAAGACACGCTTCTCTACCGCATTTGCTGTGCGAACAGCTGCGACACCGCTATGGTGACGCTGATTTCCAAGGGGTACACCTCGGAATTTTCCGACACCGCATGCGTAAAATACTCTTGGAACGGACTCCACTATTCCGCAACCGGCGACTACGACCAACATCTCACCGCTGCTGACGGCTGCGACAGCACGGTCACACTGCACCTCACCATCCTGAACCCGACCGTCTCCATCATCTCCAACAACCCCGATTTCTGCTCCACGCATGAGGCTGTGCTGGAAGTGGTGAGTGATTTCGAACATTTCGTGTGGAACACCGACGACACCACCACCTTCATATCCGTGGAGGAACCTGGCACATACTCGGTAACAGGCAGCAACAAGTTCTGCGATGGACGGGCGAGCTTCACCATCGACGGCTGCGAGGTTATCGTCTATTTGCCCAACGCCATCACGCCGACACGGGCCGACGGGCTGAACGACAAACTTTCCATCCCTGAGGCAGTGCGGGAGGAAATCAACGATTTTGAGATTATGATTTTCGACCGCTGGGGTGAGATCATTTTCGCCACCACAGACAAGCATTTCGTGTGGGACGGCACCGTCAACGGAAGACCTGTGGAGAACGGGGTCTATGTCTATCTGATGCACTACACGCCTCCCACAGGCAAGCCGGTGGTGAAGCGCGGCACCATCACGGTGCTGTAATTAGTTAGCAGTTAACCTCCTAACCCATTAACCTACTAACCTTTAACCTTTAACCGTTAACCTTTAACCGTTAAAACGCTCCCACATCGTAATCATTTTATACACTAACGTCGCGGCGAGCACGTCAGAGACCTTGCTGTCGGTCTGCGGGCATAGCTCCACCACGTCAAAGCCGGTGATGTGTTTGCTACGGAACACCTTTTCTAAAAAGGCGAGTGTGGGGTACCATTGCAGTCCGCCGGGCAGCGGGGTACCGGTGGCGGGCAGTATCGACGGGTCGAAGCCATCCAAATCCACTGTTATATAAACATTGTCGGTGAGGCGCTCTATCGCCTTTTCCATCCAATCTTCCTGATTGTGAATCAGATGCGCGTAGAAGATATTCTCCGGCACAACGTTGTGCATCTCATCGGTGCAGACGTTTCGGATGCCGACCTGTACCACGCGGGCGGCACAGTCTTGGGCACGGCGCATCACGCATGCATGATTGTATGGAGAATCATGGTAGCTGTCGCGCAGGTCCGCATGTGCGTCGATTTGCAGAACCGTCAGGTCGGGATGGGTTTCGGTCATGGCTTGGATGGCACCCACGGAGACGGAGTGCTCGCCGCCGACAAGAACCGGACGTTTGCCCATGTTCATGAAGTGGCGCATCCGATCGTGGACGGACTGTACCATCGTTTCCGGAGTGCGCAAATCATAGTCGTAATGGTCGGTGTGGATGCCGGCCAGCCAAGCTTCATACTGATATTGGATGTCATAAAGTTCCAAACTGTCGGAAGCGTCGAGGATGGCCTGCGGGCCTTTGTCAGCACCTTTCACGAAGGTGCTGGTGCCGTCGTAGGGCACGCCCATAATCACATATCGGGCGTTGTCTAACTCGTACAGACGCTCGTCGTCCATATCGAGGAAATTGGGCATGGATTTGATCATAACGGTTAATGGTTAACGGTTAAAGGTTAATGGTTTAGAGTTTAGGATTTAAGGTTTAGCGTTTAGAGTTTAATTGCGGTGCGAAGATACAATTATTTTCGGGTCGGGAAAAAAATGGGGCATTTTTTGACGACAACAATGACAGTTGGGACAGCATTTCCTTTTTATTGTCCAATTGATTTGATTATTTGTTATTCTTGTAAAGTCAAAAGGCAAAATCAAATGCTGAACGGACAAAACGATCCATGTTGCCTATTGCTTAAATAATCGTCACGGGTTCGAACTTTTCAATCTCCTGGATCGTCTTCAGGACGAATTCGCAGAGTTTAGGTGAGATTTCGTGGACGCGCTGCTGCCAGGTGGCGAGATCGACGTCGAGGTGGTCGGAGACGATCTTGAACGAAACGTAGGGCTTGCCGAAGTGCTTGGCGACGGTGTAGAGAGCCGAGGACTCCATGTCGAAGCAGTCGGCCGTCTCAGTCAGGTTTTGCAGGAAACCGGCAGAATAGACTTTCGGCGAGACGAAGCAGTCGGAGGAGAAGAGCTTCCCGTCGGCAGCCTCGGGTGTCTCCACGGGCAGTCGGTCGAGGAGCATGGGGTGTTCGATGAAGGCGGTGCCGCCGGAGACGATCTCGGTGACGCGGATCAACGCCCCCACGGGCGCGGCGTGCGCGCCGGCGGTGCCGATGTTCATGATGGTGAAATCCTCGTTTTGATGCTGCTGCATGAACTGCAGCATGGCGTTGGTGGCGTTCTCACGTCCGATTCCGCAGAGGTGCACAGCGTCTTTCATTTTCAACACCTCATCTTCTACAGCGGCAAAAAGTGCAATTTTCATAAGCGTTCTGAAACAAAAAAAGCTGACCTGCGGCCAGCTTAAGATTAGTAGCGGGGGCAGGACTCGAACCTGCGACCTCCGGGTTATGAGCCCGACGAGCTACCACTGCTCTACCCCGCAATGTTTACGGCTGCAAAAATACACTTTTTTCACATTTCTACAATAATTCTCGAAAAAAAATTTTTGGTATTGTTTTTTTTGTATTTTTGCCGCCTCAATTGAAAGAGGCTCTTCAGTTGATTATTAGACAATTAACCTCATTGTTTCATCTTAAAAAGCCCCAGTCTCAGGGCAAATTGAGACAAAGTTTTTATGTCAGAAGAATTATTGAACGCTCCTGAACAAACCGAAGAAATCGCACAAAATGTGGAGAATGTCGCCGAAAACGCAGCTCCGGTAGCCGAAGAGGCCATGCCTGAAGTTGGAGAGGCCGCTCCCGCCGAAGAGAAAGCCCCCAAGGCCCCGCGCAAAATGCGCGACTTCGAGAGCGCTTATGCCAACGCCCTCGAGAATTTCAGCTGGGACAATGTCTCCGACAAGAACGACCGCTATCCCAAAGAGGAGCAAGCTCGTCTGGAAGACGTTTACACCAAGTCCTTCAAGTCCCTTGAACAAGGCGACGTAATCACGGGCAAGGTGGTCTCCATCAACGACCGCGAGGTGGTCATCAACATCGGATTCAAGTCCGACGGTGTCATCAACGCCTCCGAGCTCCGCTACAACAAGGATCTCAAGATCGGTGACGAAATCGAGGTTTACGTTGAAAGCCAGGAGGATGCCAACGGCCAAATGCAGCTTTCCCACAAGCGCGCCCTCATCCTCAAGTCTTGGCAGCGCGTCAACGAGGCTTACGACAATCAGGAGGTTATCACCGGCTATGTGAAAGGCAAGACCAAAGGCGGCCTTATCGTGGACGTGTTCGGCATCGAAGCCTTCCTGCCCGGCTCCCAGATAGATGTGAAGCAAATCCGCGACTTCGACGTCTATGTCGGCAAGACCATGGAGTTCAAGGTTGTGAAGATCAACCACGACTACAAGAACGTCGTCGTCTCCCACAAGGCTCTCATCGAGGCTGAAATCGAGGCCCAGAAGGCTGAGATCATCAGCAAGCTCGAAGTCGGCCAGATCCTTGAAGGTACCGTCAAGAACATCGTTTCCTACGGTGCATTCGTCGATCTCGGCGGCTTGGACGGCCTCATCCACATCACCGACCTCTCTTGGGGCCGCATCAACCATCCTTCCGAAGTGGTTGAGCTCGACCAAAAGGTCAATGTCGTTATCCTCAACTTCGAAGAGGGCAAGAAGCGCATCGCCCTGGGTCTCAAGCAGCTCACGCCGCAACCTTGGGAGAAACTCGATCCCAATTTGAAGGTTGGCGACAAAGTCAAAGGTAAAGTTGTGGTCATCACCGACTACGGCGCCTTCGTGGAAATCATCCCCGGCGTGGAAGGCCTTATCCACGTCTCCGAAATGTCCTGGTCTCAGCACCTGCGCACCGCCCACGACTTCCTCAAAGTCGGCGACGAGGTGGAAGCTGTCGTGCTCACCCTCGACCGCGAAGGTCAGAAAATGTCCCTCGGCATCAAGCAACTCATCCCCGATCCTTGGGCTGACATCCTCGAGAAATATCCCGTCGGTTCCCGCCACACCGCCACGGTGCGCAATTTCACGACCTTCGGTATTTTCGTGGAACTCGAAGAGGGCGTTGACGGCCTGATCCACATCTCCGACCTGTCATGGAACAAGAAAATCAAACATCCCGCCGAATTCACCAAGGTGGGTGAGTCCATCGACGTGGTCGTCCTCGAAGTGGACACCGAAAACCGCCGCCTGAGCCTCGGTCACAAACAACTCGAGGAGAATCCTTGGGATGTCTATGAGACCATCTTCACTGTCGGTTCCGTGCACGAAGGCACCATCACCGGCATGAACGACAAGGGCGCCACTGTTATGCTCCCGCACAACATCGAGGGCTTCGCCTTCAACCGTCATCTCCTGAAAGAGGACAAATCCACCGCTAAGGAAGGTGAAACCCTGCCCTTCATGGTGGTTGACTTCTCCAAGGACGCCAAGAAAATCCATCTCTCCCACACCAAGACCTGGCAACCCGACAGAGATTCTGAGGATCGCGCCCGCAATGAGGAAGAGAGACAGAAAGAGCGTGACATCCAGAAGGTGAACGAGAGCAACGTCGAGAAAGCCACACTCGGTGACTTGAACGTGCTTCAATCCCTGAAAGAAGACCTTGAGAAAGAAGGTAAATAAGACTTAAGAATTAAGAATTTAAGACGTGAAACTATTGAAATGGTTTCACGTCTTTTTTATTCATATTTATTCATACGCTCCATTCATCATTCACAACTCATCATTGAAAAAAATTGTACCTTTGCCGCCCGAATTCTGATGACGATATGAGATTCTATGATAATGTAAATGAGGAAGATGAGTTCACAGCGGAAGAGATCTCCATGGCGAACGGATTCTGCGATGCCTGCGACAAGGGGGGTTTCAAAGACTATGACGAGGACCAGTTTGACGTCATCATTTCACATTTGATGTTCTCTCAGCGGGGCGACTACCTGAAGAAGGCCATTGAACGGGCGCGCCGCGCCTTCCCCGAGGACCCGCTCTTCGCAATCTGGCAGACCCGTTACTACATCTGGAACAACCAGATGGACGAGGCGCAGCAATTCATGCAGAAGACCCTGCGCCATTTCCCTGCATCTTCAGAACTGTATGAAGAGATGGCCTTTATTGCGTACACTTTCCGGTTCAATGTGAATGTCAGAGAATTAGTGTCCAAAGCCATCGCCATAGAGCCCTCTGCCAACGCCTATTTCATCCTCACGAACCTCTACCTCGACCAAAACAACGTGGACAAGGCACACGATTGCTTCCTGGAGGCGTACCGTTACGACAGCAGCGTGGCCAACAACCTCGATCTTCTGATCCAGTCCCAAAACGCGAAACGAGGCTGCCGGTATGCGGCAGAGGTGGATTTCACGGAAAGGCTGTCCAAGGATTTCCCGCTCTGCAGACAAGTATGGCTCGCCGCCGGCACGCTGTATGCTATGAACAACCGACACAAGGAGGCCCTGGAAGCATTCGAATTCGCCGCCTCCATCGAGTCCGATTGCCTGATCCTCTATGCCATCGCTCAGGAATACTGCCATCTCGAACAATATGAACGAACCATCGAATATTGCCGGCTTGTCCAACAAACAGACAACAATCTGAAAACCAATGTTTTAACAGCAAGAGCATTGCGAAACATGGGGCATCTCGAAGACGCTCTTCTGCAACTGCTCAAATCCGACGAGCACGACCTCGATTTCCCGTTCATATTCTCCGAACTCGTCCTCACTTTGAGCGCGATGGGGCGGATGGATGACATCCCCGACTTCATTGACCGCTTCTACCAATCCGAGAACCTCTCCCTGGAAAAGTTAGAATGGGTGCTCGACTGTCTGAGCGTGGAGAACAACAGCATCGCCTTCCACCAACTTTGCCTGTCGGCGGAAAACCAATTCCAGACCGCCACCGACTATTGCGCATGGCTGACCGAATTCTGCTATATCGTGCACACGCCCGGGGTTGCCCTTGACATTATGGCCGAAAAGTTCACGGACCTTCCCGACACGGAGCTTTTCGAACATCTGGGCTATTTCCTCGCGCTGCTCCATATCGCCGACGACAACCCGAGAGACGCCGCCCATCACCTGCAGAATGCAATCATCCTCAACGAAAACAACATTTTTGAAGACTTTTTGGACATTGACACCGAAAAACTTTATGCGCAATATCCCGACATCTATTTTATGGTAAGTCCCTATCTGGAACAGAAGACAGATGTACGGAATAATTAAAGGCAATAGGCAATAGGCAAAAGGCAATAGGCAATAGGCAAAAGTAAACAGTAAACGAAACGATGAAAAAAGCATTGACTCTATTAGTATTATTGATGGTGGCGTTCACCACAATGCAGGCTCAACCTGCGGACTCTCTGCAAGAGGAATCAGCCACGGGACGCGTGATTTCGTGGTACAACAGCCATCTGAACTACGGCACCGTGACTTTGCTGATGACCATCGAGAGTTCATTCATCCCGTTCCCTTCGGAGGTGATTGTGCCGCCCGCCGCCTACCAGGCCTGCAACAGCGACAACGCAGCACTGTTTGTCACCCCGTCGAAGTTCGTGAACGTACTGTTCGTCATCCTGTTCGCCACATTGGGAGCGCTCATCGGGGCGCTCATCAACTACGTGCTGGCATTGTGGCTCGGTCGCCCCATCATCTACTGGTTCGCCGACAGCAAGGTTGGGCACATGCTATTGTTGGACAGTTCGAAAGTGCAGAAAGCGGAGGATTATTTCCGTGAGCACGGCAATGTTTCCACCCTCGTGGGCCGTTTCATCCCCGCCATACGTCAGCTCATTTCCATCCCTGCCGGTCTCGCCAAGATGCACATCGGCAAGTTCATACTCTTCACCTCCATCGGCGCGGCTTGCTGGAACACAGTGCTGGCCATTCTCGGATATGTCGCGCACGGGCAGAAAGACCTCATCGACAAATACAACCACGAGTTGACCATCGCACTGCTGGCCATCTTTGCCATCGGCGTGGCCTATGTGGTCGTCAAATGGATCATCTCTGCCAGAAAGCGTAAATCCTCTGACAACCAATAATTAATATGCGCCAGTTCGGGCTTATCGGCAAAAACCTGTCACACAGTTTCTCAAAGGTTTATTTTGAGGAGAAGTTCCTCCGTGAACACATCACGGAAACCACATATGATTTGTTTGAACTATCTGATATACAAGATATTACTGAATTTATCCATAACCATCCAACCTTAGTCGGATTCAACGTCACCATTCCGTACAAACAGCAGATTATCCCTTATTTGGATGAACTATCCGATGAAGCCAAGACAATTGGGGCAGTCAACACCGTATTCATACAACATAATGATACACAGTTGTTTACAAAAGGATATAACACCGACGTCATCGGATTCCGAAACTCTCTGCATGGAACTACAATTCCGGATCGCGCATTGATTTTGGGCACTGGAGGCGCCGCCGCCGCTGTCAAATATGTCCTTGAGCAAGAGGGATGTGCCTGTACTGCCGTTTCCCGCGATGCCCACCGAGGTCTCCCCTACCCCTCGCTCACCCCAGACATTATCGCCCGGCACAAGCTGATTGTGAATTGCACACCTTTAGGCACTTTCCCTAATATCAATGAAAAACCCGACATCCCTTACGAAGGGATATCGGGCGAACATTTCCTGTATGATTTGGTTTATAATCCGTCAGAAACGGCTTTTCTGACGGAGGGAATCTCTCGTGGCGCCAAAGTTCAGAACGGCCTTGCCATGCTGCACGCGCAAGCCGAAGCGTCCTGGGAAATCTGGAATCAACGGTTCTGAAAGAAAAAGTCGTTCATAACCACACGAAGCATCACACCGTAATTGAACGTCATGTACTTATTCCCGTAAACATTGAGGTTGATCTTGCTCATGCAACCATAGAACGTGGGGTCTATGGAGACAAACCTGTTGATCACAAACTTGAGGCCGGTGGCAACGGAGAAACCGTAGCCTGGACCACCGTAAATGATATCGTACGTCTGCATGTCCACACCTGGCACATAACTGGCGCCGTTATACGGATCAAGCAGAGTCAGTGTGAGTTGCGGAGTATTCTTATCATCCAATAAAACAGCATCGAACTTCTTGACTTTCACATAGTTGAACTGTGCTCCAAATTCCACAAACGGTTTCACAATCTTATGCGCACCGCTGAAGAGATAGGATGCCGAAAGATCAATCATGGAACGGTCCTCACGCCCAACCAAGGTTAATTCGGGTGCTCGATAGTGGTTGCCGGAAATAGAAGAGTAAGTGAGTAACAGTTTGTTTGTGACAGAAAGTCGCGAAAAGGTGTAGGAAAGTGCAAGGCCCCAATTATTGCGAATCTTGTACCGCACGCCCAACGTCACACATGAGCCCATATTATAGTGCGGATCCATATTCAGGTCCAACTCGTCATAGCCGATTTGATCGCTCATGCTGACATGCGGATAGAGCTTTACCACAGCCTCGAGAATTTCGCGGCGACGGTATTCGTTGTCGAAGAGATAGTCGAGCCCGCACTGGTTGAAACTGCTGCCGTTATAGAAAAGTGAAGTCTTTTTTCCACCCCAGAATATGCCGCCGCCGATATAGACATCGAACCCGCGGTCATACCAAGTCGTGTCATGGAAAGTCACAGCCTCTCCCACTTGCTCGCGCTGCGCAAAGCCCGCCAGCCCAGCCGTCAGTAACAACAATATGACAATGAATCGTTTCATAATCACTGAATTTACACCTCCCTTAACCATTAACCATTAACCATTAACCATTAACCCTTAACCCTTAACCCTTAACCATTAACCCTTAACCATTAACCGTTAAATATGCACGCACTCGCCGTACGCCACGGCCACGGCTTCCATAATGGCCTCGGACATTGTGGGGTGCGGGAAGACGGAGCTGATGATTTCGGGACCGGTCATGCCTTTCTTGCGGGCGGTGACTGCGCCGGCGATCATTTCCGTGACATTGTCGCCAATGAGGTGACAACCAAGCCATTCGTTGGTGTTCTTGTCGAAGATGACCTTCACCATGCCGTCGCGGTTGCCGGAAGAGGCCGCCTTGCCAGACGCGGTGAACGGGAACTTGCCGATGAGCACTTCCCTGCCCTGCTCCACACAGGCGCGCTCGGTGAGACCCACGGACGCAATTTCGGGCGTTGTGTAGGTGCATCCCGGAATATTGCCATAATCGACCGGCTCGGGGTTGTGACCGGCGATCTTCTCGACGCAGACCAACGCCTCGTGTGACGCCACATGCGCCAGCGCGGGACCGTGCACGATGTCGCCGATGGCATACACGCCCTCGACATTCGTGCGGTAGTAGTCGTCAACGGTGACTTTGCCGCGCTCGAACGCCACGCCACACTCTTCCAGGCCGAGACCTTCGAGATTGGTAGCCACGCCCACGGCGGAAAGCACGATGTCGCAGGTAATCTCCGTAATCTTCTCTTTGCTGTCCTTTACCGTCACAACGCACTGGTCGTCAACGACATCCACTTTCTCAACGGCAGCACCGGTCATCGTCTTGATGCCGTGCTTACGGAAACAGCGGGCCAGTTGGGCGGCGATGTCGTCGTCCTCCACGGGGACAAGACGCGGCATATATTCCACAATCGTCACTTGCGTTCCCATCGTGGAATAGAAGTAGGCGAGTTCGCTGCCGATGGCGCCGGAGCCCATCACCACCATGCTTTTGGGGAGTTCGGGGAGCGTCAGCGCCTCGCGGTAGCCGATGATCTTTTTGCCATCTTGCGGCACGTTGGGCAGACTGCGGGAACGCGCGCCCGTGGCGAGGATGATATGCTTTGCCTCGTAAGTTTCCACCGTACCGTCGGCGGCGGTAACCTCAACATGGTGGTTGTCAGCGAGTTTTCCAAAACCGGCAATCACATCGACATTGTTTTTCTTGAGCAGGAACTGCACGCCCTTGCTCATCTGCTCGGCCACACCGCGACTGCGTTTCACCACTGCTTGGAAGTCGGGGGCGACAGTTCCTTCGAGATTGATGCCGTAGTCAGCGGCATGCGACATATATTTGTACACCTGCGCCGATTTAAGCAGCGCCTTGGTGGGAATGCAGCCCCAGTTGAGGCAGATGCCGCCCAATTCGGCGCGCTCCACCACAGCGGCTTTGAGGTTCAACTGACTCGCCCGGATGGCAGCCACATAGCCGCCAGGGCCACTTCCGATCACGATAACATCATAATTTGCCATATTCCTAACTATTTGATTTTTCAAAAAACGTGGCAAAAGTACGATTTTTTTGTGACATAGACCATCTCATCCCGAACGGTTTTCATTGCTTTACATAATTTATCTGATGACGTATTTTTTATACTTTTGCAACGAATTATCAAGTTGATGAATCTTCTGGTGTTTAACCCCGAACACGACTACGCGCTGGCGGACAACCAGCCGCAGTTTGTGGCGTTGCGGTCGGCGGCGCAGTTCGCCTACGACTGCGCACCGTTTATGCGGTATCTAACGGAGGATGAGGCGGTTGTGTTGGACGCTTACTGTCCTTACGGGAAGGAGTTCCAGAAGAATTTCGCCCCGTTGGAGAATGCGGACCACATCAAGAAAGTGACTCCGTGGGGGTGGGATGCGGCGGCGGTCTATCAGCTGCGGCGGATCGGGATTCCGGACGCGCTGCTGCCCACGGACGAACAGCTGTCGAAGCTCCGCGAGTTGGCGCACCGCAAAACCACCATCGCGGCGATGGAGTTTCTGCGGGGACATTGTGCTCAACCCGAAAAGCTGCCCGAAACCCCCGAATATCTGACTGAGATCCAGGAAATTGAGGATTTTGTGCAACGAAAGAAAGACGTGATTTTCAAGTCGCCGTACTCAGGCAACGGGCGCGGGCACCTCTACGCGCACGGGGAGTGCTCCCCCACCCTGCTCCGGCAGTGCGGCGGCGTCCTGAAACGGCAAGGCGGCATTTTGGCGGAAAAGCAATACACAGTGGTCCAAGACTTTGCGATGGAGTTCGAATGCCAGAACGGGGAAGTCATCTTCCGGGGCTATTCGCTCTTCAGAACCGAGCATTACGGCTACGGCGGCAACCTGCTGATGCCGGATTCCGAGATTCTGCTGGCTCTTTCCCGCTATGTTACTATAGATGAGCTGGCCACATTCCAGTCGCTCGTCAGCGATTTTCTGCAAAAAGAAATCGCCCCGCATTACGAGGGCGATGCTGGTGTCGATATGTTTGTCTATCAGGAAGATGGAACGTACAAGATTCATCCTTTCGTGGAGGTGAACCTGCGGAAGACGATGGGGCTGGCGGCGCACGACATCTACGCACGATATTGCCATCCCGAATCGCAGGGCACGTTCCGGATCGTCCGCGGATCCGTAGAGACGTTTCATGAAACGTCTCTACAATCGGGTATGCATTTGCGTGACGGGCTGTGGTGGTCCGGCACGATGGCGCTGAACCCCGTCACGGAGGGGACCCAATACGCCGTAGTAGTCAAATTGGACGGGTAAAACCCCATCTATTTCACGTAAACGGAGAAGGCACATCCGTCGCCTGAAGGAGTGTTTAGTTTCACCTTGGAAAGATTCTTCAACAGCACGGGAGTATGGGTGTATTGTCCATCGACACCTACAATATAGATGTCGTTGCCATGCTTGAACATACCTTTCGGGCGGGCGCATCCAGTCAATGCCTTCGCCATCCCATCCTGCCATTCAAAACCCTTGAAAAAGCCAGTCCATGCATCACCGACCCAACCTTCTGCTATCACGTAGGGTTTTCCATCTTTCTCAACTATAGCCATGGCCTTGGACTGGAAAACGGTAGGTGTGGTGACCTGTACGTCTTGGATAGCACCGTTGACCCACATCACCGACTTGTGGTAGCCATTATTGAATTCCTCGCTACCCACCACGTAAACAGCACCTCCGATCACGCAGACATCGCGGGCATCGGCAGCCTTGTCTGAAAGCATCTGAAGCACTCCGTTTTTCCAAAGACAGGCACCGTCACCGTCGCTCATGTAATTGTAAAATGTTCCTACGACATAAATGTCATTCCCAGAGATGTATATGGCATGAGGCTCATATTGGGCCCATTCGTTATTAGGTTCCAACGGCAACGAGACCATTTGGCCGTCCACCCAATAGACGGGCTTGTAGTCAACGGAGCCACAAGCGTATAACTTGTTGTTTGCCGTCATGAGATCCGTAACGCTTCCTATTTCCGTGGACAGCACCTGGGCGGTGCCGTTCTTCCATATCACAGGATGATGGTCTGCATTACAGCCACCGTAATAGACATCGCTACCCTTCACGCATACGGCACGTGTGGCTTCGTAAGCGTCAGGATCCAGAGTTTGCATCACCCCGTCCACCCAACAAACCGCGGGTCCACCATCGTAGTAACTTTTATTAGTTGTTCCAGCCACATACACGTGGGTCTGAGCAGGAGTGGGGTTGACCGGATTTTCCGGGTCGTCGCCTTCATTGCGGTCGCAGGAGACCAGAGCGGCACAGCACAGCAAAGCTGCCAGCATCCAAAAATGTCTTTTTTTCATTTCTTTGTTGTTCGGGGACTTCTATTTTTCACTTTTCACGCTGTCTCCGTTCATGGCGCGAAGCCCGTTAAACACCAAGATAGGAAAACAACGCTGCAAAATTACAACTAATCTCTGCATATAAGACGCAAAAGTTCCAAAAGGTTGCAGCCCGTGAAAAAATTTTTTCGACAGCAACTAAATCTTGCGGCGCTGCACGATGCCGTCCATCTCGATTTCGATTTCCTCGGGGTTGAGCACGGTGATAACGGCGGCGTTGCCCTGACCTTCCTCGTCGAGGGCCTGCAAATGCACCTTGCCGGCGGAAAATACGATAAAATAATCATTCCGGTTAAACTGACTTGTCCAATTGATGCGTCTCGCATCCTGCGTCCAGCTGGCCTCGAACGGCTGTTGGATGTCGTACGACAGGTAGGTGAAGTAGGTCTCCTCCGTACAGACATCCCCCGAACAATGCGGTATGACGGTTCTTTCGGTGAAAGTGCCGGCACCTGCTATCTTGAGGGATGTTTCGGTGAGCGATTCGGGGACTTCAGACGTGCCAAGCGTGAATTGGAGATGGATTTGTCCGTCTTCAGAATAAAAATCCCACAGGCCGTTCCCCTTGTTCTCCAAGACAAAGACGGTGTTTGCCCAAACGCTGTGATCATAATTTTTCGTATAAAGCAACCGCATCTTCGCCCCGGCTTCCGCAAGCGAAGTCCCATTTACCAACGCCACCCGAAGCGAGGCCGTGGTGCCGTCAACCCGGATCCGCCACGTATGGTCCGACAACACATCGATGACCGTGTTGCTGTAAAAGTGTTTTTGGAAAATCTCCGGTTTCTGATCTTCAGAAGCTTGCACCCAAGCGTTGAGGTTGAAGGCCGGCTCCACTATGTTGAACACAATGCCGTTGATGTCATCCGTCCAGCCGAGGTACATCAGATGTCCGGTTTTGGTCTTCATCAGTTCGCCTTCGCCGACTTCGCAGCCCGCCATCATCACGACGGCCAGTATCATAATGACAACTTTAATTGATTTCTTCATAATATTATAACGTTTTCATTATTAACAAATTAAAACTCATATCCAAATCCTGCTGATATAATTCCCTTGTCACCGTAGCCCAATTCCAAGTTGCCGAACCAGTGTTTTGCGCCGGCCTTCACGCCGAAAGCGGTCAATTGGTAGGCCAATCCAAAGTAAGACTGTGTGTTTTCACCGTACAAATGAGGATCTTTCATAAAAAGCATATTCAGTCCGAGCCCGAATCCGGAGTATAAGGTCACGTGCTCGCGGTTGAGGTAAGAGAAGCGCAGGTCGGGCATCAGCGTGACGTGGACTTCACTGCCGTGGCCGGTCACTTCGTCCGTGAAACGGTCGTGCCACGTGTTGTGCAGTCCGGAAACCGTGGTGAGTCCGCCCACCCATAGCCACTTGGCGGCGCGGTAGTGGTAATTAAAGGAAAACGTCGGTACAATACGGGTTATGGGGTAGTCACCGATGGGTCGCGTCCAATACGTCGGGGAATAGATAAATGGGAATCCGCGGAAAAGATTGTAGAAGAAATTGTCAAAGCCGATATTGCTGCTGTTCGCGGTCAGCACCGGGTCGCCGACGTTGAACTGGAACTCGTGGCGCGGCAGTTCCGATTTCCAGGCGGTTTCCGTCACGCGGCGCTGCTTGTAGCGGTGGAAAGTGTGGATATAGGCCGCCTGCACGTTGAAATTGGTGTTCCGGCTGAAAAACGTCCCTGACCCCTCCACGTTGCAGCTCGGATTTTGGTAACTGTACTCACCGTCCGTCACGTGCTGGAAGCCCACATTCGCCCCGATGGAGCCCCGGATCAGGTCACCGTAGGGCAGGCGGTAGTAGAATCCGACATCCGTCACTAAGGAGGCGAACAACGGCTTCATCGCCGCATCCTCGTAGGTCGTCATCCACATGCTCCCATCAGCCATCAGGAGCTGGTATCCAACGGCGAGCTTTGTCCCGATGTCGGCCATGATGGCGAACTTGTCGTTGAACGGGTAGTGGAACTCGAACTTCAGCGGGAGGAAGACGTTGTGGACCATCGAGTAATGGTGAAATTGGTTGTAGAACCAAAAGTCCGGGTCGTCAAGATCGGCGCCAGGCGCATCATCGAAATGGGGCTTGAAGTTGAACACGCGGAATGTTCCGAAGGTCAGCCCCAGGGAGACCCCGAAATGGCCGAAGTGGTAGGAGAGTTCGATGCCGTTCTCGCCCCCGAAACCAGGCAGACTCTTCACGTATGGGTCGTCGGCCGAGAGGGTGGCGGGCAGCACCAGCTGGGTCTGGGAGGTCAGCCCGATGCGGAAGCCGTTGTCCCAAATCGGGATCTTCACAGACGGATTGGAGATTCTGACGGAATCTTCTTGTCCACAGACCGTTCCCACCCCCATACCAAGCAATAGCAAAAGACAGATAAGGGTATGCTTTGACATATTTGTGGTTTTAAAATACAACTTATATCGCAACGCTGAAAAAGGTGATTTTAGTATATGACATGAAAGCGAAAAAAAACGGAATTATCAACAAACTGCAACCTTTCGCATTTTTTGTGTTATATATGCAGATAATTGTATTAATTTTGCAGCGTTGTTTGCTCATCTTGATGTTAAACGGACTTCGCGTCATGGTCGGCGACAACGTGAAAAGGTTTTTGTGGAAGTCCTCTGTGTTTTATGAGAAAAGTATTCGTGTTGTTGGCCATTTTCGCCTTAATCGCTGTTGATGTTAACGCGCAAAGCGCCCCGCATGAGCGGCACATTGACAGTCTATGCCAGTCTGGTCTCTTCGGCGAGGCACACCAGTATGCCAAACAACGCTGGCAAGGACTTCCGGCTGACAAAAGTCAGACTTACAAGGATGCCACATTCGATTATTACAGGACGGCCTATATGCTTGAAATGGCATACAGATACCAGGAGAACTTCGAGGAGGCGTTGAAGCTCGATGAAGAGATGCAGACCTTGATGAAGCCGGCAACCGATTATTTTGCCATCCGCAACAAGATTGTCTGTTACTCAGGTTTGGGGAATTATAAGAAAGCCGCCGAAAACAGGGCGCTGTTGTACAAAGCGCACAAAAAGAACAAACTGCCGTGCGAGTACGAGCTCTGCCACTATTACAACTTCGATTTTTTCAAGATAGACACGCTGAACATCTGGGGTTACGAATGGTACGACGAGTTGCCGAAAAACCGTTTCTCCACCAGCTTCACCAAGGTGGTCTATTACGTTTACAGCACCAATCCCGACGGCAGTGACAAAGATCAGCTTTACCGCCTGCATTTGATTATGTTTCATGGTACAGACATGCCTTTCGACTACATCATGACGAGATACATCTCAACGGAGAAC
>JBGUPL010000086.1:0-10802 GCA_045130275.1 Bacteroidales bacterium
CGAGCCGACCTTGGAGTGGGTGCGCGAGATTTTCGCCGCCCGCGGGATGGAACTCACAGAGACCAACAGCCACCAGGCCGACGTGCCTGCAGGCTGCACCGTCCTGAAGAACACCTTGGGTACCGCCCCTGGACTCTGGATAGAGCAGGACGGCAAAATCCTCGTCGCCCTGCCTGGCGTGCCATTCGAGATGGAAAAGCTTATCTGTGAGGAGGTTCTGCCGAGATTACAGGAGATTTTCCACCACGAGCACGCCGTGCTCTACAAAGTACTGCAATGCACGGGCATCAGCGAGAGCAACCTCTCCGACCAGCTCACCGACTTCGAAGCGCAGTTGCCGGAAAACATCAAGTTGGCCTACCTGCCGAAACCGGGCATCATCCGTCTGCGGCTGACCGCTTCGGGTGCCAACAACGAAGAACTGCAAACTTCTCTGAACCAGCAGTTTGAGAAGCTCAAAGCAGAGGTGGGTTCGTTAGCCTTCGCCGACGAGGACATCCCGATGGAAGCGGTCATCGGCAAGCTACTGCGCGGGAGCGGTCGGCGTGTGGCCACCGCCGAAAGCTGCACCGGCGGCTTTATCGCGCACCTGATTACCTCTGTTCCAGGTAGTTCCGAATATTTCCAAGGGAGCGTGGTTTCCTACAGCAACCAGGTGAAGCGCGACATCCTCAACGTTCGGGAGGACAACCTCAAGAAACGCGGCGCGGTGAGCGAGCCGGTGGTCAGCGACATGGCCCTCAACGTGATGGATCTCCTGGATGTCGATTATGCCGTGGCTACCTCCGGCATCGCAGGTCCCGACGGCGGCACTGCTGAGAAGCCCGTGGGTACCGTCTGGATGGCTGTAGCCACCCCAACCCGACTGACGACCAAAGAGTTCCATTTCGGCAAGCACACCGGTCGGAAGCAGATTATCGAGCGGGCCGCCCACGCCGCCCTCAACATGCTGCGTATCGAAATCGAGAAAGACCTCCGCCGATGAACGCGCAAATCGCCCGCTTCCGGCAATACTTAGTCTATGAAAAAGGCCTCTCGCCCAAGAGCGTGGAGGCCTACTTGCACGATGTGCAGCTATTGGCGGACTTTTTGGGCGAGGACAAGATAGCCGATGCCACTTTCGAGGAGTTGCAGAAGTTCCTGAAACACCTTTACGAATCGGACTTCAACGCACGGTCGCAGGCACGGATTGTCTCCGGAATGCGGGCCTTCTACCGCTACCTCATCTACGCCAGCGTGCGTGAGGACGACCCCACGGAGCTGTTGGACGCGCCCAAAATCGGGATGCATCTCCCTGACGTGCTGACTGTTGAAGAAATCCAGGACATCATGGACGTGATAGACTTGAGCACGCCGGAAGGCCATCGCAACCGCGCCATGGTGGAGGTGATGTACGGTTGCGGGCTGCGTGTCAGCGAGTTAGTGACCTTGCGGCTCTCCAACCTCTTCTTCGACGACGGTTTCATCAAGGTGGTCGGCAAGGGCAACAAAGAACGGCTGATTCCCATCGGAAAAACGGCCATAAATGCTGTAAACCAATACGTTGAAGGCAAACGTAAACTATTGAAAATCAAAAAGGGAGAGGAAGATTATGTCTTCTTGAACCGCAGAGGGGCGCATCTCACCCGCGAGATGGTCTTCATGCTCGTGAAGAAGTGGGTAGCAGCGGCGGGCATCGACAAAACGGTGAGTCCGCACACGTTCCGGCACTCCTTCGCCACGCACCTCATCGAGGGCGGCGCCGACCTCCGCGCCGTGCAGGAGATGCTCGGCCATGAAAGCATCACAACTACAGAAATTTACACGCACCTCGATCAGGACTACCTGCGGACGAACATCGCGTTGTTCCATCCGAGGTATTAGTAGGCGGAGGGGATCGGTGAATTGGATGAATCGATACGTGTGGTGCTCTATTTTTCTGTTGAGGTTTCGTGTTTTATTTCTTCCGACTGTTTCTTTACCGCGTGATACCCACCCATTTTCTTGCTCCCCTTGTACGTGACGAGCTCCTGCTTGCGGAGTTCTGCCAGGCAGCGCTCCACAGTGGTCGGGGAGAATTGGGTGTTTTCGGCAATTTCCTTGGTCTGGCTGCCCGCATGCTCCTTGATGTACTGCAGCACAGTGTCTGTCTTTTCCTGCGAGGGTTTAATAGGTTTCCGTCTTCTACGGTTTTGGCTGGAATGTCTGTCGTTTTTCGAACCCTTGGCGGTGAGGAGGTAGAGGGCGATCTGTCCGGGAGCTTGGTCAAGGTACTTGGGCTCGATGGCGAAAGAGAGCGGTTCTTTCTGCCAAGGTAGCCGTTTCATGAACACCTCGGTGCCATTGCAGGAATGGATATATCGGTAAGGGATCAGCAACGTGTTGGAAACGCGCACAAACTCCTCTGAACCAAATAGTTGCTCAAGATACTTCATGGAGCCGTTGCGGGTGTAATATGGGTCGTCCTGCGTCACGTAGATGCGGGTGTAGTTCCCGTCTTGCTGACAGTAGTAGATGTTGTCCCTTGATATGAGGCGCGCATTGTGTTCCTTGTCGGACACATCCAGCAGCCGGGCATCCTGATAGACAATCTGCACCTCCTTGTCCAACGCTTTTTGCAGTTCCTGCCGTTCGCGGAAGATAAACGGGAAAGTGTTTAAGGCCACGTTTCGAATCGTTATAAGTTTAAAATAATGGGAAAAAAAACGGAAAGCACCGATTTCTCCAATTATCGCACCATTGCAATACATAATATGGTGATAAGCGATTGCAAAATCCATTGCTGCGGTTATGATACAAAGGCTGACTAATACTACCCAATAGACCACCGGGTGCTTTTTGTGGAGTTTCGGATAAAGAAGGAAGTAGTTGGCATAGAGGGTAGCCAGCAGGATCAGTCCCGCCAGCAGTTCCCGAGTCGTGCTACCCGCATACGGGCGTAGGTAAGAGTTATTGGCGGAAAACCAAAGCATGTAGGCGCAGAACAGAATGTTCAGCAGGACGATGATAATGGTGCGCGTTTGTTTTTTCATAACCGAAAGTATTAAAAACTGAGGGCAAAGATACACATTATTTCCGTTCAAGGTCTCGTTTTCAACCCTCAAACCGTCTCAATTTCCCGCTTTATTCCGTCTCACATCCACAACCTGGCGGTTTTCGACAATATCTTGATTTTCAATACTATATTCATCCGTTAATCCTCAAAATTCAACCTGTCCGTCATATTTCTGGTTGAGACGGAACATATTTTGGAAATGACGGAATATTTGCGGGCGAAAGGATGGTATTTTTGCGGCGGAAAAATGAGCAGTTAATAATCAAACCAAATTATCACATATGAAAAGAATCCCATTCATCGTATTGTTTGCGATTCTCCTTTCCGTTTCCTACGGACAGGAAAACCGTTCTTTGTTTCCCGACGGGTTTCATATCGGCGTCACCGGAGAAGGAAACTTGGCCCAAAGGATGACGGTTGTCGCCATCGGGCAAAACTGGCCCGCACCATTGTCCGACCCTACCTTAGGGTGGCAGGCCGGACTGGAGTTCTCCTACCATTTCGCAAAGTATTTCGGAGTCTCCATCGGTTTGGATTACGGCACGGAGGCGCAATGGAAGCTGTGGCGGTGGGACGGTGATGGATATATGCCCATCGGACCTGCTAATGCGCGCTTTGATGTTTATGCATTTCAAATTCCTATCAAAGCGGAGTTTCATTATCCCATTTTGCAAAGCAACTTCTTCTTTTATGGAGCACTAGGCGTTAACCTGATCAATGTCAGGGAAAGTATTCTGTCCAAAATCATCGGAGAAAACCTCTTCAGTTGGCATGTTTCTGGCTATGGTCATAATCCGACAGATCCTTATAAGGAGTATTTAGAAGAGTTGGATGGTGACAGGGTGCGTGCTGATTTGCAACTCAACCTTGGTTTTTACTACAAACTGCCTTATAATGATTTGATTCGCTTCAGCATTCTGGCGAACTATTCGTTTAAGGACACGTTCCATGGGGAATACACATTCCTGCTAGTGGACAACGCATACGGCGCCTACAGCTACCGCCACAACCATATCGGTTTTGAACTCGCTTACGTGCATTGTTTCAAAAAGAGGGCGAAGAAAACATCGAAATAAGACCTACCACGACAGATCTCCTCCTGTTATGAAAAAGGTTTTAGTATTTCTGTCTCTAATTATGCTGTTCCAAGCTTGTGCCATAATTCATACGCCTGGCTTCAATAGCGGTTACAAACGATTGCCGACTGACGAGCAAAGGAAAATCTGCTTTGTGAGTTCAGTGGATGAAATCCCTGATCAAAATAACGGGAAAATCATGGCGATCACCGCCAATCAACTGTCTGTCTTGTTGGCAAGAAGCGGAAACACGCTACTATACCTATGGTCACCTCATTGTTCAAGCACCGTTTGCATTCCTTTGAAAACCATTCAAGATTTTTGTGACAGCGTGAATCTTAACTTATATGTCATAACCGAGTATTACACAGATGCATTACTGCAGAATGAATTTCTGTCTCGTCCGATGCTGAGTGTCAACGAATTTTACTATAAAACCAGCTATTGTAATTCATACATGAAGCGATTTCTGTCGGAGTTGATTCCGAACGACACCAATCAAAGCGTTTCACATCATCGTTTTTTACTATTCTCCAACGAGCATTTTATACAATCGTATGAAAAGATTGAAGATATTATTCCTTAAACAGTCCCGGAGGGAGAAGAGCTTAATAGTAGTGTGTCTCCGACACACAGCCTCGCGCACCCGCCGCATACCCCACACTGCGCTCCACTTCGTGCCGCTTGTATGGGGTTATCGAGATTTCGTGCCGCTGGCACGGTGCGTGAATCGCCGAGAATCAAGATAGTTTAGATAGGAATTCCGTACACAGAAGGAGACTTGATGAAACTTAATTGAAAAACCTTCCCCTCATCCGAAGAGCATTTCAACGCGGCAGCCGAGGGCGCGGGCGAGGGCGAGCACGGTGCGGGCCTCAGCGCGACGAATGTCCTGATCGCCTTGCTCGTAAGCCTGTATCATCCGGAGAGTTACGCCACTCAGCTCTGAAAGTTCCTGCTGCGTGAGATGCGCATCCTTGCGGAGCGTTTTGAGGCTGCGGGGACGCTTTTCCGTATGTTCTCGGATGATGGCATCGGCGGTTTGGGCGAACTTGGTGAGGTCCGCTTCGTGGTGAGTCGGGTAGAGAGAGATGACGATTTCGATGCTCAGCCCGTCCCGTTGCAGTTGCTCGAACGAGCGGGCCGAAAACCATTGGTAGAAGGCCAGCGCCCATCCTGCCCAGTATTCAGGGGTGTCCCCGTCGCAGATATAGACCGCCTCCGTCTTGCTCTTGCCAGTGGTTCTCCTCGTTACCTCGTTGGCCAGTTCCACCCCGGACATCCCCGCGATGTATCGGACGTTGCCGATTGCCACCTGCTCGGATATTCCGCTGGCAAGAAACAGGTTGTAGAACCACCCGATGTCGTGGTGGCATTCCCGGACGGCATAGTCCAGCATGGCCCCCATGTTGCGCATGGCGTCCTCAAGATACAGTTCGTTATAGGCGCGGGTCATCATTGTTCCATTTTTGTCTTAAAATATCAATCATATAAACGGCATCTGCCGCTTTTTCGGCACTTTTTTCCTTCTTGTAATCTTCCCGTGCCTGTCTGTCCCGTGCTTGCCGTTTCAGGAAATAGACATTCCCGTCGGCGGGGATGAAATCTTCGAAATGCAAGGCTTCAAAGGACTTGGCACTTTTGAGCACCACCTGCTCCCCTAAAAGCCCCAAATGCATTGCCCTGCGCAATTGCTCTAACGAGATAGTGTTGTTCAGGAATGCGCTCGCAAAAGAGAAATAGGAATCATCGGCACGATATCCGATGATGAGGTCGTAATCTTTATATGCTGGAAGGAAGTTATCCAACAAATAGTTACGTGCTTCCGTGGGAAGCCCCGATGAGGTGAAAAAGGTTCTGTTTTCCAGCAGGATGGCAAGCCAGTTCAGAATGTGATAAGGTTTCTCATTCAGACGCAAAGTCACCAGACCTTGCGTTTCCAACGAGTACTTGTTCGCAAAACCTCCCCGCAGTTCCGCGCAGGCCCACTCCTTGGCCAATTCCAAATCCTTCGTGCAGTAAAACCCTAATCCATAGTCGTTTTTGGGGTTCCCCGCACCGAAAACAGGCTGTTCTATAACCTTTGCCGATCCGTGAAACAATGTCATCTTTTCCATAAAAGTATCGTTTTAACGAGAGTTTGCAAAAATACATTTTTTTTCATTCGGCAGGTGTTTCTTGTGATGGCGGGAAAATGTGCTGTGCCCACCTTTAATCCGAAAAACAATATTTATTGTCTATAAACAACAAAAATCATATTTTTCAGTTTTTGTTGTCTATGGACAATAAAATCAAAAAATATCATTATTTCCTTTAATTCCCTCTCAAAATCCCAGCTTTATTACTTCTCAACCATCAAATTGGCCTATTTTATTAACGTGTTGATTTTCAACGCTGTTTACATCCGTTAATCCTCAAATAACACCCCACTCGTCATATTTTTAGTTGAGACGGAACATATTTTGGAAATGACGGAATATTTACGGGCGAAAGAATGGTATTTTTGCAGCGGAAAAATGAGCGATACGACAGCCAACAATTAACCCAAATATTATTCATTATTAAAAACCCAAAACAATGAAAAAAGTAATTATCATTCTGGCAGTGGCATTGGCCACCGTAACCGTATTGACTTCCTGCTCCGACAAGAAAGTAACAAAAGACACGTTTGTCGGGAAATGGGAATGCACAAGTTTCCAGCACCAAGCTGTAAATAGCGATGAGTGGGTAGAGGAGCTGTCTGCGGACGATCCTGTACAAACTTATATCTTTTCCGCGGACGGTACCTATCAGGATATTTGGTATGGTGTTACTGAGACCCTTAACTGGGATTATGACGAATCCACCGGCCTGCTAAATTTCGACCATCAGGTTTGGACGGTGGAATCCTACAAGAAAAAGGAACTCGTGTTGTATTCCGACACGTGGGCACAGTCTTTCGGGCAGAAACACCGCATGACGTTGAAGAGGGTCAAATAGTGTCTTTTTGGCGTTCGTGTGCGGTTTCCCCGCCGCGTGCAGGATGCACGCCATCTCTGTAACCCCACATAAGGCGACAGCCGCAGTGTGGGGCTTGGGGATCACCCTCGAATACTAGCGTGCCAGAGGCACGCCACTATATGTGTAGCGGTGGATGTGGTCTATCGATGGTGATAGTAGTGTGCCTCTGGCACACAGCCTCGCGCACCCGCCGCATACCCCACACGGCACTCACTCCGTTCGTTTCGTATGGGGTTATTGAGATTTCGTGCCGCTGGCACGAGGTCGTGAATCGTAAAAGTCTCGTTTGTTCCGAAGAATAGAATGCGTATCTTCGCCGCATCAATTAAACATCACAGAATTATGAAAAACACAAGACATATTGTCATCTTGTTTCTTGCCGTCGCAATACTGCTGGCAGGCTGTAGGGTGCTGTACGATTTCAAACCCATAAAGCAGTTTGATCAGAAAGAATATGACAAGATGATTACTTCTGTCTTGGACCGGGATTTCAAAATCAACCCTATAGTCAGTGAGTACGAGCAGTTTGACGCTTATAGGATGTGCATCCAGGACAGTTTGTGGCAACATCAGACTGCTGTCCAGCCGGTTCAAATCCTCTACCTCAAAAAGGATTCGCTTCTCTCCTATCACATCAATTGCACGGCAAAGGGCGGACTCTCCAACCTGAACTGGAATACGGATCAACGGTTTGAAACATTCCCGCCGGCGACGGCTGTCCCCATCACTCCGCAAATGCAGAATCTGTCGAAAATCAGAGACATTTACGGAATCAACGACGATTCCGAGTACCTGATTGTGGTGTTTTGGACCAATATGCTTCCGAAAATCTCAAAATCGGCCATTGAAACAGTCAAGACCAATTTGCGCGAAAACGGGGCCGTCAACAAAGCAGCTATCGTATTGATTAACACGGACAAGTTTTACGTGATGTTAAAATAGTCCTTTGAAGAACAAATGAGACGTGTCAAATGGCGGAAATTCAAAATATTTAGTGTGTTTTCATTCCCCAAAAGTGGCAATATAGCCACAAATGTGGAATGAAAATGCCGCCAAAATTCGCCTCCTGTGAGTTTGGCGGAGGTCAGTGTTGCGGGAATGCGTACTTTTGCCGTGTTAAACCAACCACTATGCAAATCACCATCAAGCAAAAGCCGTTCGGCTATTTCAAAATCACCCCATATCTGGTGTTCATCGACGGAAAATTGGTCGGAAAGGTTTACCGTTTCCGCCCGCTAACCCTCAATGTGGGAAAGGAAGAGTTCAATCTGACAATCAAGGACAACTTTTTCAAAAGCAGCCGTCATTGTTCGGTCAGAGATGGGGACACCATCCTGTTCGACACCATCGACAACTTTCCGATGTGTCTGTACGTGCTGTATGACCTCATTCTCATCCTATTAATGTTCTTGCATGTGAACTTGTTTCTCCCTTTTGGGGCCATCATCGTCAGCATCCTTCTCTTTCCGGCGTTCATCTATGCGTTTGCACTCATCAATCGAAACCATTACTTTGTGATTGACAACGTGGAAAGGGCATTTGCCTACGCGGATGACAAATTAGTGGTCATTTCGCCAGAAAGGAAGCAGCAGCTGATTGATTTTAAGGACATTGCCTGTTTTTCCTGCGACACGGACGGAGTTGTTCTCATCTTGAAAAACGGGGAAACAACACATCGAAACGGCACTCTTTCGGAATTGGAGGAGCTGATTCCTTCTGAGCTTTGGATCCGGGTCAACCGCCAGGCCCTTGTCATGCGTGACAGCATCGTGCGCTACAATGACACTGCGCTGTGCATAAACGTGAACGGGCAGGACAAAATCATCCACTATTATTCCACAAAAACGGAAGAGGTCATGAAGCATCTAAAAGCCTGGAATTCAGAACTCTATTCTCACGAAGATTTCAACGAAACGGATGTGGAAAGCCACAATGCAGGCCTTTCCGAAGATTTGAGACGGCTACGGGACTATCTGGAAAAGAATCCCAGTGCCAATGCGCAGCAGGTGGCAGACGACCTGCATTTCTCCCTCCGCACGGCCCAACGTCGTTTGGCGGAGCTGAAAAAAATGGAATGCTGTAAATAGCGGAGATTCAAAATATTTTGTATTTTTGCGGTTGATATTATAATATTTGAAATTAAACACGGAAAAATAGAACCATGTGTACGTATAATATAACATTAAATGACACGCTTGTTGAGCAAGTACGAGACTCCTTTGATGATGAACAAGCGTTGGAACGTTGGCTCCAAGAACAAATGGAACTGGCTTTATTACAGTTATATAACAACCAACGTCAGGCCGTGTTGTCAAAAGCCCGCCAGACCATTGAAGACATGCGTCAGCACAGCGAAGAAAACGGCAATTCCGAAATGACACTTGACGAAATCAATGAAGAAATCCGACAAGCCCGTTTAGAACGCAAGAACACCGTACTATGAAAACTATTTATGCTGTTTTCGACACCAACGTCCTGGTTTCTGCTTTGATGTCAAAACGAGAGGAGTCCCCGACGGTGCTTCTGCTTAACCATGTGCTTGACGGAAATATTGTTCTCGTTTACAATGAGGAAATTGTATCAGAATATCAGGAAGTACTGTACCGTGACAAATTCGGTTTCAGCGATGAACGCATCAAGACCGTTCTTGAAGTGGTACGGACAGGACTTTGTCTTGGACGAACCCCAAGCGATGAAGTATTCCCTGACTCAGACGATGCTGTTTTTTACGAAGTAGCACTTTCAAAAGAGGGAGCTTTTCTGGTTACGGGCAATCTCCGTCACTTTCCGAAATCCCCAATAGTGGTCACCCCTGCTGAAATGATTCGTATTTTGGAAGAAAAATAAAGATTCCACAGTTCATTCCAAAAAAATGGCAATATTGCCATTTTTTTGGAATGAAAACGTCCTAAAACGAACACAACTACATGTAAATAAAGAAGATAAAAAGACTTGGGAAACAACAGTATCGTCCTGATGGGCATCTATGAGTTTCTGACAGACTCGGAATTGATTGATGCATAAATAGATAACATATATACAATCATATAATGTCTTGTATTCCTGAATTTTTTCAGTTTAGGGTGTAGTTTTTCGCCACCTTCATAGTCAAAAAGGAAAACAATGTCTGAAAGATGAAGCAGAAAAAAGACAAAGAACAGAAAGAGCGCGACTTCGAGCGGCTGGTGCAGGAGCAGCGGCAGACCATCTACTCTGTGTGCTACCTCTTCGCCAACGACCGCCAAGAAGCGGATGACCTCGCCCAAGAGGTGCTGATACGCCTCTGGCAGGGCCTCGACGGTTTCGAAGGGCGCAGCTCAGCCAAAACGTGGGTCTATCGCGTGGCCCTGAACACCTGCGTGACCTTCGACAAGCGCAACCGCCGCCGTCCCGACTGTATGCCCTTGGAAATGGACATCGACCTCTTCGCCGACGAGGAGGCCTGTCCCGCGGCCAGCCGCCTGCACAAGCGCATCGCACGGCTGCATCCTTTTGACCGCGCGCTGATCCTGCTTTGGCTCGAAGACCTGCCCTACGACGAGATTGCCGCCATCCTCGGCATCACCGTCGATAACGTCAGCGTACGGCTGGTGCGCATACGCGAAAAACTCAAATCATTCACCGACTAAACCTCAAAACAGATATGGAACAGTACGAAGACATCAAAAGCGAACTGCAGCAGGAACTGCAAG
>JBGUPL010000087.1:0-1515 GCA_045130275.1 Bacteroidales bacterium
TAGGGGAATAGGGTTTTCCCTTGGCGTCCGTTAACCCTCGGATCGCGTTCTGCCAGTCCATCACGTCCTTGGCGGTGATTTCCGACAATTTCCGTTTTCCAAAATACGGCAGGATTTTCTTCTGGATGATGCTTTCTTTTGTCAGCCAGGTGTTCAGTTTCAGCTTGGGCTTCATATCCTTCTCATAGAGCTGGGCGAAGCTCTCAAAGGTCATGTTCACATCGGCCTGCTTTTGCATCAGAAACTCCCGTTCCCACGCCTGGGCCTCTTTCTTGGTGGCAAAGCCACGCTTTAACTTCTGCTGGCGCTCTCCTTTCCAGTCCGTATAGCGGAATTGGACGTACCAAGTGCCGTTGGCCTTGTTCTTAAACGCCGCCATAGGTTAATCACTCCTTTCGCTCTGGCTTCTTGTGCCATAAAATTTTTCGTGGAAGAATTTGCGGTCGATGCGGCCTGAAATGGTAATACAGCCCGTCTTTTTCAACTCCGCATTCATAGAACGAATCAGCTTATAGGCATAGGGGACAGAAACCCCTAATTCCTCCGCTACCTCGTCCACCCGCATGAACATGGTGCTTGCCATTGTGCGCTCACCTCCTTTCATGGCCCCAGAACTAAGCCTTTATGCTTAACCTATTATAACTAAGCAAATTTGCTTTGTCAAGTGGCTTGCGGAATAATTTTTAACTTTTTTGTTTAAGATACTCTTGACTGTTACTAAGCGAATATGTTATACTACTTTCGACAGAAACCACCAGATAGGAGTTGGCATTTATGGCAATAGGAGAGCGCATCCATTTTTTCCGCACCCTCCGGGGTATGACACAGAAGTATCTTGGTATGGCGGTGGGCTTTCCAGAGCGTTCCGCCGATGTTCGTCTGGCACAGTACGAAACAGGCACCCGGACGCCGAAGGCCGATTTGACCGCTGCCCTGGCTCATACTTTAGATGTATCGCCCCAGGCGTTGAGCGTCCCGGACATAGACAACTACATAGGTTTGGCCCATACGCTGTTCGCCTTGGAGGATGTTTACAGTCTGAAAGTGGTAGAGGCGGATGGACGTGCCTGCCTGCAAGCAGATATTTTTCAGGGAGGCCGTCAAGCCAGTGAGCTGAACAAAATCTTGATTGCGTGGCGGGAACAGGCGGCGAAGTTGGAGGCCGGGGAGATCACCAAGGAGGACTATGACCGCTGGCGCTACAACTACCCGAAGTACGACACCACCCAGCGGTGGGCCAAAGTCCCCTCGAAGGAATTAAGCGATGCTCTGATAAAAGGATTGAAGAAACAGAGAAAAGACAAATAGCAAAAAAGGTCTTGCCGACTGGTGAAAGTCAGCAAGACCTTTTTCTTAGGATATGGAGGATTTACCCGCAAGCCACCCGTTATACGGGAGTGAACAAAGTAAATCCGGTTTTGGTATCTGCTATCAATTTGCTATCAAATGCCCCGTTTCCGCTTTAAGACCCCAGTGTTTTCAAGGCTTTGCGGGTTTTGTCAGTTATTCCCACTC
>JBGUPL010000088.1:0-4843 GCA_045130275.1 Bacteroidales bacterium
AAATCCGTTGACTCGAAAAATCTCTACAACTAACTATATATCAATCGTTTCAAAGAACATTTTTAAGTTTTAACGGGACAGCAGTGCCTTTAACCTTTAACCTTTAGAAAATGTACATCCTCGGAATAGAATCCTCCTGCGACGACACCTCCGCGGCGGTCATCCAGGACAACGTCATCCTGTCGAACGTGATTGCAGGACAGAAAGTCCATGCGGAATACGGCGGTGTGGTGCCGGAGCTCGCGTCGCGGGCGCATCAGCAGAACATCATCCCCGTGGTCGATACGGCCCTGAAGCGCGCCGGCATCGGCAAAGAGCAGCTGTCGGCCATCGCCTTCACCAACGGACCCGGACTGTTGGGGTCGCTCTTGGTGGGCAACTCCTTCGCCAAGTCGATGGCCTTCACGCTGGGCATACCGCTCGTGCAGGTCAACCATCTGCAGGCGCATGTGCTGGCCCACTTCCTTGACAAGCCCGGCGAGACCAAACCGAAGCCGCAGTTCCCGTTCCTCTGCCTCACCGTTTCCGGCGGCCACACGCTGCTACTGAAGGTCAACGACTACTTCGATATGGAGCGGCTCGGCGGCACCATCGATGATGCGGCGGGCGAGGCCTTCGACAAGGCGGCCAAGATCCTCGGTCTGCCGTACCCGGGCGGCCCGGTTATCGACAAATACGCCAAGGAGGGCGACCCGAAACGGTTCCAGTTCGCCATCTCGCACCTGCCCGGACTGGACTACAGTTTCAGTGGGCTGAAGACCTCGTTCCTCTATTTCGTGCGCGACAATCTCAAGGAGAATCCGAATTTCATCGAAGAAAACATCCACGATTTGGCGGCTTCTATGCAGTATGCTATTGTCAAGTCGTTGACAGACAAGGTGAAGAAGGCCTTCAAGGAGTGCGACTGCAAAGACTTGGTGCTGGCCGGCGGTGTCTCGGCAAACTCCGGTTTGCGTGACGCGATGACCGACCTCGCACGCCGTTACCACCGCAACATTTTCCTCCCGCCGTTGGACCTCACCACCGACAATGCCGCGATGGTGGCCGTCTGCGGCTACTTCAAGTACCAGAAGGGCGAGTTCGTTGGGTACGATGTCGCACCGTACAGCAGTTAGTCTTTTTACAATTCTTAATACATAATGCATATGAATTATGCTTGTGTTGTAATCGTTTTTTTTGTACATTTGCGGGCTTTTTTTTGCAAATTAAATTATTCAAATATGAGAAAATTATTCTTATTCAGCATTTTATTGACCATAGCCGGGCAATTGGCCGCACAGCGCGTGTCCGAAAGCCAGGCAGCGCAAGTGTGTCACCGCTTTGTTATGGAGAAGAACCATCCGATTTCTGCGGCTGACATTAAGCTGAGCGAAGTTTACACCCAGGACAATGGGGACACGGCCCTGTACCGTTTCCAACTTCCTCAAGTGGGTTTCGTGGTGGTGTCGGCCTCGTTGACCACCCCGCCGATCTTGGCTTACGCTTTTGACCAGAATTTCGAAATGATTCCTCCGGTGCGTGACCTCTTCTATCTTTACAAAGGCGAAATGGCTTATGCCGAGAGACAGCAGTGGAAGGCAAAACCCGACGCTGCCGCCGCCTGGGAACGCTATCTGGCTGCGGAATTTGTCCCGAAGACCGCAAAAGGCACATCAGGAGGTCCACTTCTGACCACCACCTGGAATCAGAACAGATTCTACAACACCTACTGTCCGTGGGATCCTGCGTCTGGCGCCTATTACGACTATCGTGTGCCGAACGGTTGTGTCGCGCTCGCCTGCGCACAGATCATGAACTATCACCGCTATCCCATCAGAGGTGTCGGATCGTCCTCTTACATTCCGCAAGGCTATCCTCGCCAGACGGTCAACTTCTACCAGCACAACTATCATTACGACGCCATGTGCAACGCTCCGCAGAGCTATGCCAACGAGATCGCCAAGCTGGCCTATCATTTCGGCGTGGCTATCCAGATGAACTACACCCCCGACGGTTCCGGCGCCAACACTACACAAGCCAAGAACAAACTCTACCAGACATTCAAATACGACCAGTCTATAACTTCTTATTTCAGAGATCTTTACCAAGATTCGTCGGTGGTGGAATTCTATGATGTGCTCAAAAATGAGATTGACCACAAAAGGGTGGTGTACTACTCTGGATGTACGGAAAATTTCGGATCCTGCCATGCCTATGTGCTTGATGGTTATGACGAGAACAACCTCTTCCACTTGAATTATGGATGGGGCGGCGCGTCGAATGCCTTTTATGCGATAGACAATTTTGTGGCCGGACCGATGCACTTTGACTATGGTTCTGAAACAGTGGTCAATATATTCCCCTCGGGAGCAATCGAACCGACCTATTGTAATGGCCATCAGCGCAATACAGCCAGTTTCGGATATGTGGCCGACGGATCCCCCACCACGAGACCTTACCAGCCGGATGCCGACTGCTCCTGGATGGTGGCTACTCCGAAGGCAACCGCCTACAGCTTCACCTTCGACCGTCTTGACCTTAACCAAGGTGACTATGTGACCATTTACAACGGTCCCACAGAAGAAAGCGGAGTGTTGGTCTCGCTCACCGGAACTGAACTCCCGGGCAATGTTTACAATGTGCTTGCCGACAGTGTGTTGATCACTTTCGTCGGGAACACGAACAACACCGATCATTATGGATTCCTGATATCCTACACCTCCTCATTGCCCCCGCGTACTTGCGAGAGCATGACCAATTTGCCGAACGTTTGGAATGCCGTCCTTTCCGATGGTTCGCAAGAAGGGGATAATTATATTGCCCAGTCCAACTGCACGTGGAATATCACGCACAATTTCGTGACCGGCTATGCTTTCAGCTTCCCGAAATTCAATCTCGGCTATGGCGATTTTGTGGACGTTTATAACAGCACCACCACACCGCCGACCCTCATTGAACGCTTTGACATCTACAACCAGCCCGATCAGATCTACACTGTGAATTTCAAGAAAATGCGCGTGAATTTCGTGAGTGACAACTGGAGTGAGGGCGAAGGTTTCAACATGGAATACTATGCCATTGCCGCGATAGAGGATTACAATGGCTTGGAAGAACTTATGGTTTATCCGAACCCTGCCACCGACTATCTGAATGTTGACTTCTCCTTGAACCAGACTGAGCCTGTCACAATGCAACTGTTGGATTTGACGGGCAAAGTGTTGCGCCAACAGACAGAATCGGGTATCATCGGAACCAATCAGGTTCGTTTTGGGCTCGATGGTGTCGCCAAGGGTCTCTACCTGTTGGAGGTGAGCACCCCGAACGGCAAATCCGTCCGTAAAGTCACGGTACAGTAAATCCATTTACAGAAGATAGTAGGAAGATGGGCAAGCGTGTACTTATCGCCATGAGCGGCGGCATTGACAGCAGTGTCGCCGCCATGTTGTTGATGGAGCAAGGGTATGAGCTGGTCGGCGTGACCTTCCGTACCTTCGACCAAATCACGGAGAGCTGCATCGCCCGCGAGAAGGGCTGCTGCTCCGTGGATGCCATCTTCGAGGCGAAGCACCTGGCCGAGAAACTCGGCTTTGAACACCATATCCTCGATGTCCGCGACCTCTTCAAGAGAACGGTCATCCAGGATTTTATCGACCAATACCTGCAATGCCGGACCCCGAATCCCTGCGTGCTCTGCAATCCCATCATCAAGTGGGGTAGGGTATTGGAGATGGCGGATGAGCTCGGCTGCGACTACATCGCCACCGGCCACTACGCACGCATCGCGCAATCCGGCGACCGTTATTTCCTCCAAAAAGGTGTTGACACACAGAAAGACCAGACCTATTTCCTGTGGAAGTTGACTTCCGAAATGTTGCAGCGGACGTTGTTCCCGTTGGGCGGCCTCACCAAGACGGAAGTTCGGCGGATTGCTGCGGACCACGGTTTTGTGAAGCTCTCGCAGAAGAAGGAGAGCGAGGAAATCTGTTTCGTGACAGATGATGATTATCGTCATTTTCTGCAAGACGAAGTTCCGGATTTGCAGGAGCGTATGCCTGTCGGCGAGTTCGTGACCACCGATGGAAAGGTGGTGGGCAAGCATCAAGGACTGTATAACTACACGGTGGGGCAACGAAAAGGCTTGGGCATCGCGTTGGGTGAACCGGCGTATGTGGTGGCCCTGCAGCCCGATACGAACCGTGTGGTGCTCGGCAAGCGGGAGGATCTGCAGCATACCCGCTGCGTCGTTTCCGGCTTGAATATGACGAAATACGCAGACTTTGAGGACGGGATGAAGGTGACCTGCCGTTCGCGTTACCGCAGTGCGGGCACGCTGGCCACGCTCCGCCATCTGAACGATACCTCTTTGGAAGTCTTGTTTGAAGAACCCGTTTTCGCGGTCACGCCCGGACAGAGCGCCGTCTTCTATGAGGGCGACGACTTGGTGGGCGGCGGAATCATTGAATCGTAACCCGCAGCTATGGCCGAATCTCCTCTTTCCCTCAACGCTTTAGAATACACCTTCCGGCATCTGCTGAAGGTTGCCTTCCCGCAGCAGGAAAGCGAGCCTTTCCGTGTGGAAAAGGGCGAAGGTACTATCACGGTTTTTGTGAAAGAGGTTAGGCTCGTCATGTATGCGATGAATCAGAAAGAATTTGACTTTTTCATTAAAGGCCAATGGTGGCCGTTTGAAATGGTGGAAAATGCCAAGCAAACGCAAAAAATCCCCATGATTTTTGATGATGATGGCGTGATTTGTTCGGAAACAGATAGTTCCATCCAGATTCCATACGATATTCTAACACCGTCTTTTGTGCTGCTCTCGCGCTATGAGGAGTTCAATGTCTTTGCGTTGGGTTTGGTGGAT
>JBGUPL010000089.1:0-2857 GCA_045130275.1 Bacteroidales bacterium
ACATCGTCGTCTATCCCGATGTGGACGGTGCGGACAAGTGGGCGAAGGTCATCGAGGACATCGGCTACAACCGCATGAGCATGACCGCCAAGATGCGACCCGTGCCGGCAGGGTTGTACGACCCCGCACTCGACGGACCCAAAGCCGACATCGCCGACATCATGATCCGTATCATCTCGAACCCCGTGGCGGCAGAGAAGGTGACGGACGCGATGGCAGAGACCGAGGCCGAACGCATAGCCCGCGAGCTCGGTGCGCCCGACAAGGCGGAAGCGATACAATACCTTATGGACAAGTTAGACCTACAGAGAGTATGAGCCAGAAGGAAGACAAGATGCGCATCTACAACAGCCGCGAGTGGAAGTGGCTAAGGGCGAAGAAGCTCGAAGCCAATCCCCTGTGCGAGATGTGTTTGGCAGATGGAATAGTCACTGCGACTCGTTGCATCCACCACAAGACACCCATCGAGACGGCGCGCAACTACGAAGAAATGAAGCGGCTTGCGTTTCGTTTCGATAACTTGCAAAGCCTGTGCTTTGCCCATCACAGCGAGGTGCATCAAGCCATGCGCAGTCGGTCGAAGGAAGGGCACAAGGCGAGCAACGCTGCCAGCCTCGAACGGTTCAAGGCTTCGCATCCAGCACCGACACGCTCGGTGTTCGACCAAACCCCCCGGGGCATTGATTTTGTCGAACCCCCCTCCGACTCCCAAATCCACTTGCCCCTAGGAGAATCGAGAGGGAAAAATCTCAAAATCTGATTTTTCCCCGACACAGGGCAAAACTAACTTGGAACGAATACACCACGGAGAATTGATATTCCCACTTATAAGAAAAATAAAAATAAATGACAATCGAAGAACTACATAGCAGACAACAATGGACACTCGCCCAAAAGATTGACCACTCGCTCGGAGTGATTGACCAGTTCATCGCACGGATGGACGGCAAGGTCTATCTGTCCTTCAGTGGCGGCAAAGATTCGACGGTGCTCTTGCATCTATGCGAAATCATCAAGCCGGACATCAAATGCGTGTTCGTCAATACCGGCTGCGAGTCCGTGGATGTTGTGCGGTTCGTGGAGAAGATGAAAGCCGCGCACAATATCGAGGTGATCCGTCCGAAACTGACACCGCGCCAAGTGTGGGCAAAGTACGGCTTCCCGCTGGTGAGCAAAGACCAAGCGTTCAAGATTGACCTTGTGCGCAAGAACCCAGAAAGCAAAAGCGCACAAAAGTACATGCGTGACGGCAACCAATTCACCATCAGCAAGTGCTTCCGCTACCTGTGCGACACCGAAAAATGCAAGTACCATACTTCGGCGGTTTGTTGCAACAAGCTCAAGAAAGACCCGTGCAAGCGGTACGAACACGAAAGCGGCCTGCGTCCTATCGTGGCAACGATGGCAAGCGAAAGCATGTTGCGTGAAACAGACTACCTCCGCGTAGGTCAGTGCAACAAGTTCGACCAAGGGCACGAGAAATCGAAGCCGCTCAGTATATGGATGGAGGAGGATATTTGGCAATTCATCCGTGAGAACAATATCGAGATAGCAGAGATATATGCAAAGGGTGTGGATCGTACCGGCTGCGTCGGTTGTGGGTTCGGTGCTCAGATGAAAGACGACCGCAGACTGGAGACCTTCTACCGCCTATATCCTAAGTATTATAACATGGTGCTCAACTTCGAGAACAACGGCGTGACCTACCGAGAGGCATTGCGTGAGATGCTGGCGGTCAATGGTCTTTGGCTCCCGGACGAGAACCCACAACAAAAACTATTTTAACTATGCCCAAGCACAACACGACACCGATTCAACTGCCGGCAGAGCAACCTGACTGCTGTGCGCTCTGTCCGCTCGTCGGAATCATCCCGAAAGCGAACCGTCCGAAAGGCACGAAAGAGACACACTGTTGCCTCGGTACGATGGAGGCACTCAGCGGTCGCGGCATCAATGTCCGTGCCAGCGAGAAAGACAGCCGCCACCCGTGGCACCGTCCCTGCGACACCAAGTGGCAAGCGTGGATGCTGTTCCCGAAGCGCACGCTCTACATCAGCAGCATAGCCTACATCCAGTGCCGTGTACCCTATGAGCAAAGCCGCCAACTGACATTCAAATTTCATAAATGATATGGCAACACCCAACCCGCCGAAGGTCCGCAGACCTTTGTACAATTACCCTGACAAGTACGCTGCCCTGATCCGTCAGGGGTTCGACGAAGCGGCAGCAAGTAGAATGGCTCATAACATCCCTGTAATATATGGCTAAGAAGAAACAAAAAGGAACAAACGGGTACGTGACGGAGTTGAACAAACTCGTCCGTGCCGAGTACAACGGCGAGATACCCGCCAAACTCCTGATCCTCATCCGTAAGACGGCGCAGGACATGTGCATCATGGACAAGATTTTCGATGACGTGGTAGCGACGGACAACCTTGTGACGTTTGAGGTGGGCAGTATGGGACAGTCGAAACCGATGGTGAACGGCCTCGTCACCTATTACGACAAAGCCAGTGCCCGCGTGACCGATGACCTCTACAATTTAGGCTTAACGGCACGGCGACAAGCGGAGAAGGGCAAAGACCCACGCGATAAAGACACCGACAAACTCGGCGACCTGCTCGAAGATACTAATAATGTGAAGTAAGATGGAAATCAAAGTTTTCACAGCCTTCAGCGGATACGACAGCCAGTGTATGGCACTCGACCGACTGCACCGCCACAACCCCGACTTCAACTACGAACTCGTCGGATGGGCGGAGATTGACAAATATGCCATTGCCGCACACAATGCCGTCTATCCCCAATGGGCTGACCGCAACTACGGCGACATCGCCAAGATTGATTGGGCGCAAGT
>JBGUPL010000090.1:0-1586 GCA_045130275.1 Bacteroidales bacterium
AGACCCGAAACCGGGTGACCTATCCATGTCCAGGTTGAAGTTGCCGTAAAAGGCAATGGAGGACCGAACCGACCCCCGTTGAAATGTTGGCGGATGAGATGTGGATAGCGGAGAAATTCCAATCGAACCCGGATATAGCTGGTTCTCCCCGAAATAGCTTTAGGGCTAGCCTCGCATATATTTACCGGAGGTAAAGCACTGAATAGGCAAGGGGTCGAGAGACTACCAACCCTTATCAAACTAAGAATGCCGGATAAATGAGTGCGGGAGTCAGACTGTGTGAGATAAGTCTCACGGTCGAAAGGGAAACAGCCCAGACCCACAGCTAAGGTCCCGAATATATGCTAAGTGGAGAAGGATGTGGCAATGCAAAGACAACCAGGACGTTGGCTTAGAAGCAGCCACTCATTCAAAGAGTGCGTAATAGCTCACTGGTCGAGTGATGCTGCGCCGAAGATTCAACGGGGCTAAAGCATATAACCGAAGCTTGGGAATCCTGAGGGATTGGTAGGGGAGCGTCGAATGCGGGGGGAAGCATGACCGGAAGGACATGTGGACTGCATTCGAGTGAGAATGCCGGAATGAGTAGCGAGAATTGCGTGAGAATCGTAATGGCCGAAAATCTAAGGTTTCCGTGGGTAGGTTCGTCCGCCACGGGTAAGCCGGGAGCTAAGGCGAGGCCGGAAGGCGTAGTCGATGCACATACGGTAGAGAATCCGTAGCCGCCGAAGTTTAAGCACACTGACATGTTGAGGAGTCGGAACCCGGGCGTTGGTAGCCCCGGGCGAAAGGGACTGAAATTTTAGTAGGGAAGTCCGATGAATCGACAGCGAGAAAAGGTGTGAGGTACACAGAAGGCGCCCGTACCGCAAACCGACACAGGTAGATGAGGAGAGGATCCTAAGGCCAACGGGAGAAGGGTTGTTAAGGAACTCGGCATATTGACCCCGTAACTTCGGAAGAAGGGGTGCCACCGCGAGGTGGTCGCAGTGAAAAGGCCCAGGCGACTGTTTATCAAAAACACAGGTCTCTGCAAAACCGAAAGGTGAAGTATAGGGGCTGACGCCTGCCCGGTGCCGGAAGGTCAAGGGGAATGCTTAGCGCAAGCGAAGGCACGAACTTAAGCCCCGGTCAACGGCGGCCGTAACTATAACGGTCCTAAGGTAGCGAAATTCCTTGTCAGGTAAGTTCTGACCCGCACGAATGGCGTAATGATTTGGGCACTGTCTCGACAACGTACCCGGTGAAATTGTAGTACTTGTGAAGATGCAAGTTACCCGCGACAAGACGAAAAGACCCCATGGAGCTTCACTGTAGATTGTTACTGGGATTCGATATTGTCTGTAGAGGATAGGTGGGAGACTTTGAAGCACCGGCGTCAGCTGATGTGGAGTCAACCTTGGAATACCACCCTGGCGATATTGGGTCTCTAACCTGGAGCCGTAATCCGGCTCGGGGACAATGGCAGTCGGACAGTTTGACTGGGGCGGTCGCCTCCAAAAAGGTAACGGAGGCGTCCAAAGGTCACCTCAGTACGGTTGGAAACCGTGCGTCGAGTGCAAAGGCATAAGGTGGCTTAACTGCGA
>JBGUPL010000091.1:0-3749 GCA_045130275.1 Bacteroidales bacterium
TCGGCCGATACGGGAGACGATTGCCTCCCGCAGGACTCCTCCGCCAACATTGGATCCGTCCTCCTCGCGCGGCGCGCGCATCAGCGCGTAAATAGTAGATTCGGAGCATCCGAGCTCCACGGCCAGGGCGTGAACGCCCAGGGCTTTCTGTCCCGCCTGGGTGGGACGGTTGGCTGCATTGGGAGAGTTCGCCAGCGCGTAGTGCGTAAGCTCAAGATACTCCTCCCCGGTCATCATGTAGACGGGCTTCTCCAAAAGCCCCTCGATGGATTTAAGTGTACTCATAGCGTTTACTGTTTTATTGGTTGTACTTTATTCCTTTTTAGGGTTTGACTTTTTTTCGGTTGGGCTTTCTGGGTGGTTTGTGCCACTTCTAAAAGCGAAAAGTGCCGGAAAACCGAGGTTTTCGGGGCTCTTCCCATATTTAAGTTACGAAATAATTCCCACATTTACACGCTTTTGAGGGACTTTTTTGAGTTTGGCCATATAGGCACACAAAAATGGCACTATTTGGCCGCAAAATGGCCATTTACCGCCCATTTTCACGTCTTCTCATAGGGCCACTTACCTTAAATTCGGCAATTTCTCCAGGCTCCGGCCTCGGGGTTTTCCCTGATATGAGGCCGTCTTTTTTCTCCAATGTGCCAGACTGACGAGAGGCAATAGGACACAACCGACCTTCCGATTATTAGATGGCTTTTCAATTTGTAAGAATGAAAAAACCTCCAAACCTGACTATACTATACTGGTTTGCCCCGGAAGCAGAAAAACTATCAGAAATAATAATCGGCCTCATTGCTGCCAATGAGACCGATAATAAACTCTTTCCAGGTAAAATCAATCGAAGCCCGTCAATCTTCCTCTTCTTCAAGTTCAAGTTTTCCCTTCGGAATCTCCGAAAGGTACTCGTCGTCATCGGACCGTGTCATGGCCCTTTGCAGATGCGTGAAATCACTGTTCTCTATTGAATCGCGGAACTCCGTGGGGGAACAGCCGAGTACTCGTTTGACATATCGTGTAAAGACCGGCAATGATGAAAAGTTCATCTCTTTTGCAAGTTTCGAAAAAGAGACATCTTGGGCGGCCAGTTCTTTTCGAAGTACACGCGCCGTGTAGTAATCAATCCAGTGGCCGACTGGTCGACCGGTGGCGTTTTTGCTGATCTCCGTAAGGTATTTCGGTGTTATCCCCAGTTTCTCCGCGTACCATGTGACATCGCGTTGCGTTCTGCACTCCTGCTGAATATCAACCAGAAATCTGGCGAACTTCCCCGAAGGAAGGCCCCTGTCGGCATGGGTATATACCTTACGGTAGAAGACCCGCCAAACATCGCACAGGAAGACACGTAAAAGGGAACCGATTATTTCTTCATCGAGGTAACCGGGGAAAATGCCGAGACGCTCCCTGATTTGATTGAGATCGTTCGTCAGAGTCTTCTGCTCATCAAATAAATCATCCTTCAATCTGAAGACATAGGACATATTCGACAGATACTTATAACCTTTGACCTCCCACGGGACTTTCGGCCGGTACAACTCCAGCAGATAATCAGAAACCAGAAGGATGTCCGCATCCGCGTCTCCTAAAAACTCAATCTGTGTAATTGAATCTGGGCGCAGCAAGACTACAAGGCTCCCACCTCCAGTCGGCTGCGACATGGGTCCCCGGTGCGGCCACACAAACCCTTCTTTGCAAAGGATAAAGATATTGTACTGCCCCAAGAACGGTTCGAGGTCCACCTTATCCCGTTTGAAATTGTAAAACAAGATGTCTTCCATGGCCAATAAATGTCTTTAGACACAAATATAAGCCATTTTTACGAAACAGAAAAATAGTTAAGCCAAAGTGTCCGCAGTCGAATGAAGGGAAAGGAACGAATCCTGATGACCGAATGGCCGGAAATGCTTAACTTTGTATTCGAGAAATCGAGATTTATGATTCCGTTCACAGACAGCATATTCTTAAGCAAAATGCGGCAGGTTTCCCCGATAAGCGAGGAGACAGCCGAATTGCTTGCCTCTTACCTTGAGCAGTGCCATTTTGCCAAGAAAGAACTCGTTTTGGAGGCAGGTGTATTCTGCCGGTATATCTGGCTTGTCGAAAAAGGCAGCCTGCGCCATTACTGGCTCATGGAGGATGGACGGGAGATAAATACATCTTTTTCCATTGAAGGACATCTGGTATTCAGTATGGACGAGGTCTATTACGGAAAGCCCAGCGAGGAGTATGCACAAACGATGGAGCCTGTAGATGCCTGGCGCATTCCGGTCGGGGATATGAACCGTCTTTTCCGGGAGAATCTGGAATTGTGCAACTGGGGACGCATCATCCACCAGAACGAATACCGGAGGCTTCACCGCTCTCATAAAGAGAGGCTTACCCTCTCTGCACCCGAGCGCTACAGACAGTTCCGGGAGCAGTTCCCGGAAGTGTGCCGGAGAGCCAACCTTGGATACATAGCCTCTTATCTCGGAATCTCCCAATCCACACTGAGCCGTCTCAGGGCCGAATATGGATTTTGACGCAGGTCAAATTTTTTCTCTTTCTTTTTGACGACCTTTGCGTGTTAAACGACTGTTATGGAAAAACAAAGAGAAATCTGGATAGACTGGCTAAGGGTGATAGCCTGCTTCCTTGTAATGATGACGCACAGCAACGAGCCTTTCTACCTGGGAGGAGAAGGTTCGCTTATCCTCACAAAGGCCGATGCCATCTGGGTAGCAATCCTGAATGTACTGCCCCGTGCCAGCGTTGCACTTTTTGTGGTGGCTTCCAGCTATTTACAGTTTCCGCTGCATTATTCAACGGGAGAATTCTTCCGCCGCCGGGCAGTACGGGTACTGATTCCGTTCCTCATCTGGACGGTGGTCTATGCCCTTGTATGGGGTGAGCCCGTGCAGAATTTCAAAGACCTGCTGCTCAATTTCAACTATGCGGCAGGGCATCTATGGTTCGTTTACATGCTCATCGGCCTGTATCTTATCATGCCGCTTCTGTCCCCGTGGGCGGAAAAAGTCGGGAAGAAGGAATTGCAGGTATATCTGGGCATCTGGCTTTTCACCACCATCATTCCGCTTATACGCCAGTGGGTTGGCGGAGCAGCTCCCGTCATCTATGGGCCATCCGGCATTCCCAACGCAGCCAAGTATCCTCTTTGGGGCGAGGCCAGCTGGAATACATATGGGGTATTCTATTATCTGAGCGGCTTCGTGGGATATATGCTGCTGGGGTTGTATTTCCGCAAGTTCGTGGGAGAACTCTCATGGAAAAAGACGCTTTCCGTTGCACTTCCCGTCTTCCTTGGAGGCTTCGCCATCTGCTCGCTTGGATTCCTCAGCCGTGTATGGGCCGATTGCCATGGGGCGTTCCCCATCGAAGGCCCGGTGGGACTTGCGGCCCTCTGGGAAGGCCCGTGGCTCAACGACACTTTAGGGGTTGCGCTCATGACCATCGGCTGGATTCTGGTGCTTCGCAAAATCAAGGGAGAAAGCGGCTTCTACAAGAAAATCCTCCTTCCTGTCTCCAAAGCCAGCTACGGCATGTACCTCTGTCATATGCTGCTTCTTGGCATAGTATCGGCCTGGCTGCGTTCCGCCCTGGGACTCGGTGAAAACGGTGTACTTGGCATCTGGACCACCCCTGTGCAGGTTATTGGAACCGTCCTCCTGTCATATGCCGGAGTCGCCCTTTTCTGCGTCCTGGTGCAGCGGATACCCAAGATTGGGAAATGGGTAGTCGGATGACAAATT
>JBGUPL010000092.1:0-2531 GCA_045130275.1 Bacteroidales bacterium
AATTCTTTAAACGCCTTGCCGATAAGACGCCTTTGGAATACAGACTCTCGAAATGATATGAGAAGGACGTTGTTATGTGCGGAAAGCACTGGGTTTCTGACCTAAATTGTTCTGCACAAAGCGGGAGAAACGATAGTCATGGGGACAGGCACCTGGGTATGGGTGTCTGTTTTCAGAAGACCATGGCAACAGGTCTTTGATCTGTTTTAAAGTTGAGAATATGAAACGGAAGTCAAACGGCTTCCGTTTCTTTTTTATTTTTCGCCCGATATTTGCAGCCAGAAAACTTGCATAATTCAGGATTTTTTTGTATCTTTGCAGTTGTAATAATGATTAAAATAACCCTAGTAATTCACCATTTAAAACATGTAAGATTATGAACAAGACAGTTAGAACGATCCTTCAAGTGATCAGTTATTTCATCGCTGCTATTCTGGGAGCGGCTGGCGGTTCCGAGTTGATGTAAGACTCACGAACGCCATGGAAAACAAGGGCTTCAAAATCTCTCAGTATGCCTGTGCGGTGCTGCTCATCGTGAGCAGTATCGCGCTGGTGACTTATCAGGTGGTTGAGATCGACGATGTGGCGGCAGGGTTGCTCTACTATGTGGCGCAGTCGTTCCTGTTGGCCGGCTCGATCTTCGGCCTCGACCAGTATATTCGAATCATTAAGAAGCAAATAAAGTAATGGAGACAGGAAAACAAGGAGTTAAAGGAGATAAGGGAGTTAAAGGAGTTAAAGACGATACCATGCTATCGCCTCACTTGGCTTCGCCGAATGAGGCTACGCTCAGCCAAACAAACGAGTTTGATGGCGTTCGCTTATCGCCTCACTTTAAGCTGAGTGAGTTTCTGAATCTGAAGAAATATCCCGAGAATATTCCCACGATGCAGGTCGTGGCGAACCTGACCTACGGCTGTCATTTGCTGCTGGAGCCTGCAAGAGCCATCGTCGGGCCGATCATCATCAATTCGGGCTTCCGTTGCGAGGCCGTCAATCGCAGGGTAGGGGGTGTCCGCAATTCCCAGCACCTCGTCGGCCAGGCCGCCGACATCCGCCCGAAAGACCCAGCTCAGTTCCAGCGCCTCGTCGACTTTCTCAAGGCCCACACCCTCACCGACCAGCTCCTCACCGGTTCCACCTGGCTTCACCTCTCCTGGACCCCCTTCGCCTCGCCCCGACACTACATCCGCATCGGCTATTACAAGTAAATGCGCTCAAACACTTGGGGACGGTTCCGAATGAGTTATAGCTCACTCAGAACCGTCCATCGATAAGCACTAATCCACATGAAAAGAAAAAATCGGACTGATGTTTGGTCAGTACGATTATTTTGATTATCTTTGCCCCTCAAAAACAAATCTATGAAGATGAAAAAGAAAATTATCATCACCGCACTGCTCGCGATCGTCGCAGTAGTCGTCATAAAGAAGGGTGTAACTTTTGTTTACGAAAAAATAGAACTCATGAACGCCCCGACGATGCAGGAAATCGCCGAGGCGAACCCGTGGACGGTGCCCGCCGACTGGTTCAAGACCGACACCATCACTATCAAAGGCCGTATCGAGGACTACGACGCCGAGCAGTTCGGTTTCTCGTCGATGGTTTGCTATTACGAGGACGTTTTTGAGAGGGGTAACACGGTGCTGCTGCTCGACATCGCCGACGACGGCACGTTCTGCAAGAAGTTCCAGGCCAGCTATCCCGTCTGGAATTCTTTCATTGCTGACGGTTCGAAGGTGTTCTTCAATGCCATCCGATTCTTCGCCCGCCCTGGCGAGACTATTGATGTCACCGTACGCAAGGGCACATTTGGCCGCTACGAATGTATCTATAACAATGGCAGCAGCCGCGACGTGGAGCGATTGCTTCGCACGTCGCGCAAACTGGAGGACGTGATGCGCCCGTTGTGGAAGTTCGAGGGCACGTTTGACGAGGCAAACGAAGTGGCTGATGAAGTCTGGAAACTGGCGATGGCCAAACTGCAGAAGGTGAGCCGCAGTGAGGACTACACGCCGATGGAGGTGCAACTGGCGCTGGCCGACATTCAGGCAAACTTCGGAATGGATTACATAGGCTGTATTGAGAGAATTGCACGCGGCTTGGTGAGACACGAGCAGCGTGACAGCGTTTGGTACAGCGAGATTCTCGACAGCGTGGAGTGGAAGAAATACCATGACTACGAGACTTACGCCCCCATGCGCCGCATCGATTATGACAATCCGCTGCTCTTTGCCAGCAGCAGCTATTATTTCTTGCAAAACCGAGTTCAGTACGCCAGGCCCGTCCTTGAAGACAAGAACGAGGGAATACTTAGTGAGGGAGGCGGCATAGAGGCAACCTTTGAAAAGCACTCAAAGAAACTTGCCAATGTTCTCGCAGCCCTGCGAAAATTCATGGCGACCGACAAGGACAACCTGATAGCGCAGCTATGCGCCTACAATGATATGGTACTCGAGTTCGATGTCTGGCGAGAGGATGGTGATTATTTACAACGCATGCTCGCCGACACCACTATCACAGCAGCCAAG
>JBGUPL010000093.1:0-43406 GCA_045130275.1 Bacteroidales bacterium
GCTTAAATTGGGATTTTCAACTGCAGTTTTGATGCGGATTTCGTTTGTAACTATCTGTTATTAAAGGAGAATTAATTAGAAGGTACCATTATAATATATTTGTAATTTCGCCGCGATGAATTTTGTCATCCTGAAATCTGACCGCTATGAAAAAAATTACTCTTTTGATACTCTTGGTGTGGTTGCTTGTGCTCAATGGCCTCGCCCAGACCGCCACGCTCGTCTTCACGGGACGGGACATCGCCAATAACCATGTGGAAACCGAATTTATCCTGGTTACAAATCATACTCGAAACTGGCAGGAAATTCTCGTGTGGCCCGACACGGTGCTGACCATCCAGAACACGACCGGCGTCCATGATGGAGGGTGGGGAAATGCGCAGCCTCTGCAACTGTCGCCCAACAGCCCCAATCCGTTTAATGGAACCACGGGCGTGAACTTGACTTTGGCGGAGGCTGGCAGGGTGACGTTGGAAATTGCGGATGCGGGCGGACGCCTCGTCTGCAGGAATGAGCATTTCCTGAATACGGGCCACCACCAATTCCGCGTCACGCTCGGCCGTGCCGGCACATACGTGATGAGCGCGCACCATGACGGGAAAGTGTCGTCCATCAAAATGGTGTGCAACAGAGGCGGAAATGCCAACAGCATTGAATATTCGGGGACTGGAGAGTCGGCTTCCGGCGAGATGTCGCCCGCAAAATCACACACCCGCGGCTTGGTCGCCCGACCTTTCGGCTTTGGAGACCAGATGGAACTTTCGGCTGCTGCCATCATCAACGGTGTGGAGGTGGAAAGCCAGCATCTGAATGTTGCCCTCGCGGATTCGCAGACGTATGTGTTACAGTTTTCCAGTTTGCAGCTTCGTGTCCCGACCGTCATCACGGCGAGTGTCACGGACATTACAGGCAATTCAGCTGTCTGTGGCGGCGTTGTGACCGATGCGGGCAGCGACAGCGTGACCGCCCGGGGCGTTTGCATAGGCCTGTCGCCCTTTCCGACGATCGCCGAACGGCACACGGTTGACGGTCAAGGAGTGGGGACCTTTGCCACCCAGGTGACGGGACTGTCGTCCAACCTTACCTATTATGTGCGGGCGTACGCAGTCAATAGCGTCGGCATTGCGTATGGTGATGATCAAAGTTTCGTCATCCCGGTCAATCCTGACGGTGACGCGCACTCTTGCCCGGACGCGCCTTTGCTCGTTGATGTTGACGGGAATGTGTATAACACGGTGCAAATAGGCCAACAATGCTGGATGCGCGAAAACCTGCGGACAACCAGGTACGCCGACGGTACTTCCATACCACAAGGGGAAACATACTCTCTTACAACGGGTCTTTGGTATTATCCAATGAATGAACCCGAAAACAAATCCAATTACGGACTGCTCTACAACTGGGCGGCGGTGATGCACGGGGCGACCGGCAGTGATGCGAACCCGAGCGGTGTGCAAGGTATATGTCCCAACGGTTGGCATGTGCCGAGCGATGCCGAGTGGACACAACTTCACAATTATGTGAATGCCCAGAGTCCCAATGTTTGCAGCGGCATTGACGGTCAGATTGGTAAGTCGCTGGCCGCCACGGTGGGTTGGGATGACAGCGGGTTGTCGGATTCCTGTGTGGTGGGTAACACCCATTTTGCCACCAACAATGCTACCGGCTTTGGCGCGTTGCCGGCAGGGTTTTATAGCCATTCGTCAATGCTCACTGTGGGGAGCGCTTACGGCGGCTTGGGCTACGTCACTTTCTTCTGGACATCCTCCGGCGTGCCCGCGCTATACGGCTACAACGATGTCTATTACTGGGGACTCCATGCGAATTATGCTCTTATGATCCACAATGATTTTTATGATTCCGATGGCGATGCCCAGTCGGTGCGCTGTGTGAAAAACTAATACAAAAAAATCGTATTTTCGCAGCCGCAAATTCTGAAGTATCAAATGAACACCATTTTCACTCTTTCCGACGTTGAAAATATCGTCTTTGGAGATAAAAAGATAGAATTGTCTGACCTTCCGATGGACAAAGTGACGGAATGCTATGAGTTTCTGAAACAGTTCAGTGCAGACAAGATCATCTACGGCATCAATACCGGTTTCGGTCCGATGGCACAGTGGCGTGTTGATGACGACCATCTCATCGCCCTGCAGTATAACATCATCCGCAGTCACTCCACGGGTGCGGGCGAACCACTGCCCGACGAATGTGTGAAAGCCGCCATGGTGGCCCGTCTTGGCACCTTCCTGCAGGCTCGCTCCGGCGTGCATCCCGACTTGGTGAAACTCCTTGTGGAGATGATCAACCGCAACATTTTCCCGATGATTCCCCAGCACGGCAGCGTGGGGGCCAGCGGCGACCTCGTGCAGCTGGCGCACCTCGCCCTGACGATGATAGGCGAGGGGAGTGTCCACTACCACGGTGAGTGGCGCCCTGCTGCGGAAGTGTTGAAAGAGAACGGGTTGGAACCGTTCAAGATCCATATTCGCGAAGGCCTCTCCATCACCAACGGTACCGGCGTGATGACCGGCATAGCCATGGTCAACCAGTTTCAAGCGGAGAAGCTTCTCGACTGGGCCACGCTTGCCGCCGTGATGATGAACGAGATTGCCGGCTCCTACGACGACTGGATGGCTGAACCTCTCAATGAAGTTCGCCGCCACGAAGGCCAGCAGGTCATCGCGGCCCGTATGCGCACGCTCGCCCGCGACAGCCGGTGCCTCCTGCAACGTGAACACCTGCTCTACGACGGCCATCATACGGAAGAGACCTTCGAACATAAAGTGCAGGCTTACTATTCGTTACGATGCACACCGCAGATTTTGGGCCCGATTTACGATACCCTGGCTGGCAGTCGCCGTGTGTTGGAGGAAGAGGTCAACTCCGCCTGCGACAACCCGATTGTCGATCCCGAGACCCGTAACGTCTATCACGGCGGCAACTTCCACGGGGACTATATCTCTTTGGAGCAGGACAAGGTGAAAATCGCGATGGTGCGCTTGGTGATGACCGCCGAACGGCAGCTCAACTACCTCTTCCACGACCGCATCAACGGCATTCTGCCTCCGTTCCTCAACATGGGCACGCTGGGGCTGAACTACGGGATGCAGGCATGCCAGTTCACCGCCACCTCCACCACCGCCGAGTGCCAGACGCTCGCCATGCCCAACTACGTGCACAGCATCCCGAACAACAATGACAATCAGGATATTGTGAGCATGGGCACCAACACGGCGTTGCTCACCAAACGGGTCATCGAGAACGCTTGGCAGGTGCTATCCATCCAGTACATCGCCCTCGCGCAAGCCATCGATATCCTGAAAATTGCCGACAAACTAGCCCCCGTCTCCCGCCAAGTCTATCGTCAAGTTCGCGAGATCTGTCCCGTCTTCATCGAAGACACCCCCTTCTACAAGGACATCCGCAACGTGCAGGCTTTCTTGATGGGGAATCCATTGGCGTTGGACTAATGCTGAATGTAGAATTAAGAATGAGAACTTCAATTTCTTTAACCTTTAACCTTTAACCACTAACCCTTAAACCAAACATGAAATACGCACTCATAACCGGAGGTTCCCGAGGCATTGGACGTGCCGTGGCATTGCGCCTCTCCCGCGACGGGATGCCCGTCATCGTTAACTATGTGAGCAACGATGCTGCCGCCGAAGAAACCAAGCAAATGATTGAAGCCCAGGGCGGTGTGTGCGAACTGCTGAAGTTCGACATCGCCGACGCACAGGCGGTCAACGCCGCGCTGGAAGGGTGGGAGAACGCCCATCCCGACGACTACATCGCCGTGCTGGTCAACAATGCCGGCACGCGCCGCGACAACCTGATGATCATGATGGGCGACGACGACTGGCACAGCGTCATCGACACCCCGCTGAACGGCTTTTTCTACATCACCCGCCGTTTAGTGCGCACGATGATCCAGAAACGCGACGGCCGCATCGTCAACATGGCGTCGCTTTCCGGCTTGAAAGGCGTGCCCGGACAGACCAACTACAGCGCCGCCAAGGCCGCCATCATCGGCGCGACCAAGGCACTGGCGCAGGAGGTGGCCAAGCGCAAAGTCACTGTCAACGCCGTGGCTCCCGGTTTCATCGCAACCGACATGACCGCGAACTTGGACGAGGCGACGCTGAGCAAGATGATTCCCGCGCAGCGTTTCGGCACCCCCGACGAGGTGGCCGCCGCCGTTGCTTTCCTCGCCTCCCCGGAGGCTTCCTACATCACCGGACAGGTGATTCAGGTGAACGGAGGACTGTACAGTTAGCAATTAGTAGTTAGTAATTAGTGATTAGTGATTAGTGATTAGTGATTAGTGATTAGTGATTAGTGATTAGTGATTAGTGATTGGGGGTGGTATGTTGGTTAGGGATTGGTGCGCTGTTCTTTAAGAGGGATATTGAAGGGCGGCGTGGTAAAAAAAAAAGCGGCGGAACGTTTTGACCGTCCGCCGCCAGGCATGTGGAGTGCTCTGGTATTATTTGCACTTGTAAACGGACATTCCCATGCCTTCTTCTTCGTTGAGCTTTTGTTCCATGGCTTTGCAGTCTTCCTTGCCCATGCTCTCGTCCTCAAAGACGGGGAATGCGTGGGTGACATCGGTCTTCACATAGCAATGACAGCCCTTGCTGCAAGATGTGGAGACGGCAGCCAGCATGAACACTGCTGAAACTAAAACCAATACTTTTTTCATAAATGTTTCTTTAGACTTCTTGGTGATATAATAAAGAACGACTGTGATTGTCTTTGCGGAAGTCTGTAACACAGAGATATCTGCAGTCTTCTTTTTTTATGGTTTTCAGAACGACAGCGTAATGCTCGCCCCTCCCGGAGCGGGGCTTAGGCTCAGTCTCAGGCTGATGGCTGAGCTGTTGAAATTGTTGGTGATGTTGTTGATGCCCACCTTGCCTTTGACGGTGAGTATAATCGCGGGCAGGATGAATGCGGTGGTGGCCAGCGCGCCGCCTGCCAAGAAATAGATCCCTCCCATGGCGCTTCGCCAGAGATCGAGGGGCAGACGGTCGCTTTCAAGAAGTTGGTCTCGGTATTTAGCCGTTTGGATGAAGGAGGCGCAAAACTGGTACAGCCCTATGCCCGCAAGGGCGGCGCTGCATCCGCTGGCTAAATAGAGCGGAATGCTGACCGCGATATTCCGTTTCGCCTTGCGGTAATCCGCGTAATCGCTGGCGGAGAGCAACCCCTTGAGGTCTCTGTTGTCGAGCCTGAACAACTCGCCGTCGGTGCCGGTGATGTACATGTGGCTCCGTTGGTGGTAGAGGCGTCCGTACCCCCTGTCCCGCCGGAGGGCGTCCAGGAGTTCTTCTTTGCTCATCAGTGCGGGATGCGGAAGCGAGTCGTACATGTAGAGTGTGTCATATACGACCTCCTCTTCGTAGATGTAGAGGGTGTCCTGGGAGGTTTTGGAACCATCCACTTGAGCGAATGCGGTGAAGGAGACGGTCAGTAGCGTCAATGTCACTAGGGTGCGGATAAAGTCCTTTTTTTGCATGGAATGGGGTTATTGTTGGGTTGAATCTTTGATGACGACAGTATGTCTGTTTTTCTTTATCACCTTTTTTACCACTACGGGCATCGGCGGCTCCGCAACGGCGGAGGTGTCGGACAGGGATGTGGTAGGCTCCACTACGGCCTTTTTTGGACGCGATGTTTTTGAGACGGTATTGTCAGGGACGGTTCCGGATTCAAGATCATCGGGTGTTATAATGTCTTCAGAATCCGAGGCGAGGCTGTCCGCGACGGCGGGGACAGGCGTGATGGGGGCTTGGGGCTTTGAAACGGGATGGGTGGCCCAAAGGAGGCCGCCTGCCGAGGCTGCGACAACCCCAGAGGTGATGACGGGGAGTGCATGCGCATGTAGCAAAACGCGGAGAGATGGGGGTGATGTTATGGGAACTTCGCCAATGGCGATAGGGTTGTGTGGCGGGATGGCAAATCCGGCCATCTTATGGCGACAATAGCTGTAAAAAGCCTTGTCTGTGTTGCTGAAAAGTGGAAACATGAACATAAGCAGGTGTTTTCTTTGTTTTGATTTAGCGAATAGTATCTCTTGAAGATGTTTGCGGGCCCGTAGCAGGTGCGATTTGGAGGTGTTGACGGATATCTCCAGAATCTTCGCGATCTGCTGGTGGGTTAGTCGTTCGAAGACGTAGAGGTTCAGGACAGTCCGATGATGTTCGCGCAGCTGCGCGATGGCCTCCATGATCTCCTCCTGGGTGAAGTCCGCCTTCCGTATGGCGGTCATCATTTCGTCAGGTGAGGAAATCTCCCCGTCCTCTTCGGATTCGGCAACCTCATCCGACAGCGGTACGGACTTCCGTTGTTGTTTGAGGTGGGAGAGCGCCTTGTTGACGGTAATGCGCGTCAGCCAGGCATCGAACGAGCCGATGCCCTTGTATGTGTCCGCTTTCTCGATAGCGCTCAGAAACGCATCGTGTGCGATGTCCTCCGCCGTCTCGCGAACAGGCACATACCGGTAGCATATACCAATCATCTTCGCTATGTTCTGATTGTACTTCTTTGTCCAGAACGACTTCATTCCATTCTTCATCCTTGCAGTTCAAGTGTTTTCCGCGGCAAAACTACAAAAAATGCCAGACGATAATTCGTTTGTTTCTATCTACTTCTTTTTTTCTCTTTTATTTTGTAAAAAGCTATTATGCCCTTTTGTAAAACTATGTTTGATCCACCTATTATGACAACGAAAAGCGAAATGGTTGCACTGTGATTTATCAACAGCTGTTTGTTGAAAAAAAGAATATATTTGCAGAGTGTGATGAAAGGTCTGTTTTGGTAGTTAAATATTTGATTTATAATAAAATATATTGTTATGAGGAAGATCTATACAACGATACGGCAATCGCAGACCACGAATACACACTTGTCAGTTGCTATAGAATTGTTCATCCACCAAAGAGATCATTCTGGACAGAAGGTAAGAGGATTGCCGATGCCTATGAATATTCCAAAAAATCGTATTTTTGCGGCCGAATTTTGAAAAGAATATGGACAAACGCGTAGTAATCACTGGAATGGGAATTTGGTCGTGCATCGGCACGTCGAAGGAGGAAGTGACCGAATCGTTGCGCACGGGTCGCGTGGGCATAGGCAACGACCCCGACAGATTGGCCTACGGCTACCAGTCGGACCTCACGGGCATCGTGCCCGAGCCTGAGCTGAAATCATTGTTGCACAGGCGTTTGCGTGCGGGATTGTCGCAGGAGGCGGCCTACGCTTTCATGGCTTCCAGGGAAGCCTTCGAACAGGCCGGCATCGACGAGGAATACCTGCTCCACAACGAGGTGGGCGTCATCTTCGGCAACGACTCGTCGTCGAAGCCGGTGATCGAGACCGACCGGATGTTGGTGCAGCGGCCCGACACGGAGCTGCTGGGCTCCGGACTCATTTTCCAGTCGATGAATTCCACGGTGAACATGAACCTGAGCAGCATCTTCCACTTGCGCGGTGTCAACTTCACGGTGAGTGCGGCGTGCGCCAGCGGCAGCCACTCGGTGGGACTCGGCTACCTGCTCATCAAGCAGGGGCTGCAGGACACGGTGCTGTGCGGCGGCGCCCAGGAGGTCAACCAGTTTGCAATGGCCTCTTTCGATGCGCTGGGGGCTTTTTCCAAAAGGGTGGGAGAGCCGTTGCGTGCGGCGCGTCCTTTCGACCGTGACCGTGGCGGCCTCGTGCCCAGCGGCGGCGCGGCGGCGTTGGTGCTGGAGGACTACGACCACGCGGTGCAGCGTGGCGCGACCATCCTCGCGGAAGTCGCCGGTTACGGGTTCTCCTCCAACGGCGGCGGCATCTCGCAACCCTCCGACGATGGCAGCTACATCGCGATGATGCGGGCCATGGAGATGGCGGGCGTCACCCCGTCCGACATCGACTACGTGAACGCCCACGCCACGGGCACGCCCCAGGGCGACACCTTCGAAGCTCTCGCGTTGGACCGGATATTCCACGGGCAGCGCGCCCTCATCAGCTCCACCAAAGGCATGACCGGCCACGAATGCTGGATGGCCGGCGCCAGCGAGCTCGTCTATTGCACCCTCATGATGCGACACGGCTTCGTGGCCCCGAACGTCAACTTCGAGAATCCCGACGAGGCCTCCGCCCCGCTGAACATCGCCACGAAAACCGTGGAGATGCCCCTGAACACCGTGCTGAGCAACAGTTTCGGTTTTGGCGGGACAAATTCGGCGGTGGTGCTGAGGGGAATGTAGAATTAAGAATTAAGAATGCAGAATTACTACTGTTGCGATAACGTGCTCCAATCCTTACGAGATACATTAAAGATAAACAAAAAAAACGCGGTCAAACAGCTTGACCGCGTTTTTCTATACCCCCTCCCGACTACGCATAACTATGCATCCCGCCTAGCAGCATGTTCACCCCGAAGTAGGTGATGAGCACGCTTAGGAACGCGAGGATACAGTAGATGTGGAAGAACATCGGCTTCTGGAAGGATTTCCAGAGGGCGCTGTGCAGCGGGGCGACGTAAATCAGCAACGTGATGAGCGCCCACACTTCCTTGGGATCCCACGACCAGTAGTTGCCCCACGAGATGTTGGCCCACACCGCGCCGATGAAGATGCCCGCCGCCAACAACGCCACGGCAGGGTAGAGCATGATCTTGCTGATGTCCTGCAAACGCTCCAGATACGCTTTGTTCCCGGGCTGCGCGATCCGTACAATCACCGCGCTGATGCCGTTCAACATGACGAAGAACAACAACGCGTAGGCGATCATGATAACCGTGACGTGCAGGCTGAGCAGCGGCGACGAGAGCACCGGCATCAGGTGGGTGATGGGAGGGTTGGAGCCGCCCATCATCTGCACCAACAGCACGAATCCCGTCATCAGCAGGCCCGCCGGCAACGCCATCTCGTATTTCCGCGTCATAAACAGGGTGATGACGCAGATGCTCAAGGCCAACAGGTTCATGGAGTCGAAGCTGCCGGCCATCGGCACGTGCCCGCCGGCAATCCATCGCAGGATGAATATCAAAGCCAAGAAAACACAAAGAATTGACAACCAGATTGTTGACGCGATATAAACAGGCTTGTGGAGTTTCCGGCCTTTCCCGATGCAGATCAAGGCTATTGCGAAACAAACCAGTCCCAAGGTGATGGTCACCATCGCCAGCCAACGGCCGGGCGAGAGGCGGTTGTAGAGCCGTTCGGCACGGTACTGCACGTTCGCCTGCACCTTACCGAGGGAGTGCTTCTCCTGATAAATCTTAGTCTTTCCAAAAACTTCGTCCAGCGCGTTGAAGTCGCCCGTTACGGCAAATTCCTGACATAGGCTCATCTGTTTGCGGATGAAGAGGTATTCGTCGTCGGGGATGTCCTGCGGCAGCGCGTCGTTCTGCGTGTACCAGGTGATGTCCTGGAGACTGTCGGCATGCGGGAACATTTTGAGCAACTTGCCGTTGCGGAGCATTTCAATGAGCTGGTATTTTTCGTCTGCGGCGCGGAAACTTTTCCGTCGCGGGTCGCCCATCGGCAGCGAGTTGAGGACCTCTTCGAGTTTGTAATTGCCGTAGCTGTCGCCAAAATCGGCCAGACGTGCGTGTTTCCCGCTGATGCCGAGAGTTTCGCGCACTTCGTCGCCCTTGATCTTGAACATCGGCTCTTCCTTCCATTCGTCGAAGTAGAACAGCCATCCGCTGAAGACCTGCTCGGGAGTGTAGCCTTTGTAGCGGGCGTTTCCGCAGATCTTGGTGGTGAAGTCCTTGGCGAGGGTCTGCAACGGACAGACGCGGCCTTTGTACATCACGTACATCTGTCCCATCTTGTCGGCACTCTCTTTCGGCAGCACACTCGGCTTTCCGGCGGCATTGGCCGGAAGGACGGCAGCCAGCGTCAACATGGCGAGGACGACAACGGCTTTGCCCGCGGTCTTCTGCAGCAGTTGACGGAACTCGCCCTTGCGCTCGAAAAACAGTCCGATCAGCGCGGCGAACAGCAGGATGTAGCCCGCGTAGGTCACGCCGACGCCCCAAGGGTCGTGCGCCACGGCCAGCACCGAGTTGCCCTCCTCGTCGTAGTCGCTCTGGTAGAAGCGGTAATGGCGATGTTTCAGGATGTTATTCATGGAGATTTTCGCGTCCGAGACCGTGCCGTTGTCGGAAATCTGAAGGTAGCTCACGAAATCCATCGGCGAATGAGTGCCCGGGTACGTCTCCACCTCGAAGCGGTCGAGGGTGAGTGTGAACGGCAGGGTTACGGTACTGCTCTCACCTTGCTTCTCGATGGTGAACTGTTTGTTGGCGACGTTCGGTTGCAGCGTCATCTCGCCATGCTGGCCGGTGAGCATCGTCAGTAGCGCGCCGAGCAGGATGAGCAGCACGGAGCTGTGTAGGGCGCAGATGACCGGTCGGCGCCAGCTTTTGCGCGCGACCATCATGACCACCAGTCCGATGGCCAGCAATGCCCAAAGAGCGACGAACCACCAGCTGCCATAGACGTGGCTCAGCGCGTAATCGTTGCCGTGGAGCATTTCCACGACGGTGCCCGCCGCCATCGCCACGATCAGGGCGATGAGGAGGGAGGAGAGGAGGTGACGGAGGGGTTTCATCTAATTAAGAATTAAGAATTAAGAATTATGAAAAGGGTGCAAAAATAGGAAAAATGTAGAGACGCAATGCATTGCGTCTCTACGGTAATACTGTTATAACCATTAATCTTTAACCGTTAACCATTAACCTTTAACCTTTAAATAGCATTGATGAACTTCACGACTGCGTCGCGGTCTTCTTTGCTGAGGTTACGGAATTTCTCCACGGTCCAGCGGGCGTCGCTTTGGGCGCTGCCGTGCCACATGATGGCCTCGATAACGTTGCGGGCGCGACAGTCATGCAGACGGTCGCTGGAGCCGGTGCATACGGTGGAGAGGCCGCGGCCCCACAGCGGGGTGGTGCGGCACCAGCCCGTGCGGATGTCGTTCTTCATGCAGAGACGGTGTTGCACCATGTCGGTGTAAGGCCATATCTTCTGGTTGGGATAGCGCGGCAGACGCTGGTCGCCGGTGGTGAAGAAACCGTTGGGGTCGGTGAAGCGGTCGGGACCGGTGGTCCAACTGGGACGGTGACAAGTGGCGCAGCCGATCTCACGGAAGATCTTGCGGCCCTTCTGCACCTCCTCGTCTTTGAGGTTACGGGCGGCGGGCACAGCCAAACCGCGGTGCCAGACCATCAGGTTGACGTAGTCGTCGTTGCTCATCTCAGCAGGTAATTCTTTGCTCATCAAATAGTTGTAAATGTCGGTCTCGGGATTTCCGGTCTTGTTGTATTCTGGGAAATAGGTGTAAAATTCGGCTTGCACTTGCGGGTCTTGCGAGGCCACGCGAGCGTAGGTCTCGGTCATGTAGTGGTATCGGCGGTCGCCACGGGTTACGTTGGTGATGTTCCAGATGGCGTTGGCACCGGGACCGTCCTGCAGCGGGCCGCGGGAACAGGCATAGGTGAAACGCTTCGGATGGTGGGTCTTACCATACAGGCCCGTCGGGGCCCAGTCGGTGCCGGCCCACATCGCGGGGTTCAGGTTCGCGCCGGCTATCGACTCACGCAGGTATTGCGCTTTCAGCGAGTCGTCGGGAATAGCGTCCAACAAGCCAGTGCCGTAGATACCGATGGTCGATTCCAGACGCACGATTTCGCTGCCGTAAGGAATTTGCACACCGTTGGATTCCAGCGGCACATAGTAGGCCGAGGCGGGAATGTAAACCTCCGGATAAATCAGGCTGTAGGTCTCGCCGTCAGGGAAGCGGTTGCCCCACTCGTCGGTGTAGTCCAGCCAGTTAATCTGGATTTGGCTCTCGTCGATAGGCGCCTTGAACGGCGCAACGGCCTTGGTCTGCGGCATACCGGTGAGCGAACTCACGTAGTTGTCGTTCTGGTCGGTGACCACCAGCAGGTAGCCGTTACCCCAGTCGCCGGCAGCGTAGCGGTCCATGCGTTTGCCGTGACCGTAACCCGGGTGACAGGCGATACAGGAACTGCGGATGTAGAGTGGTCCCAGCCCGTTAAACGGCGGCGTGTTGATGTTGAAATCGCGTTCGAAGAGGTACTCTCCGTACTTGAATGCGGCGATGTCGGTGACCGCCGGGGCGGGGTCCTCGTAAGCGGACGAGGAACTGTTGAAGGTCGTGCCTAATTTGCCTCCTGCATAGGTCTCCTCCTCAATCCAGGACATCTCGCCGTTCTCCGGCTTGTGGCAGCCCGCAAACATGATGACTGCCAATACTATAACAAAGACGTTTTCTATCTTTTTCATAATGCTAATTACAAAGATTATACAATTGTTTCTGCTACCGAGCTTTTGCCCCTTCGGGGCTGCTTAAGGAATTGTATCCAAATTCACAAATCACAAATCACAATTCACAATTCACAAATCTATTCCTCGTACGTTCTCAACGCTTCATTCACCTTCGACAGCACCTCGTCGAGGTTCTGGCAGTCTTCGATGGCCTCGCCGTTCTTGGGGTTGGTGTAGTTCTGCACGAACGGGCGCGGCATGGCGTCGATTTTGGCCAAAGCGTTGTTGATGGCCTCCTCCACTTCGCTGTCGAGGGCCTTGTCCATCTTCTTGACGTAGGCGTGCAGGGAGAGTTTGTCGTTGCGTTGGCCTTCGATGCCGCCGTAGTAGGCGTTCTGGATGCTGAGGATGTTGTCGTAGAAGTCATCGATGGATTTCTGGCTGTAAGGGGATTCGATGTAGTTGGCGTCCTCGCCGTTGTAGGGCTTGCCGATCTTGGAGGTGCCTACCTCGTCGGCGATGGTTTTGCAGCCATCGACAATGGCCATGAGTCCCATCACGGTGCTGGCGTAGGTGCTGCCCGGGTTGCCAGCCTTCTTGAGGTTGTCGCCGTAGCTGTAGTTGCCGCTGTTGACGGTGGTGTTGAGTTCCAACTCCTCGACTTTGTCGCGGTGCGATTTCGGGGCGGCGTCGCCGATCCAGCTCACCTCGAGTTGGAAACAGCGGTTGCGCAGGTCACCGGCCACGGCCATGGCATAGACCATTTGTGTCTCGGTGATCTCGCTGGCGTCTCTCGCCTGTCCGTTGTTGAAGAGGATGTACTCGATGCCGTGGAACCCGAGCAGTGCGTTGCCGAGTTGCTCGCCGGCCACCACGTCGCCGTCCTCACCGGCCAGTACGGCCAGCATGTTCGGACTGCTCATCAAGTTGTTGAAGGCATCCACGTCCAACGGCCAGGAGTCGATGTGCGGGTCGATGCCGAAGTCGTTGGCGGCGCCGAAGAGGAAAGCTTCGCTCTTCTCCCACCAGGCGCGGGCGTTTAGGAACGTCTCGCACACCTTGTTCAGGTCGCTCTGTGAATGGCTGCTTTGGAAGGCCTTCAATTCGTTGACCAACTGCTCCGCTGAGCTGGCCAGATTGGTGTACGTGGGCGCGATGGTGTAGTCCACATACTGTTCAATGACGGCGGCCTGCTTTTCATTTACCAGGTTGCCTTCGCCGTGATTGCATCCCACACTCAGGAATGCGATTGCCACTATGGTGGCGGTGATGGTTTTTTTCATATTTATATTGTTTTAGTTTGTCTCATTTCCGTTGATTCCGGAGTCCGAACCTGTCTCCTGTGTCAAGCCCCACACAAGCGCAGTGCAGTGTGGGGTTATTAGCGCTTCGCGCGTCTTGCCCTACCACCCCGCATTGCGGTCACCCCTCCCAAGGAGGGGAATGGGCTGCTCAAGGAAGTTGTTTCATATATATTGGACTCTTTCGTTTATCCTATATCTAACCGCGTTAACCATTAACCATTAACCTTTAACAGTTAACCCTTCTTATGGAACTCGCGAGAGAACATCCCCGCCCAGGTGATGCCGAGGGCGCACCAGGGCTCGGGGTTGTACTGCGCTTTCAGCAACCGCACGCCGCCTTCGGCTTTGATGATGATCTCCTTGATGGGACTGTAGTTGAGACCGCCGCTCACGCATTGGCGGTCGGTCCAGGCGTAGTCGGTCATGTTGTGGCCGGGAATGTAGGAGTCGTAGTATTCGTAACGGGCGAAAACGTAAAGTTTGTGACGGTCCATCTTCGGGTTTTTGTGGTGATGGAAGACATCGTAGCCGATCTCGCCGCCGGCACTCCACGCCGACTGTCCCACGAGCGTCTGCGGGTAGGGGGCCTGCGAACTGTGGGGTAGGGTGGAGTTATAGACGGAAATCAGCTCGCAGTCAGAGAGATAGCCGTAAAGACCGCTGCCGCGCAGCACGAGGCCATCGACTTTGTAGCTGAAGTCTAACCCACCGATGACGGTTGTCCCGCGAACGTCCGCGTAGCGCGAGGAACCCTCGTCGGTGATGATGTCGTTGCGGAAGGTGTTGCCCGCGAAGCCGCTGACACCGATGTGCAGTCCTTTGATACTGTAGTTATCGACACGGGCTGCCACGGCCAGCTTGTTGGCGACGCGGAACTCGTAAGGTGATGCCGAACCGTCGTGCGCCCAGCCGGAGACGCTGAACATGCTGGAGTTGAGCGATGGGATGAGCATCACATCGTAACGCCAGCCTTTGATGCGGCCCCACAGCTCGATGCCGGTCTCATGCCATGTGCACGGAATGATGGTGTTCTCGCCCTCGGGACGATAGACCCCGAAGAACTCGTTGGGCAGGTGGGTGTTGTTGGTGCCCCCGACGGGCACGACGATGTGGCCGGCGCGGATGTTCATCTTGCCACCCCAGAAGGCCTTTTGCAGCCAGAACTGCTCCAAAGCGACCTCGCCGCCGCGCTCGATCTCTTTCTCGAACTCGCCGGTCTCCTCGGCCTCCACCTCCACGGCCGACTCGGTGCCGCCGTGCTCGAACTCAATCTCCGTGTTGAAACTCCAGCCATGACCGAAATCATAACCCAACATGATGACCGCGTGCGGGAGATCCACACGTCCGTGACCTTTGGAGTCGGCGTAGTTGGCTGCGTGTGAATAACGGAAAACATTGTCACTGAAGAAGTTGTATTTGTAAACCGCTTCGCCGTAGCCGCCCACGGTGAGCGTACCGAGCGATTTTCCTTTCGCAGATTCTGTTTCTTTAACGTTGGCAGTGTCGGCTTGTTGAGCCATAACTGTCTGAAAACCAAATATTAGCACTATTGCCAAAGCAAATGGTATCTTTTTTTGCATAACCTATATTTTAATGTCGCAAAAGTGTAAAAACAGCGCCGACAGAGGCATACCCATAAATGGGGATAATGGATTGGATGGATAATAAGAAATGATGAGTGGCGGCTCCTCTCTACTTTTTTCGTATTTTTGCCGCCCGATTTTTTATAAAATTGCAATGTATTTAGACAACAACCTAAAGAAAAACTACACCCACGACAGTCTCAGCGCCTACGAAGCGCAGCGGCTCGCACAACTTTATGCTTTCGGGCCGATGACATTCCAGACGGCCAGACTGATGGTGAAATGGGGTATCTTTGAAATGTTGGAGACCCCGATGACTCCCGAAGAGGTGGCCGAGAAAGCCGGCATCTCCCTTTACGCCGCCAAATGCCTCCTGGAATCGTCGTTGACGATGAACACCGTGACCGTCGATCTCGAGACTGGCCGTTACGCGCTGGCCAAGACCGGCTGGTTCCTGTTGTACGACGAATCCACGCGTGTGAACCTTGACTTCAACCACGATGTCAACTACCAGGGACTGTTCTACTTGGAGGAGGCGCTTCGCGAGGGGAAACCTGCCGGGTTGAAATGTCTTGGCGACTGGCCGACCGTTTATGAGGGTCTCTCTTCTCTGCCCAAAGCCCCCCAGGACAGCTGGTTCGCGTTCGACCATTTTTACAGTGACGGTTCTTTCGAACAGGCGCTGGAGCTCGTCTTCTCCCGCCCAACCAAGCATCTGATGGACGTGGGCGGCAATACCGGTCGCTGGGCGATGCAGTGCGTGCGCCACAATCCCGACGTGGAGGTCACTATCGTGGATCTGCCGCAGCAGATCGGGATGATGAAGGAACAGACGGCAGGACAGCCTGGTGCGGACCGTATCCACGGGTATGCCGCCAACATGCTGGACGACAGCTGCCAACTGCCTTCAGAACCTGCTTTCGACGCCATTTGGATGAGCCAGTTCCTCGACTGTTTCAGTGAACCGCAGATACTTAGCATCCTGCGCCGTGCCGCCACCGTGATGACCCCCGACACGCGTCTTTATATTATGGAAACCTTCTGGGACCGGCAGCGTTTCGACACCGCGGCTTTCTGTCTTGCCCAAACCAGCCTCTATTTCACGGCCATCGCCAACGGCAACAGCAAAATGTACCATTCCGAAGACCTCGTACGCCTTGTCCTCGAAGCTGGATTGGAGGTGGAAACCATCCACGATTTTCTGGGTCTGGGGCATTCTGTGATGGTGGTCAAACGATAGTCGTTGGCAAAGCGAAAACTCCGCATAGCCATCCTTAACGGGAGGATATGTGCGTGGATAGTCGGATTTGCATTCTCTTTGCGTCTCTTTGTCAGGGATCATGGATCTCGAGAATTAACCGAAAAAAAAGTTTGTGTTTTTGACGAAAATTTCTTAGATTTGCACTTTTTATTGCAAAAAGTGCTTTTTAAGTAGTAATTATTTATGAGTCAGAGACATAGCGATTACCTTTTCGAAACTTCCTGGGAAATTTGTAACAAAGTGGGCGGCATTTACACCGTCCTTTCCACCAAAGCGGCCACCGTGGTGGAGAGTTATCACGACCAATACATCTGTATCGGTCCGGACATTTCCAAAGAATACAACGACGATTTTGTGGAAGATCCCACACTTTTCAAGAACTGGCGCGACATTGTGGCCCGTGATGGGCTGAAAGTTCGTGTGGGCAGATGGCAGATTGTTGGCTCTCCCGTGGTCTTCCTGGTCGATTTCACCAGCTTTTTCGAGAAGAAGAATGAGATTTTGACCAAATTCTGGCTGCGATACCAGCTGGACTCCATTTCCGGACAGTGGGACTATATCGAGCCCGCGCTGTTCGGCTATGCTGCCGGCCGTGTGATCGAGAGTTTCTACAATTTCTACTGCAGTTCCATGGACAAGATCGTGGCGCACTTCCATGAATGGATGACCGGCACGGGCATTCTCTATCTTGAATCTGTGGCACCGCAGATCGCGACGGTGTTCACGACCCACGCCACGGTGCTGGGTCGCTGTATTGCAGGCAACGGCCTGCCGCTTTACTCTGACATTAAGCAATATAACCCCTTCGACACGGCCTCCCGCTTCGGGGTGCAGTCCAAATTCTCCTTGGAGTCGCTGTCGGCCAAACATGCCGACGCCTACACCACGGTGAGTGAGATCACCAACCGTGAGTGTGCCGCTTTCTTCGAGAAACCCGCCGATGTGATCACCATCAACGGTTTCGAAAACGCCTTCGTGCCGCAAGGCGAGGAGTTCGAGCGCAAGCGCAAGGCTGCTCGCGGACGGTTGCTGCAGGTCGCTTCCACGCTCATGCAAACGCAAATTCCCGACGATGCCCTCCTGGTTATCAACAGCGGACGATATGAGTTCAAAAACAAGGGTATCGACGTTTTCATCAAGAGCTTGTCGAAGGTCGCCGAAGCCAATCCCGACCGCACAGTCGTGGCGTTTCTCATGGTTCCCGCCGGTCACAGTGGCCGTCAGGAGGATCTTGCAGCGCAGATGACCCAGCCAGTGAGCGGTATCCCCGTCTCCGACCGTTTCGTGACGCATGTGTTGCACGATCCGTATCGCGACCCGATTTTGAATGAGTTGAAGAACAACGGTTTGCATAACTCACCCGAACAAAACGTCAAGGTGGTCTATGCGCCTGTATATCTTGACGGCGAGGACGGTATCTTCAATATGAAGTATTACGATTTGCTGATTGGTTTCGACTTGTCGGTTTTCCCGTCCTACTACGAGCCGTGGGGCTACACGCCTCTGGAGAGCATTGCGTTCGGCATCCCGACCATCACGACCTCTCTTGCGGGCTTCGGGGCTTGGGTGCAGGAGCATTTCACCCAGCAGCAGAGCGTTTCAGTCATTTCTCGAGGCGACCACAACGACGAAGACGTGGTGCAACAGATTGCCAAACAGGTGCTGTTCTACCTCCACTGCACTTTGCCTGCTATGAACGACATCCGCAAAACGGCTGTCAGCATTGCGGAAAAAGCCCTTTGGACGCATCTTTTCGCCAACTATGAACAGACATACGATATCGCCTTGAGCAAGAGTGCTGAACGTTATGCACAATATCAGAACAAAACCTCCAATGTGGGGCGGATGGTTCAAGAACTTCACGTGGAGCGCCCTGATTGGCATCGTGTTTCTGTGAAGTCACAACTTCCTGAATCATTGCAACTTTTGGAGAAACTTTCCGAGAATTTGTGGTGGAGTTGGACCTTTGAGGCACGAGAATTGTTCGAAGAGATTGCCGGCCCGTCGCTGTGGAAGGCGTGCGAGGAAAACCCGATTCACGCATTGCAACAGCTCCCGCTGGAGCGTCTGGAGAATTTCGCGCAGAACGAGGAATATATCAGCAAGTTACATCAGGTTTATGATCGGTTCACGGCGTATATGAACGAGCCGCGCACTCGCGACGAGGAGCGTATCGCCTATTTCAGCATGGAGTTCGGTATCAGCAATGAACTGAAGATTTTCTCCGGCGGTCTCGGTATGTTGGCCGGTGATTACCTCAAGGAGGCCAGCGACTGCAACGTGAACATGCTCGGCGTGGGATTGCTCTACCGTTATGGCTATTTCCAGCAGCAGATTTCCGCCTATGGCGAGCAGGTGAACCTTTATCCGCCGCAGAGCTTCTCCAAATTGCCCATCAAGCCTTACAAGGACGAGGAGGGCAACTGGATTATGGTGAGCGTGGCCATGCCCGGCCGCAACCTCTATGCCCGCATCTGGCGCGTGGATGTCGGTCGTATCCCGTTGTATCTGCTTGATACAGACTTTGACAAAAACTGGCAGGAAGATCGTGGCGTGACGGCCACCTTGTATGGCGGCGATGTCGAGAATCGCCTCAAACAGGAAATATTATTGGGTATCGGCGGCGTTCGTATGCTTAAGGCCATCGGAGAGAATCCGACCATCTTCCATCTTAACGAAGGTCATGCCGCGTTCCTGAATCTGGAGCGTATCTTGCAGGTGATGCAGGAGGAACATCTGAACCGCCAGATGGCAGTGGAGCTGGTGAAAGCCTCGTCGCTGTACACCACACACACGCCCGTGCCCGCGGGTCACGACGCCTTCACGGAAGACTTGATGCGTACCTATTTCGCCACTTATTCGCAGCAGTTCAACGTCAGCTGGGAAGCCTTCATGGGCTACGGCCGTCGTCATGACAGCGACACGTTCGACAAATTCTCGATGAGCATCCTTGCATGTCGTTTCTCGCAGGAGATCAACGGCGTGAGCCGCATCCACGGCCGCGTCTCGCAGGAGATGTTCGCCGACCTCTACGAGGGTCGTTTCGCTGAAGAATCCCATATCGGATACGTCACCAACGGCGTGCATTATCCGACATGGGCGCACAAGAAATGGCAGCAACTGCATCGCAAGGTCTTTGGTCCCGAATTCGCGACAGATTCTTCCAACCCGATGGTCTGGAGTAAGATAAGCGCTGTCCCGGATGCAGATATATGGCAAATCAAGCAGGAATTGCGAGAGGAGATGTTCACGGCTATCAAGGAAATGTTGGCCGATCAGATGCGCACCCGCAACGAGTCGCCCGCGCTCATCGAGGCCACCCTCAAGGCGTTGCGCAGCGATGTGCTGACTATCGGCTTCGCACGTCGTTTCGCCACCTACAAGCGTGCTCACCTGCTCTTTATGAACGAACAGAAACTCAAGGTGTTGCTCAACAATCCTGAACGTCCGGTGCAGTTTATCTTTGCCGGCAAGGCACACCCGCACGACAAAGCAGGGCAGGACCTCATCAAACGTATCATCGAACTCAGTCGCCGTCCCGAGTTCATTGGCAAGATCATCTTTGTGGAGAACTACAACATGATTTTAGCCAAGAAGCTTGTTTCCGGCTGCGATGTCTGGATGAACACGCCTACGCGCCCGTTGGAGGCTTCCGGCACCAGCGGCGAAAAGGCTGTGATGAACGGGGTGCTGAACCTCAGCGTGCTGGACGGTTGGTGGGCGGAAGGCTACGTCCCTGGAGCCGGATGGGCCCTCAAGGAACAAATTACCTATCAGGATAACCGCCTGCAGGACGAACTGGACGCTGAAACGCTGTATAACATTATCAACGAGCAGATTATGCCGGCGTTCTACACGCGGGGCAACCAGAATGTGCCCACCGAATGGGTGAATATGATGAAGAAATGCTTCACGCAGATCTCCCCGCATTTCACCATGAAACGCCAACTGGATGATTATTTCCGCAAGTTCTACTACAAACTGATGGACAGAAGCAAGCAGCTTCGTGAAAACGACAACGAGAATGTCAAGATCCTCCTCAAATGGAAGGAGAATGTCCTTTCCAGTTGGAATGACATAGAATGTCTCGGCATCGAGTATCAGCGGAACGAGAAGAACACTTACTGCGTGGGCGACAACATCCTGTGTCGTCTTCGGATACACCTCGGTGGTCTGCGGCCGCAGGACGTGAAGATCGAGATGATATTCGTCACCGCTGAGGACCACGGTCGGAAACCCAAACTGGAGTACAAGGTGCCCTTCGAGTTCGAGTCGGAGAACGATAGTGTTTGCACGTTTGTGTGCAACGAGACCGCCCGCCGCGTGGGCGTTTGGGACTGCGCCGTGCGTGTCATCCCCCACCACGAACTGCTGCCGCACGATTTGGATTTCAGTATCGTGAGATGGATCTAATCAATTGATAATTGATAATGGATAATGGATAATTAGCAATTGGTTTTGATTCTATTTTGGGTTTTGAAATGAATCAATCTCATATAGCATTTTGGCTGACGGAGTTCGAGCCTTTCACCACGGCAATTGTGGGTAACGGTGAGGTTCCATCGTCAGAGCTGTCTATACGTTTGTTACGAAAAATGAAGCGCGTTGTCTGTTGTGATGGCGCGCTTCAAAAGTTATTGTCTGTCAACATCACCCCGGATATGGTGGTGGGCGATGGGGATTCCATGGATCGCGAAGAATTGTCGCGGCACAGCATCCCGTACCATGCCGACCGCAGCGAGGAATACAATGATCTTCAAAAGGCGTTGAAATACTGCCAGGCGAAAGGAGACGGCGAAGTGCTTCTGTTGGGGTGTGGCGGTCTGCGCGAGGACCATTTCATCGCCAACCTGAGCATCTTGGTGATGTATTCCGAAAAGATGCGATTGGCAATGCTGACGGAACACGGTGTCTTCAACGTGCTGCGCGGGAGGACGCAATATCACGCCATCCCGGGGATGCAGGTTTCCGTGTTCCCGAGCAGTTCGGAGCAAAGTTTCTGGTTTACCGGTTTGAAGTATCCCGTCAACAATCGCGCCTTCAAGTGGTTGTGGGAAGGCAGCCTGAACGAGGCGTTGGGAGATGAATTCGTCGTGGAGGCGAGCGACGAAGAGCCGGTGGTGGTGTATCGGGCGATATAATTATGAATGATGATGTATAAGAGAATTATCCTCATATTGATGGCGCTGTTGGTCAGCGTGTTTGCCACTTTCGGACAGTCGCTGTTGTGGAAGGTGAGCGGCAAGAAGATGAAAGCCCCATCCTATCTGTACGGCACCATCCATATCCAGGACGCGCGGGTGGCTTCGTTCGACACCACGGTGCTCAACGCACTCAACCGCTGCGAAGCCTTCGCCGTGGAGGTGCTGTTGGACGAAATCGACATGCGCGGTATCCGGAAGGCGATGATGATGCCGGAGGGCAACTACTTAAACACGCTTCTTTCGCAAGAGGATTTCGCCCTGTTAGACAGCATCTGCAAGTCCAAATTGGGGGTAAGTGCCATTTTCATGAACGGCATGAAGCCTTTCTTTGTGAGCAGCACCCTGCAGCAGATCGACCTTCGGCAGGACGCCGAGGATGCCTTGGACCTGTTTCTGCTCAAGAAGGCGCGGGAGAACCGCAAGATCTGTTACGGATTGGAAGAGTACATGGAGCAGATCAAGGCCATCGACGCCATCAGCTTGAAGGGCCAGGCGGACATGTTGCGGCAATTTCTGCACGATACCGCGCAGGCGTCACAAGATTTTGAGGATATGTTGGAGGCTTACCTCAGGTTCGAGCTCGACAGTTTGGCGGAGATGACGCAGGACACCGCCCTTCCGAAGAAGTTCGAAAAAGTGCTGGTCAGCAAGCGCAACGTCACGATGGCCAAACGGTTCCTGGCGATTTCCGGCGAGCACACCCTGTTCTGCGCCGTGGGGGCCGCCCATCTCGCGGGCAAAAAGGGACTTATAACCCTGTTGCGCAAGAAGGGTTATACGCTGGAGCCGGTGCCGTTCACGTGGAAGTCTGAAGAGTAATCTGTCCCGGAGGTTCAGCGTACCGTAAACTTTTGTATTTTTGCCGTCGTAATAAAAGCATTATGAGACAGCTCTGTTTTATTCTTCTATTGCTGGCAGGCGTATTCGTCGCTTCCGCCCAGTACCTCTATCCGGAACATTATCCTGTGAATGTCTCCACTTTCACCTTGGACGATGGAAGGTTAGGCGTCAAACCGCTTCCCGATGCGTGGGGAAGGATGAACAAAATGTTCAATCCTAAGGCTTTGAAGCAAGCAAAAGGCACCATCTTGGCGCAAATCGTGGTGGATACCGTCGGCAATGCGCATCTGCTCAGTGCGGACAACAAGACAGAAGTCTCTTCCAAAGTCCTTCGTTTGGAAAAGGCGGTCAACAGCACACAATGGAAACCGGCAGTTCCCAAGCAAAACGTCTCCGTGTCGTTCCTTTTCACGTTCGAGAATGGGAGTTTCACAGGAAAGGCGGTCTCCCCGTTCGAGTATATATCTGAACAAAAAGAAGAGTCGGAAGATAACACTGGCAGCGCCCCGAAAGATCTCACCTATTCCTTTCGCCTTTACACAAATTCGAATGGCGAACTGCCAAACAAGGTCGCCACAATGTCTCGAGGGGTGACGGCGGACAGCACCGGAGCCGTCTGGATGGGTACGGACAACGGTCTTGTCCGTTTGTCGGGCCGCAAAACCACTCTTTACACCAGTGCCAACTCGCCGCTGACCAAACCTATATACGATCCAACGCGAACCGCCACGATTTTTGAGCTTCTCACAGATAATGAGAATGCCGTTTGGATTATCCAAGGGTGGAATGTCTTTAGAATCAAGGATGGCGAATGGACCCGTTTCGACACCCTGAATTCGCCTGTCTATTGGGGACGGCATCTTGTTGTTGACCGAAACAATAATATGTGGATCACTAGTTGGAATGGCATCTGCAAATACGATGGCGCTAACTGGACGGTGATGGATTCCCTGAACAGCGGGATCCCTACCAATAAGGTGTTGAGCTTCTATATCGACAAGCAAAATCGTCAGTGGGTGGGCACATTTTCCGGTAACGCCATGTTTGATGGTCAGAAATGGACAGACTATCGCTCAAGCAAAACACCATTGGGCAAAAATAATATTGGTCACGCATATCAGGACCGCGACGGGAATATGTGGTTCTATTTTCATGCCTACAAAGACAGCAAAGGAGGGTTGTATAAGTTGGATACCAAGGGGAAATGGCATCGTTATGCACCGACTTGGACTAAAGTTTTGGAGACAGAGGCGGGCAACGACATGCTTTACGATGAATCTCGGAATCAGATTTGGCTGTCGGTGAACGCTGTCGGTCTGTTTATGTACGATGTGGCCAAGGACCGTTGGGAGGCATACACTACGGAAAATTCCAGTCTGCCCAGCGGCTATATCATGCAGCTTACTCAGGACAGGGAACACCGCATCTGGGGTGCAACCTTCAACGGCTTTTTCCAAATTGTGGATAAGCCATAATATTAAAAAACACTATTATGAAAAATGATTATACCAATAAAGTAGTATGGATCACGGGCACCTCCTCCGGCATCGGCAAGGAGACCGCTTTCCGTTTCGCGGAGGCGGGGGCGCGGCTGATTCTCACCGCCTTGGAACCCGACCTTTTGGAGCAGGTTCGCGAGGAGTGTCTGCGCCTCGGCGCGAAGGCCGTCACCTGCCTGCCCTTCGACCTCGGGCAGACCGACGCGCTGCCGCAACTTGCGCAGGATGCCCTCAACGCCTACGGACGCATCGACGTTTTCTACAACAACGCCGGCATCAGCCAGCGCGGTACCACCGTGGAGACCGACATGGCCGTCATCCGCAAGGTGATGGACATCGACTTCTACGCACCGGTCATCCTCACCAAGGCCGTGTTGCCCACGATGATCGAGCAGGGTGGGGGACAGCTGGCCGTCACCACCAGCATCGCTGGACTTTTCGGGTTCCCGTTGCGCTGCGCCTATTCGTCGGCCAAGCACGCCCTCTACGGCTTCTTCGAGACCGTGGCGGCGGAGAACTACAAGGACGGCATCCGTGTCACCATCCTCACGCCCGGCCGTGTGCAGACCAACATCTCCGTCAACTCGTTGGAGAAAGACGGCCGCAAGCACGGCAAGATGGACGCGGGCCAGGCCGGTGGCATCACCCCCGAGAAGGCCTCGCAGATCATCTTCAACGCCATCGCCAGGGAGAAACGCGAACAGCTCGTCGGCAGCTCCGAACTCATCATGGCCCACATCAAACGGTTTTTCCCCGGCCTCTGTGCGAAACTGGCCCGGAAGATCAAACCGATGTGACTTTGGCTGTTAGCTGTTAGCTGTTGGCTGTTGGCTGTTGGCCGTGCACTTGCGAGATACTGATGCCTTGTTTTTGACAATGACTATTGACTATAACTTTGACTATTGACTATGACTTTGACTATTGACTATGACATTCGCGAACACTATTGCCCTAACCACCCCTCTAAACTTTAAACCCTAAACTCTAAACTCTAACCCTTTAACCTCCTAACCCTCTAACCTCCTAACCCTCTAACCTCCTAACCATCTAACCCTTTAACCCTTAACCTTTAACCTTTAATATGACCCCAACCCTCTTAATCCTCGCCGCCGGCATGGGAAGCCGCTACGGCGGACTGAAACAACTGGACCAGATGGGTCCGCATGGTGAAACCATCCTCGACTACTCCGTGAAGTACGCCGCCGAGGCTGGCTACGGCAAGGTGGTGCTCGTCATCCGCCGCAGCATGGAGGCCGACTTTCAGGAGTACATCCTGCCGAGATACAAGAACGTCATCCCGGTGGAGTATGTCTTCCAGGAACTCGACATGCTCCCCGCGGGCTTCTCCATGAACCCCGAGCGCGTGAAACCCTACGGCACCGCGCACGCCATCCTCGTGGCGAAGGATGCTATCCAGGAACCCTTTACGGTGATCAACGCCGACGATTTCTACGGCAAGGAACCCTTCCAAATCTTGGGCGACTACCTGCGAGAGGTCACGGCTAACGATCCCGCCGCTTTCGCGATGGTGGGTTATCGTCTGGACAAGACCCTGTCGGAGAACGGCACCGTGTCGCGCGGCGTCTGCCAAGTCGATGCAGACGGTTTTCTGACCACTGTCAAGGAGATGCGCAAGATCGCCCGCACCGACCACGGTATCGAGAACGACGAGGACGGTGTGGTGACCCCGCTCACCGGCGAGGAGCCCGTCTCCATGAACTTCTGGGGCTTCTCCCCGCGCTTTTTCGACGCACTGGAGGGTATGTTCGCACAGTTCCTGAAGGACAACGAGGGCAACATCAAGGCTGAGTTCCCGATTCCCGACGCGGTGTCTGCCGTGATGGAGAATGGACAGGCCCGTGTGCGCGTGCTGCCCACCAAATCCGAGTGGTTCGGCGTCACCTACGCCGAAGACCGGCCGATGGTGGTGGAGAAACTGAAATCAGTTAGCAGTTAGTAGTTAGCAGTTAGAGACGGGCGACCCCAATTCCCCTTCTATTTTAGAAGGGGTGCCCGCAGGGCAGGGTAGTAATATAAGATATATTCCTTGAGCAGCCCCGAAGGGGCAAGACGCGCGAAGCGCAAATAACCCCACATAAGGCGAAGCCGCAGTGTGGGGTTATGAGATAACCTAAAACGATAAAAGATGGATCATCCCAACGAAATTCTCTTCTCCTTTCTGAAGGAACTGATTCCCAACAACAACCGCGAATGGTTCAAAGCGCACCGCGAGTTGTACGATGCGGCGTGGGCGCAGTTTAACGTATTGGTAGAGAATGTTATAGCGGCAGTAGGGGCGTTTGACGAATCGATTGCCGGACTCACTCCGAAGGATTGCACCTACCGCATCTACCGCGACATCCGTTTCTCGCCCGACAAGACGCCCTACAAAGGGCATTTCGGGGCGTATATGAACCAGTACGGCAAGAAGGCTTACTGGGGCGGCTACTACATCCAGATCGAGCCGGAGCAGGTGATGCTGGCGAGCGGCGTGTGGTGGCTTCCCACGAAGGAAATGCACCAGCTACGCAGTGCTGTTGCTGAACAAATGGCTGATTTCGTGAGACTTGTGGAAGAACCGGAGCTCAAGAAGCTGGTGCCGGCCATCGGGCAGGAACACTACAAACGCATCCCCAACGGTTTGCCGAAAGACTCGCCGCACCCCGAATACCTCACCTGCAAGGACTACGCCATGTCGTGCATGCTGAAACCTAAGGACCTCTGCCGCGACGACTACGCGCAGCGCATCGCGCACGTCTTCCGCGTGATGAAGCCGGTCAATGACTTCCTCAGCGAGAACATCCTCATCAACATGGAGGAGATGGAGACGATGAAAAACGTCGTGAAATATGTGTAGGTAAAAAATAGTCTAAGTCTAGGTCAATAGTCTAAGTCTTTATTAGGGTAATAGTTGCTAGCAACAAATAAAAGCCAATAGCTAAAAGCTAACAGCCAATAGCAAAAAATTTTATCTTTGCCGCCGTAATTTTTGAATGATATGTCACAGTACTTATCCACAGATGTCTCCAAGGTGACAACCAATACCTTGATGAAAATGCGCCAGCAGGGCGAGCGCATCGCGATGTTGACCGCATACGACTATTCCATCGCCAAGTTGCTGGATATGGCCAAAATAGACGTGATTTTGGTGGGCGATTCCGCCGCTAATGTGATGGCCGGCTACAAGACCACGCTGCCCATCACGCTCAACGAGATGATTTACCACGCTTCGTCGGTGGTGCGTGCCGTGAAGCGCGCCCTTGTGGTGGTGGACATGCCGTTCGGCACTTACCAGGGCAACTCCAAGGAGGCGCTCAACTCGGCCATTCGCATCATGAAGGAGTCTGGCGCCGACGCCATCAAGTTGGAGGGCGGCTCGGAGGTCATCGAGTCCATCGACCGCATCCTTAGCGCGGGCATCCCCGTGATGGGTCATCTCGGCTTGACCCCGCAATCTATCAATAAATTCGGTACTTACGCCGTGCGCGCCACCTCCGAGGAGGAGGCCGACCAGTTGCGCAAGAATGCCCTGCTGTTGCAGGAGCACGGTTGTTTCGGACTGGTTTTGGAGAAGATACCCGCTTCCCTTGCCAAAGAGGTGACGGAAAGTCTGGAAATCCCGACCATCGGCATCGGCGCGGGTCGCCACACTTCCGGTCAGGTGCTCGTTTTCCACGACATGATGGGTATCACCCAGCAGTTCACCCCCCGTTTCCTGCGCCGCTACCTCAATCTGAGCGAAGAAATTGTGGGCGCCATCGAACACTATATCTCCGATGTGAAAGAAAACACCTTCCCGAATGAATCAGAACAGTACTGATCCTTTGGAGACTTTCACCAAGCGTATCCTTTACGAGGACAACCATCTGATCATTGTCAACAAGTTGGCCGGCGAGCTGGCGCAAGGCGATGATTCTGGGGATATGCCCTTAGTGGAGAAAGTGCGTGATTATATTCGTGTGCAGAAACAGAAGGAAGGCAACGTCTTCTGCGGGTTGATCCACAGGATTGATCGGCCTGTGAGCGGTGCTATCGCATTCGCGCGCACCTCCAAGGCGCTCGACCGGATGAACAAACTGTTGAAGGCGCATGAGATTCATAAATTCTATTGGGCGATAGTGGAAGGTGTACCGGCCATCTCCGAACAGAAACTGGTGAATTACGTTCAAAAAAATCAAGAAAAAAACAGAACGTATATCTCTGATACAGAAAAAGATAAATGGCAATATGCTGAGTTGGACTACAAACTTCTGGCTCATTCGGACCGTTATTCACTGTTGGAAGTGGAACTGCACACGGGTCGCCATCACCAAATTCGGGCGCAGCTTGCGCACATCGGTCATCCCATCAAAGGCGACCTGAAATACGGCGCCAAACGGCCCGAGCAAGATGCTTCCATCTGTCTCCACGCCCGCCGGCTCTGGTTCGACCACCCGGTCACGCACAACCAGGTCCTCGTCGAAGCGGAACCCTACAACCCGCTGTTCCGGAAAATCTTGGAAATGGAGGATTAAGAATGAAGAATTAAGAATTAAGAATGAAGAATTAAGAATTAAGAATTAAGGGGAGCCGGTGTGGTTCCCCTTTTTTTGGCTGTTAGCTATTGGCTGTTGGCTGTTGGCTGTTGGCTGTTAGCTGTTAGCTATTGGCTGTTAGCTGTTGGCTGTTAGCTGTTGGCTGTTGGCCTTTAGTTTTTCACTGGCGAGAGACATGAAACCTTAGGCTATGACTTAGACTATGACTTAGACTATGACTTAGACTTAGACTTAGACTTAGACTATGACTTAGACTTAGACTTTTCCCTAATTAACTACTAACTACACAATAGTCACTACTTCCTCTTCCCAATTAGCACGCCAGAGACGTTCCAGGCACTGAAGTAGCTGCCTTCGCGCTGGCCCTGTGGGATGGCGACGGTGAGGGTGTGTTTGCCGGGGGTGAGCCCTGTGAGGTCGAAATAGACCGGCTGCGTGGCGGTGCCGGGACACCAACCCGAACGAGAGTAGTCGGAAGAGGAGAGACCGTTCCAGAAGTTGCCCGACGCGGGGTTAAAGACCCGGAAGGTGCCGCAGTCGCTGCGCCACGGTGTGTGACGGAAACGCGGCTGCCCGTCGATGAGGATGACGTTCTCCTTCGGCACGAACTCGTCGCCCGTGTCCCAACCGCCGTGCCCCGTGCTGATGTAGCGCAAACGCAGCGAAGAAAGCCCCTCGGGAACCGTAAACGTCACCGTCAGACTGTCGGTGCCGAAAAGCGTGCCGTAGTTCTGCCCCGACATCTCCATCACGTTGCAGGTGTTGAAGAGAGGTAGGGTCCAGCAGTATTCGTCGGCACTTCCCGTCCATTCGTAGCTTTCGGGATAGGCCTTGAGGTCGAGGGTGACCTTGTGACCGCCGGCGTCGTAGTTGCCGATGAACGCCCCGATATAGACGTCGCCCTGCAGATACTGCCGCAAGTCGCTGACATCCTGCTTGTAATAGGCGGCGTCCTCCCATTCCTTGTCGTTGAGCGAGCGGTACTGGTTGAAGTGGTGCACGCCGAACGGGGTGAAAAAGCGGACCAGCTCCACCAACGGAGTGTATCCGTTCTCGAGTTTGATGCCCTGGTATTGTGCGCCGTTTTTGTCGGTGAAGACGGGCAAGACGCCCACGCTGTCGATCAGCGCGTTGAGGAAGTTGACCTTCTGCGAGGCGGGGATCACGAAGATGGAGCCCGTGCGGTCGTAGGCGTCACCGTTGGACTGCTCCGTAAGCTCCGCGAAAATCTGATAATGAGGAGGTAACTGTTTGAGGTTCATTCGTTTAAGAATGATGGTGCCGTTGGAGTAGGGGAGGGTGGTGTCGTACGGAATCGTCCTCGCCTTCTCTAATTTCGGGTTGAAACAGATCTGCGCGTCACGGAAAACAGGGATGGTGATGACGAGCTTCTCCTTTTCGAGGTTGCTGATGGCGCGGCGGTCGGTGTATTGCCCGAGATTGTCGGGAATGATCAGCTCAACGTCCTTGTATTTCTCCACGGAAGCCAACCGCGTGGTGGTGTTGCCGTTGCGGACAATCTGCACGACCACGCCTGGGAGGTTTCCGAACGAGGCGGAAGGCGTGCCGCGATGGTTCTTCAAATCCTCCGTGACCCAGATTTCCATCTTGTTGGAAAAGAGGCTGGTTGTGTATTTCTTGCAATTATAGCCGTTGAGTTTCTCGGTTTTCTCCAATGTGTATTCGTTGCCGTTGTTGAGGCTGTATCCTGTGTAGTATTTCTCATCTTTTGAATAGTAAAGTTGATAGAAAACCGTGTCGCGCTTGTAGTCGATATAGGTGAAGTGCTTCGCGATGCCGGGGATGGGGTTGGCCTCTTCGGGATCCGCGGAGCTGATGAGGGCGGCGTTCTGGTTCGGGGAGGTCGCCACGAGGGTGCGCGACGTGTCGGGACTGCCGTCGGAGAAAGTCTCGTAAATCAGCCAGCGCTGGGCTTCGGCGGTGAAGACAGCCACCAGGGTAGCTGCGAGGAACAATAAGGTTCTTTTTATCATATTGTTAGACTTTTTGAGATGAAAGCGCAAAGGTACATAAATTTCAAATACGCAATCCCGATTTCACCGTACCCAAAAAAAATGTATCTTTGCGGCCGCTAAAATAAAGCCTAAACTTCGGGCGGTGAAAAACGTCCAGTGATTCGTATAAAATTAAAAAAGAAATAGAAATGAAAAAAATTATCACACTTGGAATGACTTTGATGCTCTTAGGCATGGGGTTTTCCGCAAAATCACAAACTGAAATGACAAACCAACAGAAATTTAGCTACGCCATCGGTCATAACGTTGGCGACGGCATGAGCCGCGACGGCATTGAACTGGATTACGATGCTTTTGTGCAGGGCATCAAGGATGCATACGCTGGAACCAACAAGTTCACGGATGAGCAGATGCAGCAGATTTTCGCTGATTTACAGGCGGATATGCAAGCCAAGAAACAGAGCGCAAGCGCCGCTGAGATTGCCAAGGGCGCGAAGTTCCTCGAAGAGAACAAGAAGAACCCCGGTGTGAAGGAAACCGCTTCCGGTCTGCAGTATATGGTGCTGCAAGAGGGCAAGGGCGAACACCCGACGGCTTCCAGCAGAGTGACGGTCCACTATACCGGCAAACTTCTCGACGGCACTGTTTTCGACTCCTCTGTGGAGCGCGGCGAGCCCATCACCTTCGGCCTCAACCAGGTGATCCCCGGCTGGACGGAAGGACTGCAGCTGATGACCCCTGGCTCAAAATACCGTCTCTTTATCCCCTACAACCTCGCATACGGCGAGCAGGGTGCAGGCGGCATGATCCCCGGCGGTGCCACCCTGATCTTCGATGTGGAATTGATTTCCTTCGAATAATTCGGAATTCAGAATTAAAAATTAAAAATGTAGGGGCGAATAATTATTCGCCCCTATCATTATATTAACCCTCTAACCCATTAACCCTCTAACCTTATGAAATTAGAATTCCAAATCGCCACCGCATTACAAAATGCCTTAAAGAAACTGTATAGCATCGATATAGAGGCCGATCCCGCCCTCGTGCAGCCCACTCGCAAGGGTTTTATCGGCGACCTCACCGTGGTCGTCTTTCCTTGGGTGAAAGTCGCCCGCAAGTCGCCCGATGCATTGGGTGCGGAAATCGGGCAGCAACTGCTTGAGAATCTGGACTGTATCCAGGATTTCAATGTAGTGAAAGGCTATTTGAACCTGCAGGTCAAAGAGTCGTTTTGGATGGATTTGTTGGAACAAGAGTCCGACAATGAAGGTTATGGGTTGAATCCGACCCGGGAGGAAGCACCTGTGCTCATCGAGTACTCCTCGCCGAACACCAATAAGCCGTTGCATCTCGGACATATCCGCAACAACCTGCTCGGCCACTCCGTGTCGCAGATCCTCAAAGCGTGCGGACACCCGGTGGTGCAGGTCAACCTCGTCAACGACCGCGGCATCCACATCTGCAAGTCGATGCTCGCGTGGCTGAAGTACGGCAACGGCGAAACTCCGGAAAGCTCCGGCATGAAGGGCGACCACCTCGTCGGAAAGTATTATGTTGTCTTCGACCAACACTATAAACAAGAGCAGAAAGAGCTTATAGAACAAGGTCTTACGGAAGACGAAGCAAAAGACAAAGCCCCGCTGATTTTGGAAGCTCGTGAGATGTTGCGCAAGTGGGAAGCGGGTGATAAGGAGGTCCGCGAGTTGTGGTCGAAGATGAACGGCTGGGTCTATGCCGGCTTCGACCAAACCTACGAACGGCTGGGCATCCATTTCGACAAAACGTATTATGAGTCACAGACCTATCTGTTGGGCAAGAGTTTGGTGCAGGAAGGCCTGGACAAGGGCGCGTTCTACCGTCACGAGGACGGCTCCGTGCGCGTCGATCTCACCGGCGAGGGCTTGGACGAGAAAGTGTTGCTGCGCAAGGACGGCACTTCCGTCTATATGACGCAGGACCTCGGCACTGCGCAGCTGCGTTACGAAGAGTTCCACCCGCAGAAGATGATCTACGTGGTCGGCAACGAGCAAAACTATCACTTTGATGTTCTTAAGTTGGTGTTGTCCAAGAAGTTAGAGAAACAGTTCGGCGACTTCATCTATCACCTTTCCTACGGGATGGTGGAGCTGCCGTCGGGCAAGATGAAATCCCGGGAGGGCACGGTAGTTGATGCCGACGACCTGATGGACGACATGTATGCCGAGGCCAAGAGCAGCACCGAGGCGTTGGGCAAGTTCCAGTTCACCCCCGAGGAGGCCGACAAACTGTATGAAATGATTGGTTTGGGCGCCCTCAAATATTTCATTCTCAAGGTGGATCCGGCCAAGAACATGCTCTTCAACCCGGCGGAATCCATCGACTTCAACGGCAACACGGCGCCGTTCATCCAATACACACACGCCCGTATCCGCTCGATGCTGCGCAAGGGCGCGGAAAACGGCATCGACCTCGCTGCCAAGTTGCCGCAACTTTCTCTGAATGAGGAAGAAAAGACGTTGATCAACCTGTTGTACCAATACCCGAAGACGGTGCTTTCGGCGGGTGACAACTTTAGTCCCGCGCTCATCGCCAATTACTGTTACGATCTGGCCAAGCAGTTCAACCATTTCTACCAGGACACCCCGATTTTCAAGGAAGAGGATGCGGCGAAACGGCTCTTGCGTCTTAAACTCTCCCGCTGGGTGTCGCTTGTACTGCGCAGCGGTATGAGATTGTTGGGCATTGAGGTGCCGGAAAAGATGTAGTGTTCCCATCAGACGGCGAAAATATTGCAGATTTTTTTGAACATCTGCTACTTTTTTTTGAAGATATTTGAAAAAAGTCAATCGGTAGCTGTTGTTTCCGAAAAAATGTTATTTTTGCATCCCGTATTCATGTTGAAAATCATCTGGTTATGAGAATAGGTTTTGATAACGGGAAATATCTGAAAATTCAGTCAGAGCACATCAAAGAGCGCATTGCGAAATTTGGCGACAAACTTTATTTGGAATTCGGCGGGAAGTTGTATGACGACTTCCATGCCAGCCGTGTGCTTCCGGGGTTCCAACCTGACAGTAAGTTACGGATGCTCACGCAGTTGCAAGACGATGCGGAGATCGTCATTGTCATCAGCGCCGTCGATATCGAGAAGAACAAGATCCGCGGCGACCTCGGCATTACCTATGACGAGGACGTGCTGCGGCTTCGCGACATTTTCATTGCCCGCGGCTTTCTGGTCAGCGGTGTGGTGATCACGCACTACAACGGCCAGGCCAGCGCGATGGCTTACCGTAAGCGGCTGGAACGCTTGGGTATCAAAGTCTATTATCACTACCTGATTGAAGGCTATCCGACCAATGTCGAGCTCATTGACTCGCCCGCCGGTTTTGGGCGGAACGAATATGTGGAGACCACCCGTCCGCTCGTGGTGGTGACCGCCCCCGGGCCTGGCAGCGGCAAGATGGCCGTCTGTTTGAGCCAGCTCTACCAGGAGAACGAACGTGGTGTTAAGGCCGGTTATGCTAAATTCGAGACTTTCCCCATTTGGAACCTTTCGTTGAAGCACCCTGTCAACATCGCCTACGAAGCCGCCACCGCCGACCTCGATGATGTCAACATGATCGACCCGTTCCATCTGGAGGCATACGGCAAAATGGCCGTCAACTATAACCGCGACGTGGAGATTTTCCCGGTGCTGAACGCCATTTTCGAGGGCATCTACGGCGAAAACCCCTACAAATCGCCCACCGACATGGGCGTGAACATGGCCGGTTATTGCATTTCCGACGACGATGCCTGCTGCGAGGCCTCCAAAGACGAAATCATCCGTCGCTATTTCACCGCCCTTTGCAATGTGTTGGACGGCAAATCCACCGAACAAGAGGTCAACAAAATCTCGTTGTTGCTCAAGCGGGCGCAAGTGACAGTGGACGATCGCAAGACCATTATGGCGGCGCGGAAGCGCAAGGAGGATAGCGGCGTGCCGTCGTCCGCCATCGAACTCGCTGATGGCACCATCATCACCGCCCAGACGAGCACCCTGTTGGGACCGAGCGCGGCACTGCTGCTCAACGCCACCAAGCACCTGGCGGGCATCGACCATGAGGTCAAGCTGATCCCGCAGGCCATGATCGAGCCGATCCAGAAGACCAAGGTCAGCTTCCTGCACGGCCACAACCCGCGTCTTCACACCGATGAAGTGTTGGTGGCCCTTTCCATGCTCAGTCTCAACGACGAGAACTGCCGCCGTGCCTTGGAGTGCTTGCCGCAGCTCGATGGCTGTCAGGCGCACACCACTGTCATGCTCAGCGAGGTGGACCACAAGATTTTCAAGAAGTTGGGCATCGGGCTCACCTGCGAACCGGTGCGGAAGACCAAGTAAAAGTAATTATGAACGCGAAATTCGACGATTTAAGAGAAAAATTCCCCGTTTTTACATACGAGGGATACCAATACAACATCGAAAACGGGGACTTGCACCTCGTTTTCCATTTTTCGATAGGGGAGGAGATACACTTCTCGCCCAAAATGGTGCTGTCCGCCGGAAAGCATACACCTGACTGGAACAGCTTCGACCTCAAACAGTTGGAGGGCATCGTTTTCCACATCGGTATGATCGAGCTGATCAGCTACTGGAAATGCACCTGCAGCCCGACCATTTTAGTGAAACCTTTCTCGTTGAACGAGGATCAGCAGTGGTGGTGGCGCAAGCTCTACTGGTACGGACTCGGCGAGTTCATGTACAAGAACAGCATCGAAACCGACCATCTGCAGTTCATGAACTTCGCCTTCCCGGAAGCTGCCAAGCCGGTAGGGGAGTTGTCCTACCCGAAGGCGGAAGACACTGATTCCGTGATTGTTCCTATTGGTGGGGGCAAGGATTCGGTGGTGACGCTGGAAGAATTACGAACGACCCGCAAGGTGGTGCCGTTCATCATCAACCCGCGCGGCGCGACCCTCGACTGCGCCCGTGTGGCCGGATTCGAGCGCGAAGAACAGATTCTGGTTCTGCACCGCCAAATCGACCCGAAATTGCTGGAACTCAACGCAAACGGCTACCTGAACGGACACACGCCCTTCTCCGCGATGCTGGCCTTCTACACCGTGCTGCTCAGCGCGGTCACGGGCATCCGCGATGTGGCCCTCTCGAACGAGTCGAGCGCGAACGAGCCGACCGTTCCCGGCACCAACATCAACCACCAGTATTCCAAGTCGTTGGAGTTCGAGACTGATTTCCGCGACTACGTCCACGACTGGATGGGCGACAGCAACCACTATTACAGCCACTTGCGTCCGCTCAACGAGCTGCAGATTGCCGAACGGTTTGCTCAATACCCGCAGTATTTCCCTGTCTTCAAGAGCTGCAACGTCGGCAGCAAGGAGAACAAATGGTGCGGACATTGCCCGAAATGCCTCTTCGCCTACATCATCCTCTCGCCGTTCATCCCGGAGGCAAAACTACAGGAGATTTTCGGGCACGATTTGCTGGATGATGCGACTTTGGAGCAGACCTTTGACGAGCTTTCCGGTCTTTCCAAGATCAAGCCCTTCGAGTGTGTGGGCACGGTCCGCGAGGTCAACGAAGCCTTGCGTCGTATCTGCAACAGTCACGGCGACAAGTATTTGCTGAAACACTACATCAATGCCACGCTCGCGCAGATGGAGGACGATATGCTGGAGGAGTATTACAATATGGCACCGTGATTTTTAATTATGAATTAAGAATTAAGAATTATGAATGCTGAATGCTGAATGAAGAATGTAGAATGTAAAATAATACTGAATATACTATGAAAAGAACAGTTGTACTCTTAGTTTTACTTGTGATTGTATCTGCGGGTTTCTCGCAGGTTAAATTGGATTATACGGCTAAGCCGAAGGGGGAGGCGAAAGGTTTTTCCGCCAAGGGGTTGTCGGCGACGAGCGCACAATTCCTCTATCAGTTAAAACAAGCGGAGGCCACGACTGACCGCTCCGCCAAGTCGTCCGCGTATGCTAAACTGCAACGCGAATATGGCCTTGTGCAGGGGAAAGTCTCGGCCATTATTGCCCTTGCCCCGGACAAAACGGCCCAGGATCTGTCCGCCTACGATGTGACCGTGGGCGTCGTGTCGGGTAATCTGGCCACCGCGATGATTCCTGTCAACCGTTTCGCCGAGTTGGTGGAATCGGGTGTCTGTTCCTCCATCAACATAGGAGGAGAACAGCACCTGATGCTGGACAACGTCCGCCCGAATTTGGGCATCGACATGATCCACGCGGGAATGAACCTGCCGCAGGGCTATGACGGCAGCGGTGTGGTGGTGGGCATCCTCGATGACGGCTTTCAATATTGCCATCCGGCATTCTACGATGCCACCGGCACCACACTGCGCGTGAAAAGAGTGTGGAATCAGAAAGATTCCACCGGCACCGCCCCCACCGGTTATGGCTACGGTTCGGAATACACCACCGAGTCGCAGATGATGGCCGCCCAGACGGACGACAGGAAAAAGTCGCACGGTTCCCACGTGGCGAGCATCGCGGCCGGGTGCGGCGCCCCCTACGGTGATGGCGCGACATACAAAGGTATCGCTCCGGGTGCCGACCTTGTCTTTGTCCCCGTCAAGCTCAATATATCCAACGTTATCGATGCCATCAATTACGTTCATTCTTACGCACAATCCGTGGGCAAGCCCTGCGTGATCAATATGAGTTTCGGTTCGCAGATGGGACCTCACGACGGCACTGATGACGAGGATCTATTCGTCAAGTCGTTGATGGCGCAGCATGCCGACAGCTTGGTGTTGGTGACATCCGCCGGCAACGACGGTCAAAAGCTGGTTCACCTCGAGAAGTCGTTTTCTCCCGCGGACACCATCCTCACCACCAGACTGTTGCGAGAAGCATTTCAAATCAATGACGGAGAGGTGGACATTTGGGGTGACCGGAATTTCAGCGTGGCTCTCGCGTTGGTGAACTCCAACACAAGCGAGCAGGTCGATTTCACCGGCTTTTTTGCCACGGGTGCCGACACAGCTATCATGACGAATCTCCTGACCGACAACAGCGACACGTTGACTTGCCAATTTAAACTGTCGCAGTTAGACACCCTCAACAATCGCTATCATGCATACTTCAAGGTCGGCACCACTCCCGAAGAGCATCAGCTGATCCTCATCGTGCGTTGCGACACCGTGGCCACCGTTCACGCGTGGTGCGACAACCGCACGTTCCAAGCCACGGAGCTGGTGGACGGAACGGTGTCCGGAGATTCCCATTACACGGTGAGCGGTTTCGGTGCCAACACCGACAAAGTGGTTTCCGTTGGATCCTACGCGACCAAACTCAGCTACTCCACCTACACCGGCCTTTTTCAATCAGGGATTACAGACCAGAACATTGGTGACATATCCATCTTCTCTTCCATGGGGCCCACTATTGACGGACGCGCGAAGCCCGACATCACCGCGCCTGGCAGCGAAATCGCAGCGGCCTGCAACCGTTATGACTCTTTAAACGGCGCAGGTATCATTTACGACACCATCATGTGGAACGGAGTCACGGAGAAATACTACGCCAATTCTGGCACTTCGATGTCTGCGCCGGTGGTGGCGGGCGTCATCGCTCTCTGGATGCAGCACAACCCCTCGCTGGGCATCGACTCAGCACGGGCCATCCTGCTCAGCACAGCCCGCAACGACCGCTACACTGGAAATTGCGTGTCAACGCCCAACAACATTTGGGGGCACGGCAAGGTGAACGCTTTCGGCGGACTGCCCGTCAACACCTCGACTTGGCTGCTCAACGCCTTTTCTGAAACGGACGTTTTCGGCTGTGTGGAAGGAGGCGGCGTGGTGGTGGAAGGAACGCATACCATCACGGCCATTCCGAGCACCAACCACATTTTCGTGGCATGGGAAGACGGTGTCACCGACAATCCCCGCACCGTCAATGTCACCTGCGACACCACCTTTATCGCCTTGTTCTCCCAAGTCAGTTACGAGGATTGCGATACCATCATGGATTTCCCGTGGACAGCGGAGTTTGACGAGAACTTCACCTGCTGGAAACTGATAGACGCCGATGGGGATGGCTCTAACTGGGCGAAATTTCCAGCCTCTATCGCATCATTAGGCACAGGGCCAAACGCTGCCAATTTGGACAACTGGCTGGTCAGTCCGGCCATTCAAGTGAACCAGCGCTTAAAGGCCAAAATATCCACCAAATGCCTCAATATGGCCGGCTCTCAAGACTGCTCGATTTTGTTGTCCACTTCGGGCAGCGAAACAACGGATTTCACCACCGTACTCGGTACCTATACCTATTTAGCGATGGAAGATGTGGACTTTTTGTTGCCGTTGGATAATTTCCAGGGGCAGACCGTGCGTATTGCGGTGCGTCACCATAATTGTGCCACTCTTGCCGCAACGCTATTCTTAAATGGTTTCTCTATAGAAGTCGCGGAAGATTCCGTTTCCGTGCCCTCATACGCGGACGCCATGGGATACACGGTGGCGTCAAACGGGCTACAGCTCTACATTTCCGGCGCGGAAGGTCACTCTTTGGAGATTTACGACCTTACCGGCCGCCTCGTCATGAGTAGCCTGAGTGCCGACGGACACTACCGTTTGCCCTCCGCGGGAGTTTACATCTTGCGCATCAACGGTTTCAAGCCGCGGAAAGTGATGGTGATGGGCCGATAAGTTGGGATGCGTGACGTTGGGTTGCAAGAAAATGTGACCCTTTGTAAAATAGGCTTACACCTCCTGTAAGATTTTCTTACACTATTTGTAAACCGTAATGTGCTGACTATCTAACAACCAGCATATTACGGTTTTGGCATCCTTTTGGCATGGTTCTTTTCGAATTGTAGAGACGCGCTATGGCACGTCTCTACATCGGCAATCGGTCACCGTAGAGACGCAATGCATTGCGTCTCTACACAGGCAACAAACGAAAGGAAATGACAAAAAGAACGATAATAATCCTGTTGATGATGGTGTTCGGGGCAGCGTACGCGCAGGACACGGCGGTGATGACCCTGCGCGATTGCATCCATTACGCGCTGTCGCATTCGGCCGAAATGCGCGTGCTGCAGGCCGACCTCGGCGACGCGCAGCTCTCCCGCCGCAACGCCATCCTTAACGCCTTCACTCCGTTAGTCAGCGGCGATGTTTACGCTTACTCCAACTTCGGCCGCTCCATCGACCCCGAGACGAACACCTACAGCACCACCACCTCCTTCCACAATGGTTACGGTATCTCTGCCGGCATCACCCTCTTCAACGGATTCAGAGCAGTCAACAACTTGAAAATCACGAAACTGGCGGAGTCAACGGGCGTGACGAGAATCCAGCAGAGCGAAGACCGGATCCGGCTCGCCACGATGGAAGCCTACTGCAATGTGCTCTATTACACGGAGTTGTTGAAAACGCTACAGTCACAGACGGAGACGGCGGAGGCGGCCTTGCGGCTCGCGCAACGGCAGAGGGAGTTGGGGCAGAAATCGCCGGCGGATGTGCTGCAGATGGAGGCAGACCTCTCCGACCGCAGGTACAGGTTCATCGTCTGTGAGAACCAACTTCAGAACGCCTATATCACGTTGAAAGACATTATGTTATATCCGACAGAACAGCCGTTCTCCGTCACGGATGTGGAGATGGACACGGTGCTGTCGGATGCGGTACGTGCAATGGAGGTGAGTCGGGTGGCTGAGCGTCTGCCGGCCGTAATCATAGCCGAAAATGAGCGGCAGACCGCCCGCCTCGCCCTCAAAACCGCGAAGTGGCAGCTGCTACCGTCGCTGTCGCTGTATGGCGGATGGTCCTCGACCTACTTCACCTACCCGGGGCGCACGGACTACGTGCCCGTTCCCTATTGGAGGCAACTCTCCGACAACGGCGGCGAGTACGTGCAGTTGTCGCTGAGCATCCCGATTTACGACCGATTGTCGCGGCAGACGGAAATCGCGCGTCGGCGCAACGACTGCGACCGTGCGGAAGCCCGATACGCGCAGGCCCGGCAGACCGTGGAGGCCGAAATCCACCGTGCCCTCGCCGACCGCGACGGGGCCGCCGCCGCCCTTCGTCAGGCCGAGCAGCACGCCGCCCTCCAGCAACAGCTCTACACACTGAGTGCCAGACAGTTCGAGCAAGGGCTCATCTCCGCCCTCGACTACCGGACCGTCGCCGACAACCACCTGAACGCCACCGCCGAACTGCTCAACGCGAAGCTGCAGTTGTTTCTGAAGACGTGGGTGGTGAGGTACTATTTTCAATTAAAAATGCAGAATTCAGAATGATGAATGATGAATTATTTGAGATTCCATGCTGTTAACAAGGAATCTGCCTCTGTTGAAGTGATTTCGTCGAAACATTCATAACAAAACTTGCTGTCCTTATGGGGAAGTCCCTTTGTCCATTGATATTTCAGGTACTTATCTTTGAAATAATACGTGATACATAGTTCTTCATTGAAAGTACCATCGACAGTTGTATATTGGTTGGGACCTTGATACATGTCCTGTTCCCATATTAATGTTGTATCTTTATCGCAGAGAAAACTTTTTTTGTAATAGCAAGGACTGTCTTTAGGACAAATAGGATTTAGCCAGCTTCCCCCTAAAACGCCGACAGCTTCGTTATATCTCCAGGTTGGGTCCAAGACTGACAAACCGACGTTTTGGCGTACTTGGTTAAAAGCAACGCCATACTTGATATTCAAGTCAGAATGTGTACATGATTCGAATAAAAGAATAGGGGCAATCACTATCAAATAAAAGCGGATATTATGTGCTTTGTTATTCATTACTATTGGATATAAGGTTAAACAAATGTCCGCCAGCCGTCTAGCGAAAACGTCAGTTCGAATTGGCAGGGCAAAGATAAAAAATTAATTATCTCCCAAATATGCAAAAAAACACACAATAAATGCAGAAATATATCAAATAATGAACAGATAGTTACTTATTTGAAAAATAATATAATTCTGGCGTTGGTCATATCAAGGAATTGTTGTATTTTTGCCGTGTTAATCATTAAAACAATTGTTTAATCGAGAGTATGATAAAGACGTTGAAAACGAAGGTGAAAACCATGAGCACTAAACTAGAATCACATACAACAGGATATCTCAAGGTGGGTAGAATCCCTATGTCTATTGCGAGGCAGGCACATGTGAAATGTGCTGACATCATGATTGACAACCGACATGTTGAGCATATAAACAAGAAACATCGGGTGGAACTTGACACTCTTGGTATATCGGCAATAGACTTTGTCAAGTTGATAGTATCGACTTTTGGAGAGATACGCCAAGCACCAAATGATGCATTGAATTTGGTTGCAAGCAATTCCGAAGGAAAGAGATTCGTCGCTGTCGTCACACTTAATTATAACTACAAGAAGAAATTTTGGGAAATAAGAACGGCGCTCCCAGTGAGGACCGCCGTCGTAAATTCCAGAAAACTTTTATGGGAACGGGAGCGAACCCCGCTAAAGAATTAATCTTTGTGCCTTCCGCCTACGCGCTACGCTTACACCCCATGTGGTTTCCTGTTTGTCTTTAAGTGTTCTCTGCTCTTCCCAAGAACATGGCATTGTATGGTCAAACCGTGCCAAATGACGCTGCAAAAATAAAAAAAAAGGAAACACCAACCATCCTTTTGTAAACATCCCTTACACCCGCTGTAAGATTTTCTTACACTTCCCCTTCGCCACCTTTCGCTGACTATTTTACAATCAGCACATTACGGTTTTGGCATCCTTTTGGCATCGCTTCCTTGAGCAGCCTCGAAGAGGCAAAACGCACGAAGTGCAATTAACTCCACACAAGCGAAGCGCAGTGTGGGGCCTGACACACAAGACGAAGCCTCAGTGTGGGGCAGTCAAAAACAAAAGCTATGGATAGAGTGATAGAGCAAAAAAAAGGAATCCGCAAACTTTTCACCCGCAAGGCGCTGCCATATTGGGGCGGGGCACTGCTGCTCGTCTTCATCGGGTGGCTGGCACTGCGCGACGATGCGCGAAAGCTGCGTGTTGGCGACAACAACCTCACCATCAGCGAGGTGCGATGCAGCGAGTTCAACGACTACATCCGCATCAGCGGGCGCGTGGTGCCGATGACCACTGTGCAGCTCAGCCCGTTGGAGGGCGGCGTGGTGCAGGCAATCGTCTCGGAGGAGGGCGCACACGTCCGCGAGGGAGACGTCATCCTGATCCTCAGCAACGAGAGTCTCGACATGCAGATCCTCAACGCTGAGGCCGACCTCGCCGAGAAGGAGAACATCCTCCGCAACACGATGATCCAGATGGAACAGCAGAAGCTGAGCCTCCAGCAGGAGAAACTGCAGCTGCAGATGGAGGTGCGCCGCAAGAAACGCACCTACGAGTCGCAAAAGTCTCTCTATCAGGACAACCTCATCGCCAAGGAGCTGTTTTTGCAGGCCGAGGAGGATTACCAACTGGCCCAAGACCGCCTCAGGCTGGTGGAGAACCGCGCCAAGCAAGACAGCCTCTACCGGTCGGTGGAAATCCGGCAGATGCGAGAGAGTCTGGAAAACATGCGACTTAACATGCAGATGATACGCAAACGCAAGGAGAATCTCACCATCAAAGCCCCGATTGACGGCGAGCTGGGCCTGGTGGATGTGGTGCTCGGACAGTCTGTCGCGATGGGCAGCAAGGTCGGACAGATCAACAATCAGGACAACTACAAGATCGAAGCCCTGATTGACGAGCACTACATCGACCGGGTGACAGCGGGGTTGGAGGCCGACTTCGAGCGGCAGGGCGGCAAGTGCAACGTGCTGATACGCAAGGTCTATCCCGAGGTCCGCGACGGCAAGTTCAAGGCCGACTTCAAATTCGCGGACGGCCAGCCGGAGCACATCCGCAACGGTCAGACGTTCTACCTGAACCTGCAGCTCGGTCAGCCGGTGGAGGCGGTGCTCATCC
>JBGUPL010000094.1:0-3275 GCA_045130275.1 Bacteroidales bacterium
ACCACTTTTCGCAAAGTGGCAACACTTCCCGACTCATTATCTCAGATACCGCTGTGTTCAGGTAGGTACGGGTTTTTTACCGTTTACTTGACCGCTTATGCGGACACGCTCGTGCTGGATGAGTCGAAAGGAGAACGAACCATGACCGCGATCCGCTTCGGTGGTTATCCGGAGATGGTGAACGCCATGGCTGCGGCCATGCACGGCGGCGCGACGATCGAGGCGACGGTCAGAGACGAGAGCATCCGCTTTCAGTGTATCCGCAAGGGCTACACAAAGCAGCTCGCTCACGACGGCGTCTACGCGACCGCCACCCTGATGGCAAACGATCAGGCCCAGGAGGCAATCAGCGCAGAAAGCAAGGAGGAACAGGAAGATATAGAAAGCCCCGAACAGCCGAGAACCTGCTACATCTTCTGCCCGGCCGGAGACCGGGAGCGGCTCTTCGAGGAGCTTGACCGCAAAACGGCGGCCCCGCTGATCCCGGCGTTTCGGGAGCAGCTTCTGGAGGCCCTGATTGCGGATGGTTCCCTGCGCCGCATGAAGGTGTACGCACTGAAAAGCAGTATGGACGCCTGGGCGCTTTCGCTCATGCCGGAGGACAGGAACATCGTGGACGTGCTGGAACGCGGGCTGAAGGATGGAAGCATCCGAATCCCCGGCGCGGATTCCGCTGCGTCGGACGGATTCTCGCAGGTCGGCACCGTCACGCAATATCTGAACGCCTTTGGCGTTACCGTCGCAGACCGCATCCGCAATCAGTTCGATCCCTTGTTTGACCGTAAGCGGTCAATAAAATAGCGGCATGGACAAACTTACCATACCGCCTTAGACTTTGCTGTATATGGTTTGTGAGCAAATGGGTCTTCTGCAAGAAAACGATCTTGCATTTCATCGTTCCATGGCAGGAGTTTCACCGCATGTTCTCTGAGCTCGTGCTCTGTCGGAAGTTGTTTCCTATTCGCTATTGCCGCCATAGATCTGATCACGAACTCAAAGTAGGAGCGAACATCCAGGCCATTAACATGAGCGGTCACGATGATGGAATACAATGTAGCAACGGCCTGGGCACCATCCTCGGTGTCGCAAAAGAGCCAATTTTTGCGTCCGATCACAAGATTGCGAATCAACCGTTCAACAGCGTTATTGCTGATCGGCATGTCACCGTGTTCCATGAATTTCATCAGGTATTTTCTTTGGTTCAGGGAATATGTAACTGCCTTTTGCAATTTGCCTGTTATGTTTTGTTTTGCCAGGGCCTCAACAGTTTCCCAATACTTCTCCAGAATGGGTGCACACTCTTTCTTCCTACGTTCCAGCCTTGCATCCGCCGTCAAATTTTCTGCATCATACCGGCGCTCAAGCATAAAGAGCTCGTTGATCAAAAGCAGGCATTTTAATTGGACGCACTCTTCTGGATTCGCAATCTGAAGTGCGTCATCTGCCAGTTTATCAAGTTTTGTTCGCTTGGATTTCAGTTCCGCTGGAAGTGCAATATACCAATATCGCCTTGTGTGCGACCAACATCCACCTCGCTCCAAATGCTCAATAGCCTTATAGGATGAGCAGCCATCGGTAATGATCTTGCCGGTGTACCCATCCAGAAAACGTTTTGCATGTTTCCCCTCCCTGCTGGAGCAGTACTCGAAACAGGCCATCTGGATCAGCTCCCACTTTCCGCTACAATATGCCCAGAAATCCAATTGGGCGCGCGGATTGCCGGTCGCATTATGGAGTACCTGTCCAAAAGTCTCGTCGGCATTGATGGTCTTCAGCTTTTTCATTTCGTCCTTCATAACTTCCCACAGAGGACGTACCAAATCCGCTGTAGAGATAAACCATCCTGCCATGACATTTCTGCGGATAGGGACACCCATATCCCTCATCATACGCTCCTGTCGGTAAAGCGGGAGACCGTAGTCGCACTTATTAAGGGCCGTGTCTGTCAGGACAGAAGCACCAACAGGGCTGTGAGGAATGATTGCGGGTGGCACCTCGCCCTCTACTACTTCAGCTCGTTTACCTTCTTTGTCGCGCTTTGAGCCATAACTGGCCGCCTGAATGTCCTTGATGACGTACTGCTTAGGAATAACCTCCAGCTCATATCTCACATGCTCCACGCCGAGACACTCCAGTGGATTGCCCACTGAGTCAAAGCGTTTTTCCTCAGGGACATCGCATAACACCGTCTCAACAGGGAATTTACCGCTTTCAATCATGAGCTTTATGTAGTCGTCACGGCTCTGCTTGGGCTGCACTTCCCGTGTATGTTCTTTAACAACAACGGCAGATTTCTTCTGGCTGGCGTCCTTTTCCGCAGCTACAATTGCGTTGAAAAGGCTCATCTGATCCATTTGGGAGAGATAACGGGTCTTCTCGCTCTTGGAGCCAAAGAGCATACGCTGGTATGTCTCTATGACTTCCTTCAGGTGGGAGATCTCGGCATCCTTATTATTCAACGTCTGCTGAAGAGCTTCAATATGAGCCTTCAACGGCGAAACAAGCGATTGTAATTCAGGAGAGATACCGGCAAAATTATCTTCTTTCACGCGGCATCCCTCCTGTTTTGATCTTGTACTAATTATACCAAAAAGTTAGAGAAAATTCAATATTTATTTGCAAAAGTTCGTACTTTTAGAAGCTTTTCTCTTTCCATCTCTGTGGAAAACTTTTAGTACATTCTTGCTGGTGCTGTGTTACGAATCACTTTCTTTTGTGTGATGCTTAACCCCTCCATGAGCCATCGGAATTGTTGCGGGGTAATCTGTATCAAATCCTTTTCGCTGCGTGGCCACTGAAATTGTTGGCCCGCAAGTCGCTTATACAACAACACATAACCTGATCCGTCCCAAAGCAGTGCCTTGATCCGATCATTTTTTCTGCCGCAAAAGAGGAACACACTTTCGGTGTCAAACTCCATCTTGTACTGAAGCTCCACGATGGCAGCCAGACCGTCTATTTGCTTGCGCATATCTGTATATCCACACGCAACATAGACATTCTGGATTTTGCTTGAATCAAAAAGCATATTGGCCCATCGCCTTCAACACCTCAGCGATGTCCTCCGCGCCGGTACCCACAGGTATATCCAGCACTGAACCCTTATACTGCAGGTGGAAAAATTGATCTGCTGGTGCTTTCGAGACGGGTAACTGCTCCTGTTCTGCAGGCATCACGTCAACTTTTACCAGAGTTGGCATCACAGTTCCTTGGGCAGAACTTGGCAGCAGATTTCGCTGTTCCAGAATCTCCTTACGCACCTGCGACAGTCGGTA
>JBGUPL010000095.1:0-38997 GCA_045130275.1 Bacteroidales bacterium
AAGAACGTTTTGGCTTTAACGAGCCAACTTTGTTTGATAATTTTGATTAATAACACGTCCCAATTTTAACGGGACACTAGTGGGTTAAAGGTTAAAGGTTAAGGTTAGGAGGTTAAAAGGTTAGAAGGTTAGGAGGTTAAAAGTTTCACGATCATGAAAGCGAGTAGGGTTTCCTCATTATCAATTTATCAATTATCGATTATCAATTATCGATTATCGATTATTAATTATCAATTTTTCAAGAATGTCCATTGCGTTTGCAGGTAGCATCGGCTCCGAGACGCGTTTCTTGCCTTCATAGACGCAGACGAGGCCGTGGGAGGCGCCCACAAGGCCGTAGTCGGCGTCGGCCATCTCGCCGGGACCGTTCACAATGCAGCCCATCACCCCGATTTTGAGACCGGGATAGCCCGCGAAGCGCTGTTTCACCGCCGCGAACACCGACTGGATGTCGTATTGCGTGCGCCCGCAGGAGGGACACGCCACAAACTCGGTGTTGAGAATCTTGATACGGCAGGCTTGCATGATAAGAGATTCGTAATCAGTAATTTGGGATGCAGAGAAATGCGGATTCACGAGTTTGAGGTTACGCAATTTGTGCGTGAAATGAGCATAGCCCGTGGCAGCTGCGGCGCGGCAGTACCAGCGTTCCTCATCCTCAGAATTATCATCAAAAATCAAGGTTCCATCTTGAATATTCAGATTTTCAACATCCAGATTTTCAATTGCATGCAACAGTTTATGGCCAAACGGTGATTCGTTCTCGGGCGGTTCTGTGAGGGAGACGCGGATGGTGTCGCCAATGCCCATCAGCAGCAGCGCACCGATGCCGGCCGCCGACTTCACCCTACCCTCCCGGTCGTTCCCCGCCTCGGTGACGCCAAGATGTAGCGGATAGGACATATTCTGTTGCAACATGCTGTCGTGAAGGAGTTTGGTGGCCGTCATCATGGTCAGCACATTGCTCGACTTCATGGAAATCACCACCTTATGAAAGTCATACTGTTCGCAGATTTCCAACCATTCGAGGGCCGACTGTACCATCGCTTCGGGTGTGTTCCCATAGCGACTGACAATGCGGTCGCAGAGCGAACCGTGGTTGATGCCGATGCGTAGCGCCGTGCCGTGTTCCCTGCAAATCTCGAACAACGGTTTGGCCCGCAACGCCATACGCTCGACCTGCGCGGCATATTCGCTGTCGGAAAGGTCGAGTTGCGAGAAGTTGCGCTTGTCGGTGAAATTGCCGGGGTTCACCCGAACCTTGTCCATGAACGTCGCCACCGCCTCCGCCACCTTGGGGTTGAAATGCACGTCAGCCACAAGCGGAATATCGCCGTAACCATCTGATTTCAACCGCTTTTGTATCTCCTTCAGCGGTTCCACCTCATGGAGCGACGGCACGGTGAGACGCACCATCTGCGCCCCCGCGTCGATCATCCGCTTGCACTGCGCCACAGAGGCAACCACATCGGCGGTGTCCGTGTTCGTCATCGACTGCACCACCACCGGGGCGTTCCCGCCGATGCTCACGTTACCGATTTGGAATTGTTGTTTACTGTTCATCGTATATTCATCGTATCATTCATCGTTTTTGATCGTCCCAGGGTTGCGGCCTGTCGGCCTTACCCTGGGCTACCAAGCTCTTGTCTCTAATACTACCCCGCCCTTCGGGCACCCCTTCTAAAGAAGGGGAATGGGCTGCTCAAGGAATTATGTTTTATAATACTACCCCGCCCTTCGGGCACCCCTTCTAAAAGAAGGGGAATGGTCCTTCGTTCGAGGATTTTTCGTTTAACTGCTAATTGCTAATTGCAAATTACTAATTACTAATTATGTTGAAAGCCTTGCGCTTGCAGCGGCACCTGCACGTTGTCACCGGTGATGAGGTGATAACCTGCGGACTCCTCTTTGATGTAGCCGATGATGGAGACATTGTCCACCTTTTTGATCTTCTCGAAGTCGGCCTGTTTGATGGTGAACATCAGTTCGTAGTCGTCGCCGCCGTTGAGAGCCGCAATCGTATGCACAATATCCAAATCCTTGAGCGTCACGAAAGTAAGCTCGGTCATCGGAAGTTTTTCTTCAAATAGAACACATCCTTTTTGGGAGGCCTTGCAAATCTGCATTACAGCTGCGGCCAGTCCTTCGCTGACATTGGCCATAGCCGTTGGGAGAACATCCTCGCGGCGCAGGCTTTCGATGATGTCGATGCGCGGCTCGGGCTTGAGTTGTCGGCGCAGGAGGTAGTCCTTGCCGGAAAAGTCGGGCTGTGAACCGGGATTCTTCTCGAAGACCTTTTTCTCGCGTTCGAGGAGCAGCAGACCGGTGTAGGCCGCGGCGAAATCCCCAGACACGCAGACGAGCTCGTTCTCCACCGCGCCCTTGCGGGTACACAAACGGGCGGGCTCGCACTCGCCTACGGCCGTCACGGCGATGACCAGTTCGCGCGGCGAGGTGGTGATGTCGAGACCGGCAAGGTCGGCGTGCACCGTTTCGCAGCAGGCCCCCACCCCGCTCAGGATTTCGTTGACCATCCGCAGGTCGAAACGGTCGGAAACAGCGATGTTGACCAGCAGCTGTGACGGCGCGGCGTTCATAGCCAGAACGTCCGCGAAGGCGACCGTGGCCAGCTTGTAGCCGAGGTGCCGCAACGGGAAGTAAGTCAGGTCGAAATGGACGTTTTCCACAAAGACTTTGGAAGACGTAACCGTCTGGTTACCATCGTGATCCGTCACCGTAGCATCATCACCGGGTCCCACCACGGTGGAGGCGTTCTCCACAGGGAAGAACTTCGCAAGGTCTGCAATCAACTCATATTTGCCGGGCATCTTCACCGGCTCTTGGGTAGCATTTTCTGCCATAGTTGGAAATTTTCGGCAAAGATACAAAAAAAGCACCCTCGCGGGTGCTTTTTCTTGCAAACAAACTTACGATTAGTAAGCGATGCCCTGGGCAATCATGGCGTCAGCAACTTTGATGAAGCCGGCGATGTTAGCGCCCTTCACATAGTTGATGTAACCGTTGGCCTCAGTACCATACTTCACACAGTTCTGGTGAATGCTGTTCATGATGCCGTGCAGTTTTGCATCGACTTCAGCAGCGGTCCAGCCCAGGTGAGCGGCGTTCTGGGTCATTTCGAGACCAGAGGTAGCCACACCACCAGCGTTGGCGGCTTTACCAGGAGCGAAGGAAATACCAGCCTTTTGCAGTTCAGCAACAGCGTCGGCCGTGCAACCCATGTTGGAGACCTCGACAACGTATTTCACGTTGTTGGCGATCAGCTTCTTGGCGTCGTCGCCGTTGAGCTCGTTCTGGATAGCGCAGGTCATAGCGATTTCGCAAGGAACTTCCCAAACCTTCTTGCCCGGGAAGAACTTCGCGGAAGCGAACTTCTCTGCGAACGGAGCGACCACGTTGTTACGGGTAGCGTTCAGCTCGTTCATGTATTCGATCTTCTCAGGAGTGCTGATGCCTTCCTCATCGAGGATGTAACCATCAGGACCGGAGATAGCGACCAGGTTGGCACCCAGCTCAGCGAGTTTGAGAGCGGTACCCCAAGCCACGTTACCGAAACCGGAGATGATGCAGCGTTTGCCCTTCAAGGTGTCTTTCTTAGCGTCCAACATGCCTTCCAGGAAATAGACAGCACCGTAACCGGTAGCCTCAGGACGGATCAGAGAGCCGCCCCACTCAAGACCCTTGCCGGTGAGCACGCCAACGTGTTCGCCGCGGAGTCTCTTGTATTGGCCATACATGAAGCCGATCTCGCGACCGCCAACGCCAATGTCACCAGCGGGAACGTCGGTGTCGGGTCCGATGTATTTCTGCAGCTCAGTCATGAAGGACTGGCAGAAACGCATCACTTCACCCTCGGATTTGCCCTTAGGATCGAAATCGGAGCCGCCCTTGCCACCGCCCATAGGCAGAGTGGTCAGGGAGTTTTTGAAGGTCTGCTCGAAAGCAAGGAACTTCATCGTGTCTTCCGTCACAGTCGGGTGGAAACGCAAACCACCTTTGTAGGGGCCGATAGCCATGTTGTGTTGAACACGGTAACCTCTGTTCACTTGGATTTCGCCCTTGTCGTCAACCCAAGTCACTTTGAACTTGACGATTCTTTCGGGTTCCAACAAACGCTCCACGATCTTGTACTGATCGTATTTGGGGTGCTCGTTCACGAAGTCGCAAATGGTTTCGAGGACTTCTCTAACAGCCTGGTTGTACAAAGGTTGGCCAGGGTTCTTTTCTTCAGTTTGTTTGATTAATTTTTGAAGATCCATACTGTTTTTTAATTTAATTTGTTGTTTTTTTAATTTGGAAATTCGGCTGCAAAGGTATAAAATTTATATGATATTAGACAAGATTGGAAATATTTTTTTTAAGGGGCCCTTCCGAGCCCCTTAACTACTTACTTCCAACTGCTAATTATTAGTACATCCCTCCCATGCCAGGATTCATGCCGCCGGCAGGCATTGCGGGCGTTTCCTCCTTGATTTCGGCAAGCACGCACTCGGTGGTGAGCAACATGCCGGCGATGGAAGCGGCGTTCTCCAAAGCCACACGGGAGACCTTCGTCGGGTCGATGACACCGGCCTCGATCATATGCTGGTACTCGTCGAGACGGGCGTTGTAACCGTAGTCGCCTTTGCCTTTGGCCACAGCGTTCACGATGACGGAACCTTCCTTACCGGCGTTGGCAGCGATCTGACGCAACGGCTCCTCCAGAGCGCGGCGCACGATGTCGATACCGATTTGCTGGTCCTCGTTCTCGCCCTTCAAACCCTTCATGCCGGCGATGCTGCGGATGTAAGCGACACCGCCGCCAGGGATGATACCCTCTTCGATGGCAGCGCGCGTTGCGTGCAAAGCGTCATCGAAACGGTCTTTCTTCTCTTTCATCTCCACTTCGGAAGCGGCACCCACATAGATGACTGCCACACCGCCTGCCATTTTGGCAAGACGCTCCTGCAGTTTCTCGCGGTCGTAGTCGGAAGTGGTCTTCTCGATTTGGGACTTGATCATGGCGATACGGGCATCGATGGCCTTCTTGTCGCCTTTGCCGCTGACGATGGTGGTGTTCTCCTTGTCAACGGTGATCTTCTCAGCCGTGCCGAGCATTTCGAGGGTGGCGTCTTCCAGTTTGTAGCCCTTTTCCTCGGAAATCACGGTACCGCCGGTCAGGATGGCGATGTCTTCCAACATCTCTTTTCTTCTGTCACCGAAGCCGGGAGCCTTCACGGCCACGATCTTCAGACCGCCACGCAGACGGTTGACAACCAACGTGGCAAGAGCCTCGCTGTCAACATCTTCGGAGATAATCAGCATAGGACGGCCGGTTTGGACGACCTTCTCCAAAATCGGAAGGAACTCCTTCATGTTGCTGATTTTCTTGTCATAAATCAAGATGTACGGCGTGTCATAGACGGCCTCCATCTTCTCGGTGTCGGTCACGAAGTAAGGAGAAATGTAACCGCGGTCGAACTGCATGCCTTCGACGACCTTCACGTACGTGTCGGTGCCCTTGGCCTCTTCGATGGTGATCACACCCTCTTTCTTCACTTTCTGCATGGCCTCGGCGATGACCTTACCCACGGCAGAGTCGTTGTTGGCGGAAATGGTAGCGACCTGCTCGATTTTCTCGTGGCTGTCGTTGATCTCCACAGACTGGGCTTTGAGGTTCTCGACAACCGTGGCCACGGCCTTGTCGATACCGCGTTTGAGGTCCATCGGGTTGGCACCGGCGGTCACATTCTTGAGACCGGTGTTGAAGATGGCCTGTGCGAGCACGGTGGCGGTGGTGGTGCCGTCGCCGGCCTGGTCGTTGGTCTTGGAGGCAACCTCCTTCACCATCTGCGCACCCATGTTCTCGATGGGCTCCTGCAGCTCGATTTCCTTGGCAACCGTCACACCGTCCTTGGTGATTTGCGGCGCACCGAATTTCTTGTCGATGATCACGTTACGACCTTTCGGTCCCAGTGTCACTTTCACGGCGTTGGCCTATGCGTCAACACCTTTTTTCAGACCCTCGCGGACTTCCCAGTTATATTTAATGTCTTTTGCCATTGCTTAATTGTTTATTGTTTACTTTTTCGTTTTATTCGTTAATTCAGACTTGTTTTGAGACTTGAGACTTGAGACTTGAGACTTGAGACTTGAGACGTGAGACTTTGGGGTTGTCCGTTCCTGATATCTTAAAGGTCTTACATCCTACGTCTAAAGTCCTAAGTCTAAAGTCCTAAGTCTTATTTGCAGATCGCGTAGATGTCGCTTTCTTTCATGATAAGGTAAGTCTCGCCGTCGAGTTGGATTTCGGTGCCGGAGTATTTGCCGTAGAGCACGGTGTCCTTCACCTTGACGGTCATGGGTTCGTCCTTCTTGCCGGGTCCGACGGCAACGACGGTGCCCTGTTGGGGTTTTTCCTTGGCGGTGTCGGGGATGATGATGCCGCCGGCGGTTTTCTGTTCAGCTTCTGCAGGTTTCACAAGAACTCTGTCTGCTAAAGGTTTAATGTTTTTCATACTGTTTTTGTATTTTAAGTTAGAATTATCGTCTTTTATGACGGCGGTTTACACTGCAAATTCCGTGCCAACTTTCAAAATGAGGTCGCAAGGTGTCAGGACATGATGATCGTGACCGTCAACGACAGTGAGTGGTGACAAAATGGCAGAACCGACATTCGTACAGCCATGGCTTAGACCCGTCATTGAAAAATCACAGAAATCATCTGCCTAACAAAAAATTTCTGTAATTTTGCCGTCGGATAACATTGTGTTATGTATTAAGGCTCCTTTTTTATGGGTTGTCAAAATTACCGAAAGTTACACATTGAATTTATCCATCAAAATTTGATAAAGATATGAAAATCAGATGGTTAATAGTTTCTATCTTGACCGTTCTCGTCGCACCGCTGTCGGGACAGGTGGTTTCGCATCCGATTGCGGAGGACTGGGAATCCGGCGATTTCACCTCCCTTTCCTGGGAACGCCCCAGCCTGCAGTATCGTTGGGAGATCACCAGCGAAGGCGCGCACAACGGCCGGTATTGCGCCCGAAGCGGCAACTACTACACCCTGAACACGGAATCGGTGTTGCAGCTGGGGGTCTATCTGACGGAGAGCGGAAATCTCTCGTATTTCCGCAAGGTCTTCTCGGCGGAGGGCAGCGGCGGCTTCCGCTTCTGGCTGGACGGGGAATTGCGTGACTCGCTGGCGGGATTTGTGGAGTGGAGCCAGTTCCAATGCCCCATCAGTTCGGGTTACCATGTGCTGAAGTTCAGCTATTCCAAGAACCAGACGAAAAGCAGAGGGTCCGATTGCGTGTGGATCGACGACATCCAGCTGCCCGACGGCATCATCGCGCAATGGCAGTCCGACTCCTGTGAGACGCCCGACGCGCCGCAAGCGGCGGTCATCGACAGCCAAATTGTGGTGTCGTGGAACAACGCCTACCATGCGGAAGAAATCCTGCTTTTCGACGATGTGGAAGGACATTCCTACGGGGCCCTCAACTCCTCTGGCACGTTAGGATGGCGCTATATCGATGGCGACGGGGCGCCCACCGCCTCCTTCGGTGTCTTGAACTTCCCCAATGTGGGGTCGCCCATGGCATTTGTGGTGCTGGACGACTACCTCCTCGCCGGGAACCAGTACGGCACCACGGCACACTCGGGCCACCGGTTTCTCGGAAGCCCGTTCCATTCGGACATCTCCAACGACGACTGGATCATAAGCCCCGAGTTGGACTTCACCGAGCCTTTCACCTTCTCGTTTTTCGCCCGCAGCTTCGCCGACCGGTTTGCGGACGAGCAGTTCGTGGCAGCCTATTCGATGACAGACACAAACGCCAGCAGTTTCATTCCCCTGCACAGCGACACCATCACCACCATCGCCGAGTGGAACGAATACTCCTTCATGGTGCCCGCAGCGGCCAAATATGTGGCGGTGCATTGCGTTTCGCACGACCAGTATATGTTCTGCCTTGACGACCTCACCATACGTGGCCGAAGGACGAGCAGCCACCTGTGCAACATCTATCGCGACGGGATGCTGATTGCCTCGGGAATAACCGACTCGGTGTATGTGGACAGCCTTGCCACAGCCGGAGAGCATTGTTACTCGATAACCTACAGTTGCGGCGATGTGGAGTCGGCACATTCCGACACCGTATGCGTCCATCTCAACACCGCGTCGGCAGCGGTCACGCCGGAGGAAAGGGACGCCCTACCCTACGAGTTGCCGTCAGAGTGCAAAGACGTCAGCGACAGCCACATGGCCGAGACGTTAGAGGAGATGCTGTGGTGGAACAAATACCCGACATACGACGTTTACACCCAACTTCTGCAACATTTCCAGGACTCCTTCCCGAATCTTTGCCGGATAGACACCATTTTGGAGGACACGCCCCATCCGGACCTGCACCACTCCATCTTCGCCATCCACATCAGCAACACGCTGGGACAGCCCACCACAAAGCCCGCCTTCCTCTATTCGTCCACGATGCACGGGTGGGAAACGGTGTGCTACTACATGACGCTGCGCCTGGCCGACTACATCCTGAACAACGCCACCACCGACACCGCCGTTCAACGGCTGTTGGACAGTGTTGACCTGTATATCTGTCCGTTGGAGAACCCCGACGGGACCTATTATCTGACCAACGACCTGATTTTGAAAGACGGGATCCATTCCATCTACCACAACTACAACGATGTGCAGCTGAACCGCAACTACCCCTACCTTCCCGGCCTGGAGGGTGCGGCGAACATACAACCCGAAACGCAAGCCATCATCGACTGGGTCACGCCGATCCATTTCGTGATGTCGGTCAACTTCCATTGCGGCGCCGAAATCGTGAACTACCCGTGGGACGCTTGGACCACTCAACAGCGCACCCATGCCGATGCCGACTGGTTCCGTTATACGGGCCAGAACTACGCCTCGCTGTGTCACGCGCAGGACACCGCCTATCTCTATGGCGATTACCGCGGACGCTCGGTCATCGAAGGTGCCGACTGGAGTCCGCTCGTGGGTGGCCGGCAGGACTACATGACCTACTACCAGCGTTGCCGCGAGGTGACCATCGAGATGAGCCACATACCAGTGATCACGGACACCCTGCTGTTGCCCACCTACTGGGACAAGAACAAGGATGCGCTGTTGAGCTACGCGGTGGAGAGCAGCTACGGATTCTGGGGCGTTGTCACCGATGCCGAAACCCACGAGCCCGTCGAGGCGCAGGTGAAAGTGCTGAATCACGACCGTTTCCACTCCGAGGTCTATTCGCACCTGCCCTTGGGCGTGTATCATCGTCCAATCATGGCCGGTACCTACACGGTAGAGGTCTCCGCCCCTTGCTATCAGCCGGCGACGTTCACCGTCACCACACGTCCGGGTGTGGGGATCCGCCACGACGTGGAGCTCCAGCCGCAGGTCGAGGCGCCCGTGGCCTTCGACCAGTACATCTTGCCGGGGATGCAGACCACGGTGGTCGCGCTGGCACACAACGAGGTGCACTGGTACGACTCCGACACCGCCTCGCAGGCCATCGCCGTGGGCGACTATTTCACCACGCCGGTGCTCTACGACACGACAACCTATTATCTCGAAGAACACTATCTGGACGACACGCTCCTGTGCATCAGTCCGCGCAGCGCCGTCACCGTGTATGTCCTTGGAAACACCTCTGTTTCAGAGTATAACGAAGATCCGGAGCTAAAAATTTTCCCGAACCCCACGGGCGACTTTTTGACGATAGACGTCGGCGACGAGCCCCTGCGTGCCGTGTCGGTCTATGACGCGGAGGGAAAGCAAGTGTTGACAAAGCGGGTTTCCGTTTCGGGGGTGTTGGATGTCACGTCGATAAAGTCCGGGAGTTACCTTCTGAGGGTGGACTACGCGGACGGACGCTGCCGTTGGGCGAAATTCGTAAAGGCCGGGGAGAGATAGCGGTTGGCTATTGGCTATTAGCTGTTGGCTATGTGGGAGATTTTCCCGAATCGCCGCTTATAAGTATCTCTGGAAAAGATTTTGCTGCCACGTGGCAGCAAAAAACTCTACTTTATTACGCACTTTCCTCACACAGCCATTACCAAACAATACACTATTGAATCATCATTTTTGAATCGCAAGGGAAAAATCCATAGTGATACCCCCTGCAACTATTCACTTTAAATTCTTTATCAGAATATACAGTGACATTATAATAAGTGTGTTCTGTCGAGCCTGTATATTTTTCTTTATAATCAATGATTACATCAACCGTACCATCAGATTGTGGTGCCGATCGTATATTGGTGTATTTCAGATCCGGCACATACATTTTAAGACAATATTTGATGGCCTCCACGGCCGTCTGCTCTTTGGAGATTTTGACGGCCTGTTGTTCGTCGCCGTTCGTCTTTTTGGAATCCGACAGCTTCGAGGAAGCGATGGTGTCATCAGTTATCTCATACGACGGAGTCAAGCCGTTCATCTTTTGCAAGACGGCGACCTCCTGCTGCAGCTGGTTTATCTGCTTTTGCAAATCCTTTTGATTGGAAGAAAAGGAGAAAGTGCAGGAATTGCCTATTACAGCAATTATTACTGAAAGGAGCAAGATTGATTTTTTCATTGTAAAGAAATTTGGTCACAAAAATGGATGGGCAAAAATATGAAATCGGCCGCAGTAGTGGTGCTCGGTGAAGAAGGCGGGATGAACGTTGTTTTTCGCATGACGGAATTATTTGGCAAAGATAGTTTTTTTTCGAGGATTTTAAGGGAGAGCGGTCGATGAAGATGATTTGTGGAGTATGGGAAGAAAGGATGCAGAGAAGGACTTAAACCAGCACGGCACGCTGGAGTTTTTGGGCGAACTGTATCACTCCTTGATGGATTCGCTCTACTGTTTTTGGCGAAGGTTTCCGATGCCCAGTCACATAATGGCTCAGCTGTTTGCTGTTGATGCCGGTGATCTTCTGCAAACCGGTAAGGGTGAGGGTGTCACCGTAATACCGCAGGAAACTGGCGGTGTCGTAGGCGAATTCAAATTCAAATGCGGGGAGTTCTTTCCCTGATTCTTGAAATAATTCTTTCATTTCATCGCAACATTCGAGAAAATCCTCCTTGGCTTCCTCTTCAGTATTTCCACATCCGAGAAACATACAGTTGTGTTTTTCACTGCGAGCATGAATGGACACCATTCCGTCGCGCCCCACTTCTATGATTGCTTTTATTTTTTCCATATCAATAGCTGTCTTTCAAATTATAATTCCCGATTGGCTTACAATATCAGCCAGCGTGCCATCAGCGACTTCCTTCGCTCCATGACGTGGAACAGGGAATGGAGTATGCGTGATGGGGCTGTACCAAATGTCATGCCGTTTCCCATGTCTCACGAAATGGCATTTTTGTGCTTTGAGTATCCGTTCAAGTTCTTTAGTTTTCATCCTTCCTCATCATTTAGCACAACGCTGCAAAGATATAAAATTATCTATCACCGTCAATCCTTTTTTGAAATTTTTCATATTCATATCTGTTAATAGTTTCCGCCGACAAACATACAAAATCATTTCAAACAAACCAAGGAAAAACAATATTCAACTCATTAAAAATCAAATATATAAAAACAACAATTTTCGCGATAAAAGTTGCAGTTTTCGCGATAAAAATTGCAGACTGTAAAAAAGTGCGATGTATTGAAGAGCCGCGTTTCGGGCAAGACGGCTGGATTTTTGGAAGATTTTGACGGGTGAGGGTGCATTTATGGAGGCGACCGAATCCTCGCGGTTGGCAATTTTTCCCGAACCGTCGTGCGAACACGGTGCGCGGAACACCCCGTCAGGGGGTGAAGGGGGCAGTGGAGCTGGTTATTTCATCGCCTCGCCGATGGCCGTCAGCACCAGCTCCTCCATGATGAAATAGGTGTCGGGGTTGGGGTGACAGCCGTCGTCGCTGAGTTTCGCGGGGAAGGCGCCATGCTCGTCGGCCAGGGCGGAGTGGTAATCGACATAGACGATGTTATTGGCCTCGGCATACTTCCGCAACCGCTCGTTAATATTGACGATGGTCTGGGCGGCGTCCTCGATGTCGGGATTCCACACAAAAGAGGCGCACGGCGGGATGGAGCTGATGAGCGGCACGATGTCGTTGGCGCGGGCCAGCTGGCACATGGCCACCACGTTCTCCACCACTTTGTCGGGTTCCACCCAATAGGTGTTGTGCGCCACGTCGTTGGTGCCCGCCATGATGACCACCGCCTTGGGATGGAGGTTGACGACGTCGGCGGTGAAGCGCGCCAGCATCTGCGTCGAGGTCTGTCCGCCGATGCCCCTGCCGCAATAGTGGTGCTCGCTGAAGAAGTCGGGATGGTAGAGGGCCCAGTACTCGGTGATGGAGTTCCCCATGAAGACCACCTCGGGGAAGTCACCGCTCTTGGCAATGCGCTCATTGTCAGCCCTGAAGCGGTTAAAACCGAACCAATCCTCCTGAGAAAATCCGGATATTGTCATAGTGGTGAAAAGAATGATGAACGTTGTTTTTCTCATAGTGGGAAATTTTCGGCAAAGATAGGGAAATTTTGGGAATGGGGTGCGGCGGTTCCGACATTCATGGATCGGATAAGACGGCGACGGACTGCACCACCAAGCGTGCCAGAGGTACGCCATCTTAATAACCCCACATAAGGCCGACAGGCCGCAGTGTGGGGTTCGCGGACGGTGTGCGAGACCGCGTGTCGAAGACACGCCACTAAGGAAACATGCAGTAGCGTGTCTCCGACACGCCGCCGGACGACCGCATCCGCCACCCCACACTGCGCTCCACTCCGTTGCGCTTGTATGGGGTTATTAGGATTCCGTGCCTCCGGCACGAGTCCGCAACCGGCACTGCCATCCTATTGTCTTCTATTGGTAAATCGGAGGAGAAAGACGATGGTATGACCATGACAACGCAGAGGCTGTGGAAAGAGAGATCAATCCAACGCTTCCGGCTCGTCGTCCTCATCGCCTGCATCGACAGATGCGTCGAAAGCCATGAAAAGCTCAAGAAAGGCGGTTTCGCGGTAGAAGTAATTGGGGTCGTCGGTGAGTTTGTCCTCCATGAAATGAAAGCCCCAATTGGCATATTCCTCCATGGTTTGCATCAGCATATCAATAGCTTTGCGGGAGGTCATGTCTCCCTTTTCCAAGGCGATGAAATCAATGTCGGTGCGGGCGACCAAAGCCGTGAAGATGTATTCGCGCAGTTTGGGATAAGGTTTGCGCCCTTTGACTTTAACCTTGTCGGCATTCAAATCACCCCAATATTGTATTTGGTGGCCAAAATCTTTTATCTTTTGGCTGTCTTCTATCAATTTGCGCCGTTGGTTGAAATACAAGCCGATAAAAAAGGCGATGATATAAATTTCGTAACCGCCGCCGAATATTTTGCCGCGATCCTCTCCTAAAGACGTGGCACCTCGCCGATAGTTACAGAAGTTTCCAATGATACTGTCCTCGTATCTTTTTTCCCACTTGGGATTACGGGTGATCCAAAGATCATATAATTTTTCTGCTGCCATGATGAACTATTTTATGCGTTTGATTATGGTTTGAATGGTTGACAGGTCTTTGTCGTTAAACGGCTCCACCTTCTCGATGCGATAAACAGAACAGGAAAGCTTGTTGATGGTGTCGAAATCAAGTTGTTTCTCACCCGTTTGTTTGTCAACGTTGAGCAAATCCTTGGTGACGATAAGGCACTGTTTTTCAATTGTATCAATCACATTGTAGAATGTGTCCTCTTTGAAACCGCCGAATGACGATGTTGGGGCATCGAAGATTAGTGGGTAGTCCTGCTCGCGTTTCAAGGTCGTGATTTGGGAAATAGCAAAAAGTACTGACATGTACATGGTGGTTTTCAATGCACCGTTTGGATTTTCAATTCTGCCACTATTCATGCTGTGAAGTTCGATACGGGCGGAATTGTCGATGGTCTTGCGAATGTGAATAACCCCATAGAAATCGTTTTTGTTCAGTTTGGCCAAATATTGGTTGGCGACTTCTTCCAACATTTGGAGGAAATTCCTGACATTTTGTTCCTTAGCGTTCACAAACGCCTTCATTATCCGCTCAAAAGCGGTATGAACACGCTGATAGACTTTCGTCATTGCACTTTCCGGCTCAAGTTTGGAGAGTTTGTCTTGCAGGTCGGTTTTGAATTCTTCCTTAATCTTCAAAGCATCATTCAACTCAACAGCACGTTTTTCCGCACGCCCTTTTGCTTCAAAAAAGCCTTTCCAATCTTTGATGTTCTTGTCCAGTACCTCCGCGCTCAGATTAGACTGCATGAGCAAATCATTCATTTCATCAGTCAGCTCCAGAATCTGTTGGTTGACATCTGAGAGCTCGGCTTTTCGTTTTTGTGATAAAATCCAAGCGGTCGGCAATAACTGTCGAATTTCCAGTGGTTGTTATTAACTGCGTGTGTTCTTACATTCTTAAGCCCTATATTTCTGATATAATTCAACCACTTCAGAGTGAAGTTTCTTGATTTCAACACTCATATCTTTTATGTCTTTCATTTCATTTACCAAATTCATGGCTGTTTCAATATATTCTGACCTTGCTAAAATTTCTTCTCTAGTGTAGTTCAATATCGCTTTATAGTTAAGCTCTTTATTTCGGGATTCTGTAGTACTGTTAATTGCACGGAGATATAATTCACGACCGCTTTCAAAATTCTTTTCACGAAATTGTATTAATCCTTTTGTTGCTGTAATGCAAACACTATCAATATCACCAACAAGTTTGTTGTCAATTCTTTCTATATATTTAGTAGCTTCACTTAAATTATTGTCTAATGCATAGTAGTAAGCAATATTGTTAAGTATTTGACTATCATTGGCATTTGACATTAGTCCTTTCTGCAAGAAAGATATAGCGAGTTTATTGTTGTTTAGTAAATCTGCAATACAACTACCCATTATCACGGGCCTTTTAGAAAAAGGCATGTCGCAAAACCATTGGCAAGTATTATTTAAAGCGTCTATTAATTTATTATTATAGAAGTTATTAATTGCCATTGCTTCGTAACTATGCTGAGTATCTATGTTTATCGCATTCTTGTCAAATAGATTCTTGTCTTTACTATTCAAAACCCATTCAACTTGAGCAATAGAATTGTCATTAGGAGAAATAAGTGATTTAGAAAACATTTTTCTGCTTTTTTTCCTATCTCCCGCTAACAAATGGACCGTAGCGATAGATGCTGCTAATTCTGTTGTTGAAAAAGGATTATAATTATTGGAATCAATTATTTCTATTCCTCGTTTAATTAAATTTGAAACTTTCCCTTTGAGCGTATTAACGGCAACTTCGGCTGAAAGCAACCATGGATCTGTTTTCAGTATTCCACAATGCCGTAAAACATATTGAGCTATATCGATTTCACCATAATGAGAGAATAATCGTGTGGCACATCTAATCACAAACCTATTATTAGGAGCTAATTGTACTGCATATTTCATGGTCTGCAAAGCTTTTTTCTCATGCCCTAAAATAGAATAGCATCTCGATAGCTCAACCCACGCAATTGGATTATAAGGAAAACTAATAAGATGATTTTTCAACTCCCTTATTTTAACTATAAAGTCTTCCCTAGATATACAATCATTTAATTGATTGATTGTAATGTTTTCAATTGCGTTTTGGACAGTTTTGGGGCCAAATAATATCTTGTTTGCTATTTCTTTTTGCGGTTCAGTTATTTCCTTTGGATGACTTAAAAGGAACTTTGCCGCTTTTTCAACTTCGTTATTATCCGTAAGCCCATTAACTAAAGATGCACTTAACAAATCCGCTGCATAAGGTACACTTTGATTTTCCTTAAAGTCTTTTATGTAAGAATCAAGAGATAAAACTGGGAAATCGTTGTTTTTTTTTGTATTTGCATTTAATTCGCCTAACAAAACGGTAGTTCCAAAGGAGCGCCAATTAGGAATGACTCTACGATCTTTTTCTTCTATTATTGCTGCCATGTTTTAATATTTAATTCTGCTTTACGTCTTAACAAATCAAATTTTGTGATGAATCTTTCGAGATTAAAATTACTTCCAATATTTGATATATTTTTAGGATGACCTCTTTTTTCAGGAAATGGAAAACATAGAAACTCTACAATCTGTTTTAACTCCTTTCGAAAATATTCCGATTTAATACTTTGTGCAAATTCAGCTATAGCGTCACTGAAAGCTGCAATCAAATAAGGTTTCACCTCCTCAAATGCTCCTCTATATTTTTCCCACCTGAACTCGTCTGGAACATGCTTTAAAAGTAATGCCGACATATTAATTCCTGCAAAATAAAATACCACTAAACTTCCCAATAAATAACAATCTGTGGCATACACTCGTTTTTCCCAATCATTTTCGTAATATCCATACATCAACTCTGGAGGTGCATAACTTAAATCCCCAGAATATATCATTTTATTGTATTGACTATCAATATCTTTGCACATTGACCGTCCCAAGTCTCCGATCTTAGATTCTTTATCAAAGAGCAAAATATTTGAAGGTTTCAAATCCTGATGGGAAACATTTACATTATGTAATTGTTGAAGCCCAATGGCAACATCATGTAATGATGATAATTTCCATGCGAAATCTAATTTATCCGTGTAGTTAAGATTTTGTCTGACATCTCCATCTGCAAGCTCAAAAATTAGATAAGGCACCACATTGATTGAGAATCCTGGCACGAATTCTTCTCCAGAGTCTACCACAAATGCAACTTTCGTTACATAGCCAGCTTTACAATGTTCCGAAAGGTCTCTTTCGTATTGGTAAGCTTTAATCATATCTCCTACAATATCCGTCATTGACCGAGTTTGACCTCTTTGCTCTGACATTTGCAAAAATGGTGTGAAATTAAATGCTTTAAGGAAACAAATTTTATTATCCTTTTCAACCTTATAGCAGATGGAAAAAAAAGACCCCGTAGCATTATCGTCTTTTGTTATTTTTTCAATTACTTTCCATCCACTGCTTAAGGTTTTACCTTGTAGATTATTTGCCGCACTATCAGTCATATTCTTTTGTTGTTTTAATATAAGTTAGTTTTTTTATAATACTTCACCATCTCCATTCTGTCATAAAATCTCATAATTTGTAGATTAACGCATCAAAATGTTCGAATTCTAATACCCCTGCCTCCCTGGTATCACCCCTCTCACCCCGCCTTTTGGATTCTCAACATCGCCTTTGTAGCGCGGAATCAAGTGGATGTGTACGTGGAAGACGCTTTGACCGGCAGATTCGTTGATGTTGATACCGACATTGAAGCCGTCGGGATTATATCGTTCCGTCAAGATATTCTTGCAGCGGTTCACCAATAGCCATAAGGCACGCTGTTCGTGGATTGTCAAGTCGAAATAGTTGGCGACGTGCCGTTTGGGGACTATCAAAGTGTGCCCTTCGCTAACTGGATAACCATCCAAGAAAGCTACTGCGGTTGCGGTTTCACTCAACAATTCCACCTTTGGATTGAGTTGGCAAAACACACAGTCTTTCTCCAATCGGTAGAGCCGTTTATACTGAGTTTGGTTGAAGTGGCGATACTCGTAAATCTCGCAGTTCTCGTTCTTGAACAGACTTTTGCACGGCAACACAACGTTGCTCTGATACGTGGGTTGCTTGTGAACGTAGTGGATGCGAAAGCCTTCGGTCTTTAAATCTCGGCGGACAGTGAAATAAGCAGTTCCTGACGGTTTAAGTAATTCTGAAACAGCCATTAATACTTCCACTTGGTCATCAGGCTCCAATACGTTCAGAACATAATTGCAGATGATGGTATCAAACTGCCTTGTTGGGTACTCCGGACGATAGTAATTGTCGTACCCGACAATGTCGTAACCTTCCTTTTTCAGATGGTCTGTGTCATAGCCGTAACCACACCCGAAATCCAGGATTTCACCTTTTAGCAAATTATGCTGCTTAAGCCAGCGTGTGGGATAGGACATGGATGTCCGCTCAATGGCGGTAAGATGCGGATTGTTTTTTGTTTTCTTCATAAGTTATTGATTTTGAATGAATAAATTGTTTCTCGTCCAATATGAAAAGCCCATGTTTTCAGCAATCTGAATCATGGGGGAAAGGGTTCTGCGAAATACATTACAGAAACTATCGGATGACAGGTTAATAAGGTCCGGAATGGAATCGTAAACAGTCAAATAATCTTCAAACAGTTTGTCATTCGGCTTCTTCGGATACAATGTTTTCAAAGCTTCGTGATGTAGCTTTGCGAAAGGTTCGAGATAGATATCCAATGGAGGCAGGTTATTGCTTTTCGATGAGTTGACACTCGAATCTGCGGGCAAGAGATTCCACAACAGATTGTGCGACACGAAGCTCCACGGGATGAAATGGTCCAAGTCATACCCTTTGGCAACCAATGGTTTACCTGTATAAATGCAACAAATAGAGCCAACAGATTCAATATAGGAATCCCAAAATTTATGCTGCCGACTCAAAGAATCGCGCAATATCGGTCTAATCAGTTTTGACGGCACATCCGGGACGTTCGGATTGCGTTTCTGAAGGAAGACAGCCAAATTCCAAAATGCGAAATCGCGCAAGATGGAATAATGCTCGGTCAAATACTCAATCCAAACAGGATTCAGATCAACAGTCTCGCCAGAAATAGCGTACAAACAGTTGTTTTCAAACCGTTTGGAACGGGCAACCACATCACTATCGGAGGTGTACTTAATCCATGGCGAAAGAAACCGATAAGGCACATTCAATGTGAACACCCGCAACAGATTCCTTGTCCTGTTGTTGCCTATATTTTCTAACAGGGTTTTCTTAATTTTCCCTTTATCAGCATCAATTGGAATGCTCAACTCTTGCTGTAAAGCCAAAGATTGAACGTACAACGAATCAGATTTCCCAAAAGAGAGTTTGAAATAGTGAATGGGATACCACGACTCCGCCACCATACCTGCAATGATCTCCCAAAACGAAATCGTTGTTTTCCGTTCTTTCACCACAACATCCATCAACGCCACAAACCAATAGAATTTATAGGTTGCCGTGGTGTTATTGAAAACACTCGACAAGCGCGATATAGGCAGTTTTATGTTATCGGGTAGGGTCATCGTTTTGTTTTATAGGTTTTTTATCGTTTTATATATTACTTATGGTTCATTTTTTTAACGAGCAAAAATACATTTTTTATCTACACTCTCCTCCCCCATTCTTCATTCTTCATTCTTAATTCTTCATTCTTAATTCCCCATCATCCTCACCCTATACCCCACATACCCCCGCAGCTCCTCACCGCCGAGAAGCTCGATGTCGTCGTAGAGGCCGAGGATGAAACGGGCGGCGCCCTCCAGGCGGCAGACTTCCGTCTCCAAGAGGTAGCCGCCACCGTCCTGCTCCTTCAGGAACGGGACGGAGAGCGGGTACTCCTCCATCAGCAGGCTGGCGGCGCGCATCGTGAGGCGCAACTTCACGGGGAACCGCTGCGTGCCGTGCATACGGAAGATGTCGACGTAGCCGGTCTCGTGCAAGGGCTCGTTCTGCCAGCCCGTCTCCAACACGCTCACCTTCCGGATCCGCGACACCTTGAAGGTCTTCACCATCCGCGTCCCCAACTCGAAACACCACACCTGGTCGTGGTCGGGGGTGAAGGCGTAGGGCTCCACCCGCCGGTCGGAGATGTTGTTGCTGTGCGCCGACCGGTAGCCCACCAGTACCGCCTGCCTGCGCCCCTCGATGGCCGCCGTCAGGTCGCGGAGGTTCTGCCGCATGAGCGGGCCCACCCCGAGGTCGGCGATGACCTTGTAGTCATAGACGGCGTACAACTTCTTCTTCAGCAGCTCCTTCGACTTGGTGTCGGGCTCGATGGCGTCGATGGCGCTGCGCAGGATCATCTCCTCCTCCTCGCTGAAATGGAGCAGCTCGCTGAGGTGCCGCGACATCTTGTTGGCGGAGGTCTCGATGCGATAGACGTTGTACTCGTTGCGCTTCACGGCGAAACCCGCCTCGCGGAAAGTATCGAGATAACGGAAGAAGGTGCGCTCGCAGAAGCCGAAATGACGGCACACCTCCTCCTTGTTCATGTAGCGGTTGTTGGCGAGCAGCATCAGCAGCTGCAGCTCGCGCACGATTCTCGGTTGGTCCATGACGGTCTCTTTTTTAATTCCGCGGCAAAAATACAACCTTCCACTGACACCTCGTGTCAGTGAGATTATTTTTTCGTGGTGACAGACGGCATGCACGGGTGTGTTGTTATTTTGCGGCGAAATTTCTAATCCCAAAATAATTAGCCATCATGAAAAAATCAATTACAATGTTTGTGCTGGCCGTTTGCGCCGCCTTCAGCCTTCCCAGCTGTTCCATGTTCACCTACCCGACCTATTCGGTTTCCCTGTACAAGGTGGAAAGTCCGGAAAATGCCAAACAACAGTTCGGAGAAACCAAAATTATCAATTCCAACGAGGAAAATCTGACAAAATACACCTTCGAGGACGACTACATCCGCATCACATGGTTCGTCACCCGGACGCAGTTTGATTTTTACCTCTACAACAAGTCGCAGCATTCCATCAAAATCCCCTGGGACGACATGGTTTATGTGGACGTGGCGGGTCACACGGGAAGGGTGATGCATTCCGGAGTGAAGTACATCGACCGGAACAGTTCCCAACCCGCCTCCGTCGTCCCGAAAGGCGCTTCCCTGTCCGACATCATCATGCCGACTGACAACATTTATTACATTTCTGGACAGTATGGCGGTTGGAGGGAAAACCCGCTGCTTCCGAGGTATTCGTCGTCGGAGGAGATCCGATCGAGCCACATCGTGGGCAAGACGATGAAGATATTGTTCCCCGTGATCATCGAAAACGTCACGAATGAATATACGTTCGAATTCCGGGTGGACGATGCGGTGATCAAATGATGCGGGAGGGTGCGGGTCAGGAGAGACAAACGGAGGATAGATACGCACGGCCGTGCGCATCTACCCTCCCCCATTCTTCATTCTTCATTCTTCATTCTTAATTATTTCTGGCACGGTAATTGCAACATCCTCCCCGTCAAATTATAAACAAAATCGATTATGCAAACCGGTAAAATCAACGTACAAACCGAAAATATCTTCCCCGTAATCAAGAAGTTCCTCTACTCCGATCACGAGATTTTCCTCAGAGAACTGATCTCCAACGCGGTGGATGCCACCCAGAAACTCAAGACCCTTGTCAGCTTGGGCAAGGCCGACTGCGAACTCGGCGACCTCACCATCGACGTGAAGGTCAACAAGGACGACAAGACCATCCACGTCATCGACCGCGGCATCGGCATGACCGCCGAGGAGGTTGACCGCTACATCAACCAGATCGCCTTCTCCGGCGCGGAGGACTTCCTCGCCAAATACAAGGGCAACGACGCCACCAACATCATCGGCCACTTCGGACTCGGATTCTACTCCTCCTTCATGGTCGCCGACCGCGTCGATATCCTCACCAAATCGTATCAGAAAGAGGCTCAAGCCGTTAAGTGGAGCTGCGACGGCTCGCCCGACTTCACCCTCGAAGAGATCGACAAGGCCGACCGCGGCACCGAAATCGTCCTGCACGTGGAGGACGACGAGCTGCAGGAGTTCGTCAACGAGGACAAATTGGTGGAGCTGCTCAACAAGTACTGCCGCTTCCTGCCCGTGCCGATCCAATGCGGCATGAAGACCGAGTGGCGTAAACCCGAACCGAAACCCGAAGACGCTGAAAACAAGGACGATAAGAAGGAAGAACCCAAGGAGGAGGCCGTGCAGGTGCCGCGCATCATCAACGACACTGAGCCCATCTGGCAGAAACAGCCCTCCACCCTCACCGACGAGGACTACCAGACCTTCTACCGCAAACTCTACCCGATGTCGTTCGAGGAGCCGATGTTCCACATCCATCTGAACGTCGATTACCCCTTCAACCTCACCGGCGTGCTCTACTTCCCGAAGATCAAGAACCAGCTCGACCTCAAGAAGAACCGCGTGCAACTCTATTGTAACCAGGTCTTTATCACCGACGAACTGGAAGGCATCGTGCCCGACTTCATGAACCTGCTGCACGGCGTCATCGACTCGCCCGACATCCCCCTGAACGTCTCCCGTTCCTACCTCCAGAGCGACAACAACGTCAAGAAAATCTCCACCTACATCAGCAAGAAGGTGGCCGAGAAGCTGGAGCAGATGTTCAAGGAGAACCGCGAGGATTTCGAGAAGAAATGGGACGACCTGAGCATCTTCCTCGAATACGGTTCGCTGACCGACGAGAAGTTCTACGACAAAATCAAGGACTTCTACCTGCTGAAGAACACCGAGGGCAAATATTTCACCATCGAGGAGTACCGCAACATGGTGAGCGCGCTGCAGACTGACAAAAACGGAAATATTGTCATGCTGTACGCTGCCAACGCCGACGACCAGCACGTCTATATCGCCAACGCGAAGGAGAAAGGCTACGATGTGCTGCTGATGACCGGCTTCCTCGACACGCACTTCATCAACATGCTGGAGCAGAAGCTCGAAAAGGTGCGCTTCACCCGCGTGGACGCCAACGTGGTCGATAAACTCATTGAGAAAGAGGACGACACGCACGTTTCCAAGCTCTCCGACGACCAGCAGAAGCAGCTGAAGGAATACTTCGAGAAGCAGGTCAACGCGCAGATGTTCACCCCCGAGGTGGCCTCGCTGAGCGAAACCGACCTGCCCGTGACCGTCACGCAGAACGAGTTCATGCGCCGTTTCAAGGACATGGAAAAAGTGTCAGGCCAGCAGGGCTTCTACGGAGGCTTCGACCACTACAACTTAGTCATCAACGGCAACCACCCGCTCGCCACGCGCATCCTCGACGAACAGGACGACGACAAGCGCACGAAACTGGTCCAGCAGATGGTGGATCTGGCCATGCTCTCGCAGAACATCCTCACCGGCGAGAAGCTGAGCGAGTTCGTGAAGCGGAGCTATGAACTGTTGTAAACAACCGTTTGAATCACAATCTTTTACGCCTCTGAATAAAAGAATTCGGGGCGTTTTTTTTTATTTTTTATTTGGCGTTTCGGCGCGACGATAACACCATCCCTCCATTATCGTTCCTGCCCCCCTTTCTTTAACCGTCAACCGTTAACCACTAACCGTTATTCTTTTGCCTAAAAATTGTATCTTTGCCGCCTCAAAATTAAAAACCATCGCTTATGAAAAAAAGATTACTTCTTTTCTGCTTGGCATTCCCCTTTGTGATGCTTCAAGCTCAAACCGTCATCTTTTCCGACAACTTCGACAGCTACACCGCAGGAGAGCTACTGTGTATGCAAGACAGCACACACTGGAACACGCCGAACCACGCCCCCGGCAGTGACAAAGATGCCTACATTTCCACTGAGCAAGCTGCCAGCGGGAGCAATTCCCTCAAACTCGACGGAACCAGTGTCATTATTTACCCGTTCGAAAATCAGACCACGGGAGTCTTCGAAATCGACTTCAACTGCTATATCCCGTCAGACGGCTACGGAGCTTACTTCAGCATACAGCATTATACCCAATACGCTCAAGAATGGGCCTTCGAATGTCTATTCGGCAACAACGGGAACGCTTTTTTGGTCCAAAACCAAAGCTTCACCAACTACACTTACCCGAGCAACACTTGGTTTCCCGTCAAGATGGTCATTGACCTCGACAACGACATTTTGGCCCTCCTGATCAACGGTCAAAGGATCGAGACATTGCCCTTCTCCTATACCTCCGATGGTGGAACCGGGGCTTGCCAGCTCGGAGTGCTCACCTTCTACCCTGGACCGTACCATGGCACCTACTATGTTGACGATTTTGTATTCTCCCAACTCCCATCGACCTGGGCCGGTATCGAAGCGCACAGCAACAGCAGCATTCGCATCTACCCGAACCCAGTCAGCGACTTTCTGAACATCAGCTCCGAAAAAGAGATTCTGAATGCCGAAATCATGAACATTGGAGGTCAGTTGGTCAAGACCGTCTCCGGTCATTTCAACAGCGTGGACATCAGCGATTTGAGCGACGGATTCTATTTCGTGAAGGTTTACACGGAATCTGGCACCGAGACGCTCAAGTTCATAAAGAAATAAGATTTATACCACTGATAATCAAATAAATGACGAAACATCTTTTCGAATATTACAACGAGATTTTTCCAAAATATTGGGACGAGCCCGCGCTGACCGACTACAACGGAACAGACACCTACACCTTCCGCGAGGTGGCCGAGCAGGTGGCGCGGCTGAAGGAGTATTTCAAGGAGATGGGCATCCGTCAGGGCGACAAGATCGCGCTTTGCGGCCGCAACTGCGCCAACTGGGCCGTCTCCTACCTGGCCATCGCCTCTTACGGCGCCGTCATCGTGTCGGTGCTGCATGAATTCTCCGGCGAGGACATCGAGACGCTTCTCAACCACTCCGACTCGCGTCTGCTCATCGTAGGCCCGTACGTCTGGAAGAACATGACCGCCGAACACATGCCGAATCTGGAGGCCATCGTCTCCCTCACCGATTTCTCGCTCATCGCCACCAAACGCGAAGGGGTGGAGATCTCCAAAGAGCCCGTGCAGGTGCCGCAGAACAACCACATCTTCACGGTCCGAGACCTCGACGACCTGCTGCTCATCAACTACACTTCCGGTTCCACCGGTTCCCCGAAGGGTGTGATGCTGACCTACCGCAACGTGTCGGCCAACATCGGGGCGGGTCTGGAGTTCCTGCCCCCGGGCGGCCGCCAGAACGTGGTGTCCATGTTGCCGCTCGCGCACATGTACGGACAGCTCGCCGAGTTCCTCTATCCGCTGGCCGACGGCTGCCATATCCACTTCCTCACCAAATCGCCCACCCCTACCCTGCTGATGAAGGCCTTCGCCGACGTGCATCCTTACATCATCGTCACCGTGCCGTTGGTCATCGAGAAAATCTGTAAACGGGCCGTCATCCCCGTGCTGGAGAAGCCGTCCGTGCAGAAGGTGCTCAAAATCCCGCTCGTCCGCAAAATGGCCGTCAGCACCGTCCGCAAGAAGCTGATGAAGGCGTTCGGCGGGCAGCTCAAGTACTTCATCGTGGGCGGCGCGGCCATCAACCCTGAGGTGGAGAAACTGCTCCTCGACATCAAGTTCCCGCTCGTCGTGGGCTACGGCATGACCGAATGCGGCCCGCTCATCGGCGGCTGCCACGTCCAGGATTTCGTGCCCCGCAGCGGCGGCCACATCCTCCCCGGCAACGAGATCCGCATCGACTCGAAAGACCCCTACAACGAAGTCGGTGAGATTCTCGTGCGCGGCGAGCACGTCATGATGGGTTATTACAAGAACGACGAGGCGACACACGCCACCTTCACCGACGACGGCTGGATGCGCACCGGCGACCTCGGCCTCATCGACAAGAAGAACAACATCTTCATCAAAGGGCGCAACAAAACCATGATCCTCGGCTCCTCGGGACAGAACATCTACCCTGAGGAAATCGAAGGCAAGCTCAACGACATGGAAGGCGTGGTCGAGTCTGTGGTCGTGGAACGCGAGGGCAAGCTCATCGCCCTGGTCTTCCCCGACTACGAAGGCGAGCTCCGATTCCGCCAGACCCTTCCCGAGCTGATGAAGGAAAACCTCCAGAAACTCAACGAGAAACTGCCCAAATACGCCCAGATCTTCAAGATAGAACTCAAAAAGGACGAATTCGAGAAGACCCCGAAACGGTCGATCAAGCGGTTCTTGTATAAATAACGGTTAAGGGTTAAGGGTTAAGGGTTATTGAAGGTTAAAAGGTTAGAGGGTTAAATGGTTAGTAGGTTGAGGGTACGGAGTTCAAATTATCCATTATCCATTATCAATTATCAATTCATGGAATCTTTGACAATTTCAGGCTATAGCAAGCAAGAAAAATACGCCTCCCTTCTTCCGCAAGTGGAGGCGGTGATGGACGACAAAGTGGATATCATCGCGAACATGGCGAACCTGGCGGCGATGTTGCACGAGACCTTCGGGTTCTGGTGGACAGGCTTCTACCGGGTCGTCGGTGACGAACTGGTGCTCGGACCGTTCCAAGGGCCGTTGGCATGCACGCGCATCGCGTACGGGCGCGGCGTTTGCGGCACCGCCTGGAAAGAGCGGCGCACCGTGGTGGTGCCGGACGTGGAGCAGTTTCCCGGCCACATCGCCTGCTCGTCGGCCTCCCGCAGCGAAATCGTGGTGCCCGTCTTCCAAAACGGCGAAGTCATCGCCGTCCTCGACATCGACAGCGACCGACTGGCCACCTTTGACGACACCGACTCCGATTACCTCGAGAAAGTCGTTTCGTACCTGTAGCGGCGTATCGAAAAAAAGTGTATCTTTGCCGCCGAAATTTAAAACACCTAATTAATTAAAAAACAGTATGAAATCAGTATCTATTAGCGGTTCTCTGAGAGAGAACGTAGGGAAAAAAGATGCAAAAGCGCAACGCAACAAGGGCATGATCCCGTGCGTGATTTATGGCGGCAAGGATCAGAAAATGTTCGTTGTGGATGAAAGAGAGTTCAAGAACCTCCTCTACACGCCCGAAGTCAAGTACGCGGAAGTGAACATCAACGGCGATGTCCGCAAGGCTATCGTCCAAGAGACCCAGTTCCACGCCATCACCGACAGACTGATGCACGTCGATTTCCTCGAAGTGGTTGACGGCAAGCCCATCACCATCGATCTTCCTTTCAAGGTGAAAGGAACCTCCCCCGGCGTCCTGAAAGGCGGTCTGCTGAAGAAACGCGTCCGCAAACTCAAAGTCCGCGGCCTTCTGGAGAACATCCCTGAAGAAATCATCGCCGACATCTCTTCCTTGGAAATCAACGATATGACCAAGATCGGTGACATCCATGTGGACAACCTCGAGATCGTGGACAACCCGAACAAGGTCGTCCTGCAAGTGGTTCCGACCCGCGGTTCCGCAGCAGCTTCCTCCGAGGAGGAAACCGAGGAAGAAGCATAGTATCGACTTTTTTCCGAATCATTGTCAAGACCGGCCCTGCACGAGCCGGTCTTGTTTTTTCCCCGTTTGTGCATTCTGCCGCAACCATCATCACCTTCATTCTTTAGGTCTGCCCTATGGCATCGGAAAAAAGTTTACTTTTGCCACATCAAATTTTCATCCGCAAAAAATGAAAAAACGCATCATCGTCACCTTGTTCATCCTGGTCGGACTCTCCGCCATCCCCTTGATTTTCGGTATTTTCTACCTTTATACCGAAGCCGAGAAGGTGCAGCGCAGCATTTTCATCAACGAGGTGCTGTCGGCCGGCAACGAAGTCGTGGACCGCATCGACGCCACCATCAAGAACGACACGACGGCGCTCTTCGACATGGAGACGGCCGACCTCAACAGGCAGGAGATCGACACCAACAGCATCATCTCCATGCAGCAAACCCGCAAATTCCTGATCGACAGTCTCAACGACCAGCCCATCGGCGTCATCAAAACCACCATTTACTTCCAAGAGAACGACTCCCGCATCATCGCGAATGACACGGAATATTTCACCGCGGCATTCCGCCGACTGTTCCCGCTCTACAACGAATCCTGGGATCCCAAAAAACCGCAGAACGGCATCTCCAACTCTTTCAACATCAAAGACAAGAATCTGATTCAACTAGACAGCGCGACCACCGCACTGCTGAACGAAGGCACATTGCGACTGATGATCTCCGATGCACTGAAAAACGAGAATATCGACTCCCGCTTCGACTTCGCGCTCTACAACGCCTTCACCTCGCAGTTCGTCGTGCAGCCGCAATACACACAACCGGACCAAATTCTCAACAGCGAGTTCGTGTTTTTGCTCAAATACAATGAAAAGATCAGCTCTCCGCACTACCTGATCATCCAGTTCCCCACGGTGCGCGGTATCGTTTTCAAACGCATGAGCAATATCATCATCCTGATCGTCGTGTTCTTCGTCATCACTTTCACGGTCGCATTTGTTGCGCTTTATTCGCTCTACCGGCAGAAAAAAACGACAGAAGTCACCAACGACTTCATCAACAACGTCACGCACGAATTCAAAACCCCCATCGCGACCATTTCTTTGGCCTGCGAGGTCTTGGCAGACCCTTCTATGCTGGAAGACAAAGACATACGGTCCTCTTACGTGGAGATCATCAACGACGAGAACAACCGGCTGAAGGACATGGTGACCACCGTGCTGGAAACGGCACAACTCCGGAAGGGACAAATCAAGATGAACGTGGAACTAATTGACATGCACGAACTTATACAGAAAGTCACGGACAGTTTCGCGCTGCTCATCAACTCTTCGAACGGCACCTTGACCGTTGCCCTGAATGCGGATAATCCGCAACTGTTCGGCGACCGCACGCATCTGACCAACGCCATCACCAACCTGATCGAAAATGCCATCAAATATTCGAATACCAGTCCGGAGATCCTGGTTTACACGCTCTCCGACGAAAAGCATTTCGTGGTGTCGGTGGCCGATAGCGGCATCGGCATCCCCCAGACCGCCCTGGGCAAGATTTTCGACAACTTCTATCGCGTGCCCCATGGCAACATCCACAACGTCAAAGGGTATGGACTCGGCTTGGGGTATGTCAAGAAGATTGTGCAACTCCACCATGGCCGTATTGAAGTGCAGAGCGAGGAAGGCAAAGGCAGCACGTTCACGATCTATTTGCCGTTGAAGATTGGGAAATAATTGGCCATTAGCTTTTAGCTGTTGGCCATTGGCAATTTGTTGGCCACAGCACTTGTTAGATTCCCACTTTTAAGAAAGCCAGGGGAATTTAACCATAAATTATAAATGAATAAATAATGTAACAAAAAGCAAAAAGCAAAAGGCTAATATCCAAAAGCAAAAAAAGCAGCGGCATAAAATTTACACCGCTGCTTTTTCTTTCACCAAGTATAGGACTCTACACTCTCTCCGCCTTGATCGCAGCCTGTGCGGCAGCCAAACGGGCCACGGGCACGCGGAACGGGGAGCAGGAGACGTAGTTCAGACCGCTCTTGAAGAAGAACTCCACAGATGCGGGATCACCACCGTGCTCACCGCAGACACCGCACTTGAGGTTGTTGCGGGTGCTGCGACCGCGCTCGACGCCGAGCTTCACCAGTTGACCGACACCTTCCTGATCGAGGGTGTTGAACGGGTCGGCGGGGATAATCTTCTGATCGACATACTCGTGGACGATAGCGTTCACGTCGTCGCGGGAGAAGCCGAACGTCATTTGCGTCAGGTCGTTGGTGCCGAAGCTGAAGAACTGGGCCACCTCGGCGATCTTGTCAGCCACGAGCGTTGCGCGCGGGATCTCGATCATCGTGCCGAAGAGGTATTCGATCTTCACATTGAACTTAGCTTCCACCTCAGCCTTCACGCGGTCAGCGATGGCTTTCTGATGCTTCAGCTCGTTGACGTTGATGGTCAGCGGCACCATGATTTCAAGGTGCGGATCCTGACCTTCGTTCATCAATTCAGCAGTGGCCTGGAACAGGGCGCGGAACTGGGTCTCGGTGATTTCCGGATAGACAATGCCGAGACGCACACCACGCAGACCCATCATCGGGTTCACTTCGTGCAAAGCGTCGATGCGTTTCTTGATTTCTTCATAAGTGAGACCGCGCTCCTTGGCGACTTCGCGTTGTTTGTCCTCGGTTTGCGGAACGAACTCATGCAACGGGGGATCCATCAAGCGGAAGGTCAGCGGTTTGCCGTCCATCACCTTCAAAGTACCCTTAGCGGCTTCCTTGATGTAGGGTTCCAGTTCGTTCAAAGCGGCCACGCGCTCCTCTTTCGTGTCGGAGAGGATCATGTTGCGCAGCTTCTCCAGGGGTTTCTCGCTGTTCTTGCCGTAGAACATGTGCTCGATACGGAACAGGCCGATACCCTCGGCACCGAAGTTGACGGCGTTCTGGGCATCTTCCGGCGTGTCGGCGTTGGTGCGGACACCCATGGTGCGGTATTTGTCAACCAGCTTCATGAACTCCACGAAGAGCGGATTCTCGGTGGCGTCGATCATCTTGACTTCCTCGCCATAGACCCAACCCTTGGAGCCGTTCAAGCTGAGGATGTCGCCTTCCTTGAAGGTCTTGCCGTCGATGGAGACGGTGCGGGCGTTCATGTCGATCTTGATGGCGTCGCAACCGACGATACAGCATTTGCCCCAGCCACGAGCCACGAGAGCGGCGTGAGAGGTCATACCGCCGCGGGCGGTCAGGATGCCGGTAGCGGCACGCATACCCTCCACATCTTCGGGGTTGGTTTCCTCACGGACGAGGATGTTTTTGATCTTCTTGGCGGTGTAAGCCATGGAAGTTTCGCTGTCGAAGGCGATTTTGCCGACGGCACCGCCAGGACCTGCGGGCAGACCCTTCGCGATGACGGTGTGCTTCTTCTCGTCAGCGGCATCCAAAATCGGGTGCAACAGTTCGTCGAGTTGGGCGGGAGCCACGCGGAGCACCACTTCCTTCTCGTCGATGAGACCTTCGTGCAACATGTCGAGAGCCATCGTCATGGCAGCCACGCCAGTACGTTTACCGACACGGCATTGGAGCATATAAAGTTTACCTTCTTGGATGGTGAACTCGATGTCGAGCATATCGTGATAGTTCTTCTCCAAGATGTTGCGGATGTCGCAGAGTTCCTTATAGGTCTCGGGCATCAGCTCCTGCATGGAGTGCATCATCTTGTTCTGCTCGTTCTTGGTTTCGTCGTTCAGCGGGTTCGGGGTGCGGATACCGGCCACCACGTCCTCACCTTGGGCGTTGATCAACCATTCACCGTAGAATTGGTTGTCGCCAGTGGCAGGGTTACGGGTGAAAGCCACACCGGTGGCGGAGTTGTCACCCATGTTGCCGAACACCATAGCTTGCACGTTGACAGCAGTACCCCAATCATCGGGAATACCCTCGATACGACGGTAAGCGATGGCCTTCTTGCCGTTCCAGCTCTTGAACACGGCTTTGATGCCGCCTTCCATCTGAGCTCTCGCGTCATCGGGGAACTCGGTGCCGAGGACTTCCTTCACCTTAGCCTTGAAATTCTCGGCCAATTCCTTGAGTTCATCGGCAGTGATCTCAGTGTCGCTCTTGTAGCCTTTGGAGGCCTTGAATGCGTCAAGCATGTCATCCAGCTGTTTGCGGATGCCTTTGCCGTCGGCGGGCTCGATGCCTTCGGACTTCTCCATCACGACATCGGCGTACATCATAATCAGACGACGGTAGGAGTCATACACGAAACGGGGGTTGTTGGTCTTCTTGATGAGTCCGGGGATGGTTTTGGAGCTCAGACCGATATTGAGGACGGTGTCCATCATGCCGGGCATGGAGCTGCGGGCGCCGGAACGACAGGAGACCAGCAGGGGGTTCTCAGGATCATCGTATTTGAGACCCATGATGCTCTCCACATTCTTCATGCCTGCCCACACATCGTCCATAAGGCCGGCGGGGAGCTGGCAGTTGTTGGCGTAGTACGCCGTGCAGCATTCCGTGGTGATGGTCAGACCAGCGGGAACAGGGAGTCCCAAAAGACACATTTCCGCCAAGTTGGCGCCTTTACCACCTAAAAGATTCTTCATGTCCGCCTTACCTTCGGCCGTTTTGCCGCCGAAAGTATAGACATACTTCACATCATTCTTTGTCATTTTCAATCAGTTTTGAATAAAAAATATTGCTCTAAAAACGGCCGCGAAGATACAAAAAATGTCAGTACAAATCCCCACTGCCCGAAAGTTTTTTCGCAGCATCACAAAGGAGAGAAAAAAAATTCACCATCCACACAATAATTCACCACCCATTGCAGTTAATTCTCAAAAAAAAGTTAAACAATGAAAAAAACATTCACATTCGTTATCGCGTTCGTGATGAGCGCTTTGGTCTTCTCCTCTTGCCAGAAAGAGGGTCAATACATGCCGAAAAAGAAAATTTCGGAAATCTCAACCACCACTTCCTATAAGGACATTCTGGGGGTGACGCACTCCACCACCTCCAAACAAGTGTGGTCATGGGGAGAGAAACTGCTCAACTACATCGACTATTTCGATGGCAACGGCAACGCCAGCACCACCGTGACTTTCACCTATGACGACAAGTCCCGCCTCGAATCCTTCGGCTCATCCTTCACCAAATACGACTTCATCTACCAGAAAAACGACCTTCACCAGATCCGCTGCTACACCAACGGCGAACTGACTGACGAATACACGCTCGTCAAGGATGACAACAAGGTGGAGACCATCCAACGCGTCTCGCACGGCACGAAAGCAACCGCAGCCCTGCCGATCAATCCGTTCACGTTTGTCCTGCCCGGTGACGCCGCCGACATGCTGGTCCAACCCGTCGCCACCAAAGGCACCATCATCTACAAACTCGATTGGAGCGACAACCACAAAAACATTGAAGAGATTGAGATCGTTGAAGGGGACAACAAGATTGAGTTAGGATACAAATATGATGAGAAAACCAACCCGTTCAAAGGCTTCTTCAATATCGGTGACCAATCTTTCGCAAGCATTTACTCCGCGAACAACGTGGTTGAGCAGACCACTGGCTACAACAACAACACTAGCATCGAGAGAGTTCTTTACACGTATGAGTACGATGGTAAATTCCCGACGAAGAAGAGTTGGCAAACCAAAGGCAATGTCGTCATTGGCGATGTGACAGTTGACCATACCACGACTATCAAGTATCTGAACTAAATGTCATTTTTGATTATCCCGTATCTTCTGCTCGTTCCACTGTTTGTCATGGCGGCGGCGAAAAGATGGCCTGTCGTCGAAAAAATCTCACCGATGGTGATCCTTTACATCATCGGACTGACAATCGGCAACATTGGAACGATCGGGAAGGACGGGATATCTTTTTGCACCGACGTTTCCAATGTGGCGGTGCTGCTTTCCATCCCGTTGATGTTGCTGGGATGCGATTTCCGGATGTGGTCAGCGAAGGCGGCTATTAAGGCGTTCCTCATCGGGCTGGGCAGCATCCTCATCGTCACCGTAGGTGGATTCTTTCTTTTTCATAACCAAGCTGTTAATGCGGGAATCCAGCACGAAGACTTTGCTCGTGTGAGTGCGGCAATGACCGGCATCTACACCGGGGGAATCCCCAATTTCGCGCCCGTGGCAAAGGCCGTGAACTTGCCGGAGAATCTCTTCCTCTTGGTCTCAGGCTACGATCTCGTGGTCACCAGTCTGTACCTCCTGTTCATCGTCTTCATCGGCGGCAGGTTGATCCGGTGGCTTTTCCCCGCCCGACACGTCTCCCCCACCCCCGAATATGTCGGAACCGACAACCCAACGTTGGTAACGGCCTCGGCAAAATCATTCTGGTCCCGGCTTGCGAACTGCGCGGCCGGGATCGGCATATCGGCGGCCATCGTGGCAGTCGCCTACGCTCTCTCACGGGTAATCCCCATTGCAAACGACACCGCCGTCATCATCCTTTTGCTCACCACCTTCTCCATTGCGCTCTCGTTTTGGAGACCGCTCAAGAAAATCGAGAACACATTCGATACCGGACTCTATTTCGTGTATGTGTTCTGCCTCGCCATGGCCACGATGGTGAACGTCCGCGACCTCGAGTTCAGCCGCTACCTATTCATATTATGGTACATTGCCTTTGCCGTTTTCGGGTCGCTTTTTTTACAAATTCTTTTCGCCAAAATCTTCAAAATCGACGGTGACCTGACGCTCGCCGCCTCCATCTCCCTCATCAATTCCCCGCCGTTCGTGCCTATGGTGGCCGCCGTGCTCCAAAACAAATCGGTCATCCTCCCTGGCATCGCCATCGGACTGCTCGGCTATGCCGTCGGCAACTATCTGGGAATCGGCATTTTCATGCTGCTGACGGCTCTGTAACATGACAATTCGATTCGGCCTGCGGACCCAGGGTTGCGGCCTGCGGCCTTACCTTCGGCTACCAAGCTCTTGCCCCTAACGGGGCTGCTTAAGGAAGAAGTTTATATATGAACACAATGTGTTGATAACTTTTTCTAGTACTATGTGATACAAGGTACTAGAAAAATTGTATTTTTGCTGCGTTAAAAAAAGAATAAAAAGATGAATATCAATGCAGAAAACGTGAAATCACAGATGCGGAAAGGGTACTTGGAGTACTGCATTCTCTTGATTATCAGCAAGAAACCCGCATACGTCTCTGAAATCATCAACGAATTGAAAGAGGCGAAGATGATTGTGGTGGAGGGTACCCTCTACCCTCTCCTCTCGCGACTGAAGAACAACGGCATCTTGCAATATGAATGGCAGGAGTCGCTTTCCGGTCCGCCGCGCAAGTACTACGAGCTCACCGAATCCGGCCAGACCTTCCTCGCCGAACTGGAGACCGGCTGGGAGGAACTGAAAGAAGCGGTGGAACATTTGAAGAATTATGAATTATGAATTATGAATGAAGAATTTCAAAATCACATTATTCCAAACATATACAAAACAGCCGAAGGCTAATCAACAGCGAAGCTAAACAACAGCCGAAGGCTAACCAACAACGAAGTTTAATAACCATTAAAAATATGAAAAAGACCTTAACAATCAATCTTGGCGGATTCGTGTTCAACATTGACGAGGACGCCTGCGACCGGCTGAGCCAGTATCTCGCCGACATCGAAAAACGTTTCCCCGAAGAGGAGCGTGCCGAAATCATCCGCGACATCGAAGAGCGCATGGCGGAGCTGCTGACCTACAAGCTCCAGAACCGCAACGTTGTGGAAACCAACGATGTGGAGGAGGTCATCGAGGTCATCGGAAAGCCCGAGCAGTTCGAGGACGAAAGCGGCGAGGGCCACTCGGAGGGTGACGGCAGCGCAAATGCGAGTGCTGCCACTGACAACAGCAACCACACAAACAGTGAAAAAACGGTTGAGCGGAAACCCCGCCGCACCCGCAAGCTCTACCGCAACAGCAACGACCGGATGGTAAGCGGCGTGGCAAGCGGTCTTGCCGCCTACTTCGACCTTGACCCTGCCATCATGCGCATCCTGTTCGTCATCCTTGCCTTTGCCAGTCTCGGATGGGGCATCCTCATCTATCTCATCCTGCTCATCGCCATGCCCGAGGCCAAGACGAAAGCCCAATTCCTCGAGATGCAGGGCATTGAACCCACGTTGGAGAATATCGACAACTTCCAGATGGATCCCGTGGTCCACAGCGACGGCGCCACCACCTTCGGCAAAATCTTGAAAGTCTGTTTGATTGTGTTGGGTGTCATCATCGGTGCCAGTCTGGCCCTGTGCGTGTTAGGCATCTTCATTGCCATATTCGTGGCTCTGCTCACCCACGAGCCCGGCAGCTTCGGCAACGCTATCGACATGGGGTTGCTGGGCAGCTGCGCCCTCTTCCTGCTCTGTCCGGTCATCGGCATTGCCGTCCTGTGCGTGCGCGCGGCCGGCGGCGAGCGCAAGCATAAAGGGACCGGCTGGATCCTACTGGCCGTCTGGCTGCTCAGCCTCTTCGGCATCATCGGCTTCGGCATAGAAGCGGGCAAGCGCAACGACATCGGCAAACGGCTCGAGCGCACCGGCGAACAGTGGGAACGCTGGTTCGAGAACAACGACTTCGGCACCACCGACAGCTACTTCGGCACCAAAGAACTCGACAGCATCATTGATCCCGTCCTCGACGAGCTCCGCGACGACAACACCACCTACGACATCACCATCCACACCAACCCGGACAAAGGGGTGAACTTGAATATCAGCACGAAAAAAGCCACTGAACAGGAAGCTGATTCATCGAACTCATATACTTTTTAATTAAAACTGTCGTTGTTCAGGTTTAAAAGTTAACCTTCTAACCTTCTAACCTTCTAAACCCATGTTAATCGATTTACGTGGCATCCACAAGACCTACGACAACGGCCAGCCCCTGCATGTGCTGAAGGGCATCGACCTCGGGATTGGCGAGGGCGAGTTCGTCTCCATCATGGGGGCGTCCGGATCGGGGAAATCCACGCTGCTGAACATCCTCGGCATCCTCGACAATTACGACGAAGGGGAGTACTGGTTGGACGGCAAGCTCATCAAGAACCTGAGCGAAAAGGAGGCGGCGCATTATCGCAACCGCATGATCGGTTTCGTGTTCCAGTCGTTCAACCTTATCAACTTCAAGACGGCGGTCGAGAACGTGGAGCTGCCGTTGTACTATCAAGGGGTGAGTCGCAAGAAGCGCAACGAGTTGGCCATGCACTTCCTGGAGCATTTCGGTTTGGCGGACTGGGCCACGCACTATCCCAACGAGCTGTCGGGCGGGCAGAAGCAGCGTGTGGCCATCGCGCGGGCGCTCATCACGCAGCCGCGCATCCTGCTGGCTGACGAGCCCACCGGTGCCCTCGACTCCAAGACCTCCGTGGAGGTCATGGACCTGCTCACCGAGCTCAACCGCACCGAGAAGGTCACCATCATCGTGGTGACGCACGAGAGCGGCGTGGCCAACTGCACCGACAAAATCATCCACATCAAGGACGGCATCATCGGTGAGACGACGCTCAACGAACAGCACAAAGCCTCGATTTTCGGCACCACCACCATTATGAAATAGTATTATGAACGACCTGCTGACAGAGATATGGGAGTCCATCCGGCGCAACAAACTGCGCACCGCCCTCACGGGTTTCGCGGTGGCGTGGGGCATCTTCATGCTCATCGTGCTGCTTGGTGCAGGCAACGGCCTGATGAATGCCTTCATGGACCAGGGAGGACAGTTTGCCACCAACACGATGGCGGTGTTTGGGGGAGTCACCAGCAAACCCGCCAACGGCTATCAGACCGGTCGGCGCATTAATCTCAACGACCAGGATGTGGCCATCACCCAAAGTGCCCTGTTTTCCGGAAATGTGGACAAGATTTCCCCTGAGCTCTTCAAAGGTCCTTATACGCTGGCCTTTAAAAGCCGACACACATCCGTTTATCTGAACGGTTGTTATCCCTCTTTGATGGAGATGAACAAGATTGAGATGCTGGAGGGCCGATTTATCAACCCAAATGACATAAAGCAGCACCGGAAGTCTATTGTTTTAGCCGCTTCTCATGCCATTGAGTTGATGAATGGCGGCGAAGATTACGCCTCCCTGATTGGCAAGACGGTGACCACCGACAACATCACGTGGGTGGTGGTAGGCATCTATAAGACAGACCGCACGGCACAACGTGTGGAGGCTTTTGCACCGATCACGACCATGCAGATGATCACGAATGACATCAACTATGTTGACCAGATCAACTTCTCCTTCCACGGATTGACGACCAAGGAGGAGAATGAGCAGTTTGAGAAGACCTACCGTGCCGCCCTCAACCGGGCGCACAAGGCGGCGCCGGATGATGAAAGTTCAATCTGGATCTGGAACCGTTTTACGCAGAACATGCAGATGGACAAGGGGACGCATTTCATCCGCACGGCGTTATGGATTTTGGGCATCTTCACTCTGGTAGGAGGCATCGTGGGTGTCTCCAACATCATGCTGATTACGGTCAAGGAGCGCACCCGCGAATTCGGTATCCGCAAGGCCATTGGTGCCTCGCCGTGGGAAATCATGAAGCTGATTTTGGCGGAGAGCGTCTCCATCACCGCGCTGTTCGGCTATATCGGGATGTTCCTCGGTATGGTGGCCTGCGAGGTGATGAAGATGACCGTGGGACAGTCGTCGGTGGAGTTCTTCGGCGAGACCGTCCGGCTGTTCGTCAACCCGACCGTCGGCCTCGGCATCTCCGTCGGCGTCACCATCCTGTTAGTCATCGCAGGCACCCTCGCCGGCATCTCCCCCGCGATGAAAGCAGCAAGGATCCGACCCATTGAAGCGTTGAACGACGTTAACTAATTATGAATGCTGAATGCTGAATTATGAATGACAAAAGATACGGTCGAAGGACCATTCCCCCCTTTAGGGGGGATGCCCGCAGGGCAGGGGGGTATGAAAACATATTCCTTGAGCAGCCCCGAAGGGGCAAGACGCGCGAAGCGCTAATAACCCCACACAAGCGCAGCGCAGTGTGGGGCGAGAACAGCGACAAATAAGTTATGAGATTCGATACAGACACATACCGGGAAATCCTCGACGCGCTGACGCGGAACAAGCGGCGCAGTTTCCTCACGGGCTTCGGCATCTTCTGGGGACTGTTCATGCTGTTGTTCCTCATCGGTGGCGGTAATGGTCTTAAACAGCTGCTGGAGAAGAACTTCGAAGGGTTTGCCACGAATTCGGTCATCATTGCGGCGGATGAGACCACAAAGCCGTACAAGGGGTTCAAAGAAGGTCGGAGCTGGAACTTGCGATACAAAGACATCGAACGGTTGAAGGCCATGGTGCCCGAATTGGAGGTCGTTACCCCGTTGCTGCCTGAGTGGGGACGTACTGCCACCCGCGACGAACACAACGCCAGCTGCTCCGTCAAAGGAGTGGAGGCCGACTACGTCAAGGTGCAGGCGCCCACAATGAAGTTCGGGCGTTATCTCAACCAAGTCGATGTGATGCACAAGCGGAAAGTCTGCGTTATCGGTGAGCGTGTCTGGAAGACACTGTTCCCTGATGGCGACGATCCTTGCGGACAGTACATCTGCGTGGGAGGGATTTACTATCAAGTCATTGGCGTGGATGTCTGTACCTCCAACATCAACCTCTGGGGCAACAGCGCGGACGAGGTAACCATACCTTTCACAGTGATGAGCGACATCATGAACAGCGGCGACGTGGTGGGTGTGATCTGTACCGTGGGAGGCCCTGGGGTCAACATGAACGAGTTGGAGGGAAGAATACGGCAAGTGATTGCCCGTCAGCACTATATCGCCCCCGATGACAAGGAGGCCATGAGGCTGCTCAACATGGAGGTGATGTTCAGTATCATCGACAACCTTTTCAGGGGCATCAACTTCCTGATCTGGCTGGTGGGCATCGGCACCTTGTTGGCGGGAGCCATCGGGGTGAGCAACATCATGTTGGTGGTCGTGCGCGAGCGGACCGTGGAGATCGGCATCCGCCGGGCCATCGGGGC
>JBGUPL010000096.1:0-21816 GCA_045130275.1 Bacteroidales bacterium
GCCTTCGGATTGAGCGCGGTGAGGATCGACTGGATGCCGTTCGTCAGCGTCTGCTCCTTGGCGAGGGTCGAGAAGTCAATGTTTCCAAAGGCTTCTAATATAGCGGTATTCGTCGCCAGCGGGTTACTACCTTGCTTTGCGAGAGCCGAGAAGTCAATCTGCCCGATGGCGGTGAGTATCTGCTGCGTTGCAGTGTTTAGTTGGGTCTGTGTCGCCAACGGTGCAAGCCCTTGCAGGATAGACGCGATGCCGTTGGTGAGTGTTGTCTGTTGCGCCACGTCATCCAACTGCTCCGCCTTGGCATCGTATGCCTCCTTGGCGGCTTGTGCAGCGGCTTCGGCTTCATCGGCGGCTTGCTTGGCTGCCACATACGCAGCCTTCAGTTCTTCCAACTGCGCATCGGTCAGCGGCCCGCCGATGATATACGCCGCATCCGCCACGATAGGCGAACCGGGCAGGTAGTTCTGCGCATCGCTGGCATAGTTCCACGGCACGATAGACAGTGCCTCGAAGTACGCGGCACGGATCGTTGCTTCGTGATAGGTGGCGGTCAGGATGATGTCGTACATTCCACTTGCCAACTCCGGCACGTAGGTTTGTACGCCATCCAGGCCAAGCGACACCTCATACTGCTCGCCGCCGATGGTGAGAACCACGTCTTGCAGGTCGGCATAGACGATAGCTTCGTCGATGGGCACGTTGCTGATATAGGTGCGCTTCTTGAGCGGTAAGATCAGCGTGAAGGCGTTGCCCTCCGTGACCTTGATGGTCTGTTGTTTGTTGCAATTCATAATCTTATTACTTTTCTACAATACGCGGAATTGTCCGTTTTTGGTTTACTTTTCGCTTTCTGTTTTCTGCCACTTTTTTGAAAGAAAAAGCCCCGACTCTCCCGAGCCGAGGACTTCCGAAACGTACATGAAAATCCACTAAAATGCCTGTTTGCCTATATTATATCAGAGGAAGACCAATGGAGTTCCCTAAATGTCCCATTCCCGCCTGTTTGTTTATTTGCCGCGCATAGTTTGATGCTGCGAGCAGGATGTCGTGCCCCTTAACGATTCCATCTACTTGTATATTACCCATCGGGTTGCTTTCGAGTTGTCCGGCGATGGCTCCCTGCTGGGCACGGTTCAGAATCAGCTCGCCGGAGTTCACGTTTGCAGTCAGGTTGTCCCCGCTGAAGGATGAACCGGGCACTATTCCACCGACCGCGTAGTTACCTGCGCTCTTGGCTTTGGACGTTGCAGCAAGCACGGCAGCAAGCACGGCAGCGACGGCGGCAATCGCCAATACGGGTCCGACAATCGGGATGCCTGCCATCGCCTTACCTGCTCCGGCGGCGGCTTCGGCTGTGTTTGCAGAGGTAGCCGCACCAGATGCTGTTGCCTCCGCTGACTCCGCTGCTGCCTCCGCTCCCTTACCTGCTACGACGGCTGTCGTCTCGGCCGTTTGCTTCGCTATGCGAGCATCGCTCAACGCTCCGGCTAACTCTTGCAAGGTATTGATCGCCTCCATGACACCCATGACGGTTTGCAAGACGCCGATGCCTGAGTTGAATACAGTCATCATTGCATCCCAAGCGTCCATGTTTCCGCTGAACGCATCGGACAGGTCTTCTCCGATACCTTTGAGGTCATTGAACGCGTTACCGATAGTCGATATAGCACTAACGCCCGTGCTCATCCTGTTGAGTGCCTCCTGGATCATCTCGAATTTGGTAGGTATCTCCTCAAGACTGTCGGAAATCTCATCGGCTGCTTCCTCGGTAGCGTTTGTCATCTTATCGAGTTGTTCCTGATATGACTTAGCCATCCCCTCTGCCCACTCCCGCTGTTCATCGGATAGGCTTGTGTTTGCCATCATCTCTTGGAACTCGGCAAGGCGGGTTTTTACATCTTTAATCTTGTCCGAGTGCTCCTTCCACATTGAGGCCGCGTTTTTGATGGCTGATGCGGCACCATCCACTTGCGGCGTCATTGATTTCAGTGCCTCATTTGCCGCGTCGATCTGCGCTTTCAGCCCCGCACGCTCTTCGTCGGTAGTGGCTACGTCCCACTTCTTTTGCAATTCAGTGATCTGCTTCTTCAAAGCGGCGGCACTACCTTCAGGAATAACCGGCTCAACAGGTACAGTTACCGTCTTTGTCTCATCACCCTCTTTGCCGCTTAGGATGCGAGCCATCTGCTTGTCGATGCCTGCTACCTCGGTTGCAGTCTGCTGTGCTTTCAGTCCGAGACCTTGGATCCGTGCCAACTCATCGTCTGATAGTTTATTCAGCATCTCGCTCAATGCTGCGATCTTCTGCGCACCTTCCGACTGCTGATTCTCTTTACCCCTGCCACGGCCACGGCCTCTGCCGCTTGCTTGGCTCGTCTGAGGCAAAGACTTCAACGTCTCATAGTCTCCGTACTCACCTTCCAATACACGCTTGAGCAGATCTTCATCTACTCCACGGCTTGCAGCCAGTTCCTTGATGGCATCTACGTACGCATCCTGTTCCTTCTGCTGCCGAGTTTGCATCTCCTTCTTCAATGCCTCACCGGCGGCTTTCACATCCTCCTTGCTGCCCGTTCCCTCTCGGTAGTTGGCAGTTGCCTCCGTGAAGTTCGTGCGTGCTTTCTCTGCGTTTATCTGGTTAAACGCGTTGAATGTTCCGAGTTCGTCGAGTGCATCGTAGGCAGATCGTGCAGCGAATATGATATTGTCCATATTCTTGAGGAACGACGAGAAATCGCCTGTATTGAGCGCATTCAGGAAACCGTGATATAATCCTTTGACGCTCTCTACCTGACGCCCCCACTCATCCATCAGTAGTTCGTTCTGCTTGAATGCGTCTCCGGCTACCTTGAGAGCTACTGCAGCGGCAGCACCATACGGACCGAATTTGCCCAACTGCTCAACCGGCAGACCGAGTTTGCTGGCTGCTTGTTTGGCTACGTCGCCGAATCCGTTGAGCGAGCCTTCTATGCTTGTCATCTCCGACTTGGCATTTTTGATTCGCCCTTTGAGTTGATCGAGCGAACTCGCTAACGCCTTTCCATATGGAGATTTCTTTTCCTCTTTAGTAAGTCGGTTATATTGCAGCGACAGTTCCGTGAAAGATTTGGTCATCTCGGCGATCTTTCCTTTCGCGCTGTCCGCTTTGGTTTCCATTGATCCGAGGGACTGGATGAAGGCTATCTCTTCCTTATCAGCATAGGCAAAGGTGGCACCCGTCCGGCGCACCTCCTTCTCCATGTGTTGCAGTTGCTGGGTTGCTCTGCTCAGTTTTTGATCATACTCCGACGATTCGACGCGGAGCCTTACGATTGCATCTGCCATATATTATATTTCGCTTAATTCTTGTTTTATGAGAGCGTCAAGGTACTCATCCAACTTTTGGGCTGCCCCTTCCATTGCTCTCTGCGTTCGTGGTCCGAACCAGTTCCGCGGTGCTATAGCTCCCCTGTTACCGTATCGGCTTGTACGATTATCTGTTCCAGAATTGAGGAATCTGAGGATAAATCCTCTATCTGCGCCGTAGTATGTGAGCAGGTCTTCCGTTCTTCTGCTTCGTGGGATGCGGTTGCCGCCAACTGCATGGCTCTTTTTTCGTGGAGACTCCGGCGGTAGTGGTGCTGCCTTTCCTGCTTTCCTGTATGGTGACAGGATGTTTACGTTACCGCCAAGAATCTTCTTGTACACAGCTTTGCGAACAGCAAGATATGCAGCCTTTTTGGAGAATGGCTCTGCATCCTTCCTGACGCTTGATTGTACAGCAGCCATGAGCGTTCGGATGATTTTTTGCACCTTTTTCTCCATGTACGGGTTGCTCATCAGCAGTTGGTCGAGTTTGACGTTATTTTCAAGTTCGATTGTGTCCATTCTATAATACACACAAAACCCGCAAATCGGTTTACTTTCGGGCATAAAAAAGCGCGGAAGTTGATTCTCCCACGCTTTTCGATAGATTAGCCTTGCGGCTTTGTTATCGCGGGCAAGCCCGCAGCGATCGCTTAACCGAGTTCGCCGTTGTCGTTCGGGTTCGGGTTGGCAGGCGTTTCGGTCTCGCTGTTCTCGTCCGTTGCAGCCTTGGTTGTCCAACCTTTCTCTGCTCCGGCGATGACGGCTTGGATGTCAGCCGACGGGCGGTAGTTCACCTTGCCGCTCATCTCGGACAGTTGCAACTCGTCAGGGTCTTCCTTCCACGGACCGCTGACAGCAGGATAGAGTTTGCCGAGCGGACCCAAGTCCACGATGTAGCCCTCCTTGAGTGCAGCGGCGCACCCGTCGAGGAACAGTTCGGCAGCGACTTTCATCTCCGCCTTGTGGACGGTGGTGTTCACGCAGGATAACTCAGCCAACTTGTCGAAATCGCGCGTGCCGGCGGTGATGACGCGGCCGTAGTAGCCCTCCGTCACCACGCCGTTGATCTTGCGCTTCAAAAGCGTCTTGCGAATGTTCAATTTCAAATTACCCATTTGGTAATAGTTATTAAATTATTTACTAATAGTTAGCCAACTATTTGCTAACTATTGTGGTTCGCCATGTTCCATGCGTCCATCTCGGCTTGGAGTTCGGCGATTTCCTCGTCTGATATGTCGGCGGGTTCGCGGTCGTCATCGTCCGGGTCCTCAAAGAGCATCGGGAAGAAATCTTTGACCGTCTTGCCCTTGCTGTCCCGCATGGTGTGCATTGCAGCAAACACGGCTTCGGCGATGAGTTGGTCGCGCAACCTGCCCCGTCTGCGGTAGCCACGGATGATGCGGTTGATCTCCCAGAAGCGAAGTTCGTAGAGGACTTCATGGCGCGGGCGGCCTATCTCTCCCACAAGGAGTTGGTATATTGCCCGCGCCGATGTCAGTTTTTTCCTTTCGTCCCTTTCTCGCCCTTCGGTTCCTCACCAAGAGGCAACTTGTACCACTTGGCAAACATCTTCGTGATCTCAACGAGGGCTTCGGTCAGTTCCTCGTTGGTGGCTTGGAAGAGCAATTCCTTGTCAGTTATCTGCGGTTCTTCGCCCTTGCTCTCGGTGTAGGCCAATGCAGCGGCGAGAATGGCATAGACGACGTTTTTGGGGTTGGAAGTTTTATTGACTGCGGCTTCCTGAATGAAGTCCTTGAACTCGATGCCTGCGAGATCGTGGAAGGTGATCTCGGTGCCGAAGCAGTAGAGGAGCGTCACGTCCTTGCCTGCTATTTTGATAGTTTTTGTTTCCATGTTTCGTGAAATAATGAGCCGTCCGCTGCGCTGGTGAAACATGGAACACCAGACGCAGGGGCGACTCGGTTAATACTATGCACCTACTGTGTACTCACCATAGCCGGTGAGGGTCGCGTCATAGGTGGCGTTCTGGCGGTTCTGCGCCGAGATGTTCAAGGCGGTAATAACTACCGAACCGCTTACGATGACCGTGCCTTTGGTGCGCTGGTTGGCACCGGATACGTTAGCCACTTGGAAACGTACAGGCTCCGAAGCCTCATAGACATCCATAAGGTCGGCGAGTGCCTGACCTTGTACGCTGGAGGTGATGGTGTCACCAGAACGAACGAGTGCGTTGGAGCTGATGTCGAACGAGATGCCGGTCGGCTCTTGTACCTGCCAGTTGCCGTCGGTGTCCTTGGTTGTCGCGTCTTCGAGAGACAGCGAAACGTGCAGCGACAGGCTCTTGGCGGATGCAATGACCTTTGCAGGGGTCGCTGTGTTGTCGCTTCCGAGGAAGAGACGGACGAACTGACCCTTGGTGTACGCAGACGACGGCGTGATTTCCTCGAAGGCCGGTGTGTCGGCGATCTTCGCCAACTGACCAACACCCGTGAATTGCAGCGACTTGGATGCGTTCTCGCGGTCGTTGAAGTTGAAGGTCACGTCGTGCAGATAAGCCGAGCCGGTGCGGGCGAAGCCTGCCTCGACGGGCGTTTGGTTGTCGGTTGTGCTAACCTCGTCACACAACAGCGTGAACTTCTGATAGTTCTTGATGGCGGTGAGGATGGCAGCGGTGTCCGCTACACTCAGCGACTCAACCGATACCTGCCAGCTCTTGTTAGTCACGGTCGGTTTCTGTGAGCCGCCGATGTCATCCTTTGTGGACGCATCGTCGGTGTTGGCCGTTAGGTTCACCGTACAGTTGGTAGCCATTCCGACACACTTGAACTTGCTCGCTACTGTATCGTAGGTAAGGATGCGGAAGTTTTGTCCTTTAAGAGTTTGTCCCATTGTTGTGATGATTTAATCGTTGATAATGTCGATTCTGAGCGTGTAGAGACCCGTTGTCGGGTTCTTGCCGATGGCACCTGCTGCGTAGCGGACGGACGCGGGGAGATTGTCGATTTGGTCGTCCAACTCCTCACGGCTGGCTGCGCGGAGTGTCACGGTGCCTTTGTCGAGCAGTTCGGTCACGTAGCCCGGCTGCTCAGCTTTCGATGGGGTTTTCTTCTTGCTCATGATTCACTTTTTTCGGTTTGCACGTCCATGTCGCACTGATAGTGAAGAGCGTCATTGTAGCAGGGTTTGTCCTGATCCCAGCGCACACCCTCACTGCTTGCAGCGGTAAGGTACGGACGCTCGGAATCCGGCAGTGCCACCATGTACTCCTCAACGGCTTTGCGAAGTTTCCGACGTATTGCCCTCACATCGTCCGGGGTGTCGGCGCAAATCACGATGTACGCGCCACAGTGATCCACGGAACCTTCCCAGACGCTATCCTTTGTGCCGAGTTCGTTCTGATAAGGGTCGTCGATAACCACGAGGTAGGGGCACTTTGTGTTGTTGTCCTGCCAATCGGGGACCTCAACGGATGTATCATAAACGCGGCTGCCGGTAAGCGCAACGAGTTCGTCGTTGGCTTTGATTGCGTCGAGCAGTATGTCAGTCAGTTCTTTTGCCATGTTCTATCAGTTTTGACATTTCGGTGTTGCTTTCGGAAGGAGGGGCAGGGCTTTCACCTCCTGCCCGGTTCTCCATCCGTCAGCGGGTTTTAGGACTCAGCCGGGAACTGAACCTTCAGGAGTTTGAACGCCTGCGGTTTGCCCGACTTGTTGCCGTTCACGAGCTTCGACAACTCGGTAATCGAAATCTCTGTGGAGAATACGACAACCGTCTTGTTCTGCTTAGCCACAGCAGCGGAAACGGCATCTACCGTTTGACGAACCTCACCGTGCTGCTGGATCGGCAGGTACTGGAACAGACCGATACCGATGTACTCGTCGGTGTCCTTTACGTACTTGCCAGAGCCGTTGAGCTTGTAGTTCACGTGCTTGGTAGATACGTAGGGGTGACCACAGCACAGGCCGTTCTCGATGATAGCGTGAGCCGCTACACCGTTGCCCTCGAAGGTGTGTTTCAGTTTGGCCTCCATACGCGGGCTGAGTACAACCACGCCGAGGTCGTCGAAACCTGCCTCCGCGATCTCGCCGAACTTCTCGTCGATCTGCGCACCGATGGTGTTGTCGAAGGTGATGGTCTCCGGGAGAACGAGAGAGAACGCACCCTTGTTGCCGGTCCATGCAGCGTGAGAGTAGTTCTTCTTTGCGAAGTAAATCTCCCATGCCTTAGCCACCTTGTACAGCACGTAGCCAACGAGGTCGAAAGCGAAGTTGTCGATAGCCTTGTTGGAGATACCAACGGACAGGCTGACACGACGGCTCTGAACCTTGATGTTGTCGAAGTCGAGAGCTTGGTCGTTGATGGCATCAACCTCGCCTACCTCCTCCATCTCCACGTCGTTCAGGCTGTACGGATAGAGCACGTCGCCTTCAACGCCGGTGATGAACGACTGACCAGCGGGACGGCCGAGACCGTTCTCTTTGGTGTCGATGATGTCCTCGATGCGGAGGTTGATAGCACCAGACTCAGCGATGGACGAACCGTCTTTCGGAGTCTTCGGAGCGAGGGTGATGGTGGCATCCTCACGTTTCTGGCGAACCGCTTGCAGGTACTCGCGGTACTGCTTGTTGCGGTCGATGTTCTCGCGGAGGTTAGCGATGGCAGCTTCGTCGCCGCTCATCAAAATCTCGCGGTGGTTTGCTTGCAACTCAGCGGTCAAAGCGCGCTCCTGAGCGGCTTCGGTCTCGTTGAGTTCACGTTTCTCGGCCTCTGCCTTGCTGTAGAGCTTGCCGAGTTCGGAGTTGATCTCGCGGTTGCGAGCTTGCAACTTCAAAAGTTCTTCTTTTTTCATCTTAAAAACAGTTTTTAAGGGTTAATAAATGTCTGCTTTTTGCAGGTTTAATCTCTTTTGTCGCATCCGCATCACCGCAACGGCTTCGCGTTCTGCTTGTTCTTTGGCTTCTTGCTCACGCTTAGCGGCTTCTGCTGCCTCTTGTGCCGCCTTCTCTTCGGCTTCACGCTTTGCAGCCTCTTCCGCCTCGCGCTGTTGCGCCTCGGTCGTACCGGCGATGTCGTCGATAGTCTTGAGGATAGCATCACCTATCTCGCGGGTCGCTACGGTCGTCTGCTCATAGGCAGGGTTGGTGACGATAGCGACATCGTGCAGTTCGGTGATTTTCTTCACGTGACGCAGCCACACTTCCTTGCCGTCCACCGTCTCGTTGGTGCGCTCGTAGGACACGCCGTTTTCGGAGTCCTGCCAGTCATCATTGAAGGCGAAAGACATGCCGCTGATGTCGCCGCGCTTGATCAATTCCAACGTGTCATTGGCACAGTTGGTCTTGGGTAGCTCGCAGCCCATCTCGACATACAGGTCACGCAACGTCAGTTCGAGGGTGCCGTTACCGTTACGGCAGCGACCCATGATGTCGGTGACTTTGGTCGAATGGTTGATGTTGAGCAACACGTCGGAGCGTTGCATCAACTCAGGGGACAGACAGCCGGGTTCCAATATCTCGTAAACCACGCGGGTATCGGACCACGGTGTCAGGTTTCTGGAACGCACGCCGAAGATAATCGGTCGGCCTTCCACACGACGGCTTTCGGATTGTCCGTCTGCCGCCTCACGGACATGCAGTCCGCACTCCTCTACAGGGATGAATCTTACATGCTGTTTCATCGTTGTTTATAGTTTATAGTTTTTACTTGGATCGACAGCCATCCTGACTTGCTGCCCGTCATGGTGCAGTTCGCGCTCGATAGCCTCTATGTCTTTTTTGTCTTCGGGTTTCATAATCCTTCTATATTACGCACAAATGTGCAAATTCGGTTTACTTTTGGGCGTCTTAGTAATAAGCGGCAGGGGCTTATTAGTAATGAGTGGCAGGGGCTTATTAGTAATAAGCGGCATGGGCTTATTAGTAATGAGCGGTCTGGGCTTTACGAGGATAAGCGGTTATGGCTTATCCTCGCCCTCCTTTTTGCCGCCATCGGAAGCAGGCGCACTGACTTTGTAGTTGCCCGGCGGTAACTCGGTCGCAGCAGCCTCTTCCTCACCCAGCGGCTTGACGTTGGCGGTGCGGTACGGGATGTCTCCCTTCTCCACGGCCGGCATGTCATACTGCTGGCGAATCTCGTTGATGGTCCAACCCATTTGCAGACGGTACTGATCCACCTTGGCTTGGCTTTCGAGGTCCATACGCAGCAGCGGCAGTTCGCACATGTGGATGCGGGCTTTGCCGAAGTCGTAGCGGTTCAGCAGCTTGCGGTTGAACTCGTCTTCGATCTCGCGGGCATCCGGCGCAATCGTCCGTTGCAGGTACTCCATCGTGGCATCTTTGTACGAGGTGTAGTGGCTGTTCGTGTCGAGCATCAGCAGCGGTCGCGGCGTTGCCCAGAAACGAGCCACGTCATCCAAACCGAGGTTCAACTGCTCCACCAACTCCATGTCTTGCGCAGACATACTGATACTGGTGAACTTCTCAAGACCCCGCAACGACACGATGTCCTGCTGATAGATTTTGTCGCTGATTTCCTTGGCGTAGTCGTTGGACGTGTTCTTGTTGTACATGCCGAGACCGAGTTGTCCGGGCTGTTTGTCCTCCGAGATGAAGCCTTTGACGCGACCGCCCTTTGCAGCGGTGTCGAGGGCTTGCGCCTTCTGCGTCTTGATGAGCGACAGGGTATCGTAGGCGTGCCGGATGGTGGAGATACCCACCACGCCGTCCACCTCGCGGTAGGTGTTCGGCAGGTGTATGACATCTTCCTTTGGCACGTTCACCAGCGACCGCAGACCTTTGTCGGTCAGGTAGGTCAGCGTGTAGGTGCCGTTGATGGCGTTGTAACCGCCGTATTGCGCCCGCCACAGAGCCACCACGTCGCCGCCGAAGTCCCGCTCGATGTAGATGAGACCGTTGCCGCGATTGAGACGGTCGATGATAACCTGCTCAATCAGACTCGCAGCCGTCATGATCGGGTTCGGCTCTACTTGCAGCAACCAGTTCAGACCGCTGCCGTAGCGACTGGTGTCCTGTTGGAAGTTGCCGCCTATCTTGTCCTTCGTCTGGTACTGGAGCAGCATCATGGCGAGGGTCTTGGCGCGCAGTTCGACCGCGCGATGCACCGCCGAGACGGACAATGCGACCTGCGGACTGCGGGCATAGACGATGTTGGCCTCGTAGGATGCCCCATGCACGCCGGAGGTCTTGCTTTCTGTCGTGGCTTGGGTGCCCGTTCCGCTTGCGCCGTTGCCGCTTGTTGCAGCCTGTGCCGCCTCGCGTTGGTTCACCCAACCCCGTATGTTATCAATGAATCCCATATTGTTTGGTTGTTTTCTATATTACACTCAAAAGCCTGTTTTCGGTTTACTTTTGGTCACTCGACGAAGGCGATGTTCTGGTTCGGCATCGCGGTGGCGGTGATTTGCATCTCGTTCCGCTCCTGCGAGCCGTCACACGAACTAATCTGGTGCCACTTGCCGTGGTACTTGATCAGGCACCACTCGTCAATCCACTCGTGATACCGCATTCGGAACAGCCGCGTGTTGAGCGAGTCCATCGCCGCCTCTTCGAGTTTCTTCTGCCCCTTAGAATAGGTGACGTTTGCCCATATCGGCCCGACGACTTGGTACTTCGCCTGCCCTTGCTTGCCGAACTGCGAGGTCTTGTCCTCCGCGCGAGTCGCAATGATGATGCGCTCGTTCAAAAATCCGCTACTGAATGCCATGGTGTGCCTCCTTATAGTTTGACGTATGGTTTGACGAGCAGGTCGAAGGTGTACGGTACGACGGACATGTTCTGTGCGCTGACGGGACTGCGGAACTGGTAGCTCGTGTCCACCAGCATCAGCGCGGCTTGCACAAGCGGTGCAGGCATGGTGCCGCCGTAGGCTTCGAGCATATTGTCCACACTCGGCAGGTTGTTATCGTCCATGAACCCGATATATGCGGCCAGCGTTGCCTCCGCCGAGTTGCCGTATGCCTCCAGCAACTCCGCTTCGCAAGTGCAGTCCAGTCGCAGCTGCTGTTTGATTTTGTCGATAGTCAAAAATTTCATATTCTTAATCCTTTCTACTATACGCACGAAAGCCGCGTATCGGTTTACTATCGGCGCAGGTGTTCGTTGATATATTCGACTTGCTCCGCGTCATCGTCCTTGTAGCGGTCATAGACGTAGTTGTCGTCCGGGGATTGGGCTTTGTGGTGGGCAAAGCCGGACGGATGAGCCAGCACCCAACGCTCGATGCCTTTTTGCGACAGGGCGCAGGTCAGGTAGATGTCGTCCATGCTGACCTCCGTCGCGTTGGTGTAGAGTGCCTTCCACTCCGCATCGGTGAACCACTCGCGCTTGACCATCACGAAGCAGTTGCCGAGAACGTCCACCTGCGTGTCTTCCGCCAAGCTGATATTCCATGAGAACATATGCCGGTCGCCGTTGTAATACTTCACGATCGGGAAGCGTTTGAGGCGGCTGCCGTGGAACGACACGGCGGCATTGTGCAGGCGGATGCCGTGGATGAGCCGCAGGAAATAATCTTGTGGGTATTCCATATCGTCGTCACAGAACGCGATATACGGAGCGGTGGACTTGGGCAGTTGGCTGAGCTTCTCGTTGCTGCCCTTCTGGTTCTTGGCGCGGCGGGTGACGATCTTGCAGCCTGTTTCAGCCATAAGTGCCTTGATGCCGGCAAGCGTCTCGTTGAACTGCGGCTGGGTGTAGTTGTTGAGCGTGACGAAGATGGTCGCCACCTCCGGCTGACCGCAGAGCGTTTGCAGCGTCTTGAGCAGGTGTCCCTCACGATAGAGCGAAGCCATGTGAACATCCACGCAGCGGCAGTTGTCCTCATAGTTCGCCACCATCGGATGCCGCTTGCGCTCTTCGGGGTTCATCTGCGACTCGGACGGCACGATGGTGAGCAGGGTGCGCTCGACGTGGCACATCCGCTTGCCCTGTTCCTGAAGACGCAGGGTGATCTGCCGACCGACACCACTCGACCGATGCGGGTCTGGGTGCGGTGCGATAGGTGCCAACAGCCAATGCAAGGCCTCGAAGAAGTCGCGGCGGCAGACTGTGCAACAATCGAAGTAGTGGGTGAGGTAGTAGCCTTCCTTGCGCTCAATCGGTTTGCGTCCCCAGCGGCTGATACCAGGAGCAAGGCTTCGGTTCGTGAGCAGGGGAGATATACAGATGCCGCCGCAATCGTTGTAGGCCTTGATGGCTTTCTCGATGAAGTCCGGGCACGGCTCCACATCGTCCGGCAGGATGATATAGTAGTCGTAGTCGTGCTCTTTGCAATAAGCGAAGATGTCGTTGTACGTCTTCCAGAATCCCGCCTTGCCTCGGTGTTCGGGGGAAACAATGACAGTTGTGTTTGGGAATCGTTTAGCGAAGATTTGTGCATCGTAGGCACTACAATCATCGAAGATTGCTATATCTACGTTCTTGTACTCAGAAAGCGCAGCTACTAATCCGAGCAGGCTTCCCTTTCTGTTGTAGCTCGTGATGGCTACCAATACTCTCGGTTGTTCCATGTTTTGTCGTTTTATGGTTTCTACTATACGTATAATTCCCGCAAATCGGTTTACTTTTGACAAAAAGCCGCTACCTTCACAGGCGGCGGCTCCCAATCCTAATTAACCTTCATCAAATACTATGAAACAGATTTCTCCGCTGAATGGTAGGCTCAGCGGTAAGCCTTTAGGTCGGCGTCTCGAAGCAGGTCAGCTTGCATACGTTGGTCTGCCAGTCTCGCGACTCGGTGAGCGGCAGATAGACTTTTCCATCGTTGATGCCGTTCAGTCGAAGCAGCGGCAGCGGTGCAGCGTTCGGGTGGGCGACCTCCAGCTCCAGCCTCTGCCGTGACGCGCCATAGTAGGTAGCGAGGCGGTCACGCAGGTCCATCTCCGGGCGCATCCTCACGGTCTCGCTTGCCGAGTTGGCATAGACAATCGACTTGATGGTGTTTTTGTTTGCGTCACGCAGCAGCGTCGGCGACGGGTTATTGTTGGCATCTGTCGCGATGTCCACACTCACGCTCGTATCATCCTTGAAGTTGGCATCCAGCATCCTGTAGTAGCAGTTCTCGGTGCGATCGTTCTGGAAGATGGAGCGCGACGGGATATATTCCAACTCGAGTGACTTGAAGAAAACCTCGAAGCAGTTATTGGCCGGACCATCGTGTGCAGGGATGAGCAGACTGAGCTTGACTTCGCCGTAGCGGTTACTATTGCCACTCGGCAGCGGAAGCACGTATCCGTCCACTTGGCTTATATCCATCGTGGCCGTCCATGTATCTTCAAACTTGAAGGCATCGTCGGCCTTGCTGTTTATATTGAAGGCGCACTTAGACGATTGCCATGCCGAACCGTTCCAATACAGCGAGCCGAATTGCAGGATAAACTGGAAGCGGGCGGTATAATTCCCCATGTCGGACTGACTCTCGCGAATATATAAGGAAGAGGCAATCATGAGATAGTCGGCCGTGATGCGGAAGTACCCGGACGGCAGGAACCGCTTGATGATGGTGCGGAAGGTCGCGATCGGGTAGGGCGTGAAATCAAACTGCGGGCTTCCGTACTCCTGATAGGGAAGCAGGGCGCAATACAGACCGTCCGACAACTCGGGCAGCGTCATCGCTTGAACTTCCACACTGAGCCGCGTCTGGAACGCTCCGGCCACGAACGAATAGAAGCCGGCTGTGCCATAGCTGAACTGCGATGCGAGACTCTGCGAACCTTTGATGGCGATGGTGTCGTTGGCTACGCTCAGCGCGGTCGTCGGGGTAACGTCCGAGATATTGGTGAACACGGCTCCGCCCCACGCGGCCGTCAGGTCATAGAACCCCAACTCCAGTGTCTGCCGCTCGGTCGCGCCGTAGAGGAAGGCCGTCAGGTACTTGGCGCCGGCATTCATCGTGCGGTTGAGGATATAGGCGGTGTAATCGCCCGTCGGGCACTCGGGCACTTGCAGTTGCACCTTATAGTCGGTCATCTTGGCCACGACCTCCACGGTTCTCGCACCGCTTCTGCGCGACACTTGGTGCCCGTCACCCATCCATGTCATTGCAGCGAGGTCACCGCTCGTCAGCGGTACAATGACATCGCCCGGCGTGACGGGTGTCAGTTCCTCCGTAAACTCTACGTACGGATAGCGGGTCATGGCATACGGCTCACCGAGACGTTGGAAGAAGATGCTGTTGCCTTCCTCGCGACATACCCAACCCATGAACTTACAGATACGCTCCAGCACGTCGATACACGTGCTGCTCTTCATCTCCTCGTAGATATTGCCCTCGTCAACGACCTCCTTAATCTCAAACAGGGTGGAAGCGTCCATGTAGGTCGTCAGGAAGTTGAGCGACGAGGTCGAGACATACACATAGGTAAAGAGCGACACGCCGGCTTCGACATTGATGCGTTGCAGGCACTTCGAGATGATCTTGCGCACGGTCAGCAGTCCGAGCGATGTCGTCGCTTCGAGGTCGGTGTCGCCCAAGGCACTGAGCACGCCTACCAACGGCAGCGATACGTTTTCGGGAGTTGCCGTGTAGTCTTGGTTGTACTCCTCGCAGGACAGGAAGCCGCGCCATTCGATCGCGTTGGTGTTGTCGAGGTTGATGAGTCGGACGGGACGCGCCACACTCGTCGCCGGCATCAGGTCGGCCAAGGTGATCATGCCGTTGTCGGGTTTGCGGGTGCAGACTTGCAGCGTGCCGGTATGAGCACGGACAGGCGTGAAATAGTCGTCACTTGCATCCTCATCGGTCACAAACGGTGTCGGACCCGCATAGAGTTGCACGGGGTCGCCCGAATAGCCCTCGTCGTAGATGTCCACGCGGTAGTGTATGCCTTGCAGGCTAACAAAAGGAACCTGCCAACGAACTGCTTTGCTCATGATTCCTGATATAAGATATAAGCCAATGAGGGATTAGCGATGTTGCCCGAGGTGAGGAAGGCGTAGTCACCTCCCGCGAGCGTTATCAGTTTGTCGGTCTTACCTCCTACGACGAATGCTTTGCCGACGTAATCATAGTCGCCGTGTGCGTAGTACTGCTCCACATCTGAGAGTGGCAGACTCACAACGGCCCAAGGTCCTTTGCCGAAGACGAGTACCTTCATTCCGCCCCAGATTTCCAAATCTGCGCCCAACGTGCTGCCATCGCTGTTGAATGTCATTGCATCGTTGATCACCCTGAATCCGTAGGCTGTGCTGAAATAAAAGGTTGTGGGGCTGATGATTTCATACTTATACAGTGCCCCGCTGCTCTCGAAGGAGGCGGAAAATGTCGCAAGGCTACCGACGTTACCGCTCTCGTCGCAGTTCTTCACATACACAAACCCGGCGCGATTCTGCCCGCTGCCGTCCGTGAAGGTGATGAAGCACTTGGTGCCTTTGATGAGTTTGTCCGTCAGCGACACCGACAGGGTGCTCGACGGGATGAGGCAGTCCACCGACATACTCCAGTCGTAGGTCTTGGGCACCTTCTCCATGACGCGAGCCTCGGTCGGTGAGCACACCTCCAAAAAACTCTGCGACACGTTCAACTTGCACGACTTGGCTCCGGCGATAGCAACGCCGTCCAAGGCTACTATGAGATTTTTCCCGAGTATCATGTTAGATTTATCCTTTTATATATCGCACAATTCCTTGTTTTCAGTTTACTTTTCGCGTTCGGCGGCAAACAAAAACCGCCACCCGTGAGGATGGCGGCCCACAAAATGAAACATTACTCCCCGCTATCACCCCAGCGGGCAGGGTTATCGTTCCTCCGTACAAAGGTCGAAGTGCTCACAGGCAGGACGGTCGTGCCGGACATCCACAAACGCACCGGCAAAGCAACAGTCCCCCGTCCACGGGCTGTAGTACCAACAGTCCCCGCACGTATTTCGTTTCACCTTACTCATTGCAGCGGCTGATAGGTCTTGCCGTCGGTGGTGATGAGGTTCTGGCGGCGTTGGCGGGATTTGCGGTCCTTGTAGCCGAAATGACACCACTCGTTGCCCTTCAGGTTCGTCTCGTCGATGTACTGGTCGTATGGCAGGCTGGACTTCTTGAGGAATTTCGGCACAAAGGCTTTGAACTCATCGATGTCGCGGGCATCGACCGGCACGAGGTCTGCGGCAAACCCGTAGCAATGCGCAGAGGTCTTTGAACCTTTGACGGCGGCGTTGAGCTTGTAGCCACGATAGCCGGACGAGACGATGAGGGGTGCTCCCCACGCTTCCCGTATCGGGTCGAGGAGATTGACGCACATGTCCGAAAGGTTTTGCACATGTTCGGGTGTCGGTTCGTTAGAAATTTTGAGCTTGCGAGCGGTGTCACTCCGCGTGAACTCTTCCAAAGAAAAATACTTGCTCAGTTTCATAACTTTATCTGATTAGTCCCCATTCGGCGAAACGCTCGAAGCCGCCGATGGTGTTGATGAATTGTCGTGCCTCGTCCACCACGATGCTGTACGGCACCTCGTAGCTGGCGATGATGTCCGACTTGCCCAGCGGTCCGTGTTCCAGCACATGCAGCACCTCTTCACCGATGGCGCAACAGGCACTGACGGGGTGTTTGAGCCGTTGAGCGTGGACGTGGCACCAGATGTTGGCACTCACATCGGCTTTGCTCAGGTCTTTGCCGTGCAGTCCGCCGCCGGTGACGGCATCGCCCATGTCCGAACCGAGTTTGCGGTTGGTGGCACCCGTATCGACGTTCGTGCCGCCTGTCCACTCTCCCAGCGGATTGATCACCGCGTCGGGGTAGAGCCGTTGCAGGTCGGTCGTCTTGGCGTTGGACTGACAGAGGATGAGGTGTCCGGCGTTGATGATGTACTTGCCGTCGTAGGGGTACTGCTCGGTGATGGCTTTGGCAGCAAGGGTCAGTTCGACCACTTCGGGATTGAGCGGACAGCCGTGGAAGATGCCATTGTCGCCACAACGGACGGCGGCTGCTTGGTTGGCGGCAAGGTGCGGGTCTTGTTGCTCGCTACGGACAACGACGGTCAGGTTATGGTCGCCGGTTATACGATGAGCGATGTCCGCCACCTCTCGCCAAGCGAAATGCTCGGAGGACTCAATGATGACGGTGCAGAGCTCGTGCCCGATGAGCACTTCGACCGCAATCTTGGGGTTTTGATTCTTTTTGTAGGCAAGGTCCACGATGGCACCTGCTATTCTATCCGCGACCTTGTCGGGATGGAAGGGATTTACTTTTTCAAACATGTTGCTGTTGTTTATGGGTTGGCACAAAAAAAAGACCGCCTATCTTCTCAGACAGACGGTCTCGGTTGGTACCTTGATATTTTGGAAAATGCCGCTATTTATCTACGAATCGCCACTTGTAGCCGTAGGATGATTTGCTCTTGCCGTTCAACGCTTGCCATATAGAGGTCTTGCTATATCCGAGTTTGTTCACGGCTTCCATCATACCATCGAAGAACGCTACATGCTCACATTGCAGGGTCAGTTGCTCTATCCGAGCGTTCAGCGGTCGTTTGTACCGCTCACCAATCGGCTCGTCAAGGTTCAAGGTCTTAATGTCCTTACCCTCGACAAATCGCCATCGGTAGCCGTAGGCGGTTTGGTTCTGACCAAATAGCACTCTTTTTATGTTTCGGTAGTGCATCTTGCCGTTGGTTATCCGATGTACTGCATGTGTGCTGCTGAAATAGGCGATATGCTCACCTTGCAGCGTCAGTTGCTCTATCGGAGTGGAAACAGCCATCATGCGATTTATAACCGACTGCGGATAGGTTAAGTTATAGACCCTATCGCACCACTCAAGGTTGGACACGTTGTTGTTGCTACGGCATGTGTCCTTGTGGTTAATCTCCGGCAGGTTGTCGGGGTTCGGTATGAAGGCTTCGGCTACCAGTCTATGCACAAGGCAGGTCTTTTCGACCGAATCCCTGTGCAAGCAGACAAGCATATAACCGCTACGCATCTTTTGTTTGCGCAACTGCTGCCGCTTGTGGTACGTTATCGGCTGACCGTTTCGGTAGCGGATAGTGTCGCACTCTACCGACCTCACCCGTCCGTGGCTGCTGACCTCGTACAAGCCTTCCCAACCTACTACGGGTCGCCACACCTCAACTGCGGGTGTAGTCTTTGTTCCTTGCTCCATATTGCACATACTCATAAATGGTCGTTTGCATCAGTTGGCCGTCGATATAGACGTAAATCGGCACGTTGATGTCAATCTCGCACAACTCGCGGCGGTAGTTCTCCGACGATAGGCAGCGATAGACATCTACATTGCTGATTCGTGGATCAAGCGCAAGCAGGTCGCGGATGACAGTCTTGCGGGGCTTGTAGTCTTCGTAACATACTTGCACTTGCAGGTCGTCAATCGCTCCATGAATCTCGAATGACCAATCGCCGTTGGTGGGTCCCATCGGGTCGAACTGACCTTCTTGTTTGAATCCGTGCTGACGGAAGTACTGCTGAATCTTTGAGGAGATTTCCTCGACAGGGTTTTGAATACCCTCAATTTGAACTTGTTTCATAACCAAATTTTTTTTAGACTTAAAACAAAAGTATCAGTACTACCCGTTGTCTAAAACCAATTTGGTGAGGTTCGGAGTGCCATTGTAGCAACTCCACGGGGTACTGATACCTATACTTTTGCGGCATCGGACATAATAAAAACCACCATTTTGGCGGTCGTCCGCCTCACCTTTTTAATTTTAGACGGTGCAAAGGTACTGCTTTTATTTGATATATGCAAATTTTTAGGCACTTTTTTTTGCATTTTCTTAAAATTTTGCACACTTTTCCAAAGAATAGTATGCAAATCCGTCTGTCTCAGAATGTCAAAGAACGTTTTTTTGTTTTTGTAAGCACAGGCGGTAGTCGGCCGCCTATGCCCTGCGGGGTTTCTTTCCGGACCTCCCGTGATAATTTCATATATTGTAGTGTTTGATTGTTGTCGCTTTGGTCGGCTCTTCCTCACGGTACCTCCGACCTTGTTAGCATTACTATTATTTCGCGTCCACCAAAAGCCTTGCAAACTAATCTCAATAAAACCGAAATAATCAGTCTGACTGATAGCCATGCATTGTTTTTAATGTTCACTTCGACTTTCACGCAAGTCGCCAGCGTTATTTAAACAGGTTGCCGTGGTTGCCTTTCGGCGGTTCAATGCCGAGCACTTTGAAGTCTTTGAGAAATATCTTTCTAAGGTTGGCTATCACCCTTTGCACGGTTCTTTGTACCGCTTTGGCGGTGGTGCCGTACTTCTCTGCTATCTCTCGCTCGGTGTAGCCGTGTAACTTCATCAGCAGCATGTCGCGGTGCTTCTCGTCCCTGATCATACCGAGGATGTCGATCTCAAGCGGGCTGTCGTTTTCCCCTACGTCCCAGTCTTCAATAGACCGCACCCTTGCGTTTTCTCGGATATAGCGCATGCCGTTTGTCTTTGACCAGAACAACCACGCTCCGATGAAGTAGTCCGGCATATTGCGCTCTGCGGAAGTTAGCCACATGAACGTATCTTGCACGCAGTCTTGTGCCTCGTCTTCGCGTATATTGCAGATCCACGCCACATAGCCCACTACGCGGTTGAACTCGCGGCGATAGACTTGCGTGTAGTGGCTCATGTTTACAGCCCATTGAGGGTCAAAGGTCTCGTGCGGCTCTTCCAAGTTATTGAGCGACACATGATGCTGGTCTCCGTCCTTGAATTGCACTTTGACATTCTCGTCCCACCGCCCGAGTACAAAGGTATTATACACCAACTTTTCGGCTCTCACTACCGTCCCGTTGCCGGTCAGGTAGTGCCGTACATTATACCACACACCCGGAGTCGGTCGCTCTTTGTTCTTATGCAAGATGCACACATTGATAGTGTAGCCGATGAAGACGTGCTTGCTTTCGTCTCGGATCAGTCCGAAGAGTTGCCCGCTTGTGCTGACGCAATAGACACGTTCTCCACGGACTGGATAGACGCACTTTCGCACTTCACATCCGGCACGCTTGCTGAACTCTGCCAGCGCGTCCACCTCCGAATTGGCGAAGAAGGCATCCGCTCCGAGTAAATATCCGTTATAATTGCCTTGCATAATCAGAACAGCGATAGTTGCAGGGGTTGAACATTCTTTATCTCTGCCACCTCATGCACCGGCTCAGTGATAGGTTGCTCGGTCTGCACCTCTCTCGGCGCGTCCGTCGGTCTTTCTAAGTCAAGGAACCCTCCGAAGCAGTAAATCTCTTCTAATTGCCTTTGCCGCTCCGCATTGAGCGCATCCATGTCGGTGTCTTTGTCGTAGTACCAAACCCACGAGATATACGCTCCGTTGAGCCAAAGGCGGTCTATATGCCAAACACCAAGCACATCTGCGGTCAGCGTGTTACCTTGCCGCACTTCTCCCCTCGCACTATTCAGGCAGAGGTTGAGCAAAGCCATTTTGCAGCATCGGTAGTCCACATCTCCGGCGTATATCCAAGGCTCAATGCCGTTTTGCCGTGAGTGCCGCAGTCCTGCTAACAAGAGCCGACCGCTTCCACATGCACAATCATTGATGCCGCCGTTGGTTGGCTCGGTGATTTGTGCCATGAGCCTTGCGATGTGTTCGGGAGTGAAGAACTGCCCTTTTGCGCCGTGTGAGATTCTGTCCATGAAAACCTCACCGAAGCAGTCGTGATAGTCTTCCTCCGCTTCTCCGAGCAGCAGCATCGCTTCTTGGTAGGTCGGGTCTTGGTAGTGATCCACGAAGTTCTGCCGCAGTTCTTTGCTTGGGTTGGCTACGAAAGGGAAGAGGCAATAGTCGATGAAACTGTCGAAATTGTCCACATACCCTTTGGAATCGTCCATTTTTGCTATCAGTTCCGATAGCTTTCGTTCTTGGTCCGTCATAATAGTAATGCTTTTGTTTTGCGGACTTGGGCAGAGCCAACTGCCCAAATCCTGTTTGCGGGGTTGTCCCGTGCGGCCTTATCAGGTACGACCTCGTGCCCTTCCAGCCGCAAAGGATTTACCCTATCTCCTCGTTGTTGCCACCGCCGGGGTTGGAACCGCCGCCTTGGTTGTCGTCAGCGGGTTCGCTGTTCTCGTCGGTCTCCTTCTCCTGCGTCCAAGCCACCTGCGCACCGCCGATTGCGGACTTGATGTCAGCCGACGGACGGTAGGACACGCGCGGCTTCTGCTCGGCGAGCGTGCAGTCGTCGGGGTCTTGGTGCCAATTGGACTCCACGGACGGGTAGAGCGTACCGAGCGGACCGAGATCGACGATATAGCCGTTCTTGAGTGCCTTGCTCGCTCCGTCGAGGAACAGTTCGGCAGCGACCTTCATCTCGGCCTTGTGAACGGTGGTGTTCACGCAGGACTCCTCAGCCACCTGCTCGTAGGACTTTTTGCCGTTGGAGATAACGCGGCCGTAGTAGCCTTCGACTTTGGTGCCGTTCACTTTGCGCACCATCTTGGTCTTTTTGACCTTTAGTTTGAGTAATGTGCCCATTGTTTTGTTGTTGTTTGTTTTGTGATAAATTTTATTTTACACGTGAGAGTTTGAAACTTACACGTGAGAGTT
>JBGUPL010000097.1:0-1888 GCA_045130275.1 Bacteroidales bacterium
CGTGCCACGGCACAGCGTCTCGGCATGGATCGGGAGTTCAAACGAATCAATATTCTGATTTCGGCGATTTTGGCCACGCATTCCGCAGATATTCTGACATCGCCTACAATCAAGGCTATGGCCGCAGGAGCGCCCTACGACGAGAACCGGAAGGATCTCTTTGAGACACTGTTCGATGCCCTGCAAAGTCATCATTTTCTTTCATATCCGGTGGTCTCCTCCGAGTTGGAGTACCGGAATGTTGCATTTTACGAAAGCTACTTCTCGAACTATATCGAAGGAACGGAGTTCGAGGTGGATGAAGCCCGGAGGATTGTGGAGTCCGGTTTGCCAGCCGCCCATCGTTCCGAAGACTCCCATGACATTTTAGGGACATTCAACGTGGTTTCCAACCGCAGTGAAATGCAGCAATGCCCCGAGTCCATCCAAGATCTAAAGGATATTCTCCAACGCCGCCATGCCATCCTGCTATCGGGAAGGCCCGACTTGCATCCCGGGCAGTTCAAGGAGCGAAACAATCGGGCAGGAAACACGGAATTTGTTGATTACAAGTTAGTTCCAGGCACATTGGACGTGGGATTCAGCTATTATGCCGCCCTTTCCTCTCCGATGGCAAGAGCTGTCTATATGATGTTTCTCATCAGTGAGACCCATCCCTTCGACGACGGCAACGGCAGGGTGGCACGGATGATGATGAACGCGGAGCTTTTCCACGCGGGAGAGGCGAAAATCATCGTTCCTACAGTCTGTAGGGAGGATTACCTGCTCGCTTTAAGGAAGTTAAGCCGTCAAAAAGATCCATCTGCATACCTGAAAGTTATGGATATGCTGCATCGTTTCACCGCATCGCTCTATGGTCGATCCACCGATGAGATGCTGCAGTACCTGTATAAATGCAACGCCTTCTCCGAGCCCGACGAGCAACGGTTAAGATTTTAGATTATCAAGTAAACATGAAGCATTCAGGATATATTTACTCCTTTTTAGTCCTATTGTTGGCCAACGCCCTCACCAGCCGGGCGCAGGAAAGTATCACCCTGCAATTCACCGGACAAGACCAGTACGGCCAGCACGTGCCGTTGAGCACCGTCACCGTGGAGAATGTCACCAAGCATTGGCAGGAGGTGCTCTATTACCCCGACACCACCCTCTTTATCGGACAAACCGGCATTGAAGACCCCAGTTTGGGGAGTAATGGCGTGCGGCTGTTCCAGAACACGCCGAATCCCTTTGACGGTGTGACTGACTTCGCCCTTCACTTTCCCGAGGCATCGACGGTGACGCTCGAAATCTGCGACCTGAACGGCCTCGTGGCAGCCACCTATCAGGGCTCTTTGGAGCCGGGGAGCCACCTGTTCCGGGCGTGGCTGACAAGTCCGCAAACCTACCTGCTACAAGCCCGGACGAGCGATGGCAGTGTCCAGATCAAGATGGTCAACACGGGCAATGGCGGACAGAGCCGGATGGAGTATCTCGGCAAAGATGACACGCATTGGGCGGGAAAGTCGGGTGGCGATGACAAAGGGAGCACCGATATGCCGTTTTCCTTCGGCGACTGGATGATGTATGTGGGCGACGTCCATTTGGCGGGAACGGATTTCACCAGTGATCCGGTGCTTCAGATGCAAAACAGTTCGGAATTGATCACGCTTCCGTTCAACTTGCCGCTGCCCACCGTGACGACCGAAGCCGCGACCAACATCACTCCCACGGAGGCCAAGCTGAACGGTTTGGTAGTGGAGGCCTCCGGGTATCCTGTTTTCAGCCGCGGTTTCCTGATCACCGACAACGCCCAGTTAGTCGGGGCCTCCGACTACACGGACGGCGCGGGCGGCGGAAGTTTCCATTATGAGGTCAGCGGCCTGCAGATGGGCACCCGCTACTACTA
>JBGUPL010000098.1:0-3231 GCA_045130275.1 Bacteroidales bacterium
GTTCGGCGTCACCACCAGACGCCAGGCGGAAGCCATGGGCATGAGGCGCCTCCGTTACCTGAGGAGCACCAGGGTCACGTACAAGATCAGCACGGAAATGGACGGCCTTAACTGCCAATTCAACGACCTGGTGGGCCTCTTCCTCGACGAGGACATGAGCAACATAACGGGACGCATAACGGCCTTCGATTATGAGACACTTACCGCCACCGTGGACATGGAGATCCCCGAAGCCTTAAGCTCCGGCGTTATCTATGTGCGACGGAAGGACGGTACCTGCCAGAGCACGACATACATCCGCGGGGACAGTCACCACCTAACCCTGGCCGATACCCTGCCGGAGTGGGATCCGCGGTACGGTGAAGACCTGGAACCGCCTTTCTTCGCCCTGGGCGAGCTGGTGCGATGCTGGGTCACCGCGGTGGAACCGCAGGACAAGACTGTAAACTTAACGCTTATCAACTACGACGCGGCAGTATTTACCGACGACCTGCCGGAGCTCCGTGGCTACGGCATAAGCCCGTACGGCATAGCGGCTTACGGCATCTATTAAGGAGAAAACAATGGGCACTACACTACAACACGGGATCTTCCTCCCGGCCGAAGGCGAAAGGAACTGTTACGCTGGCTTGGCGTCCAACTGGACGATCCTCGACGGCGTGATCGGCGGCTACAGCTCACACGCGGCCAACCTCACGATCCACGTCACCGCGGCAGACAAGGCCAAGTGGGACGCGGTAACAAGTAAGGCGGACGCTTCAGCATTAACGGCACATACGGGCAACACCACGATCCACGTTACCGCCGCAGACAAACAGACATGGGACACGGTAACAAGTAAGGCCGACGACGCCGATGTTATGCACAAGAGCGGGGCGGAAAGCATCGCGGGACCAAAGACATTTAGCGACACGGTAACAGTTCCGAGCATAAACGGCCTTAATCCGGGCGGGTTATCAATGCCCAATTTATCCGCAGGCGTGGACATATCTGGATATATTACCGCAGGGGTTAGTCATAATGAATATACGCCAACCGTTGACGGGTGGATCTCTGTAACTATTAAGAAAGCAAATACAACAGGGGCACTTGCATTGTTTATATATCAAGGTGATATTTGTAATAGTTATTTTGGCAATACATCTCTACCTAATGAAAGTGAATTTTCTGGAATGGCAAGTATCCCAGTAAAGGCGGGGATTGTGGTAAATATTGACACCAAAGGCTCCAACACTTATATATATTCGGCAAAATTTTACCCGTGCGCGGGGAACGTTTAAGATAAGAGGGGCAGACAATGACAGAAAATGAAGAAATGACCGCCGAAGAATTGGCGGCAATGGAAGCGGAAGAACAGGCCAGACTTGAAGCAGAAGAACGCGCCAGAATTGAACACGAAAATTATTTAAATTCATTCCCGGACGACACCGTTTTTTATGACAATATCATAAATTTAGAAGGCGGGAGCGTTCGCAAATTGGGGGCGTGGGTTGAAGATGCCCACACCGCGGAAATAATGAAATGGCCGTTAGATAATAACATCTCAAAGAATGATTTAACATTCAAACCGAATGCCACCGGGGGCGGGATTTATTATATTAAAGGTTATGAACCCGCCGAAGAAACCCGCGAAGAAATGATCGCCCGCAGACAGACCGAGATCGTGAACATGGTTCAATCCATCATCGACGAAACCGCCCACCAAAAGCGTTACGACGACGGCCTCTCCTGCGCCTCATACGTCGGCGACCCCGACGAAGAGTTTAACGCAGACGCGGTGGCGTTCGTTGCGTGGCGCGGCAGATGCTGGCGCACATGTTACAACATTCTAAACAGCGTGGTCGCCGGTACCGTCGCACCGGAGGACGTGACGGACGAATACGTCCTGGAGAGACTGCCGATCATGGAGTGGCCTACCTTGGAAGATTAAGGGAGTGGAAATATGACCAAGATTAAAGCGTTCGCGGTATGCGATGCAGGGTATATAGACCCAGCGATTATAGCCTTAAGCTCATTTATGAAATTTAACCCGAGGATCCCCGTGGTCGTGTACGTGGAGGCGGGAATTAATTACAAGCGCCTCACCAGGGGGCTCCGTGGCTATCCCGTGGAATTCCGCGAGGCGGAGCTTCCGCAGTTACCTGAGCATGCGGGCGTACGGAACCCATACAGCGATTTATTCTTTAAGCCTGAAGCCCTGCCGGCATACGCCCAGAGAATTAAGGCGCTGGAGGCAATGCGTGACGAGGCCGATTTTATCATTAACATAGACCTGGACACGTTAACCCGCAACAGCATCCCGCCCCTGCTAGACCGGGGCCTGGATCGCGCCTGTATCTACGGAGTGAACGAGCGGAAGAACCGCGACCGCTGGATCTCCAGTCTGGGCGTTAAGGACATCACTGCGGGCCCCGTCTACATTAACACGGGCTTCGTTATCTATGGCCGCGACGCCCTGCCAGCCGATCTCTTCCTGCGGTACCGTGAATTTTTAAAGGCCAACGGCCCCGACCTCTTCTGCCCTGAGCAGGATTTTATCAACTATGCGCTGGCCGACCGCATCAGGGCGATACCTAATAACTATAATATGATGTTTACCGCGGAAGACTATACCCGCACCGCGCCCGTTATCATCCACTACCTCGGAAGTGCCAAGCCCTGGAGCGACCAACCGCAGACCGATCCGCGCGTGGGATACTACTTCAGGCTATATAGGCGCATAGCGGAGCAGGAGCCTGAGCTCGCGCAGGAATTCATGCAAAAAATAGCCCGCAATACTTAACGCGCCTCCAACTTATTGCCCGCATTAAAAACGAGCCGCGTCATATAATAAAAATACGCTTATTAAAGGAGGGCGTAATTATGGACGAAGTAACTCACACAATTTTACCAAATAACGGCGGCTGGGGCGGCACTGCCCTGGGCGCAGGCGTCGGTGGCCTTTTAGGCTCCTGGTTAGGGAATGGCGGTTTCGGTGGCTTAGGCTATCGTGGCGCAGGTGCGGCCGTGGGCTATGACACCGGAGCCATTAACGGCATCCAGGCTTCTGTTAACGGCATCCAACAGCAGATCGCCAATGCCGACCGCGATCTCCTCATTCAGACCGGCAACCAGAACCAGTTCGTGGGCAACCTGATCAACTCCACCGGCGACGCCATCGTCGGAAGCACTACCACCGAGTAAGTAATAAACTGTGAACCAAGCCCCGCACAACGGGGCTTTTTTTAAGGA
>JBGUPL010000099.1:0-35364 GCA_045130275.1 Bacteroidales bacterium
CCACGAGGACACCGAGGACACCGGCATCCACATGATGCTGGCCCGCATGAGCGGCGACCTGCCCGTGGCCATCGGCGTGATCCGCAATGTGAAGAAGACCTCCTACACGCAACTTTACGAAGACCAGATGGAAGAGCAGATGGCCAACGGCAAGTACAAATGCGTGGACGATCTGCTGAACAGCGGAGACACGTGGGAGATCTAATGCTGAATGCTGAATTATGAATTATGAATAAAAGGCTCTCAGAAACGGGAGCCTTTTTTTAATGTAAAATGCAGAATGTAGAATGTAGAATAATTATGAATGCTGAATTATGAATGATTTATGGGGATTCGTGGTTTATTTGTGGTAATTTGTGTTAAACACAGAATATAAAATGCTGAATTAGGGGATGATGTAGGGACGTGTCGCGTATGCACGACAACTGAAACGCATTACGCCATCCCCTTCACAAACCTTTCCATATCACGGGTTCTCGTCTCCACTTGCTCAAAATACCGTAGCTGGTTGCGGGTGCGGACGAGATTGTGCTCGGGGTACAATATCTTATAATAGGTGTCGCCGTTGAGGTAGTCGGTGAGGAAGCGCACGGCCTGCATCATGGGGAAGAGGGTCACGGCGAAGGGCAGGTGCTCGCGCTCCACGGGGGTGAGGAAGGAGGCCGTGGATTCCAAATAGCCACGGGTGAACGCCTCGAAGATGTCCCAGCGGAAAGAGATTCGGTCCAGTTCGGGGGAGTCCTCGGGTTCGCTGTTGGCCGCCGTGCGCAGGAAGTCGCCGTAGTCGGAGAAGACGAAGGCGGGCATCACAGTATCCAAATCAATGATGCAGAGCACGTTGCCATCTTTGTCGAACAACATGTTGTTGACTTTCGTGTCGCAGTGGCAGATGCGCTTGGGAAGCGCTCCCTCACGGTGCAGCCGCTCGGCGGTGCACATCGCATCAGCGTGAGCCTCGATCAGTTCCAACTCTTCCCCCACCGCTTTCACGCGCCCCGCTCGGTCTTCCGCCACGGCTTGTCGCAACTGCTTGAGACGCAGCTCCATATTGTGGAAGTCGGGGATAGTCTCGCCCAGAGGTTCTTCGAGGTCGGTGAGCTGCTGCTGGAAACGTCCGAAGGCACGCCCGCAGTCGTAGCTGCTTTGCGGGGTCACTTCGTTGACCGTAACGGTGTCCGTGATATAGACACTGACCCGCCAGTAGTTCTTCCCGTCAAAATGGTAGGTTTTGCCGGTACTGGCAGGAACGAACTGCAGCACTTTGCGGTCCACGTCCGAAACCCCTTCCGACAGGAGTTTACGGCGCAGGTGGCTCGTCACCGTTTCTATATTGTGCTGCAGCAGGTCTATGTCTTTGAAGATACGATGATTGATGCGCTGCAAGACATAGTCGGGCTTGTCCGCCTTTTGGGTTTTCACCCGATAGGTATCGTTAATCAATCCGTCGCCCAACGGCAACACCGCCGCAACAGTGCCCTCAATTCGGAATCGCCTTATGATTTCTGTCAATTCTTTATTCTTCATTCTAGATTTTTCACTCTACATTTTATATTATTATTGTCGCGAAAGTACAAAATTTCTTAAATAATCGAATTTCATATTTTGCGGGAAATAAATCTGGGGAACATGACAAAAATTTTTCGGAAAAACTCGGACAAAAAAGCTATCTTTGCCGCCTCCAAAGATAAGCGTCGGCAGCCTTTCCTGATAGCGGTTAGCTGAGTCCCGGCGCACGTGATCAAAATAGTGGAAATATAAACAAACAGATTGAAAATAATGGCAAAAGTCGAACGCACCCCGCTGAAAGACAGACCTTTCCCTGATTACACGAGGAAAGAGGAGACGCTGAATTCCGCCAGTCATGCGGTCGGGGCATTGCTGGCAGCCGTGATGCTGGGAATCGCTGTGGCGGCTTCCCTGCACAACCCGGCCCCTTTCGCACTAGCCAGCAGTATCGTCTATACAATCTCCCTTTGGGTCATGTTCACCGTCTCCAGCATCTATCACGGGTTGCCCAAGGGAATGCCCAAACAGGTGATGCGGGTGGTTGATCACTGCGACATCTTCTTCACCATTGCGGGCACTTACACGCCCATCATGCTGGTCGGAGTTCTTCCAGTGAATCCCGCCATGGCATGGTCAATTTTCGCCGTCGAGTGGGTTTCGGCAATCGTCGGGGTTGTCCTCAACGCCATCGATCTGAAAAAATACGCCGTGTTCTCCATGATCTGCTACCTTGCCATGGGCTGGTGCGTCATCATCAGTCTGAGGGACACTGTCACAGCCATGACCTGGCCCGGTTTTGCCTACATTCTGGCCGGCGGCATCGCCTACACAGTGGGTGCGGTGTTCTACGGCACCGGCAAGAGAAAACCCTATCGTCACTTCGTATTCCACATATTCGTACTGCTGGCAGCAATCATCCAGTTCATCGGCATCTGGAAATATCTGCTTTAAGCATCCCAGTCTTCATTAAACATCAAGGGTAGAATAATGTCGAAATAATCATTAAAGATAATCGATATGAAAAAGATTTGTTTTGCCTTGATAATATCGTGTTTGTGTCTTGGTCAGAGTCTCTCGGCCCAGAAGCCGCATAGCGATTTGTATCATGAGCTGGGCGTCAATGCCGGTCCAATCTCCTTGGCGGGAGGATTCGGATACGGCACTATCGGTTTTTTCAACGCCCTCGGAGGCAGTCTCAGCCACAAGCCCATTGAGATGGACTTATTCGGGCATTACAGTATCCACTACTACTATCAGGTTCGTCCATGGTGCCAGATCGGCATCAAAGCCGCAGCGGAATGTGCCAGAACCATCCATTATTCCGACACTCTGCAGACTTCCGTCACTTCTGTGGATCATTACGCACTCGTCTCGCTGATGCCTAGTGTGCGTTTCACCTATCTCAACCGACCGATGGTTCGGCTCTACTCCGGTTTGGATCTCGGTTGCGCATATCTTTGGTCGGATTTGCCCTCCAGCAAAGAGTCGGAAGAAGGCGGGGCGAAGAATAACAATTTCCTTTTCGCCTTCAATGTCACGGCCTTCGGCGTCAATGTCGGGAAGAAATTCTATGGTCTGTTCGAACTGAATGCAGGGTTTGACGCAATCGTAAAAGTCGGCATCGGCGCACGGTTCTGACCACTGCACGGATCAGGATTGTTTCTGCATCATCCACCCTTTCATCACATTTTCCGGCGAATCCATCTCAATCGGATTTCCAAAAGACACGGCATCCGACTTCACTGGATTTCCATTTTTTATCAAAAATAAATTATACGGATCTGAATTTTTATAAGAATCCGTATTATTTTTTTATATACTTTTGCGGCGTTATAATTTCAAAATTTCAGAAGGATGAAAACCAAATACATCGATCTGATTTCTCAGACCTACGACTTCCCGCAGGAAGAGTTCAATGTGGAAGACAACAATCTGTTATTCAACGAAGTACCGTTGATGGACATCATCAAACAGTACGGCACGCCACTGAAAATCACCTACCTGCCGAAAATATCCGCAAACATCCAAAAGGCGAAAAGATGGTTTAACGTGGCCATCGCAAAAGCCGATTACAGAGGCAGTTACCACTATTGCTACTGTACCAAGAGCAACCATTTTGAATTTGTAATGTCGGAGGTGCTGAAAAACGATGTGCACATTGAGACCTCATCCGCATTTGACATCAATTTGATCGAGACGCTGCACGAGCAGGGCCTTTTCGACAAGGAGAACTTCATCATCTGTAACGGCTTCAAGCGGCAGATCTACATCGACAACATCGTGGACATCCTGAACAAAGGGTACGTGAATACCATTCCTGTTTTCGACAGCAAGAAGGAATTCGACTTGCTTGCACAGAAGGAGATCAACACGAAATGTAAGGTCGGCATCCGCATCGCCTCAGAGGAGGAGCCGCGCTTCGAGTTCTACACCTCGCGCCTCGGCATCCGCTACAACGACGTGATCCCCTTCTACCGCGAGAAAATCAAAAACAACCCCAACTACGAGCTGAAGATGCTCCACTTCTTCATCAACACGGGCATCCAGGACACCGCATACTACTGGAACGAGCTCACCAAGTGCGTGAACCTCTACTGCGACCTGAAGAAGATCTGTCCCGAGCTCGACTCTCTGAACATCGGCGGCGGGTTCCCCATCAAGAACTCGCTCTCCTTCGACTACGACTACGAGTACATGGCCGAGGAGATCATCGCGCAGATCAAGATCATCTGCGACCGTGAGGGCGTGAAGGAACCCGACATCTTCACCGAGTTCGGCTCGTTCACCGTGGGCGAGGCCAGTGCCGCGCTCTTCTCCGTGCTGCAACAGAAACGCCAGAACGACAGGGAGTTGTGGAACATGATCGACAGTTCTTTCATGACCACTTTGCCCGACACCTGGGCTATCAACCAGCAGTTCATCATCTTAGCCATCAACAACTGGGACAAGGCCTACGAGCGCGTCTTCCTCGGCGGTCTCACCTGCGACAGTCACGACTACTACAACTCCGACTCGCACTTGAACGCCGTCTTCCTCCCGCAAATCGACTCCGCAAACTATCCGGAAAGCGACAGTCCGGAGGACATCCAATACATCGGGCTCTTCAACACCGGCGCCTACCAGGACGCCCTCGGCGGTTACGGCGGAATACAGCATTGCATGACTCCCGCGCCGAAACACATCATCATCTACCGCGACGAGGACGGCGAACTTTGCACCAAACTGTTCGCTAAAGAGCAGAGTTACAAGTCAATGCTGAAAATTTTGGGCTATTAGCCAATCGAACCGAAAAAATTGTATTTTTGCAGCGGGTAAGTCTTATACGATCTGCTCCCTTATAACTCCCCCAGGACAGGAATGTAGCAAGGGCATTAAGGTTGTAGCGATGCGATATAAGTCGCTTACCCTTCTTTTTTAGTTAGCAGTTAGAAGTTAGCAGTTAGAAGTTAGTAGTTAGCAGTTGGTTTGAAGGGACGTATCGCATACGTCCAACAGTCTAAGTCTAAGTCTAAGTTCTAAGTCTAAGTTTTAAGTCAAAGTCATCATGTTGTTGAAAATATACCCTGAGAATCCGAATCCGAAGGCCGTGAACACCGTGGTGGAGTGTCTGCGGGACGGCGGCATCGTCATCTACCCGACCGACACGATTTACGGCATCGGCTGCGACATCTTCAAACCGAAGAGCATCGAGCGCATCATTTCCATCCTCGGCGAGAAGAAGAAAAAGGACGCGCTGACCTTCATCTGCCACGACCTGAGCAACCTGTCGGACTACACCAAACCATTGGACAACAGCGTGTTCAAGACCATGAAGAGGGTGCTTCCCGGACCGTTCACCTTCATCTTGGAGGCCAACAACAGCGTACCGAAACTGTTGCAGAGCAACAAGAAGACTATCGGCATCCGCATCCCCGATAACAACATCATCCGTGAAATCGTGCGCCAACTCGGCCATCCCATCCTCTCCACTTCCGTGAAGGACGACGACGAGGTCATCGAATACACCACTGACCCCGAGCTCATCTACGAACGCTACGGCGACATGGTCGATATCGTCATCGACGGCGGCTACGGCGACAACACGCCCTCCACCGTGGTGGATTGTACTGGCGGGGGAATTGAGGTGATACGTGAGGGGAAGGGGGATATTTCATTACTTTAGCTATTGGCTATTGGCTGTTAGCTTTTGGCTTTATTCTGGCCACGGCACTCCGTGGTCTCCCCCTTTTAAGGGGGCCTGGGGGGATTCTTAGACTTAGACAAATAACTATGACATAGACCTGTCACTAATCACTAATCACTTATCACAATGAATACAATATGTGCCATAGCAACGCCCGCTGGACTCGGGGCAACGGCAATGATCCGAATCTCCGGTCCGGAAGCTTTTGAGGTTGCCAAGACTTTATTTTCCGAGAAATCCGATTTTGCCGGATTGGAACCGAACCGGGCGAAATTTGCGTCGTTGTACGATTTCTCCGACGGGGAACGCGATCTCGTCGATCAGGTTGTGGTGACCAAGTTCGCCGCGCCGCACTCGTTCACGGGCGAGGATGTCGTGGAAATCAGCTGTCACGGATCTGTCTATATTCAACAGAAAATCATAACGTTACTGATAGCCAACGGTTGTCGCATAGCCGCACCGGGCGAGTTCACGCAGCGGGCGTTCCTCAACGGGAAACTCGACCTGCCGCAGGCCGAAGCCATCGCCGACCTCATCGAGGCGCAGTCGGAAACCGCGCACCACGCCGCCATGAAGCAGCTGCAGGGAGAGCTTTCCGACAAGATGGCCGTCTTACGCGAGGAATTGCTGCAAATGGCTTCTTTATTAGAGCTGGAGCTCGACTTCAGCGAAGAGGAGGTGGAATTCGCCGACCGCACCACCCTGCTCAACCTGCTCGGGCATATTAAAACTGAAGTGAATAATCTGCTCAGGAGTTACAAATGGGGCACCATGCTGAAAAACGGTATCCCCGTGGCCATCGTCGGCGAACCAAACGTGGGAAAATCGACCCTCCTGAACGCGATACTCCAACGGGAGCGTGCCATCGTTTCCGACATTCCCGGCACCACCCGCGACACCATTGAAGACACATTTGTCCTCAACGGTACCCTATTCAGGTTCATCGACACCGCAGGCATCCGCGAATCCGGCGACACTATCGAGCAACTTGGTATCGAAAGAAGCATCGAAACCATCCGTCGGGCCGCCGTCATCCTATGGATCTTTGATTCAAGGAAAAACGCCCAAGAAGTCGAGTCGGAAATTGCCAAAATTGCAGATGCGCTTGAATCGGATGAGAAGAAAATCATCCTTATTGGAAACAAAACCGACCTTTCCGAAAACAAATCCGAAAAAATCGGGAAAGCGATTTACATCTCAGCAAAGAAAAGCGAAAATATCGAATCCGTATTGAACGAGATTGACAAATTCGTCAAAGACAATGGCATCCGCGACGTCACATTGCTGACCAGCGAACGTCACCAGGCGTTGCTGAGCGGTATCCTGGCCGCCATCGAGCGCACCGAGAACGGTCTCCGAAACCAGCTGCCGACAGACTTAGTCGCCGAGGACGTGCGCATTGCTTTGCACGATTTAGGCGAACTCACCGGCACCGTCTCCTCTGACGATATCTTAAACAATATTTTCGGAAAATTCTGTATTGGAAAGTAAAGACGCTGAGGCAATGAGATGATGAAGATGCAATGAATGAAGATGTATGAAAACGTATATGTTTGCTTTTAAGCATTTTTCTACATTCTACATTCTACATTCTTCATTCAGCATTCAGCATTCAGCATTAAAAAGTCCATCGCCACCATTGCGGCCATGGCTTCCACCACGGGGAGCACGCGCGGTGCCACGCAGAGGTCGTTGCGGTCGGAGCCCTTCATCACAACCGGATTTCCTTCGAAGTCAATCGTTTCGCGGTCGTAACGCACCGACGGGATCGGTTTGAACGCCACGCGGAAGTAAACGTCTTCGCCGTTGGTGATCCCGCCTTGGATGCCGCCGTCGTGGTTGGTGCGGAACGAGAAATCGGGATTCTGAACATCATGGTATTCGCTGCCGGACATCTCCGCCGCCTTGAATCCCAAACCATACTCAAAACCCTTCGCCGCATTGATGCTGAGCATCGCATAAGCCAGCCGCGCGGAGAACTTGTCATAGACCGGCTCCCCCAATCCCGCGGGAAGACCTTGTATACGGCCCTCCACGAGCGCGCCCACGGAGTCGCCCTCGCGTGCAGGCTTCGCAATGCTGAGCACCTTCGAGGTAATCTGCACACCCCTACTCTTCAGCCACAGTTTGGCGATGGCGCCCGCCACCACCCGACACACGGTCTGCCGCGCCGACGCCCGTCCACACCGCTCGTTGTCGGTGACACCGTACTTGCGCATGTATGTGTACGACGCGTGTGACGGTTTCAGTACATAACGATTTGTTTCTGAGATCTTTACATCAATATTTGGAATCCGGAAACGGATAGGCTTGCCTGTGGTCACGCCGTTTTCAATGCCCGACAAAAACTCCACGCGGTCGGGTTCTTGCCTCTTCGTGGAAAGAGCGTCGTCGCTCGGGGCACGCCGGTTCAGCTCGGCGGCCACAAATCCCATGTCAACAGGCAATCCCGCCGGACAACCTTCAATCAGGCCTTCCAGTGCCTCGCCGTGCGTGTCGCCCCAGTCCGTGAGGCGGAATATGTTTCCAAAAGTGTCCATTATTGCTTTTTTTTAAGACTTAGGACTTGGGACTTAAGACTTCAGGGCTCTTATGTCATTACGTCTCCAGTCCTCAGTTCCCCTTTCATCGTCTCCTCGCCACTTCCGACACATCGACTTGCGAAGAGAGCGGCTCCCACGCGGAGAATATCTCGGCGGAGATTTCGCCGTCTTCGCGCGCGATCCGATGCACGTAGGTGTTTTCAGCCACCTGATTCAGTGTGCAGGTCAAAGTCTCGCCAAGATAAGACTCCCGAAGCCAATGGATGACGAAGCGGGAGGTACGGTGGGTAAGCAGGAATTCGTCGGGCACAGTGAGCATGGCAATGCTCACGTAGCTGCGGTTGTTGACGTGCCCGTTAAAGTCGAGATCGAGCTGGTTCACCTTGTGGTTCACCTGTTTGAGGACGGTTCCCTCTTTCGGGAAACGTATCTTTTTGTGACCAGCCGTCATCATTTCAGGCAACACGGTGATTTTCGAAGCCACGCTGTCTGTCTGCTCCAACTTGCGGGTCTCCCCGTTCATCAGATTCCAGCAGCTGGTGCCCTTGGCAATCAACACGCCCGAATCGGCATTGGTAATACGGTAGTCCGCATAGACCCGCAGCGGCGTGACCTCGCTCACCCAAATCGTGACCTTGATGTCATCTCCCCAGAAAGTATCGGCCGGGAACATTTCCGCCTCCATCTCCGTGATGATCCACATCCGGTGCTCCTTGGCCAAGTCAAACGCGGCCAGTTTCAGACAGCCCATGTACCGGGCAAAACTCTCCTGGAAGTAGAGCAGCACCGCCGCCGGACTCAGCCGGTAGTCCTTGTTCATGTCCTGGCACGTGATGGTGTATTGATGCGAATATTTGTCCATATAAAGGTTAAAGGTTAAAGGTTAAAGGTTAAGGGTTAAGGGTTAGAAAGGTTAAGGGTTAAGGGTTAAGGGTTAGAAAGGTTAGAAGGTTAGAAGGTTAGAGGGTTAAGGGGGTTATTTCAGTTTTTTGGATTGTTCTTTCAGTTGTTTTGTGAGTTTCGCGATTTCGACGGCGTTGGTGTCTTTGTCTTTCTCGAGAATCTCAATCAGCTGAGAGAGGGAGATAAGGTAGTACTGGGAGAATCCGTCGGTTTCAAGCCGTTCGCCGAAGTCAACGGCCTTGCGGAGATTCGCGACGGCCTTCTCCTCGTTGCCGTTTTCATAATAAACCAGCCCCTTCAGGAAATAGTTCTGGATGACATCGTCCTCCACATCTCCCTTGAACTCGCTGTTGTAGAGCGTCATCAACAACTCGTTGGACTTGTCGAAATAGTCCTGCGCGGAGGGAATCATTTCGAGGTTATAGAAAGCAACGCCGTTTTTGCGGTATTCCTGGGCGAGTATGTAGAGTTGGTTCACATCGCCATCCTCTTTGAGTTCACTCATCAGGTCGATGAGGGTGTCGCGGGTGTCAACGGCGCGGAAGTACCAGAGTTCGGAATGGGCTGTGTCGATTTCCTCTGCCATGCTTTCATAGCAGAGCACCAACTTCTTGTAAATCTCCACCAGATTGCCTTTGTGGGTCGCCATACCGGTGTCCGCGAACAAGTACTCGCTGGCAGGGATGCAGCCCCTGTAAAGTTCGATGGCTTTCAGCACGGAGTCGTTGGCTGCATAGACCTTGGCCAAGTTGAACATCCCGCGAAGGTAGGGCAATTCCACGTCCTCGCCGCTCCTGTTCAGGATTTCCAACCCGTTGATGATGTCCTTGGAATACAACAAGGCATCCTCTTTGGTAATCATCCCGCTGTTCAGCATCTCCTCCGCGCTTTGCACGAGGCCCGCAGCGTAATCCCTGTCGGTATCGGCGAACTTGCGGTAAAATTCGGTCAGCCCGATGGTGTTCTGATAGTACTCAGGCGTTTTCTCGAACATTTTGTAAAGAGCACCGAGGGTCGATTTCCCGCGCTCGTAGCGGGTCAGCGGAACCGCCATTTCGCACGACTCATAATAGCCGACCGACCTTTCCAACAGTTTCTGACATTTCTGGTAGTCTTGCTCCTGCGCAGCGACCGAGGCTTTCCCGAAATACATCTCGCCAAGGAGCGGATAGGCTGAAGTGTCGCCCAAGGCAATGCCTTTCTTGTACAATTTTTCAGCCATTTTGAATTCCTTCTCCGCCCGCTTCATATCCCCCATAGCCTTATAGACATCCCCGTTGTAGTAGTTGACACTGCCCTTCATGGTGGTGTATTCAGGCATGATGCTGACGGGGATTTGCGGTTCAAAGTCAAGGATCTTCTGATAAGTCATCAAGGCCTTGTCGAATTGGTTCTGGTAGAGGTGCGCGTCGCCCATCTGCAGGTAGTTGCGCAGGTAGGGAATCCAGAGTTTGGCGTCGTTAGGGATCGCTTTCTCGTAATATTCATTGGACTGCAGGTAGTATCCGACCGCGGCGTCGAAGGCTTCTTCCGAATACAATGACTCAGCGATGCTGTTGGCTTGTTCAGCCTTCAACAAAAGCAGTTTCTGCGGGTCATTGCCGGTTTTGATCTTCAGCAACCGCTCGTTGAAGTCAGCGAGTTCATTGGCAGGTGCAAACATCTGGCCAGCAGTCATATAAGACTCCATCATACTGTTGAAATGGAGATAGTAATCCTCAAAAAGACCGGGGAAAGCTTTATTCACGAGCGCGTAGCTTTGCGCATAGCGTTGGAGCGCGTCTACCATCTTCTTGCTGTCGCATTGACTCGTCAGACAGTTGGCCAACAATTGTGAACTGACTTGCACATTCTGCAAGGAGAAGAATTCAGGGAAATCATCTGTGAGCCGGACCAGCACATCGTTGAGCTGTGTTAGGATTGACATCCTCCTCTCCACATCATCGGTCGGTTCTGGCGACGCTTTCCGCCAAAAATTCGCGTTGTCGGTCAGCTGCAACCGGAGGAAGAGGTTGGCGGTGTCGCTATCGTAGTTCGCTTTGGCGGCGTCGTATATGGCATCGTAAAGATCCTGGATCTTTTCCTTGTCAACATAATCAGTGGAGATGGCATCTATTACATAATGATAGTGATCAATGATCTGTTGGTTCCTGGCAAAATCGTCATTCCCGGAATAACAGGAAATGTATTTCCCAAGATATGCCAAAGTGCTGTCATACGCGCGGATGGCCGACAGGCTGTCTCCCGTAAGCTGATACACAATGTAAAGGTTCTTATACATCCAGTAGATATCGCCCAGTGTTTTGTAGTAGGGATATTTGTCGTAGGTGCTCTTGTTGGAATTGAGACTGGCCTCGGCAATGGCCTTCATCTTGGCATTGTCTTTTTTGTAGTATTGAAACCACTGCTGCTCGAAGGTGGATTTCAAGCGCGGATCACGGTTGTTGGCTTTCTCCAACCGGATGATTTCGTTCGCCATTTCATACCGGTTGTCGTTGTTCAGATCATGGATGTAGTGAGCAGCCTCGTCGGGATAGAATTTGTTTCGGTAAAGATAGACGGTGTAGTCGCTTACCAAACTCTTGTCTCGAGTGCCCACGTTGAGCTGTTTCAAAGTGCGGAAAAGGTCGATCCATTCCAAACTTGCCCGGCTGTTGTCGGTGGTGTCGATATGGCTTTTGACCATGGCCACGGCACTGTCTATGTCACCGCTCCGCAGCACGCGCAGCACGTCGGCGTAAGCGGGGTTGTCGTAATATTCACAAAGTTGGTACTTGTTGATATCGTCGGCATCCCTGTATCGCATATGGAGTCTCATTTGAGTATTTGCGACCTCCTCTGCCATCGAGGAGGCCAAGGCGGCGGCTTTGTCCGGGTTGTCGCGGATGTCCCCCATCATCTCGTTGACATAATCCATCATATATTTATTGTACCACCACCGGAACATTTGAACAGTGAGTCCATGTTTCTCCTTGCGTAAATCTTGGAGCGGCACCATATAGAAAAAGATAGTGTCTGAGGTTTGGAAATCCTTGTAGTAGGAGACCGGAGCGCGCCCGATTAAGGCATAGCCGTCCAGCACCCATTTCTCCAACGGCAGGTAGGCGCCCTTTTTGTCGGCGCTGAGGTTGGCCACGGCCACGCCCTTCGTGTCGGTGGTGAGTTTCTGTCCGTAGAGTGTGGAGGTCGCGCCCGCGATCGGCCGTTTGGTGTTGAAGTCCACCACTTTGAAGACTTGCTTGACCTGTGCGGTCGCGGCAAAAGTCAGCGCTGAGAGCACCAACGAAATGATCACTCTAGTTGTGTTTTTCATATCGAAGTTTTTTTTGAACAATGTCCATCGTTCACTTCCGCAGTTCGAAATTCGATCCTAAATAGACTTTCTTGACGACGGGGTCGGAAGCGAGCTCCTCGGCGGTGCCGGCCTTGAGGACGCTGCCCTCGAAGAGCAGGTAGGCGCGGTCGGTGATGGAGAGTGTCTCATGGACGTTGTGGTCGGTGATGACGATGCCGATGTTCCGGTCTTTCAGTTTCCTGACGATGCCCTGGATGTCTTCCACGGCAATAGGATCGACTCCCGCGAAGGGTTCGTCGAGCAGGATGAACTTGGGACCAGAGGCGAGACAGCGGGCGATTTCCACACGGCGACGCTCGCCGCCAGAGAGGTTGTTGCCCTTATTGTGACGCACTTTCTCAATATTGAAATCCGCGATCAGGCTTTCCAGGACCTCCTTCTGCTCGGCCTTGCTTTTGCCGCTGAACTCCAGGATGGCCCGGATGTTGTCCTCTACGGTCATCTGCCGGAACACCGACGCCTCCTGCGGCAGGTAGGCGATTCCCATCTGCGCGCGCTTGTACATCGGTTCCTCCGAAATATCCTTGTCATCGAGGAAGATGCGGCCCGAGAATGGTTTGATGAGTCCCACGATCATGTAGAACGACGTGGTCTTTCCTGCACCGTTTGGTCCCAAAAGCCCCACGATCTCGCCCTGAGTGAAATTGATGGACACCTCGTTGACAACTGTCCTGTTTTTGTATTTCTTGACCAGTTTGTCCGTCCGGATTACGTGATTCTCCATATCAGCTCCTTTCAATGGCGGTTTTCAGATACTGCATTGCCGTACCCATAAATTTGTCAATCAGCCCCTTGACCATACCCTGGAGAAAGAACGGGACGTTCACGTCCAAATGTCCCTGCAGGCGGGTAGCATCCCCTTCCGGTTCGATATCGAAGACGACCTCGGCTGAGACGGGTTTGTCGGTCTCCGCTTTGTAGGCCACTCGGCTGTTGGGCACCTGTTCGGTGAGCGTCAATTGGCACTGGATCTGGTCCTGAACGTTAAAACGGCACCCGTTCTCCAATGTTTCCCAGCCGCTCACACCGGGCAGCTGGCTCATGTCCTGATGGAAAAACTGCGTCAGCACCTGATACACTTTCTCGGGGCTGGCCGCGACGGTTTCTGCATTGCTGTTGAGATGAAGCATATTACTCGTTGTTTGAACCTGCAAAAATACGTTTTTTTCTAATCAACTGTTTTCCTGTTTGGATGCGTCCTGTTGCGACACCTTTTCAAACCTCACTTCGGGAGAAATCCAGCATGGAACGTGTAGGGCAGCAGTGTGGCGACGGACTGGAAATGGTAGATAGGCCCCTCTTGCCCTGCGAGGATGACTTCCATCGGATGCCCGAATTTCTGTTCGTACTCAAACAGCACCTGGCGGCAGCTGCCGCACGGGGAGACGGGTTCCTTGAGCGGCTCATCGGGGTTGATGGCCGTGATGACAATCTTGTTGAACGGAACCTCCGGGTACATGGCCGAGGCGGCAAATGCCGCTGTCCGCTCCGCACAAAGGCCGCAGGGATAGACCGCATTCTCCTGATTGCTTCCAGTCACCACTTTGCCATTGTTCATCAAGATAGCCGCACCTACCTGAAAATGAGAATATTCAGCGTATGCACGTGCGGCTGCGGCTTCAGCCTGGCACAACAAATCCTGCAATTCTTCAGGCAGTTCCTCTCGACTGTCATACACCCGCATATGGGTTTCCAATGTGATTTCTCTCATAAGTATTTTCTTCTTCAAAAAACAGCGGCAAATATAGGAAAATAATCCAAACCCGAAGCTATATTCCCCATAGTGTTTTTCCAATGCTTAAAATTGCTATTTTTGCGCGCTTTTGGAAATCCGTTTCCATTCCAGATTATTATAATGAAAAACATTGTCAGACAATATCTTACAACAACTCTCATCGTGTTGATCGCAGGCATGGTCAACGCTGCTTGGTCGCAGCATCCGACCAGACCGGACTCCGCCATCACGTTGTCGCCGCTGGATTTCGGGTTGGAGGAGGCCGCCACTGACAGTGCCCGTTACGTTGTGCTCTACAACACCCATCTGAAAGCCGTTGCCATGGGTGCGGACGTGTCGTACCGCGGCATCGACACCCTGACGATTGAAGTAAAGGAAGGTTCCCTTCCCATTCCGCTGACACGCCACAATGACTTCAGCGGCCTCCGTCTGACCGTCAAGAACACCACCAAGCCACACTACCTCTTTAGCATGGCGGACACCCTTTGGCAGGGAGTTGACATCACCCCTTCGATGGCTGACAGTGGCAGTTTCGCAGGAGTGGAAATGCTGGCAGAAGGGACCCATATGGTTGTTTTGGAAGATCTCCATCCATGGGTGGATAACCGCGCCGGATACAAATATGGCGCCATGCGCAAGGACATCCTGCTTGTGCGGAACGGGAAAGCGTTGAACCGTCCTGTCGCGCCCTACTCCACCGACTCCACCCTCCTCAGTTCGAAGACTCATCCCACTGACGAGTCCACCAAGACCATCGCCAACATCAGCATCATCCGCGACACTTCCTCGACCTCCAAGACATACTGCTTCGACATAAAAGGAATCAATCATCTGATAATCAGCAAAGTAACCATTCGAACACCCGACACCAAAAACTTATACGCCGACGCTGCCATCAACATTGAGAACTGCACGAACATCACGTTGGAGGATGTGCTGATTGACGGCACTTACTCGCGGACCAGCAATTACGGCTACGGCATCCAGATGAACAACGTGTGGAACAGCAATTTCATCCGGCTTACGGCACGCGCCAACTGGGGGGTGTTCGGCACCAACAATCTCAGCAACACCACCCTGCGGAATTGCAACATCAACCGCTTCGACATACACTGTTACGGGCGCGACGCGTTCATTTACAACTGCAAATTCAGCAAACTTTACAACCAATTCTCCTCCCTATACGGGACGCTGCTTTTCGAAGGGTGCCGTTTCACGGACTTCATCCCAGTCCTTATTGAAACCTCCTATAATGCATACACCGGATTCAACCTCATCTTCAAGGATTGCACATTCGATGCCACGCCGATGCGCAATTACCTGGTTTCGGTCGGGAATGTGGACAACCGGCGCAACGCGCGGCCGGAGCTCCGGGAGAAATGCTGGCCCAATGTTTCCATCCAAAACATGACGGTAAACATCTCCGACAAGATTTCCAAAGTTATCCTGTTCTATCCGAAGGGCCAGGCGACCAAGGGGGTGTCCGTCAACTACATCTCCACCGTACAAGTCAACGGGCTGCGCTACGTCTATTCCGACACCTCCCAACTTGCCGACTTTGTCATCTCCAACACTGATGTAACTTCTTCAAGGGCCATCAACTATGATCTTGACAACATCACCCTCATCCCCTCTTTGGAGAGGATGAAACGGCAAGCGGACAAAAAATACAGTTATCCGGGAAGTCTTGCCATCCGGTTGAGACACAACCGCACCGATATCATCAACATTACAGGTTCCAGGTTGAACTACAATGTAAACGAAAACAGCCAATACAACATCAAATATGACAACTGCCATATCGGCATGATCCGTTACAACTCCAACAACAACGGCACGAAGCGGAACTACAACCGATGCACCCTCTACCTCAACAACGCCGATGATGCACGGTATTATATTGATAATCAAGCCGTTTATTACAAATGCACATTCGTTCCCTGCAGCGACAGGATGTTCATCAGCTTTTACGGCACATCCAACGACGTGGTCATCAAGAACTGCAAATCGACACGGAAAACCAAACTTTTCTACCAAGGGCGTAAAGACAACATCGAATTGAAGGGCTTTGTGGTCAAGGGATCTGAAAAGTATTGGAAGTAGCAATTTTTTTTATATATTTGCCGCTCCCCTGAACAAGGGGCGTTTTTTGTTTTATAATACTGATTTTTAATATATTAGAAATGAAAAAAAACATCATGATGGCGAGTGTCATGGCACTCGGTTTTATTTTTTTAGCTAATACAACGAGTATGGCAACCCCTGCAAAACCCAAGAAACCGAAGAAAACGACTTCCGGCGTGTCTGCCGGCAATTTGGACAAGACAGTGAGTCCTTCCGCCGATTTCTACCAGTACGCCTGCGGCGGCTGGATGGCCAGCAACCCCCTCGGCGACGAATACGCCCGTTACGGCAGCTTCGACGTGCTGGGCGAGAACAACCAGGCCCAACTCAAGGATTTGGTCACCAAAATCGCCGCGCAGAAGAACGCCCCCGGCTCCATCGAGCAGAAAATCGGCGACTTCTACAACACGGCCATGGCGACCGGTGACCTTGAGCGCGGCGGCTCCGACCCCATCAAGCCCGAGCTCAACACCATCAATAACCTGAAACGCAGCGAACTTCCCGAACAAATCGCCCGTATGCAGATGAACGGTACCACGCCGTTCTTTGCCCTTTTCGCCTCCGCGGACCCCGACAACAGTTCCATGAACATCGCCCATGTGTGGCAATCCGGCCTCGGCATCGGCGACCGCGACTACTATTTAGACAAAGACCAGCAGAGCATCCGCAACGAATATCTGAGACTGGTTTCCAGAATGTTGGGTATGTCGGGCTACAGCACCATGGCCGGCTTCAAGGGGCGCGAGTATGAGATGGCCCAGCGCATCCTCGCCCTGGAGACCCTCATGGCCCAAAGCGCCATCGACAAGACCGTGCTGCGCGACCCGTACCAGACCATCCACAAGATGACACCGAAGGAGTTCGCCGAACTGATGCACCCTGCCCTCATCACCGAAAACTATTTCAACACCCTGAAAGTGAGAATGGACACCCTCAACGTGGGGCAGCCCACCTATATGAAGGCTCTCAACCACATCATCGAAGTCACCGACTTCGAGGTCATCAAAGCCTACCTTGCCTGGAACGTCATCCGCAGCGCAGCCCCCTACCTGAGCGACGAGTTCGTGGACGCCAGCTTCGAGTTCTACGGCAAGACCCTCTCCGGCAAGAAAGAGAACCGCCCGCGCTGGAAACGCGTCATCGACAACCTCGACGACTGTCTCGGCGAGGCCGTCGGCCAGATGTACGTCAAGAACTACTTCCCCGCTGAGGCCAAGGTCCGCATGGAGCAACTCGTCAAGAACCTGCAATGGGCTCTCGGTGAGCGCATCAAAGCCTCCACTTGGATGACCGACCAGACCAAGAAGAATGCCCTCGACAAGTTAGCCGCCTTCACCGTGAAGATCGGCTACCCTGACAAATGGCGCGACTACAGCGGTTTGAACATCAGCACGGAGAGCTATTACGCCAATGTGATGAACTCCCGTCGTTTCGACATGGCCTACAACCTGAGCAAGATCGGCAAAAAGGTCGATCCCACCGAGTGGCAGATGACCCCGCAGACGGTGAACGCTTACTACGACCCCACCACTAACGAGATCTGCTTCCCCGCCGGCATCCTGCAACCCCCGTTCTTCGACATGAACGCGGATGACGCGGCCAACTACGGCGCCATCGGTGTGGTGATCGGCCACGAGATGACCCACGGTTTCGACGACCAGGGCCGCAACTACGACAAGGACGGCAACCTCGCCGACTGGTGGACGGAGAAAGACGCCGAGACCTTTAAGGAGAAAGCCCAGCTCATCGTCGATCACTTCAACAGCATCGAAGTCGCCCCCGGCGTGCATGGCAACGGTGAGTTCACCCTCGGTGAGAACATCGCCGACAACGGCGGTCTGAACGTCTCCTACACTGCTTTCCAAAAAGCCAAGAAGGAAGGTCAGATCAAGGGTGACATGGACGGTTTCACTCCCGAGCAACGCTTCTTCCTCGCCTACGCTGCCGTCTGGGCTGCCAACATCCGCGAAGCCGAGATCCTGCGCCGTACCAAGAGCGATCCGCACGCCCTCGGCCGTTGGCGCGTCAACGCCACCCTGCGCCACATCGACGCCTTCTACGATGCTTTCAACATCAAACCCGGCGACCCGATGTACATGGCTCCCGAAAAACGTTCCCACATCTGGTAATTTTTCACACAAAATAGTTCCTTGAGCAGCCCTGTAGGGGCAAGAGCTTGGTAGCCAGGGGTAAGGCGTGAGGAACGAACGCCGCCACCCCTGGGATCATAAAGATAATCCATAAGGGCTGTAAGCCCGACCTATGTCAACCCGGGGTGAACGAAGAGAACTCTGGGATCATAAAAAGAAAGAAATATGTCAGAAAAGAAAAAACTCGCCGTCATCGCATTCGGCGGCAATGCATTACTGAAAAGCAAACAGAGAGGCACCTATCAGGAACAAATCGACAACGTCACAGAGACCTGCCGCAACCTGATTCCGCTGATCGAGAACGGCTACAACATCGTCATCGGCCACGGCAATGGCCCGCAAGTGGGCAACGTCATGCTTCAGCACAAGGCCGGCAAGGAGACCTTCCAAGTGGAGGATATGCCCCTGAACTTCTGCGTGGCAGAGACCCAAGGCTCGATCGGTGCGCTTATCGAGGAAGGGCTGCGTCACATCTTCGCCGAAAAGGGATGGGACAAGGACACCGTCACCCTGCTCACTCATGTGCAGGTGGATGTCAACGACCCGATGTTCCAGAATCCGACCAAGCCGGTGGGGCCCTACTGCACTTTTGAAGAAGCCGAGCAATATCATCAAGAGACCGGCGACATATACCGCGAAGACCCTAAGGGGAACGGATGGCGCAAAGTGGTGGCATCGCCTAAGCCCACCCGCATCCAAAACGTCAAACTGGTCAAGCAGTTAGCCGAACAGGGCATCATCGTCATCACCGTTGGTGGCGGCGGCATCCCCGTGGCCATGCAAGACGGTTACCTCAAGGGCGTGCAGGCGGTGATCGACAAAGACCTTGCCTCCGCGCTCACTGCTGTGGAGATCGGTGCCGACGAGTTCTACATTCTCACCGACGTGCCGAAAGTCTATATCAACTTCCGCAAACCCGATGAAAAGGCCTTGGACACGATCACAGTGAGCGAAGCCAAGAAATATCTGGAGGAGAAGCAATTCACCGAAGGCTCTATGGCCCCGAAGGTACGGGCTGCCATCCAGTATGTGGAAAAGAGCGGCAAGACCTGCATCATCACTGAAGCCGGCCGTCTGCAAGATCCCAACTGCGGCACCCGCATCATCGCAGACTGACGGCAACGACACAAGCCCGAGCCGTACCCATCTCAAGGGACAAGAGTCCCCAACGAATGACTATGAATAGGATATTCGCAATAGTGTTATGGATGATGGGGTGTGTGACCATCACCGCGCAAACCCTGTCTTTGGACAGCTGCAAGGCACTGGCCATGCGGAACAATGCCACAGTGCGAAATGCCTCTTTAGACGTGGAGGCGGCCCGGGAGGTGAAAAAACAAGCCTTCACGAAATTCTTCCCGCAAGTGACGGCCATAGGTGGCGCCTATTACGCCGCGAAACCGTTGATCGAGTACAGCATCGACGACATCGGCAACGCCAACGTCCGCCAACAACTTCACAACTTATATTTCGAATACGGTGCGGCTATGGGCCTGCCAGACCGCCTCTCTCTCTGCGAAAACGGCGTGATGGCAGGCGTGACTGCCCTGCAGCCAGTCTTCATGGGCGGTCAGATTGTGTACGGAAACAAACTGGCGGAAATTGGTGTGATGGCCGCGGAACTCCAAAGCCAGCTAACTTGCGACCAAGTGCTGCAACTGCTGGAGGAGACTTACTGGCAGACCCTTTCACTTTCAGAAAAACAGAAGACCCTGCGTCAAGCCATGGATTTCCTGGACACGCTGTACCGCGACGTGACGACTGCCACCGATGCCGGTTTGGTGACTAAGAACGACATCTTGAAAGTGACACTCAAACAGGATGAAATTCGGTCCAACATGCTCAAAGTGGAGAACGGCATCAAACTTTCCACTATGTTTATCTGTCAATTGATTGGCATTGAATACAACGAGAATCTGACATTCATGGATAATCTCCCCAAAAGTATGAATACGGAAAAGTTGTCTGAAGCGGATGTCAAGAATGCTGTGTGCCGGAGAAAGGAAAGTCAACTTCTGGAGTTGCAGATTCAAGCCGAAAAACTGAAAAAAGATATCGCCATCGGGGAGAGTTCCCCACACCTGATAGTCGGAGCAAGCGCTTCTTACGGGAATCCCGTATTCGACCATTTCTCCGCCAACGCCATGGCATTCGCGACCTTGCAAGTGCCCTTAACCGGTTGGTGGGAGACTGCGCACAAGATCAGACAGCAAAACTTCCTTATCCAAAAGGCGGAAAACGAGCGCACCGATCTGGTGGCAAAAATGGAGCTGGAAACACGCCAAGCTTGGAGCAACATCGAAGAGGCCGACAGCCAAGTGGCGCTGGCAGAGACGTCAGTGCAAAATGCCGCCGCCAACCTTCAAGACACGAAAACGAATTTCGAAGCTGGGCTCGTACCCGTTTCCGAACTGTTGGAAGCTCAAACAATGCTACTTCAAACACAGAACCAACTTACTGACGCTCTCATAGACCTGAAAATCAAAACAGAACGATTCAAAACAATCACTCGTTAATATAAACAACTCTTAAAACACTCATTACCAAGTTTTTACACCCGCCAGAACAAGCATTATTCATCATTCATAATTCCACATTCACATTTATGAAATACGATGCCTTCCCCTCCCCTTGCTACATCCTCTCGGAGGAGGCTTTGTTAGCGAACTTACAGCTGCTGGACCTTGTACAGAAAGAGGCCGGCGTGAAGATCATCTGCGCCTTGAAGGGGTATGCCTTCTGGCCGTCGTTCCCGCTCATCAACGAGTGGCTGAGCGGCGCCACTGCCAGCTCCGTGAACGAGGCGCGGCTCATCGCCGAAGAGATGGGCTGCGAGGCCCACACCTACGCGCCCGTCTATACCGACAACGATTTCGAGCAGCTGCTCATGTACAGCAGTCACCTGACGTTCAACTCGTTGGGACAATACGAGCGGTTCCGCGAACAGGCCGCGGCTTTCCCCAAGAAGGTCTCGCTCGGACTGCGCATAAATCCCGAATATTCGGAAATCGAGACCGATCTCTACAACCCCGCTGTGCCGGGCTCGCGTCTGGGAATCCTTCGCGACGATATGCCCGACACACTGCCCGAAGGCATTGAGGGACTACACTTCCACGTGCTCTGCGAGAACGACAGCTACGCCCTCGAACGCTGCCTGAAGGCAACGGAGGAGAAATTCTCCGACCTAATCAAACAGTGCAAGTGGTTCAATATGGGCGGAGGGCACCACATCACCCGCGCCGACTACGACATCCCGCACCTCATCGGGTTGCTGCAGGACTTCCGCCGCCGCTACCCGAACTTGGAGGAGGTCATCCTCGAGCCAGGCGAGGCCGTGGGCTGGCAGACCGGTGTGCTGACCTCCACCGTGGAGGACATCGTGGAGAACAAGGGCATCAAAATCGCAATGCTCAACGTCTCTTTCGCCTGCCATATGCCCGACTGCTTGGAGATGCCCTACAAACCGACGGTCCTTGGCGCCACCGAACCCGACGAGAACAGCAAGCACGTCTATCGCTTGGGCGGCTGTTCCTGCCTGGCAGGAGACTTCATCGGCATGGGCGACTTCGCCTTCCCCGAGCCGTTGGAGATCGGCGACCGCATCGTCTTCGACGATATGATCCACTACACGATGGTGAAGACCACCTTCTTCAACGGGGTGGCGCATCCCGCCATCGGGGTCATCCACACGGACGGCAACTTCGAGATGCTCGCACAACCCGGAGATTATGCCTCGTACAAGGCGAAATTGGGATAGTTAGGCAACAGGCAACAGGCAATAGGCAATAGGCAACAGGCAACAGGCAATAGGCAACAGGCAACAGGCAATAGGCAATAGGCAACAGGCAACAGGCAACAGGCAACAGGCAATAGGCAACAGGCAATAGGCAACAGGCAACAGGCAATAGGCAATAGGGCCCGGCAGGGACCAAAGCTCGGTAGAAGGAAGTCATTCGTTTTTCCCCAAGCCCCGACAGGGGCGATACAATACATCAACGATTAAAAAATATGGCATATACCCTTAAAATACGGGAAAACGGCGCGCAGCAGGAGGTTTTCGATCCTGTGCGGCAGAAATGGGTCGCCCTCACACCCGAGGAGCACGTGCGGCAGGTTTTCATCCTTTACCTACTGAATATCAAGGGGTTCCCGCTGTCGCACCTTTCTGTCGAGCACGCGGTGACGGTCAATGGGATGACGCAGCGTTACGATTTGGTGGTCTTCGACGACGAATTACAGCCGTATATGGTGGTCGAGTGCAAGGCCCCGCACGTGAAGCTCACGCAGCAGGTGGTGGAGCAGGCCGGCCGTTACAACAGCATCCTGAAGGCACCTCTGTTGTGCGTGACGAACGGTGTGGAAAGGAAAGTGTTCCGGATTGATTTTGAGAATGAGAGGATTTGCGAGTTAGAGGGTTGATGGGTTAAGGGTTAAGGGTTAAGGGTTAAGGGTTAAGGGATGAGATAATAATTCGCATAATTCGTAAAATTCGCCGACAACTTTTGCTGATCAGCGCAAATCACGAAGGTGGACGGTGACGATAGAGGCCACCGGCTTGCCATCGGAGACTGTGGCGGGCGTCCATTCGGAACCGCTGATCACCGCGGTGACTTTTGCGCGGAAAGCATCGTCTTCCTGCTGGTAAACTTCCGGCATGTTCAGGATGTTGATTAGCGACACGGAGCCGTCCTCTTCCACAAAGAAGCGGATTTCCACGGAGTCGAGACGCGGATCCTGCAGGTAAGACTGGAACTTTAGCAGCTGGCAGCGTAGCCATTCCTCGAACTGGCCTTCCGTGAAAACGGCCGGTGTAAAACCCGGAATTGACTCAGGAACAATACCTTGTTCTTCCTTGTAGATCCAGTTTTGAAACCCCAGATCATCCACCAAGCCAATAATGACTTCGTCATTTTGGGGATTGGACGGGGTCACCATCGTTGCCGTATCGATTTTCGGAAGGGTGTCTGTCATCGGCACGATACCCCTAATCTGATAGATTTCGCTCTTTCTCGACTTCTTTTCTTTCTTCGACTTATTCTTTTCGGGATTACAAGCCTCTGGTTTGCCATTGTCTTCCACCACAACAGCGCCCATCCAAGAAAGAGCATCCGTTATATCCCGGCCGGAAGTCTTGCGGGGTTTGTCCGAGGAATTGGAACTCACGGGCTCGGAAGTCGCGCAGCCGGTCATTGACACCGCCGAAAGGGCGATGCCCGCCACCGCGACGGCCTTGCCGAGGGCGCGGCGTTTCGACAGTTCGCGTTCGAGGTAACGCACCTCCGACTCGCAGTAGGGGCACGTGCCCGCGCAGTCGCCCGTGTGCGTGCACTCGCGCTCCTGCAGCGGGATGTCGTTGGCGTCGGCAATCTTCCGCCGCACCTCTTTCAGCACTTTGCATGTGGATTTTCCTCGGGACATCGTTAATAACTACTTGTCAAAATAATGACCTCGTAATGAGACCACGTTGATTACCTGTTCCTCTTCGAAGATTTCGTACACAATGCTGTTTTTCTTATCTATCCTGCGAGACCAATATCGGGATAAATTACCCGTCAATGGCTCCGGATGACCTAACCCTGAACACGCATCAGTTTTCATGGACTTCAAAATCTTTTGTATTTTTCGCTGGTTTATGACCGCTCCGGATTGTTTCCAATAGTTCAAATCATCCAACGCATCGGGTGAAAACATTAACTCCATAGGTTATCCACATCAACTTTCACACATTCTCCGTTCAAATAAGCCGCGTGTCCCCGTTGGACCTTTGCCACAAATTCTGGATTATATTCCAGTTCATCATTTGACACCACAACGGCCCCTCTGCTTTTGATTTTGGCGATCAAGTCCGCAATGACAGTGTCATTGTTGTCGTATGTAATGGTTACCGTACACATAATATGTTTATTTTGTCGTTCGATATAATGATGCCGCAAAAGTATAAATTTTTCTCACACAACTCTTCTCCAGTTCCTTCAAAAACCGTCCCAAACCGCACTTTTAACCGATTTTAACACAAGAATGGCGTTTAAAGGCGCTTTTTCTGCCGGGATAATCACCGCAAGATCCAATAAGGATATTCCTGGAATATCATATCCGTAGGTGGGGACATCTTGGGGTTGAGTGTCCAACGGGGCATGTTGTCGATAATACGGTATAAGGCGCCAAACATGCGCTCGTCCTCTTCTCCTGAAATCGCAAAACGCAGACGGACATCCACCACCTCGCCGTCTTGATTGAATTCCAAAAGGAAAGCATTGTCATTGACGGATTTGTACTTCGAAGAACGCTCCTCTTTCCGATATTGACGTTTTTCTTTTCTCCATTGTTTTTCCATCATACGCTCAATAGGATCACGGGAGTGTTTTATTTCTGACCGTTTTGCATGATCCAGTTTCGTTTTTCCCTTGAGCCACTTCCGCAATTCCGGATTGTTTTTCAATTGACGGTGCATGAAAGACTTGAATGTGCCATATTCAGAAGGGAAACGCCACACGTCTTTTCTGACCGATCGTGGGGCCGACACCGTGCCGTCCATAGCAAATTCAGGCGGTTCAAAAACCACTTCTATAGTGTCCAAACTTGTCGGGAGATTTGATTCATCGGCTGTGTCGATTTCCGGTCCATTATCCTTTTGGGGCACAACGCCCATCATCCGGTAGGTGTCGCAAGGCTTCGTCGGGTCCTGAGTTGCAGGGTTGCTCGGATCGGTGTTCCTTTGCGGCTCGTTCCCTGCTTCGGAGGTCTCAGCTGTCTGTGCCGCCGCCGGTGCCACCGACAGCATCGCGATGCCCGCCACCGCGACGGCCTTGCCGAGGGCGCGGCGCTTCGACAGTTCGCGTTCGAGGTAACGCACCTCCGCCTCGCAGTAGGGGCACGTGCCCGCGCAGTCGCCCGTGTGCGTGCATTCGCGCTCCTGCAACGGGATGCCGTTGGCGTCGGCGACCTTCCGCCGCACCTCTTTCAGCACTTTGCATGTGGTTTTTCCTCTGGGCATCGTTTTAGGATTTTTGAAAGGGCGAAAATACACTTTTTTGCGGAAATCCATGCGGAATTGCGGAAAACATGCGGAAAAATCTCACCATGCAATCATGAAGACTGGGGATATCCCGTGCTGAAGCACGGAACATTAATAACCCCATATAAGCGCAACGAAGTGGAGCGCAGTGTGGGGTTATTGGGATTGCGTGCATCCTGCACGCCTCGCGATCGGCGAAAGTATACATTTTACCGGTACAGTCCTCATCCAGTTCCTTCAAAAACCGACCCAAACCGCACTTTTAACCGATTTTAACACAAGAATGGCAATTACAAACTCTTTTTTTGCAAAGATTTTCCGCGTCACATCCGCTATCGGAAAAACTTTATCTTTGCATTTTCAAATATCATGTCAATGTCTAATCGGAAATACCCTTTTATGCTCGCGCTGCTGCTCATCCTTTCCTATGTGACCGGTGCAGCGCAGCCCACAACAGCGGGTTCCCCTCGACGGACTGTGCTCTATCGCCCCGGCGACTTCGACTCGCAGTTTTTCCGCATCCCCGCTCTCATCACCGCCAAGGACGGCAGTTTGGTGGCCGCCTGCGACCGCCGCAAATACAGCAATGCCGACCTGCCCGAGGACATCGACATCATCCTCAACCGCAGCACTGACGGTGGTCGATTCTGGTCGGGACCGCAGTTCCTCGCCATCGGAAGAGGAAAGGGGCAAGGGTTCGGCGACTGTGCCTTTGCTCGCACCCGCGACGAGGGCGGGCTCATCGCCGTATATCCGGGCGGTGTCGGCTTCTGGCAGTCGCGGCCCGACGAACCGCTCCGCATCTACTGCCGACGCAGCACCGACAACGGAGCCTCATGGTCGCCGGCCGAGGACATCACCCTCTACCTTTACGGTCCCGACTGCGTGGATTCCGTCCGCCGACAATGGTGGGGAGCTTTCTGCGCATCGGGCAACGGGCTACTCACCTCTACTGGTCGCATCCTATTCGTGGCTGCCGTGCGCGAAGGCGAGGCGTGGTCAGCCAACGACTATGTCCTCTACTCCGACGACAACGGCGAGACTTGGCAGTGCTCGCAGCGCGCCTGCACGGGTGGAGATGAGGCCAAGGTGGTGGAACTCCGCGACGGCCGCATCCTGATGAGCATCCGCCATAACGGCGAGCGGTGGTTCAATATCTCCGAGGACGGCGGCGTCACCTGGCACGACACGGTCTTTGCCGGAAAAGGAATCAACGCCCCCGCCTGCAATGGTGACATCCTCCGCTATGACCGTCCAGACGGATCAAGTGTGCTGCTCCACTCGCTGCCCACCGGCAACGAACGGAAAGATGTGAAAGTGATGATCAGTTATGACGAGGGAAAGACGTGGCCCGTCGGGAAGGTGATTGTCCCCTACAATTCGGCCTACTCTTCGCTCTGCATTCTCCCCGACGGAACTATCGGAATGTACGTGGAGGAAGACCCGCACGGCAGCGATCACTACGAAATGGTTTTCTACAATTTCAGCATAGAGTGGTTGGAAGGGAAGCTAAAGCCCTAATCAAGCGCCGTGCTCGACACGGATGCTATTTGTTCGCGTTTTAGAGTTCTTTTTCTGCAAAGATTGTTTACCTGCACATTCCGCTTTCAGAAAAAATTTATCTTTGCATTTTCAAACAAACCGTTACTATTCGGAAGAATTTATGACAAACCCGGATTCAAACAGCTAACAGTTACATGGTATTATTGGACATTTCGCGTATAGCAACCGTCATAGAGACCATCTACAGCTGGGTGTGGAGCCCGGCATTGGTGGGTCTCTGCCTCCTTTCGGCGCTCTATTTCTCCCTCAGAACCCGTTTCGTGCAGGTTCGCCGCTTCGGCGAGATGTTCCGGCTGCTCTTCAGCACCGACAAGAAGCAGAAAACGGGCATCACCTCATTCCAAGCGTTCGCGATGGCGTTGTCGGGCCGTGTGGGCACGGGCAACATCGTGGGGGTGGCCACGGCCATCGGCTTCGGCGGGCCGGGTGCTATCGTCTGGATGTGGGTCATCGCCTTTTTCGGGGCCGGCAGTGCCTTTGTGGAGGCCACGCTCGCGCAGATTTTCAAGGAGAACCATAACGGACAGTTCCGTGGCGGTCCGGCCTACTACATCGAAAAAGGGCTGCACAGCACCTTCTTCGGATGCGTGTTCGCAGTTATCACGGCCATCGCTTGCGGTATCTTTTTGCCGCCGGTTCAATGCAACGGCATCGCGCTGTCCATGTCGCAGTCGTTCGGCATCGCCCCGTGGATCGTGGGGCTCGCGGTGGCGTTGGTGCTCGCCTTGGTCATCATCGGCGGGGTGAAGCGCATTGCCAATGTGGCGCAGATCGTAGCCCCCTTCATGGCCATCCTTTACATCCTGCTCGCCATCGTGGTGCTCGTCATTCACTACAAGTTAGTGCCCGGCGTCTTCCTCGACATGTTGCGCGGCGCGGTGGGCGCGGGTCCGTTGGGTTCCGCCATCCTCGGCAGCACCATCTCCTGGGGCGTGAAACGCGGCATCTACTCCAACGAGGCCGGTCAGGGCACTGGACCTATCGTGGCCGCCGCTGCCAAAGTGAGCCATCCGGTCAAGCAGGGACTCGTGCAGGCCTTCTCCGTCTATATCGACACCCTGCTGGTCTGCACCGCCACGGCCCTGATGATCCTCGCCTGCCAGACCTACAACATCATCGACACCGTGCAGGTAACAGCCCCTGGCGAGACTACGGTCACCTACCTTCAACAGAACCCCGATGCACCCGACGGCGAGCCCGGCGTCTTCTATACCATCAGCGCCATTAGCAAAATCATCGGCAAGCGTGCCGCCGGCGACATCGTCTCCATCGCCCTCTTCTTCTTCGCCTTCACCACCATCATGGCCTATTACTATTACGCCGAGACCAACCTCATATACCTCTTTAGCCGCTTCCGCCGATGGCAACTGCGCCGGATGCGGGAGAAAGGCCTGAGTCAGACAGCTATTGAGCAGGAGAAAACGGAGTTGGAGCGCGCTGACCGCGTTTTCGGCGATGACTACAGCGAAAAGATTGTCGTCTGGATCCTGCGCATCTTCACCGTTGTGATGGTGTTTGTCGGTTCCCTGACCACCAGCGGCGTCACATGGACCTTAGGCGACATCGGCGTTGGCGCTATGGCCTGGATTAATATCATTGCCATTATTCTGCTCTCTCCCAAGGCGTTACGCGCCCTCCGCGACTATGAAAAGGACAAAAAACAAGGCGTGGAGCCGAAATTCGACCCTTCTGAACTGGAGATTGAAAATGCGGATTTCTGGGAGAATGTTTAAAACCTTGAACCTTAACGCATCAACTCGTCAAAGTGACGTTCAATGGGAATGCCGTTGTCCTGTCTGAGAAAGTGCTGGTTTGCTTCAATGACGTAAGCCACGAATTTCATCGCCTTCAAAACACTGTCTTCCAATGTATTTCCCTTCAGATACTGACCGATAGTCACGGAAGAGAAGACATCACCCGTGCCGGAGAATTGTGCCGCCACCTGACGGTACGGAAGCACAATCGTCTTGTCTAATCCTTTGTCGAACAGCATCGTGCAGGTCTGCCCGTCCATCACCATACTGGAGATAATCACCGAATTGTCTCCCAATTTGTGCAGTGTCTGTATTAACTCCTGCGCCTCGTCAAAGGTCAGGGATTCTTTATCTAAATACTTGTTTGCCAAAAATTTAGCTTCCGTCACATTCGGGACAATCAAGTCGGCAATGCGGCAAACGCTCCGCATATACTCCACCGTTTCGGCCGTCGCGCCGTTGTAGAGTTTTCCGTCATCCGCCATAATGGGATCGACGAAGATAAACGATCCCCGCGCCTTCAGTTTCCGACAGTATTCAGTCACAATCCGCGTCTGCTCCGCGGAAACGAGATAGCCCGTGCAGACCGCATCCACGTTGAAACCCTGTTCCTCCCAGATGTCGATGCTTTGGCGCATATACTCCGTGGTGTCCAGCACCGCGAACTTGCCGTAGCTGAAGTTATTGGAAACCATGGAGGATGGAAGCCGATATATCTCATAACCAAGGTGGGACAAAATCGGGGTCATCACCGACATGCCCAAGTTGCCGTAACCGACAATGTCGCCTATAAGGAGGATGCTGCTCATTTGTATAAGGTTAGAGGGTTAGAGGGTTAGAGGGTTAGAAGGTTATGGGTTAGTCTTCGAGGCAGTTGTCTAGTTCGCGGGTGAGTTGAGGGATGTCCATGTGTTGGCCGATGAAGACGATTTTGACCATGCGGTCGCCGTATTCAGGGTCCCAGTCGCGCATGAAGGAGGGGTCTTCCTGCATCAGCTGCACCAGATCCTCCTGCGGGGCAGTGGCGTACCACAGGCCGGCCTCCGTGAGCTTCTGCTGCACACCTGCCTGCTCGTAAAGGTACGACATGTCGCGGTATTCTTTGAAATAGCACACGCCCTTGGCCCGGATGATATTCTTCGGACGCTTTTTCGACAAGAATTTATTGAACTCAGCGATCTTGAACGGTTTCCGACGATAATACACAAACGTGGAGATGCCGTACTCTTCCACTTCCCCACCTTCATGGTCGTGGTGGTGGTGATGATGGTGACCGTGATGCTCATGCTCATGTTCATCCTCCTCGTCATCATCATGGTCGTGATGATGATCATGATGATGGTCATCGTCGTGATGATGGTGGTCGGCGCGTGCCTCGCGTTCTTCCTCCTCGGTGGTCTCGCGCTCTAATTCGCGCACCCAACCCGTAGAAACAGCAACACGCTCATAGTCAAATGCTTTCGTGCCCACAATGCGGTCCAAGTCCACTTGGGCATAGTCGGTCTCAATAATTTCCGCTCCGGGATTCAGATGACGGATAATCTCCTTGACGCGCTCAATCTCATCCTCCGTCACCTCAGAAACTTTGTTGAGCAGCACGATGTTGCAGAACTCTATCTGTTGGACAAGCAGGTTTTCAATATCCTCTTCGTCAATGTCTTCGCGTTCGAGATCGCCGCCGCAGGAGAACTCGCTCTGCATCCGCAACGCATCCACCACGGTGACAATGCAATCGAGGCGCGGGGTACCGGCCTCGGTGTATTTCGGGTTCATTCTCGGAATCGTGGAAATCGTGCGGGCGATGGGTTCCGGCTCACAGATGCCGCTAGCCTCGATGACGATGTAGTCGAACTGCTGGGTTTTCACCAAATCCGACAGTTGGTCCACCAGATCCATCTTCAGGGTGCAGCATATACATCCATTTTGGAGCGCCACGAGGCTGTCGTCTTTCTGAGCCACCACCCCACCCTTCTGGATGAGCGAGGCATCAATATTCACCTCACCTATATCATTGACTATCACCGCAAATTTGATTCCCTTGCGATTCGTCAGAATATGATTCACCAACGTTGTCTTTCCGCTTCCCAAATAGCCTGTCAGCAGTAACACCGGCACATCTTTCTTCATCATAATGTCTCAATTTTTCGGGGCGCAAAGGTACAAAATTTTGGGTTAAGACTGAAGGGTTAAAGTGTCGCCTGAAACATCCAAACCTTACAATCCCTTCACCCCTATAAACTGTAAACCATAAACCAATTTTTATTACTTTTGCACTTTCAAATTTCGGACAATCAAAATTCCATCAATATGAAGAAACTTTTTATCGCAATCGCGCTGCTGGCACTGGTTTGTGCCTGCACGAAAAAACAGGAACAGACCGGTGAAAAGGTCATCGGGAAGCCGGAAATCCAGGTCCAGGACGGCCGTTTCACCCCCGAGGTGATGTGGGCGTTGGGCAAGATGACCGAAAAGGCCGTTTCCCCCGACGGTTCCCAGATCGCCTACACGGTGACCTATTACGACATGGAGCAGAACAAGGGCAACGCCGAAATCTACCTCATGACCTCCGAGGGCAAGAACGTCTCGCGCCTCACCACCACCGCCTCCTCCGAGTTCAACCTCGTGTGGGACGATGACGAAACGCTGCTCTTCTGCCGCGACAACCACATCATCTCCATGACCGTGAAGAACGGCCGCGAGAAGGAGATCGCCACCCATGAGCGCGGCTTCGAGGGCTTCAAGCTCGCCCCCGACGGCAAGTCCATCGTCTTCATCACCACCAAACCCGTGGTGCGCCCCGGCCACCTCGACAAACTCTACGCCGGCCTCGACAAAACCACCGGCCGTATCAACGAGGACCTCATGTATCGTCACTGGGACAACTGGGTGGATGAATACCCGCAGATTTTCCTTGCTGAATTTGGCGACAAGGTGGATGTAGAGCACGCTGTATGCCTCATCGACAGCACTTTCGAGTGCCCGATGCGCCCGTGGGGCGGTGTCGAGCAGTACAACTACAGCCCCGACAGCAAGAAAATCGCCTACACCTGCCGCAAGAAAACCGGTTACGACTACGCACACTCCACCAACAGCGACATCTTCCTGTATGATATTGAGAAAAAAACGACCACGAACCTCAGCGAAGGCATCATGGGCTACGACCAGAACCCCGTGTTCAGCCACAATGGCAAGTATATCGCGTGGGAGAGCATGGAGCGCGACGGCTACGAGAGCGATCTTATCCGCCTGATGGTGATGGATCTCGAAACCGGTGAACGCACCAACATGTCCGAAAACTTCGACTACTACTTCACCGGCATCAGCTGGACCGATGACGACAAGGAGATTCTCGGCGTGGTCTATTACCGCGGCACCGACCAGATCTTCGCCTGCAACCGCGAGACCAAGGAGTTCCGCCAGATCTCCTACGGTTATCACGATGTTCACAGCTTCGAACTGGTCAACGGCAAACTCTACGCCGACCAAGTGTCAATGCAATATCCATCAGAGATTTACGTCTATAACCTGACTGACAACAAGGGCGAGGGCAAGAAAATTTCCTCCATCAACGACGACATTCTCTCGCAAGTGCGTATGGGCAAGGTCGAGGAGCACTGGATCAAGACCGTTGATGGCAAGGACATGCTCACTTGGCTGATCTATCCGTACAACTACGACAGCACGAAGACCTATCCGGCACTGCTCTACTGCGAGGGCGGTCCGCAATCCGAGGTGGGCCAGTTCTGGAGCACGCGCTGGAACTTCATGGTGATGAGCGGCGGCGAATACTTTATCATCGCCCCGAACCGTCGCGGCACCGTGGGCTTCGGCCAAGCGTGGACCGAGGAGATCAGCGGCGACTACGGCGGACTCTGCATGCAGGATTACATGCGGGCAGCGGACTTCTTCGCCGACAGTGTGAAACAGATTGACAAAGAGCGACTTGGTGCGTGCGGTGCCAGCTTCGGCGGCTACAGCGTCTATTGGCTCGCCGGTCACAACCACGACGTGAAGGGCTACAACGACGGCCGTCGTTTCAAGGCCTTCCTGGCTCACAACGGCATGTTCAACTTCGAACAGCAATATTTAGAGACCGAAGAGATGTGGTTCGACAACTGGGACATCGGCGGTCCCTACTGGGATTGGAACAATCCGCAGGTCAAGAAGAGTTACGCCAACTCCCCGCACCTTTTCGTGGATAAGTGGAACACCCCGATTTGTGTGATCCACAGCGAGTTCGACTTCCGCATCGTGGCTTCCGAGGGTATGGCTGCCTATAACGCAGCGCAAATGCGCCACATTCCGAGCCGTTACCTCTACTTCCCGGATGAAACCCACTGGGTGCTGAAACCGCAGAACAGTCTGCTCTGGCACCGCAACTTCATTGATTGGTTCGACACGAATCTGAAGTAGCCTGTTGCGAGAGCACACTTGCAAAAAAAAGCGGGAATCAACAAGATTCCCGCTTTTTTTTTGCATCCGGAAAGCATGTATAGACGGTACCTCTCCATGGGCCAACGGCAATGAGATTCCAAAGTCCGCCCGCTTCGGACCTCATTTTTTCCGCTTCAGACCGATTCTTCATCATCACCCGGCGAAACATTCCTACTTTCGCGGCCTGAATCAACGAAGATAACGGAAAGATGAAAAAAGTGAATGTAACCCTTTGGATGGCAGTCCTGCTTTGGGCAATTCCCCTCGCGCAGGCGCAGCAGGCCTTGAGTTTGGAAGAGTGCCGCCGCCTCGCCGCCGAGTCCAACAACCGGCTGAAAATCGCCGAGGAGAAGGTGGAGGAGACCGATGCCCTGAAAGGCGCGGCCATCGCGAACTTTTTCCCGAAGATTTCGGTGAACGGGACGTACAACTGGAACCAGAAGAGCATCGCCCTGCTCAGCGACGAGCAACAGCATTCCATCAACACCATGGGCACCACGATGATGGCGTCCTACAACACCTCAGTGGAGGATTTTGCGGGAAGGCTTTCGCAGGTGGATCCTCGAATCGGGCAGGCGCTGTTAGACGCATATGGTTCCGTGAGTCCCGAGGAGATGCTGAACGACATGGGGCATCAGATCACCGATGCCTTCAACATCGATATGACTCACGTCTTCGCCGGGGCGGTCACGGTGTCGGAGCCCGTCTATATGGGTGGCAAGATACGTGCCATGTACCAGCTATCCAAACTGTCGAACGAGGCGGCCAAGCTTCAGGTTGACAAGCAGAAGGAGGAGCTGATGATTCAGGTTGACGAAGCCTACTGGCGAGTGGTTTCCCTGCAGCACAAGCAGGAGCTGGCCCGGCAGTACTGCGCACTGCTCGACACGCTGAGCCACGACGTGGAGGTCATGTTAGAGGAGGGGGTGGCCACGCCGAGCGACGTGACCAAGGTCCGGGTGAAGCTGAACGAGGCGCGGATGAGCCTCACCAAGGCGGAAAACGGCCTGGCCCTCTCGAAAATGGCCCTTTACCAGCTTTGCGGCCTCGATTTGCGCGGCGATTACCGCGTCACGGAGGACAACACCGCGCGGATGTTCCAGCCCGAAGTCTCGCTCGACATGCAGCAGGTGTGGGACAACCGCACGGAAATCAAGCTGTTGGAGCTCGGCGACCGGCTGGCCCGCACCAACGTGCGCATCGCCACCTCCGGACTGCTGCCGAATGTGGCCGTCAGCAGCTCCTATCTCGTGAGCAACCCCAACATCCTCAACGGCTACCAGAACAAGTTCGGCGGCATGTTCACTGCCGGGGTGGTCGTCAACATCCCCATCTGCCATGTCAACGACATCTACGCGGTGAAGGCTGCCAGGCACCGTCGCAACCAGGTGCAATACAAGCTGGAAGAGGCGAAAGGCATGATTGAGCTGCAGGTGAACAAGCTGAACTACGAGTTGGAGGTGGCCAACAAGAAATTAGCGCAGGCACAGAGCAACCTGGAAAACGCCGAGGAGAATCTGCGGCTGGCCGACGAGTCTTTCGAGGCGGGCGTGATCAGCAGCAGCGACCTGATGGCCGCCCAGACCGCCTGGCTCAGTGCCAAGTCGGAGGTGGTGGATGCGGAAATCGAAACGCGGATGGACTACCTTTACCTCCAGCAGGCGTTGGGCAGATAAACCGTATTGCCAATATTTTTTCAATAAGTAAAAAACTAAGTATCAGTAGAATATGGAAACAACAAAACGAAATTTATGGATAGGGATCGGGGTGGTAATCGCCGTGGTGGCCATCGTCGCCCTGATTGGAATCATCGCCCTGCGCCCGGAGCCGGAACTACTGACGGGTGAGGTGGAAGCCAACGAATACCGGGTCTCCAACAAGGTGCCGGGTCGCGTGGACACGTTTTACGTGCATGAGTCCCAGCGCGTGAAAGCCGGCGACACCTTGGTCTATATCAGCAGTCCCGAGGTGGATGCGAAGTTGACGCAGGCCAAGGCGGCGCGTGCGGCGGCCAGCGCCCAAAGCAGCAAGGCCGCCAACGGTGCGCGCCAGCAGCAGATTGCCTCCGCGTATGAGATGTGGCAGAAGGCGAAGGCCGG
>JBGUPL010000100.1:0-6521 GCA_045130275.1 Bacteroidales bacterium
GGAGGACTACGGCATCCTCGCCAGCACCGACCCCGTGGCCCTCGACCAGGCCTGCGTCGATATCATCAACCAGCAGAAGGTGACCGCCACCAACGACCCCACCGACCTGCTCTCCCGCATCGACCAGCAGCACGGCACCCACACCATCGACTGGGCAGAGAAGATCGGCTTGGGAACGAAGAAATATACGTTGGTGGAAATTGACAAATAGCAGTTCTTTGCCAAGTCTCTGAACAACAATAATAATTTCGAGAAATTGAAAAACCGTAAGTTTATAGGGACCTTGGCGGGCATCGCCGCCGCCGTTTGCTATGGTACCAACCCGCTGGGTGCCTTGAAGTTGTATGCCACCGGAATGCAGACCAACAGCGTTCTGTTCTACCGTTTCGGACTGGCCTGGGTGATTATCGCCATCGTGATGCTTTTCCGCAAAGAGAATTTCAAGGTGACAAGGCAGGAATTTCGCGTGCTGACAGGATTGGGACTGCTGTTCATCGTGTCGTCGCTCACCCTGTACCTGAGTTTCCATTACATGGCGGCAGGCGTGGCTTCCACTATTCTTTTCACCTATCCCGTGATGACCGCCGTCATCATGGCGCTCTTCTTTCGCGAACGCGTCACATTCGCTACGCTGCTGTCGCTGTTGCTGTCGGGCGTGGGGGTCGTTTTGCTGTATTGGAGCGACAACGGTGAAGCATTGTCAACGATAGGGGTGCTTTTGGTGCTGGCCTCGGCGCTGTCGTACGCCCTTTACATCATCCTGATGAACAAGGGGAACCTGCAAATGTCCTCCATCAAGATCAACTTTTACGTTCTGCTGTACTGTGCTTTGGGAATGGTGGTCTATTCTTTGGTCGCGGGGTTGCCGCTCACGCTGCCCCGGGGAGCCGTCAGCTGGTTCTATGTGGGCTGGCTCGCCCTGGTGCCCGGAATCTTCGCGCTGGTGCTGATGGTGTATGCCGCCAAATACGTCGGCTCCACCGCCACCGCCATCCTGGGCGCGCTCGAGCCGCTCACTGCCGTGCTCATCGGCCTGTTTGTGTTCAATGAACCGTTCACGACATACCTGGCCATCGGTATCGTGCTCATTCTCGCGGCGGTGGTCATCATTGCCATGGCGCAACAGAAAAAACAGACAGACACCCTGACATAAGCGTCGCAAGAATATCTACCGGTTCGTCGTCGGGGAAAAGTAAACAGGAGTCCCCAAAACGGCTACCGCCTACTTGTTCCCTTGCAGGACAGTGGCGATGGCGTAACACTCGTCTTCCTCCGGACCCGAGACGCAGCAGGCACCTCCCGCGATTTCGCACATGATCTGCGGGGCACTCAGCAGCCGGTCGGTGCCGAGCATCATCCCGATCCGTTTGTGGACATTCGCAGCCGTGAACTTCTGCCACAGATCCGCCGTTTTCATGTCGAACTGCATCAATACTTCGTACCCACCTGTGTAGTCGCTTTTCTCAACGGAGACCTTTTTGACGTGCGTGCCGTCAATGACGGGGTTCCCCGAAGCGTCGCCGTAACACAAATTGAACTGGTACAGATCCTCCTCTGGCGCGGACATCAGAATCCAGCAGGGGATGAATTGGCTGCCTTCGGGCGAGACCGGCATTTTGCCCGTCCGCAGGGCATTCATGAACGCGGCAGTGTCGGAAGACGGCATCCGCAGACCGTTTTGGTTGTTCCAGACGATTTGCTTTTCCTTAGGCAAACGTTCCATCGTCTCGTTAACCAACGAGCTGTACAAATTATCGGAATAGCTTAACAGATACCAGATTCCGAAATCCTTGGCGGTGTAATGTTGCCCGAAAACTTGGTCGGGATCGACATTGTACTGGACGGCTTTGGTTTGATAACAACCCGTAAAGAGGATTATTCCGGTCAGGAGACAAAAACAGATTTTTTTCATATTGATTTGATTGTTAGGTTTGTATTTTCTTTGGCTATTGGCTTTTGGCTGTTAGCTGTTGGCTAAAGGCTAATAGCCAATAGCTAAAAGCCAACTTAGACATATCGTTAATCTAATAGTTCGTCATAAATCTTCAGGTTTTCTTTCAGCTCGCGCGTCAGTCTCAGCTCATAAATCGCATACGCAATGCAGGCGGCGTAAAACAGCACGGAGAAGAGAATCTGCAGAGGGGTAAGATATTGGAGATCCGTAAAATGAAATGGTTTTCGATAGAAGATGTAGGCGAAAACGGGGAAGCTCACGGCAAGGCAAATGGGCAGGACGACGCAGAATCCCCATATTGTGGAGCGTTTCAACGCCAGATGCCAGCGGTCGGCGAAGCGCATTGCGGAAAGGGTGGGGGAGTTCAGCGGGTCATGTTTCCAGAAGCGGACCACCCATACAGTGTACCACACTACGCTGGCGAGGAACAGAACGTTGAATATCAAGTAGGGTATGGCCAAGCTCCAGCTGGCGAAGCACATCTCCGCTTTCGAAAGCACGAAGACTTCCAACAAGATGCCCAGAACCACGGCGCAGAGGTTTTCGATCAGGAAGCGGCGGTGGGTCGAGGTGATGCTTCGGTGCAAAAGCCGCCGCACGGACTCCTGCTGCACGTGTTCGATGCGCTGCAGCCGTTCATCCTGCTGCTGCCAAAGCGCTTCTATCTGTTCAAATGTCTTTTCCATTGTTTTCGGTGTTTAATATGACTAACTTCTGTTTGATACGTTCCACCCGTTTCCTTGCGGCGGCCTCGCTGATGCCTACAATCTCGGCTATCTGATCGTACGGAATCTTGTCCAAGTACAGCAAGATAAGCGACTTGTCGGCTTTGCCTAAGAGGTCGATCAGGCGGTAGAGGCTTTCGGCAAGTTCCTCGTGTTTGAGGTCGGCGAGTGTGGCGACCATCTCGTCGGTGAGCAGCACGAACGAGGGGGTTCGGCTCCGCTTGCGCAGTTGTGCGACAGCGGTGTTCAACGCCACGCGATAGACCCAGGTGTTCTCCTTGCTCTCGTGCCGGAAGTTCGGCCACGCCTGCCAGAGGTTGCACACGATGTCTTGGTACATGTCGCGGACGTTGTCGGGCTGCCGGTCGGTGTAGAAGAGGCACACCTTGAACAGCGTCCGCTCGCACCGCGCCAGCATCTCCATGAATTCCGATTCTCGTTGGTCTCTCATGTCAGGGTCGTTTTGCCATATTAGTTGCAAAAATATCAAAAATGTGACGTGAGGGGAAAAATTTATCAATGTTTTTGTACTTTTGCGCCCTAATCCTAATTCAGAAAATATGAAAAAGCTCCTTTATTTCAGCGCAATAGTATGCACCATTCTGCTTCTCTTTAGCGGCTGCAACCAATCTGAAAAGTTCCAGGTGACGCTGAATTTCGAAAATGCAGGTGGCCAGACCCTGTTCCTTTGCAAGACCGTGGAAGGCACGGATGTGGTGGTGGACAGCGTCGTCGTCTCGGGGAACCAAGCGGTGCTGAACGTGCCGTTCGACGATCCGCAGACACTCTACATCATCAAGTTCGACAAAAACGCCAGCTGCGAGATATTCCCCTTCTTCACCGAAAACCAGAACACGACCATCTCGGGTGACGGCAACGATATGCCTTACTGGACAGTAACTGGCTGTCCCGCGATGAATGAGCTGTCAGCGTTTCACGAGAAGAGCGCGAAACTATACGAGAACCAGATTATGGCTATCTACGCTGAAATGGCGCAGTCTGATTCCGCAAAGGTTGAGGAACTTAACGCACAAGTGCAACCCATCATCAAAGAATACTACGACTATCAGGTTGACTTCATCAAGAACCACTCCGACAGCTACATAGGACATTTTATGCTTGACCAGATGAAAAGGGAACTTGACTTCGAGCTCGTCAAGGAACTTGCGGCCGGTTTCTCCAACGAGTCGGCATTCAGCAAGAGTGTCCAGGAGTTCATCAAAAATGGTCCGCAAATGGAACAGCCTTGTCGCACGGTACAATAATTTTCACGGGCGAAACATAAAAACGGGAAACATTTCAGTGACAGTGAGACATAGATGACCACTGACACTTTTCTTGAAAAACACGGATTATCAGTGCGGTCTGAGCCTATGATTCGCGAAAAAGTGGTATTTTTGCGGTCATAAAATCTGTCCCATTATGAAACAACATCTTATCAGCGAAGGATATATGCCCTTCTTGGGCTATCAAACCTATTACCGTATCGTCGGCGAACCGTCAAACAAGCCGGCGTTGCTGCTGTTGCACGGCGGACCGGGCAGCACGCACAACTATTTCGAGGTGCTGGACCGTATCGCCGACACGGGTCGTCAGGTGATTTCCTACGACCAGATCGGATGCGGCAACTCCTATCTCGACGGGCATCCCGAGTTGTGGACCCAGGAGACCTGGATCAACGAGCTCATCGCCCTGCGCGAGTATCTGCATCTTGACCAAATCCACCTGCTCGGTCAGTCGTGGGGCGCCATGCAGGCCATCGCCTATATCATTGACTGTAAGCCAGAAGGCATCAAATCGGTGATTCTCTCTTCAGGTCACGCTTCCAGTTCGCTATGGGCCAGCGAGCAGCACCGTCTCATCAAATATATGCCGGAGGAGGACCAAGAAGCCATCCGTCGCGCCGAAGCCTCTGGCAAATGGGACGACCCCGACTATCTTCGCGCCAACGACCACTATTATGAGCGTTACGTCATCAGTGTCGATGAGAATTCGCCCGAATGCATCCGCCGTCCCAAACGTGCGGGCGACGAAGCCTACCTCTACGGCTGGGGTCCCAACGAGTACCAGCCGCTGGGCGACTTGGCCGATTTCGAATACACCGACCGTCTCAACGAAATCAAACAGCCCTGCCTGATCTGCAGCGGCACCCGCGACATCTGCACCCCGGTGGTGGCCGCCTCGCTCTACGAGAACATCCCGAACAGCCGCTGGGAGGTCTTCAAAGGCGCCCGTCACACCTGCTTTGTGGAGCAGACCGACAAGTACTGCGCGATTTTGGAGAAATGGCTGGAAGAGAATGACGGATCAAACTTTTAGATAATCCAACTTGACCACAAAAGACCATAAAGGCTTCCTGCTGCTGCACCTCTCCGTGTTCATCGCGGGGTTCACCGGGGTGCTGGGACGGCTCATCGAACTGGATCCCGTGGTGCTCGTCTGGCACCGGATGACGTGGGCGGCCGCCCTGATGGCATTGTTCCTGCTCCTCCGAAAAGAGATGCGGCATTTCCGTTTCAAGGATATGGCCCGGATGGGCGGCGTGGGCGTGCTGCTGTGCCTGCACTGGATCTTCTTCTACGCCAGCATCAAGGCGTCGAACGTCTCCATCGGGGTGGTCTGCTTCTCCTTGGTCGGATTCTTCACCGCGCTTCTCGAGCCCATCATCAACCGGCACCGCTTCTCCGTGCGCGAGTTCCTGTTCAGCATTCTCACGGTATGCGGCGTCTATCTCATTTTCCACTTCGATACCCGATACCGTTTGGGCATTGCCTTGGGAATTGTCTCCTCGGCCTTGTACGCCCTGTTCGCCATCGCCAACCAGCACGTCGGCAAGCACTATGAAGCCAAAAACATGCTCTTCTGGGAGATGGTCGGCGGCATTGTCGTACTCGGCGTGATTCTCCCGGTTTACAATGCCTTCCTGCCGGTCGGGAAGTTCCTTCCGACAGGCATGGACTATCCCTATATGGCCTTTATGGTGGTGGTTTGCACTATCGGGCTGTGTTTGCTGCAAATCATTGTCTTGCAGAAGATTGATGCTTTTACGGTCAACCTTACCTACAATCTGGAGCCCGTCTATAGCATCATCCTCGCGATGCTGATTTTTCAGGAATACCACGAGTTGAACTTCTCGTTTGTCCTCGGCATCGCGCTGATCATCGTCTCGGTGGTGCTGCAGACGTGGTCGAAGGTCAGGGTGAAGAATCCGGCGTGAGGGGGGGACTCATCCCCGTTAGGGGATGCCTGTCTGTAGCCAACGGATGCACATGTGCGGTTCCAAATCTCCGTAGGAGATTCATTTTCAACGGGTTGTCAGAATATTATTGTGTCCGATGTGCAACCCCATACGGGGTTGTGGGGATGCCGCATCGCCAACGGCTACAGATAGGGAACCCCTAACGGGGTTCGGTTTTAAATAATGTGTATTTTTGCGGCAGTAAAACATAAAGACGAAATGCTTGGAGGTTTATTCCATAATTAGAAAAAAATATGATTAAAAAGGCAACCGTATTGAAAATTATTTGTTTAATTGCTCTTGCAATAGTTGGTTGTTGTACTTTTGAATTGCTTCAATATGGAAAAGCCATTCAAGAAGAAACGCGAATAAGATTGCAAAAAGAGAAAGATTATTTTTTAGGACTTGAATTCGAAGGGGTTGTTGTTGAAAAAAAATATAATGTTTTTGTCAAAAAAAAACATGAAGATGAATATTCAGTAACACTATTATTGCATCAAATAGAACCAAAACCAAAATTTCCTTATAATAGTAATATTTATTTTGATTATACTTGTGATAGTTTACTAACAATTCATATTCCTCAAAATGTTTATAATCAGAT
>JBGUPL010000101.1:0-10913 GCA_045130275.1 Bacteroidales bacterium
TGCCAAAAGCACCCGTTCACGAAAATCGCCGTCCGGTACTTGCGCATCACGATGTCCGGTTTCCCCGGCACGCCCTTCACGTTGAGGCGGTAGCGGTAGCCGTGCTGCCATAGCCACTGCCGCACGCGCTTTTCGGGCGTAGTGTCCTTGCTGCGGATGCGCGACATGCAATAGTGCCGCTGCTGGGGTGTCATTGTGTCGGTCATCGGACGTGACTAATATATCTCGATAATATAGACGAAATCGAACGTGTGGCGCGGGGCGAGGTGGTGGATGTATTCGCGGTCGGAGACATCCCTGGTGAACCCTTTGGGGTCGCAGATGCCACACCAGGGCTCAAGACAGACGAACGGACAGCCCTCCTTATGGGGCGCCCAAACGCCGTAGGCTTCCGCTTGCGGGCAGTTGACGTTGAGGATGGGATTGCAATGTCTGTCCCACAGCTCGACTTTCGTCACCTGTCCCTGCTCGATTACCAAGGCATCGTGAATGAACGTGTTAGGCATGAGAGGCGTCTCGCGGAGCAGCATCGATTTGGAACTGCGCGGCACGCGGCATCCGTCATCAATGTCCGAGATGAGGGTGGGAGCGACAAGTTCCCCTTCTTTGTTGTAGAAACGGACATATCCGTTCACCATTCTGTCGGGATCGTAATCCGGCAGCAGGAATCCCGGGTGGCCGCCGATCTGGAAGTAGGCCTCCTTGTCGTCGAGGTTTTCCACGGTCCAAACCGCCTTCACGGTACTGCCTTCCAACTGGTAGCGAACCTCCAGCCCCAACTTGTAGGGGTACGCCTGCGAATGCTCGTTCTCCAGCATTTTCAGGTGCAGTTCGTGGTCGCTGTCAGAGGCGGCCAGCGCGAACTTGCTGTCGCGCGCATAGCCGTGCTGGTACAGCGGGTAGGCGACGCCGTCCGCGTGAATTTCGTTGTTGTAGGGCTTGCCCACCGCGGGAAAGAGGATGGGGGCGCGACGGTTCCAAAATTGCGGGTCGCCCGTCCACAGATACTGACGTCCGTCCTTCGTGAGGCTCTGCATCTCGGCCCCATGTTCCGACACCTCAAGGGTGATGATGTTGTTGGTAAGAAGCATATCCTTTTTGTTAGTATTATCAAACGGCAAAGATACAGAAAATTATGGCATCAGCCCGTATTTCTCGCACAGCCGTCGGAGCGAACCGTCGGCCTTCATCCGGCGGATGACGCCGTTCACCAGCTCCAGCAGGTCGTCCTGCCCCTTGCGCATCAGCACGCCGATTTCCCCGTGGGAGAAGGGGGCGTTCAGGAACGGCGCCGCCAAGCGAGGGTCAGTCTGCACGTAGTAGGGTGCTTCCGTGATTTCCGTGATCATCACGTCGGCCTCGCCCTCGGCGATGAGCGACGGAATCTCCTCGTTGTTCGGGTGCACGATGATGGTGGCGTGGGTGAGGTGTTCGTGGGCGAACTGCTCGTTCAAACCGCCGGGGTTCACCATCACGCGCACATCGGGACGGTCGATGTCGGCCAGCGAATGGAAGCGGGCAGTGTCCTCCGTCCGGCAGAGGATGGTCTTGCCATTGGCCAGGTACCCCTCGCTCATCAGCATAATGGCTCGCCGGGCATCGGTGATGGTGATGCCCCCGATGGCGAGGTCGAAGGTCTGGGGTTCGGCCAAAACGTCGGCGGTCAAAGTCGGCCACGAGGTCTTGACAAATTCTACGGGCACCCCGATGCTGTCGGCAATCGCCTGTGCCATCTCGATGCCGAAGCCCCAGTATTCGCCGGTTTCGGGCTCGCGGAAGGTCAGCGGACGGTAGTCGCCGGTAGTGCCGACGAGCAGCTTGCCCCGTTGCTGGATCCGCTCGATGGTCGGGCGCGCGACCGAGTACTCCTCGGTGGTGCAGGAGGTCAAAACGACCGCCCCGCCGAAGAGGAGCGGTGTGGCGACGGAGATAAGGGCGGTGGCAAACGCCAGCAGCCAGGTTCTTAATTTTTTCGGTATCATTTTCATTCTGCCTGGAACCGTTGTTTCAGTATTTCAATCACCTCCCAGTCGGCGGGCAGCCACTGCACGCTGTCGAGTTCGTGAGGGGCGAGCCAGCGGGCGGCCTCGTGTTCGAGGAGGGTGAGCGAGCCGCTCTCCACGGTGCAGAGGAAGCAGTGCATCGTGAGGTGGAATTTTGGGTAGTCCCATTCGATGGTGTGCAGGAGCTCCCCGACGGCGATGCGGGTGTCCAGTTCCTCCCGGATTTCGCGGCGGAGGGCCTCCTCGGGCGTCTCGCCGGGTTCGATCTTGCCGCCGGGGAACTCCCACCAGTCCTTCCAGTCGCCAGCCCCGCGCTGGGTGGCGAAGATGCGGTTCTGGGAGTCGTGGATGACGGCGGCGGAAACGGTGATGTGTTTCATAAACTATTTGTCAGTCTTCGATATTTTTTATTCTTTCACCCAATTTCTGTTCTAATTCTTCAATGGTAGGAATGGTTCCTTCCACTTTCTCCGGATAGAGTTTGGCCAGTTCGTACTCGGAAATGCCTAATGGCTGACTGCTGGCTTCCAAGGCGTATTGTGCCACAAGGCTATCTTTCTCTTTGCAAATCAGGAGGCCTATCGTTGGATTGTCGCGGCCTTCTTTTCTCAGCAAATGGTTGCACGACACCACATAACCACCCAACTGCCCGGCATCGGCAAACTCAAACTTGCCGATTTTCACTTCAATGACCACATAGCACGACAAGTTCAGATTGTAGAACAGCAGGTCGATGAAGTTCTCCGTGTCACCTATCTGCAGGCGGTATTCCTTGCCGACGTAAGCGAAACCCGTGCCCAACTCCACCAGAAATTGCGTGATATTATTGAGAAGTTTGTCCTTCAGCAGACGTTCATTATATCTGCCAGTTATGCCAGTAAAGGCGAAGTTATATGGGTCTTTTGTCAACTCTTTTGCCAGTTCGCTTGATTCGTTGGGTAAGGTGCGTTCAAAGTTAGTCAGTGCCTTGCCTTGACGTTCATAGAGGTCAGTGTCAAGAAAGTTGAGCAGCATATTGCGGCTCCATCCGTTTTGTACCGTTTGGTGGACGAAAAAGAATGCCTTCTGAGGGTTGTTTTGGCATTTGTCCATCAAAAGTTTGTGATGTCCCCAAGGTACGGAAAACAAGTCCGCAAAGAATCTATCAATAAGTTGAGAATGGCTTTCAGATATTGCAACAGATTGCTGCAAAATTTGTCCCTCAGATTGGGGGACAAATTGTCCCTCAAGTTGAGGGATTATTGTTGTGTGTTGGGAATAAAGCAGATAGAAATTCCGGATGTAATATAGGTTGGTGCGGGAAAAACAGTGGGCGTCTGGGATTTCACGTTGCAAGTCGATAGATAATGTCTTGATGACGTTGTCTCCCCAACGCTCCTCAATGTGCATCTCCACAATGTCCCTTCCCAGTTCCCAATAGAAACGTAGCATCTCCCCATTCACTTTTACCGCCGCTTTGATCTGGCTTCTGCGGTAACGGGAACTCAGTTCGCTGATCCACCGGGAATAGTCTTTGTCCAGTATTGAGATAGATTTTTTCATAGTAATGTTTTGTCGATTTGGTTTTAATTTCTATTGATTGTTTTTGAGTTGTTGTATGAAGAGGTGTTAGACCTTCACAATCGGCAAAAATACAAAAAAATCCGCCAAACACGGTCACTCGTTCTTGTTTAGTATGACCAGTGCGGCGATGACGCCCGGCACCCACCCTGCGCAGGTGAGGATGAAGACGATGAGGATGGATCCACACCCGCGGTCGATGACGGCGAGGGGCGGGAAGATGATGGAGAGGATGACGCGGAAGAGGGACATAGTGGTTTCGGTTTTTTGAATCGGCAAAAGTACAAAATTATGCTTTTCCAGACGGCATCCATTTGGGGAGCAGCATTCCGGCAAGGATGAACCAACCTCCGCCGAGGGCGGCCAAGAGCGGGAACCACGGAAGCGCCTTGCAGGGCAGCAACGCCGGCACAATGGCGATGGCCAAAGCCGGGGCGAAGGGTTTGAACCGACGGAACAGCAGAAGCATAAGAGACACTGTCACAAACGTGCCCAATGCCAGCGGAAGGCCCCACCGATGATGGAGCAGCAGACAAGTGAGGGTGCCCAAGCCGGCGGCGGCGATGATGAGCGCCCAGATGGTCCACGGGCGTTCGCGGAAGCCGCTGCGGCGGTTGGAGAACTCGATCATAGTGACCACCAGAGGAGGCACTGCGAGAAAACGGTGGGTGGGATTGGGGAGGCAGAGGGTGACGGCCAGGGGGAGGCACACGGAGGCCGTGAGCAGAACCAGCTGGAGTCCTCCGAAGGGATGGTATTCCGTACGTTCCTCTTGTCGGAGCCAGCCTCTGCCGAGGGCCAGCAGCACCGAAATCACCAGCACGCAGGCGGGATAGAGCCACGAGGTAGTCCCCACCAGCACGGGCAGCATAGCCGCCGAAACGGTGGGGTACATATTGCACCGCACCAACCGCAGCAGTCCCATCACAATGACGAAGGCCAGCGCAAAGCGGATTTCGAAGCCGGCGGGCAGCAGCAGGTTGAGGGCCAGCCCGATAGTGGCCGCGGCCGTCAGGTAGAGGGGAATTTGCCACCCTCGCACGTTCCACACCGCCTTGGGCATCAGCCAGAGTCCGACGCACAGCGCCGCCGCCTCGGGGAAGATGACCTCGCTTTGTCCCGAAACATCCGCCACAACCACCATCAGCGTGAGGAACAGCGCGACCGAGAGATTCCGTTTTATGGAAGAGGGGAGCATCAGGGGGTGTTATTTTTCTTGTGCGGACTGCTTCAGCGATTCCAGTGCGCGGCAGAGCTGGTCGGGGCAGGAGGTGGGCTTCCCTCCGCAGCGGATGCCGTTGAGTTTTTGGATGACATCGTCGATTTTCTGTCCGACGACCAGCCGGCAGATGCCCTGGAGGTTTCCGTCGCATCCGCCATAAAAGAAGACCTGCCGGATGACGCCCTCGTCATCGACGGTCACATCGATGAACTGCGAGCAGGTGCCTTGGGTTTTGTAGAGGATGTGGGGCATAAATAGACGTATTATTGCAAGTTTATATTGTTGATATTTATTTTGTTATTTACTTTAAATTATTTGTGAAAAATGTTTATCTTTGCAAGAAAAAACGATGGACAAAGATAGAATACATAAAGTATTGGAAGACAATATATTGTTGGAAGATTTTTCCCAGTTATTAATTGATGAAATAAATAATGATGATGAAATCTTGGAGAAAAAAGCTCGACAATTACTTAATCTTTGTCTTAAAGATGAAAATGCTGATGAATTCTTCATTGCAATTTGTGGTTGGAGTGTTGATTCTTTATTAAACAAAATGAATTTATGACACTGCTTCTTGTTATGCTTCATTGTCATTCGAAATAGGTGATTACTAAACCTCCTCAAATCCCATTTGCTTTAGATACTCAAATGTTCCGTTGTAGAACTCAGGATTGCGAGTCGGATCTGTATTGGAGCCTGCAGGAACACAAATAACCATGCCTTGGCGGGCACGGGTCAACAACACGCGATATGCATTCAGTTGGTATGCTTGGCGTTCTACTTTCTTAATGCTGTTCCATCGATTACCTCCATTAAATTCATAGTAGTCCCAGGCACCGTTGGAATAGCGTAAATCGCCATCCCATACTAAACAAGTCCAATCAAGTTCCAAACCTTGAACGTCGAACTCGCTGGCAGCATCTTCCAAAAAAAGAGAGGAACGTACATCATTGATATCATCGAGAAACCAGTGAACAGTGTCCGGTTTGCAACGCACATCTATTGCAAGTGGCTTTAACCGGTAAGCTTTAGAAGAAACGACCAAACCATACCGTTCATTGCCACGGGCATGTTGTTTCAACCATTCCTTTGCTTTGTCTAAATTACGCGTTAAAGCTATAGGATATCGATCTGATATTGTCGCGTATGTCTCACGAACTTTCTCAACATTGCCATCCAACAAGTAGTGCACCATATTTGACAAACTTTCGGCACGAAAACTGCGCATAGATACGGCAAGATGCAAATCCTCAGAGTAAGTGACATGAGGATTGTGTTCCAATAATACTTCCACCTTACCTTCAGCATATTCTTTTGCGGTTAGTTGATCAGAAATATATACTTGCCAGTGAGGAAACGTTTCGTTCAGTGCGCGAATCCATTCGCCAATGCCTGCTTCTCCTGTGTTAATTTCTTGTCCTCCTCCGACAAGACAAACAATAACAGCCCAGTCTTTCCGCTGGTCAAGAGACCAAATCAAGAATTCCCCTTCTGACATTGGGAAATCGGCAAACCCTTTTTTCCTTTTCAACCATGAAGCAATATGTTCTTTATCCCAAGACCGTTGAGCTTCATCAAAAATGGCGATATTTTCAACTTCACCATAGCCGGCCTTTTTATCATTTAATTCTTTTAGGGGATCTATTTGCAATTCACCATTTACAACACGAACTTTCCCTAACATGTTGTCACGATAACGGTGAATGATTTGTATAAAGCGTTTTACTTCTCGCTCGGCCTCTTTTTTCGTTATTTTGTTGCCTATGGCTTTTTCTTGCGCTTGTTTGTCGCGTGTGAGAGCCTCCGTCAGAACAGCAACCAGAGGACCATTCCCAGATAAATAAACGGCCAAATCTTCGTCTTCCTCTTGTTTTACAGCGACATTCAGTCCGACCAATGTTTTGCCAGCGCCCGGGACACCAGTAATAAAGCAAATACTTTTACCTCCACGCGCCTTTGTCTCATGAATAACTTTTTGTACATATTGAGTTGTGCGTTCCAATTGTTCACCCTCGGCGTCATGACGAGTAATATCTTCCACACTATGATTAAGATAAAGAGAACGTGCAGCCTCAATAATCGTTGGTGTAGGAGCATAACGGCTACGCGCCCAATCTTCAATAGAAATCGAATGAGGAGTTATAGGAATTGTCTCAGACAAAATCATTGAAAAAAGATCTCCAAGATACTCGGCGTTAGTCAATAGCGGATCGTAGATGCCATCATTGTAATGTGATAATTGGCATAAGGTAGAATGGATGTCACTCTCAGTAGCTACAAGAATCGGTATAATATAACGGTCGAGGCTTCCTTGATGGAAATTTTTTAGGTCAAGGGCATAATCCAACACTTGGTCAACATCTTGGTGTAGAAACTCTGATTCCCCTGCCTTAAATTCGATAACAAATACTCGTTCGCGTAGCAAGACAACCACATCTATACGTTTGCCAAGTCGAGGTATGGTATATTCAAAAAGAATCTCAGCCCTCTCATTGGCATACGGTTGCACCACTTTTTTCATGATTTGGATTTCTTGCTCCCAAGCATATTTCTGCGTAGAAGCTGTATCCATTTCATCAGCACGCGACATTTTGCCAAAAATTTCATCTACTGAATCATTGACAAATTCTGAGAGAGTGGATTTATAAAAGTATCTGTTTATCATTTCATTGATTATAAAAATCCTTGCACTTTGTCTCGTGTAGCGACTACCAATGCCAGCGAAAAAGTCGATAAAGGAGAGGCTTTACATTGGCATAATCGAGCTAATCATGAATATAATGCTTTATCATTTCTTCAAAAGCAGATTTGAACCCATCTATTTCTTCTTGAATTGTAGAAATGAACGGATTAAGAACCTTTAAACCTCCTCTACCCCAATACTCCAGTTGCGAATTAAACCATTCTTTTGCCTTTTGTCTTCCTTGTTCCCCCTCTGCAAATATCTGGTTATATTTGATATCCTTAAAACAAAACTGTTTGGTATATCCATCAGATAATTGTTTCCATAAGGGATTTTCATCAGAAAGATCATAAAGATATTTTGCTATTAATCGTTCAGGCGATTCATTCCCCGGCAGCAAAAGTACATTGTTGGCATTTGCAAGTTTTTTCATATTAACCTTTTGAGTTCTTACATCTCCATCTAAAAATACAATAGAATATGGATAGCAAAAGGCAGGGACTCCCTTTGCAACCATTTCGGTAAGAATACTGCACGGAAGTGTGACATTTACAAATTTCAAACAATTCGCCTTTGTTTTAAGAATTGCTTTTACAAGTTTTTCTGTTTCTTTGTCTTCAACGTATGCCGTGACTTTGTTTTGCTTTCTCCCTGGTGTCGCAGCTACCACATTTAAATCCAACATAATGCCGTTGAAATCTACATCACTTTTAATGAGTATGTTATCGTCGGAACGCTTCAAATATATCAATCTAACCTGATTGGATGTCTCTGGACGTTTTTTTACCTCGTGGTTCAATTCATCTACAGCCTTCAATAAAGAAATGGAATGTGTTGTAAATATGATCTGCAATTGTAATTCAGAAGCATATTTTCTTAATACCTTTAGAAGTTCAACTTGAGAGGCAGGATACATTGTGGCGTCAAGTTCGTCAATAGCAAGAATTCCTCCTTGGTAAGAAGAATAATTATCTTTAAGCCTTTTGAACGAGAATAATGCCAACAAAATTTTAGCAAGATTATCCTGCCCCATAGAATTTTGATTCCAGTCATACAAAGTTGTACTTACTCCCATGGACTGTTTGTTTGTGGAAGAAATACCTACGGCAGAAGTGATTTCCGTATTAGAAATCAGAATCCTGTTATGCAATTCTTTAAACTTGGCAATTTCATTGGGAGTTAGCAACGCGTCATCTGTTTTGACGGTGGCCTCTTCTGCGAGCGGCACCAATCTTTTCAAACTAAGAAAAATTGTTGGATATTGTATATAACCCGCCCCTTTGTTTCGTTTGCCCTTTTGCCAAAAACGAACATTAGGGTCTTTTGAACGCTTAATACTTTCTATTTGAAACGATTCCCGATCATCAAAATACAAAGTCCATTCATGCTCTTTGGGCTTGTCAAATGTTGGAGAAAGACGAAATTTGTCACTAAATGCAGAGCGATAAGTACCGCCACATAGTGGTTTCTCCTTTAGCATGGGGTTATCTTTAGTGATGGTAAATGTCTGCGTAATAATACCTAAAAGTGTTGACTTCTGAGTGCCATTTTGACCAGCAATAGCAGTTAATTGGCTTCCCATTTCAAATTCCTGATTATGGAAACCGCGGAATCTTTCAATATGGACTTTCGTTATTTTCATGCTATTTTGTTATTCGTTCAATGGTAATGTTTTTACTATGTGTTCTTCTTATCTCAAGTGATTCGGGGAAAAGCAAATCAGCGGAATGTGTTAATAGTTCGTATCCAACTTGCTTTTTGCTCACAGTGTATTTCAAAGGAAACCTGTACAATTCTGAGTTTGCATACATATTTCTAATTTGAGGGACATCGTCGTAAGACAACACCCAATTAAAATGTGCTTCATCTTGCAAAAAATGCGCAAGTTCTTTATGGTCTCTGTCCGTATAATGATTCATATACAAACACTTTCCTTTGACATAGTAAGGCGGATCTAAATAAACAAACACATTGTTGTTTAATTGTCTTAAAAAAGCTAATGCATCTTCATTACAAATTTGAATTCGATTTTTATTTGCAGCTATAGTTTCTAACCGTTGAATCAAATCTTGCTTGTTAAAACGGCAGTTGATTTTATACTTGGCATTGAGTTGCTTTTCTTCTGTTGAGCCTCCTATTGCACCACCAAAGATTACTCCCGAACGATTTGTTCTTGACATGAAAAAAGTTGCAACACCTAATTCAAATGAAGGTTTGGTGGAACCTGTTATTACTGCTCTTTGTTTATACCATTCTTCTAAAGTTACAGGGATAATTTCAATGGTTTGAATAAATCTTTCAGATTCGTTGATAAGAGCGTTCCAAAAAGAATATATCCCAATGTTTGCATCGTTGATCACAATTTCATTTACATGGTCATTCAAAAGAAGATTGATGGCAGCACCAGCTCCTCCAGCATACGGCTCGGCATACACAATCTCTTGTAATCCATTCTTGTGAAATAGATCAACAAAGAAATTAGTCATTAAAGACTTGCCGCCGGGATATCTGAGAGGACTATTATTCATGTTGAGTTTTTATAGCAGATGATGAGCAGTGATAACAAATCTTTTGGTTTTCATATGTGCAACTAGGGGCAAATGCTCCTTCCTTTCCGGCCTGGCACAAAACGAACGACAACCTTTCCGTTCCCGCGAAAAGGTCTATCACCGTGGAACTTCCATACTTTTTCATATCTTTTTGATTTGCCACCATTTACCGCTAAATTATACAATCAAGTTTAACTTGCAAAGATAATTATTTTTCAATTACTTCAAGAAACAAATTTTAAAACAAATGAACATTATTCAGCAAATAAATTTTAAATCAACCTTCCCTGTAACATTTCCACTTTTTCCATACTATTATCATAAAACAACAAAAACAAATTATTCTTATTTTTGCAGATTGAAAGATGGAAAAAACCAACATATATGAGTTTTCGCAGGCGAAGGGTGTCGTGGTGAGTGGTGACATTCACGGGGACTTTACGCAACTCGTCTATAAATGCTGCGTGCAGTATGGGATGACGGATACGCTGATTGTCGTTGCGGGCGACTGCGGTTTCGGGTTTGAGCGGTCGGGGTACTATGAGGCATTGTATCGCAAATGTAACAAGCGGCTCTCAAAAGCCAACAATTGGTTGGTGTTCATCCGCGGGAACCACGACAATCCTGCCTATTTCAACCTCCAGCCTATCAGACACAAACGCTGGATGACGCTGCCCGACTATTCCGTGGTGAAAGCCTGCGGACACACTATCCTCTGTGTCGGCGGCGCCACCTCCGTTGACCGAATGTGGCGCATCTCGGACAAGGATTTCCATCCGCCGAATCCTGAAGAGCCTCTTGCCACAAATGTCTATTGGAGGGACGAGAGTCCGTTTTTTGACAAGGAGAAACTTGCGATGATCGACGAGGCGTGTGCCATTGATACAGTTATT
>JBGUPL010000102.1:0-15954 GCA_045130275.1 Bacteroidales bacterium
CACCAACAAGCTCAACTCCGGCAACGAAATCCCGTTTGTTTCGCAATATCAAGCGCCAGGCGACTTCGGCTACATCAAACTGTTCTACCGCAACACCGACAACCTGTTGATGGACGGTTCCATCATCTGGAACGGTTGCGGCGAGCTGAACTTCCCGAACAACTTCCGTGCCGGTCTGCCGATGGACAACGGACTCCCCTACCCTGGGCAAAGCCGCATTTCTTTCATCAACGATGGTGGGCACTACGAGACTGTGACCGACGAGAGGGATTTGCAGTATATCTGGCAGAGTGTCTCCCGACAGAAGGAGTTCCAGCATTATTATGGGAATTCATCTAAGAAGGTGGCCGTTTACCTGTACACCCCGAGTGTGGGAATCGGCAACCCTGCCGACGCTTACTACCTTGTATTCACGGAGCAATAGAAGAACGTTAATTGTCTTTAACTTCGATATCGGAAATATACAAAAACAGTCCCCACATCCATAGTCAACCGGGTGGTAGTGCGCCGTGCGGCCTGAGGCGTGCATTCGGATGATAACGTGCTGAGCCTGCGCCGTGATGTTCGAAAGGAACGGGTGCTGCCGGCTCCGAGCAGCGGTCAAATAAACGATCAGAAGATCGGGTTTTCGGTTCGCCCTACAGACGCAGGGGACTGTCGTTATATCAACTCTGTCTGGAAGTTGAGCGCCTGGATTTCCATGTCCAGCTGGCGCAGACGGGCGGAACAGTCGTCCACCAGTTTGCCGATGGCCTTCACATCGACCACCGTCACCGTCTTAATTTCCGAGCGGGAGTAGCGGTCTTGTCCGGCCGAGGCCGTCTCGAAGATGTTGCGCAGGGTGCCGACCCGCATGGTCAGCACGTCTTTGCGCGCCATCAGCTGGGTCAGCGTGACCCCGTCGCTGTTTTTCGTCTGCATGTTGGTGGCGTTGATGCGCCAGATGATCTCCTCTAACTGCACGAGGCAGGTGTCGAGTTCCTTCATCAGCTCCTCCGGCTTCTCCAACGGTTCGTCGCCCTCCTGCACTTTCACGTTGTTCTGGATGCGCATCCCGATCTGCTGGATGCGTTTCTGCAAGTCTTTCCTGATACTCAATGCTTCCGCAAGTTTCATAGTGGTTTCATTTTTGTGCGGCAAAAGTACACAAAATTGCGTTTTGCAAAACACGTTTTTTTCAGTCCCCAGTGTAACAAAATCCATTTTTTCATACATAGTATTATGAACGCTATATTGCGGAAACATAAAAAAATGTATTTTTGCGCCCAAATTGGTGGTAATCTTACCACCGAAAAAAGTGGTAAACAGTTGTTATGGAGAACAAGAAGTTACAAGCAGCATTGGAAAAATGGCAGGGTATTCAACCTTTGTCGGAGACTGACAGGAACAGATTGAGTCGAAGGTTCACGGTGGATTTCAACTACAACTCGAACCACATCGAAGGAAACACGCTGACGTATGGCCAAACGGAGTTGCTGTTGCTGTTCGGCAAAGTGTCAGGAATGGCGGAATTCCGTGATTATGAAGAGATGAAGGCCAGCAACGTCGGTCTGAAAATGATGTCAGTTGAGGCATCGGAGACGCAACAGCCTCTTACACAGAATTTCATCCGGACGCTACACCACACTTTGCTGCGTGAGGATTACACGGTCTATCGCAACCTTCCCGGGGGGATGCAGACGAGTTACACCGTTCACGCAGGGCAATACAAGACCCGTCCGAACAGCGTCATCACCCGCTATGGTGACCGTTTCGAGTACGCTTCGCCGGAAGAGACCCCGGCCTTGATGACCGACCTTGTCGATTGGTACAACAAGGCGGAGGCGGAAGGGAAGCTGTCGCCCGTGGAGTTGGCCGTGCTGTTCCATTACCGTTACATCCGCATCCACCCGTTCGAGGACGGCAACGGGCGCATCGCCCGCCTGATGTTCAACTATATCCTGTCACGGCACGAATACCCGATGATTGTGGTACGCAGCAAGTCAAAACAAGATTATCTGGAGGCATTGCACCAGGCCGACTTGATTGTGGGTGCAGCCCCGCACGACGGTGCGCACGCCTTGCTGAGGGAGATTCGCCCATTCCATAAATACATGGCAAATCTGATTGCCCATGAAATAGAAAATGATGTGTTGTTCGTCACAGACAAGAGTGAGAACATCTGGTGGTACGACGGCGAGCGCATCGCGTTCCGGTCTTCCAACTATGCCAAAATCCTCCGTGAGCTGAAAATCGAGAAGAACGCCACCTATTCCTACTTGCAGGAAGCGATAGGCATCAACCGTTCCGCTATTCAGAAAATGCTCCAAACAATGCTGGAGAAAGGCTACATTGACAAAGACGAAACCGGTTCCTGGCGGGTGTTCATCACGCCGTCAGTGTGAGAGGCTGGCACATTTTTTAAGAACCAATTGTTAAAAATGCTATTTTTGCGCCTTGAAATGATTTTGTGCGCAGAAGTCCATGCCCAGCATTCAAGAATACCTGAACAGGATACGCCATTCTTTCTCGCCATCGGCGAAGAAGGATCACGTTGTCGCCTTCATCGACACAGAAGTCTCCGCTGACGGCCGTAAAGTCTATGATTTCGGAGCGTTAATCGAACCGGAAGAGAAGTTCCACGCGGCCTCGAAGGATGAATTCGCGAAATTCATCCGCAACGCTGAATATCTCTGCGGTCACAACATCCTCCACCACGACCTCAAATTCCTTGCCGACATTCCCGGCCTCAAGCGCAAGAAGACCATCGACACGCTGTACCTCTCCCCTCTCCTTTTCCCGCGCCGACCTTATCACAAACTTGTGAAAGACGAAAAATTGCAGGTGGAGGAGATGAACAACCCGCTCAATGACAGTCTGAAATCACGCGACCTCTTTTACGATGAAATCTCCGCATTCAACAACCTGTCCAAAGAATTGCAGTCTATTTATTACAAACTTTTGCACAAACGAGAGGAATTCGAGGGATTTTTCGACTATATCGGCTTCGAAGAAAGAGAAAACGACTTGGCTGAATTGATTCAGACGCAATTCAAAGGGTTGATCTGCGACCATGCTGACATCTCGAGACTCGTCTCGGAACACCCGACAGAGCTTGCCTACGCCCTCGCTCTTATCCACTGCGGCGACAGCTTCTCCATCACGCCACCGTGGGTGCTTCACCAATTCCCAGTCGTCGAGCATGTCTTGAAAGTGCTTTGCGACACCCCATGCCACCAATCGTGTTCCTACTGTGAGGAACGTTTAGACATCCACAAGAACCTGCAATCCGTTTTCGGATATAACGAATTCCGCACCTTCGACGGCGAGCCGATGCAGGAAAAAGCGGTACAGGCGGCGGTGGACGGTAAATCGCTGCTCACCATCTTCCCTACCGGCGGCGGAAAGTCGCTGACCTTCCAGCTTCCGGCCATCATGGCGGGACGGAACGAACACGGCCTCACCGTGGTCATCTCGCCGCTACAGTCGCTGATGAAGGACCAAGTGGACAACCTCGCGGAGAAGGGGATCACCGAAGCGGTCACCATCAACGGACTGCTGGATCCCATCTCGCGTACGAACGCTTTCGAAAGGGTTGCCGACGGCAGTGCGTCCATACTCTATATCGCGCCGGAGATGATGCGTTCCAAAACCCTTGAAAAACTGCTCCTTTCCCGCAATGTGGTGCGTTTTGTCATCGACGAGGCGCATTGCTTCTCCGCATGGGGCCACGATTTCCGCGTGGACTACCTCTACATCGGCGACTTCATTCGGAAAATACAGGAGACAAAAGGCAACCACGTAACAATACCTGTTTCCTGCTTCACCGCCACTGCTAAACAGAAAGTCATTTCCGACATCCGTGACTATTTCCACCGGAAATTGGGATTGGAACTTGAGCTATTTGCCTCCACGGCGGCGAGGACCAATCTCCGATACTCCGTCATCCATGCCGAAACGGAAGAGGAAAAATACAACCATTTGCGCAACCTGCTGACCGCCAACGATTCCCCAACCATCATCTACGTTTCCCGCACACGAAAAACGAGAGAGATCGCCGAAAAACTGACCAGCGACGGCTTTCCCGCGCTGCCCTTTAACGGCAAAATGGATCCCAATGACAAAATCGCCAACCAGAATGCCTTCATGGACAACCAGGTGCGAGCAATTGTGGCTACTTCTGCGTTTGGCATGGGAGTAGATAAAAAGGATGTGGGCATGGTGATCCACTACGACATTTCCGACTCGTTGGAGAATTACGTGCAGGAGGCCGGACGCGCCGGACGTGACCCGCTACTCAACGCCCAATGCTACATTCTGTTCAGCGACCACGATTTGGACAAGCACTTCATCCTTCTAAACCAGACAAAACTGAGTATCAGCGAAATACAACAAGTCTGGAAAGCCATCAAAGACCTCACACGGCAACGAAAGTCGGTGAGTTGCTCCGCCTTGGAGATTGCGCGACAGGCGGGTTGGAACGACGAGGTGGCAGACATCGAAACCCGTGTGCGCACTGCGGTTGCGGCGTTGGAGGAGGCCGGTTACGTCAGCCGAGGCAACAACGTGCCCCGCGTTTTCGCCACGGGCATCATGGTCAAAAACATGGAGGAAGCCCGACAGCGCATCGAACATTCTTCGCTGTTTTCCCATGACGAACAGGCCCAAGCCATCCGAATCATCAAATCCTTGATTTCCAATAAGTACAAGGCTAATGTCGGCTCGGTTGAAGCCGAATCCCGCGTGGATTATCTGGCCGACATGTTGGGCATGACCAAAGCTGAGGTTATCCAAGCGGTGAGTCTGATGCGCCAAGAAGGAATCTTGGCTGACTCCCGCGACATGTCCGCGCTGATCCACAAAACCGACAACGAAAAGAAATCTCTCAAACGGTTCGAGTCATTCGCTAAACTCGAACAGTTCCTGTTGGCTATGGTCATATCCCGGGACAACGAAATCGAGATTTCTTATAAAGAGCTGAATGAAAGTGCCTTAACGGCCGGTATTCACGATGTAACCATAAGAAACATCCGCACCATACTCTATTTTCTGAGCATCAAATCTTACATAAAGAAAAAAGAAAATATCGAAAAAGGCCTGGTACACATTTCGTTGTGCCGAGACATTGACACCATTTCTAGGAAAAACGGCCTACGCATTGACCTTTGCAGGTTCATTATCGAAAAACTTTACACTTTGCCGACCACCGAATCCGAAAACACTTCCAACGAGTTTAGGCTGGTACAATTCTCGGTCACGGAAATCCAAAAGCAGTTTGCCGAACAAATCAGGATAAACGCTTCTGAAAAACCTTGTACCATCGGCGAAGTGGAGGAAGCGCTGCTCTATCTTAGCAAAATAGGGGCGCTCAAATTGGAAGGCGGGTTCTTGGTGATCTACAACGCCATGCAGATTCATCGCCTAACCGACATGAAATACAAATACAAAAAAGAGGATTACCGGCTGTTGGACGAATTTTACAAACAGAAAATCAGGCAGATACATATTGTAGGCGAATATGCCAATTTAATGGTCAAGGACTACGGCGCAGCATTGCAGTTTGTACAAGACTATTTTCTATTAGACCACAAAAAATTTGTCAGCCAATATTTCAAAGGGGACAGGGCGAAGGATATCGAAAAAAACATCACGATGGAGAAATACCGGCAACTTTTCGGCGAGTTGTCTGATAAGCAGAGGGAAATCATCCAAGACAAACAGTCGAAGTGCATTGTGGTGGCGGCCGGACCAGGAAGCGGAAAGACGAGGGTGCTCGTACACAAATTGGCCTCCTTGCTGTTGATGGAAGACGTAAAACACGAACAGTTGCTGATGCTGACCTTCTCCCGCGCCGCAGCCATCGAATTCAAACAACGACTTATCCAATTGATCGGCCATGCCGCCCATTTCGTGGACATCAAAACCTTCCACTCCTTCAGCTTCGACCTGATCGGGAAAACCGGAAATCTGGAAGAGGCCGACCAAGTGGTTCGAATGGCTGCTGAAATGGTGGAGAACGGCGAGGTCGAACCCACTAAAATCGGGAAAACAGTCTTAGTGATCGACGAAGCGCAGGACATGGACGCCGACGAGTACGCGCTCGTAAGCGCACTGATGCGACAAAACGAGGAGATGCGCGTGATTGCTGTCGGTGACGATGATCAAAACATCTACCAATTCCGTGGTTCAGACTCCAAATACATGCGGTCATTCATCACTGATTTCCAAGCTGTTCAGTATGAGATGACCGATAACTACCGCAGTTACCGGAACATTGTCCAGTTTTCCGACCGTTTCATCCATCGTATAGATAACCGCATGAAAAAACAAGGTTGCACGGCAATAAGCCAGGAGAACGGGCTGATTTTCCTGACCAAACACAACAGCAGCAACCCATACACGCCCATCATCAATCAACTGAAACACAACGGAATAGAAGGGACCGTTTGCGTGATGACCAACACCAACGACGAAGCGGTGCAGATGGCGGGACTATTGCTCAAGGAGGGATTCCGCACCAAGCTAATCCAGTCGGGCGGCTCGTTCCGGTTAGCGGACTTGGCGGAAATCCGCTATTTCCTAAAGCAGATTGACAAACGGACCTCCTCGCCCATCATTTCGGATAACGCATGGGAAGAGGCGAAAGAGAAAACACTTCTCACCTATTCGCAAAGCAACCTTCAAGAGTATTTGCAGGGCTTTTTCCACGCTTTCGAAAGCACCAACAAAGTGAAATACCGCAGTGATTTAGGGGATTTCATATTCGAGTCCAATATCGAAGATTTCTGCTTCGCCGACAAGAAAACAGTATTGGTCTCCACCATCCACAAGACCAAAGGCCGCGAGTTCGACACGGTGTATATGATGCTGGCGCGGAACGAGGATGAGACGGCGGAGAACATCCGCAAACTGTATGTGGGCATGACCCGCGCCCGAAAATCACTCTATATCCACACCTGCACAGCCATTTTCGACGGTATCCAACACAAAGACATGGAATATGAGGAAGATCACACGCTGTACAGTGCACCGAACGATATCTCCATCCAGTTTACACACAAAGACGTCTATCTGGATTATTTCAAAGACAAAAAGGAGAAGATTTTGTCGTTGCGGAGCGGCCAGCCGCTTTGGTTCAAGGACAATGGCTTTTATTCGGCGACAGGCGACTGCGTGGCCGTTTTGTCCGCGAAAAAGCGCATCGAACTGCAGGAGTTCCATCGGCAAGGATTCACGGTATATGCGGCGGAAGTGGCCTTTGTGGCAGCCTGGCGCGGCGAAAACGACACCGTGGAGTCGGCGGTGATGCTGCCGAAGGTACACCTGCGGAAGTGAGTGTTTCTCCACATTCGAGCCGTAGCGCATCCACAAAGGCATGATGAGTCGGGGCCGCGACCAACCGCGTCAGCGGTTGCATGTCTGTAGCCGGATGCGTGCGATGTTCCCAATTTTTTCGAGAGAAGGTCCGGACGCGGGGTTCGCGGCGTGGGAAAAAGGTACGGGCGAGGGGATTGGATGGTTCGCCGCGAAACGGGGAGATGTCGCGGACGGGCATGCGAGAGGGATTGAAGCGGAAATGGTTTTGGCATGAGGGCGTATGCGATATGCCCGTACATGTGGTGTTTGTACGGGCGTATGCGATACGCCCGTACGGAAACGGATGGCCAAAACCATTGTAGCGGAAAGCCCGACGGCGCGGCGGGAGGAGACAACGTTTCGCAATGTCGGTCCATGAATGTGTGTCTGCGACGCTTGGAAGCGTCGGCCCCTAAGCCGCGCCGGCTCGCCCAAATAAAAAAAACAATCCCCCAAGTGCAACCTTTTCAACTTTCCGTGTCTTACTGTGCGGAAAAACATTATTTTTGCCGTGCTGTTTCCCCATTGCGGCGTTCTCCGGACTTCGCGCCGTTCATGGCAGCAGCACGGAAAGAAAAACAGAGAAGTCCCCATAAAATGATGAAAAAAATCACCATCTTCCTGCTGACCCTTTGGGCTTTCGCCGGGTACAGCCAAGCCCAAACCGATGTGCTCTCCGCAGCGCAGAATCTTATCGACGCGAAAAAGTACGAGTCCGCGTACGTCCTGCTGGACAAGGACGACCCCGACAACGAGAAACCCGATGTCGTGCTCATGAAAGAGGATATCGTGCTCAACTACTTTGTTTCCAGCATCATGCATCATGCCTTCGCACTCAAGGATTTGAAAAAGAACGAGGATGTCATGGATTATCGCGGCAAAAACGGCTCGTTCAGCATGTTCTCATTCCAAGTCGACAGCGTCCTGCTCAAACTGATTGCCGCCTACCCGGACAACTGCAAGCTGTACCGCGGCCTCGCCTTCTACTACAACGAAGTGCTGAACAAATACGGCGGCTGGCTCGGGGACGAGGAGGAACTGACGCAAAAGATCATCGACAACAGCAAGAAAGCCATCGACGGCGGGTGCGGGGACTACATCACCTACCACAACTTGGGCGTGGCGCTGCTGACGCAAGAGGAAACCGCACAGAGCATCCCCTACCTCAAGAAGGCCACCGAGCTGGAACCCAAGAAGGCGGACGCGCACTACAACTTAGCCTACGCTTACCTGTTCACGGACCAGCTCGACTACGCGTTCCCGCAGGCCAAGGTCTCCTACGACCTCTACAAGGACAAAGACCTCAAGGGGGACGCCGCTCGCATGACCGGACAAATCCTGATGGAGAAAGGCGACTATCGCAATGCCTTGAAATACTTTGAAACAGCGGACAAGCTCATTCCGGACGACTACTACAACCTGTCGCCCCTGCTGCGTCTCTACTTAGTCACCGGCAACCAGAAGGCGCCCTCGACTGCCAAGAAACTGTTCGAACTCGCCCCCGAGAACCCGAGTATCTACCAGGCCATGATCGAAGCCTACCGATTTGCCGGAAAAGAACCCGAACTCGTCCGTTTTTACAAGGCGCAACTGCCGAAATACGTGAACAACGACAAGGTTTTCGGCAACCTTCACTTCTACCTCGGCACTCTCGCGATGGAGCACGACAAAGCCGCCGCCAAGGAGTATTTCCTGAAAGCCAAAGAGATTTTCGGGCACGTGTACGACAAAGACCACTACGTGTTCGGGGTGATCGACGACGCGCTCGAGGGACTCTGACATTCTAGTGCCATTCCCGCAAGCGGAACGGTCAACAGTCCAAAGCCGAAAAGCCGATTGCAATTTTCCTTGCCCAACCTACCGAAATTTTTCCTATATTTGCAGGTTTTTTGAAGAAAAGTAAAACCATTAAGAATGAGCGAGTTAGAAAATAAGATTGAGAAGGAAGAAACCTACGGTGCAGGTAATATTCAGGTTTTGGAAGGACTTGAGGCCGTCCGGAAACGCCCCGCCATGTATATCGGCGACGTCAGCGACCGCGGTCTGCACCATCTGGTCAACGAGGTCGTCGACAACTCCATCGACGAGGCCCTCGCCGGATTCTGCACTAACATTGAAGTCAAGATACTGGAAGGCAACGCCATCAGCGTGCTCGACAACGGGCGCGGCATCCCCACCGACATGCACCCCAAGGAGAAACGCTCCGCACTGGAGGTCGTCATGACCGTCCTGCACGCCGGCGGCAAGTTCAACAAGGACTCCTACAAGGTCTCCGGCGGTCTGCACGGCGTCGGCGTCTCCTGCGTGAACGCCCTCTCCAAGCACCTCACCGCCGAGGTCTTCCGCGACGGGCTCCACTTCATCCAGGAATACGCCTACGGCAAGCCCCTCTACCCCGTGAAAGTACTCGGTTCCAGCGACTACCGCGGCACCAAGATCACCTTCCTGCCCGACGACACCATCTTCCACACCACCGTGTATGAGTTCGACCGCCTCGCGCACCGTCTCAAAGAGCTGGCCTACCTGAACAAGGGCATCCACATCTCCATCGAGGATCTGCGCAAGACCAACGAGGACGGCAGCCATCCCAAGGAGATCTATTATTCCGAGAACGGTCTGCGTGACTTCATCATGCACCTTGACGAGGGCCGCACCAAGATCACGTCGCAGCCCATCTACATTGAGGGCGAGAAGCAGGGCGTGCCCGTGGAGGTCGCCATGCAGTACAACGACTCCTTCACCGAGAACATCCACTCCTACGTCAACAACATCAACACCATCGAGGGCGGCACGCACCTCACGGGCTTCCGCCAGGCGCTCACCCGCACCCTCAAGAAATACGCCGACGACAACAAGCTGCTCGACAAACTCGAGAAGAGCAAAATCGAGATTTCCGGCGACGACTTCCGCGAAGGCCTCACCGCCATCATCTCCGTGAAGGTGGCCGAACCGCAGTTCGAAGGCCAGACCAAGACCAAGCTCGGCAACAGCGAAATTGCCGGCGTGGTGAACCAGATGGTAGGCGAAATGCTGACCAATTACCTCGAGGAGAACCCGAAGGACGCGAAAACCATTGTTGACAAGGTGGTGTTGGCCGCTCAGGCACGTCACGCCGCCCGCAAGGCGCGCGAGCTCGTGCAGCGCAAGACCGCCTTCAGCGGTTCCGGACTGCCCGGCAAGCTTGCCGACTGTTCCTCCAAGGACGCCTCCAAGTGCGAGCTTTTCCTCGTCGAGGGTGATTCCGCAGGCGGCACCGCCAAACAGGGCCGCGACAGCCACTTCCAGGCCATCCTGCCCTTGCGCGGTAAGATCCTCAACGTGGAGAAAGCCATGCAGCACCGCATTTTCGAAAGCGAGGAGATCCGCAATATCTACACCGCCTTGGGCGTCACCATCGGCACAGAAGACGACAACAAAGCGTTGAATATCTCCAAGTTGCGTTACCACAAGGTCATCATCATGACCGATGCCGATGTCGATGGCAGCCACATTGCCGCCTTGATTCTCACCTTCTTCTTCCGCTATATGCGCGAACTGATCGAGCAAGGCCATGTTTACCTCGCCACCCCGCCGTTGTACGGTGTCAAGAAGGGCGACAAGCTGCAGTACGCCTGGACAGACGAGCAGCGCGACCGGCTCACGGCAGAAGCCTCCGCCGGCGGCCGCAAGGTCCACGTGCAACGCTACAAAGGTCTCGGTGAAATGAAGGACGACCAGCTGTGGGACACCACCATGGATCCCGCCAACCGTCTGCTCCGCCAAGTCACTATCGAGAACGCCGCCGAAGCCGACCGCATTTTCTCCATGCTCATGGGCGACGAGGTTCCGCCGCGCCGCGAATTCATCGAACAAAACGCCACCTACGCCAACATCGACGCGTAATTCAATTCAGAATTAAGAATGCAGAATTAAGAATTATATTATTCCTTGAGCAGCCCCGGCAGGGGCAAGAGCTCGGTAGGACAACGTTTCATACGAGATTTAACCATCATGGAAGAACCCGAAGCAATCATCAACAACGAGCCCGAAGTCATCGCGACGGAAAACGAACAATCCACGCCGGAGCAGACCATCCCCGCGGAGGTCATCTCCTTCAAGCACGTGAACATCGCCCACAAGAAGCTGCGGGTGCTGACCGACATCAGTTTCAACATCCGGCAGGGCGAGTTCGTCTATTTGATCGGCAAAACCGGTTCCGGAAAGTCATCCATCCTCAAAACCCTCATCGGCGAACTCAAACCTGAGGGCGAAGAGGCCATGATGATCGGCTACGACCTGCTGAAGCTGAAACCCAAGCAAATCCCCGAGATGCGCAAGAAAATAGGGATGGTGTTCCAAGACTACCAGCTGCTGCAAGACTGCACCGTCATCGACAACCTGATGTTTGTGCTCCGCGCCACCCAGTGGAAAGACAAAAACGCGATGCTCAACCGCTGCGAGGAAGTGCTCAACACGGTCGGTCTCGCCACCAAGGATTTCAAGCTGCCGTCACAGCTCTCCGGCGGCGAACAGCAACGCGTCTGCATCGCCCGCGCACTGCTCAACAATCCGGACCTGATTCTCGCCGACGAGCCTACCGGGAACCTCGACCCCATCACCGCCGAGGAAATCTTCCAGGTTTTCCATCACATCAACCAAACCGGCACCACGGTGTTCATGGCCACCCACAATTTCCAGATGATCGACAAGTTCCCGTCACGCGCCATCTGCGTCGAAGACGGAAAGTTAATTGATTCGTTGGTGTGATTATTGGTGAACAGTGAACAGTGAACAGTGAACTGTGATTAGTGATCAGTCAAGATATTAGTCCAAGTCAAAGTCTAAGTCTAAGTCTAAGTCCAAGTTTAAGTCCAAGTTTAAGGTTTAATAGCCAATAGCCAAAAGCTAAAAGCTAAAAGCTAAAAAAATGCTCTCGATATTAATTCCCATATATAACGTCAATTTACACCCACTCATATCCGAGTTGCAGCCTCAGCTCAATGATTGTCAGGTAGAATATGAGATAATCATTGAAGATGACATGTCATCGGACGAATCCATACGACATCACAACTCGCTGTTGGGCGAGATGGAAAACATCACCTACATTGAACACACTGAGAATCTTGGAAGATCCAGGACCCGCAACCATCTTGCCGACACCGCCAAGTTCCCTTATCTGCTCTTCATCGACTGTGACGCTCGGATGAAAAGCAAGACATTCATTGCGGATTATCTGAAATTCATCGCCTCATTGGCTTCCAAAGAGAGTGCTTTTGCCGTTTCCGGCGGATTGGCGTACCGGCACGTCCGCCCACACAATGAACAACGGCTGCGCTACAAGTACGGCATCTGCAGGGAAGCCCGTCCTGCCTTCTTACGCAAAAGGAACCCGTACCAGAACTTCACCCCGTTCAACCTTCTGGTCTCCAAGTCGGTGTTCGACACCTGCCGTTTCGACGAGTCGCTGACCGACTATGGCTACGAAGACACTTTTTTCGGTATGGATTTGGAAGAGCACGGCATTCCGGTCTATCATATTGACAACGAGCTTTATCATGAAGGATTGGACAGCAACGATGTCTTCCTTCTCAAAATCGAGGCCAGTGTTCGGAATTTGGACAAGCTATACCGCAACGGCAAAGTGGACGACCGCTTCCGCAAGCAGAGCCGCCTGCTGCAAACTTGGGAGCGTCTCCGCAAACGTCCATATGGTTCGTTGTTTTTCCGCGTCCTGCGACTGATGCGCACTCCTCTAACCAAACTGATGATGAGTTTCAACAGCCTCAAAACCATGGATTTGTACAAACTGTTGCTATTTGACGAGCTGCAACAAGCCTAAGTTTAAGGCATGGTCTGAGCCAAAAGCTACCAGCCAAAAAAAACTGCACACCCAACTAAAAAAAATTTTACTTTTGCACTTTCAATCATCTTTAAAAATTAATGCTATGGGATTTATCAAAGAATTTAAGGAATTTGCGTTGAAAGGCAACGTAATGGACATGGCCATCGGTGTGATCATCGGCGGTGCTTTCGGAAAAATCGTCACCTCCTTGGTGAACGACATTCTCATGCCGTTGGTCGGCGCCCTCATCGGCAACGTCAACTTCACGACATTGTCGGCGACCCTCCGCGCCCCAAAACTCAGCGAGACGGGTGAAGTGGTGAAAGAGGCCGTGACTCTCAACTACGGCAACTTCATCCAGGTGACCATCGATTTCCTGATCGTGGCGCTCTGTATCTTTGCCGTGATCAAGCTGATCAACAAAGCCACCAGCTTGGTGAAGAAACAAGAGGAAGAAGCTCCGGCTCCCGCTCCCGAACCGACAGCAGAAGAGAAGCTCCTCACCGAAATCCGCGATCTGCTGAAAACCAAGTAAGGTTTTGGCAATCCGACTCCAAAAAAGCCTGTTCCTTCGGGAACGGGCTTTTTTTCTGGAAGAAGCGCTTTACCCCCCTTGCTTGAATACAATTATTTTTATACTTTTGCAACATCAAAAAAGGGCCGGATTGAAAATTATAATGCTCAATAAATCAATAATATACAGTATTATCCTGATAATATTGGGATGTCTGACGGAACTGGGGACGGTGTCGGCACAGACACCTGACAGGCAGGCCATAGACTCCGCTATGGCAATCTCCCCTGATTATCTGCCCACCCGCTTGGCGGACTTCCCCACGGTCAACTTCACCCCACTCGACTACAAACCCATAGACACCACCTTGTACGCCATTTCATTCTTCGACCCCTTGCTGTCGGTGCCAAACCTTTACCAATCGCTGGGCATCAACGGCCAAGCGCACAAGAGCATGATATTCTCCATTGAAAACTATTCCGGCATCAACTTGATCACGCTTCCATATCAGCTCTATTTCAAAAAGATAGAAGACTTGAAAATTTACGATTTGGAGACTTCCTACACAGATCTCAGATTCAACTACGCGATTATGAGGACGTTCTCCATCCAAGCCACACACGCGCAGCATGTGCGCCAAGCCGATTTCGTGTTCGACCTTGACGGGGCCAGCAATCCGGGGTATTTCCTTCACCAAGGCATCAACCGTATGAGTCTCAGCGCGATAGCGCGATACCAAACGCCGAGCACCGTGTACGGTTTCCTCTTCGCCTACGCTTTCAACCATGGTAAATTTGCAGAAAATGGCGGTTTGGCGAACTTCTCGGACTTCACAGAACGCAACCCACGAAATTCCGATGAAATCACCAATGACTTGAGCAGTTTCGCGGTGATGTTCAGCAACGCGAGCACCCGCATCAACACACATGCTTTCCAACTCACCAATTATTTGAACATCAAAGACAAGAAAGGTCATTATTTCGGAACCATCAGTCACACGCTTGATTTCAAGTACCTTAACAGCTTGTTTTACGATCATAATTTGAATAACAGCTTCTACTGCGACCGGTATTACATCAACACGGACACCACCCGCGACTCGCTCAGCCTCTACGCCGTCGCGAATGCGCTACAGTGGTCGAACTACAGCCCTGTGGACACGATCAGCGGACAGCCTTATTCCTTCCGGATTGCAGGCGGTGTGCGGCACGAATACTCGAACACTTTCGTCCCCCACTTTGCCGGAAACAGCATCACCCTGTTCGCCCGTACCAACATCCGCCTTTTCAAGGTTTGGGAACTCTATGGCAACTTTGCCTACAGTCTGTTCGGGTATATCCGAAACGACGCCACCGCGAGAGCCGGATTACGTTTCACCATCAACAAAGCACAGCGGCACCACTTCGGTTTTGAAGCCGCTTTTTACCGCCGCTCACCCGACTACATTTTAAGTTACTACATGGGTAACAACAACTTATGGAATAACGAATGGAAAAAACAGAATATCGTCAAAATCGGTGCTTACTGGACCATTTTCGATTATAACATCGGATTCAACTTTTACAATCTCGGGCAATATGTCCATCTGAACAGTGACTTCGAACCGATCCAGCAGGAGAAGCCGGCGCAGGTGGTGCAACTCACCTTGTTCGCTCCTGTGCGCACCAAATATTTCGCTCTGGACGCACAGCTCGCCCTGCAGCACTCCACCAACAAAGCCATCACAGTGCCGCTGTTCGCCGGCAAGATGAGCGCCCTCTACACCACCCGCATCTTCAAGAAACGGCTGCGTTTCCAAGTGGGGCTCGACATGTTCTACAACACCCTCTACTACGCTGACGGATACAACCCGATTTTGCACCAATTCTACACACAGCAGGACTTCTACGCCGGCAACTACCTCTACCTCAACGCACACCTGGCGTTTCGCGTGAAGCGCATCTCGTTCTATCTGCGCGGCGGCAACCTCCTCGCCGGACTTTTCAACTTCCACTACATGACTACCCCAGCCTACCCCATGCAAGGCCGTAGCCTTGAACTCGGAATCGACTGGAAATTCTACGATTAGCGATCCGTCAGCAGTCTATGTCTCGGCAACACGAAGTAATCAACACAAAGTAATCAACACAAAGTAATCAACACAAAGTCATCAACACGAAGTCATCAACACGAAGTAATCAACACGAAGTAATCAACACAAAGTAATCAACACGAAGTAATCAACACGAAGTAATCAACACGAAGTAATCAACACGAAGTAATCAACACGAAGTAATCAACA
>JBGUPL010000103.1:0-39913 GCA_045130275.1 Bacteroidales bacterium
TCAACACGAAGTAATCAACACGAAGTAATCAACACGAAGTAATCAACACGAAGTAATCAACACGAAGTAATCAACACGAAGTCATCAACACGAAGTCATCAACACGAAGTCATCAAATGGAATACAGAATCGAAAAAGACACATTAGGCGAGATGCGCGTCGAGGCCGACAAACTGTGGGGCGCGCAGACACAACGGGCGATGGAGAACTTCCAGATCGGGAAGAAGCACATCCCCATCGAGATCATCTACGGCATCGCGACGGCCAAGAAGGCGGCGGCCTGCGCCAACTACGACTGCGGCGTGCTGCCCGAGGACAAACGCGACCTGATCGTGCGCGTGGTCGATGAGATCACCAGCGGACAATGGGACGACCAGTTCCCGTTGCACATCTGGCAGACCGGCTCCGGCACGCAGACCAACATGAACGTCAACGAGGTGATCGCCCACCGCGCGCAGCAGCTGCACGGCGGTCAGCTCACCGACTACCCGCTCTACATCTCCCCGAATGACGATGCCAACAAGTCGCAATCCACCAACGACATCTTCCCCACGGGCATGCGCATCGCCACGGCCATCAGCATCATCACCCGCACGCTGCCCGCGTTGGAACGCATGATGGCCACTTATAGAGAAAAAGTCGCGGAATACGCCGACATCAAGAAGATCGGGCGCACCCACCTGATGGACGCCACCCCGCTGACGCTTGGCGACGAACTCTCCGGCCACCTTTCTCAGTTGGAACACGGTTATGAGGTTATCCAACAGAGTCTCAAGCACTTGATGGAGCTTCCCATCGGCGGCACAGCCGTCGGCAACGGCATCAACACGCCGGAAGGCTACGACAAAATCGCCCTGCAATACATCAACAAATTCACGGGTTACGAATTCACGAATTGTCCGAACAAGTTCGAGGCGATGGCCACCCACGACTCGCTGTGCGAGATGTCGGGCGCGTTCAAGCGTTTGGCTGTCTCGTTGATGAAGATTGCCAACGATTTCCGACTGCTCAACTCGGGTCCGCGCTGCGGCTTGGGCGAGGTAATATTGCCCGCCAACGAGCCCGGTTCCTCCATCATGCCCGGCAAGGTGAACCCCACGCAGTGCGAGGCGCTGTCGCAGGTCTGCTGCCAGGTCATCGGCAACGACGTGGCCATCACCACCGGCGCCATGCAGGGACATCTGCAGCTCAACGTCTTCATGCCGCTCATCGGTCGCAACCTGCTGCAGTCGTCACGGTTGTTGGCGGATGTCATCAACTCCTTCAACGACCACTGTCTCAAGGGCATCGTGCCGAACCGCGAGCGCATCGCCATGCACCTGCAGAACTCGCTGATGCTGGTCACGAAGCTGAACCCGCACATCGGCTACTACAACTCCGCAAAAATCGCGCAGCATGCCCACGAGCACGGGCTAACCTTGCGGGAATCCGCATTGGAATTGGGATTGGTGAGTGCAGAGGATTTCGACGAGTGGATGCGGTTGTGAATGAAGAATGTAGAATGTAGAATGTAGAATGAAAAATGAAGAATGAAGGGTGACGAAGATCTTATAACAAATGGTATCGAGACCGATACAGAAGTAAGTCCAAAGAGCGTCAAGTTCTTTTTGATTTACTTTGGGTTGTATTTGGCTGTGTGGGTAGTGGTCTTCATCGCCTCGCGGGTTTATAATCCCAACTACTTCAAAGACTCCTTGGAAGTATCCTATGTAATTATAGGATTCTTATTTTCCATTGCATTGGCAGCGGTACTTGGAGTCATCCCAGCCATAATACTCGAAAATTCAAAGAAAAAAGGATATGTCTATTTCTCCGTGTTAGGTTTCCTTATTATCAATATTTTGGCGTTTTTTTTTATAGGCACAGACCTCAAACCATTGTGTTGGATACCGATATTTTACGACCTGCCTTTCTTTCTAATAATAGACGCAATATCTCCGGACACGACTCTCACAGCGTCCTCTTCTGCATTGGACTTTCTCTTCCTGACGGTATTTCCTACAACGTATTACCTTTTGCTGGTATGGATTTCCCTGCGTGCATCGAGGGGATGCTGGCGCAAGGCGTAGAGACGCAAAATTATGTTGGAGATTCCGCCGCCGACGGTAGGAGGTGGCAGAATCTACTCCTCTAATGCCTATTGCCTACTGCCTATTGCCTACTGCCTATTGCCTATTGCCTATTGCCTAATCACAGTCTCCGCGAAATCTTCGGCAGTACCGCGTCCTTCCATGTGGCGAAGGTGCCATCGAGAATCTTTTGGCGGGCGGTGGTGACGAGGTCGAGGTAGAAGTGCAGGTTATGGATGCTGCCGATCATCGGGCCGAGGATTTCGTCCGAGACGTAGAGGTGGCGCAGGTAGGCGCGGGTGTATTCGCGGTCGGCGAAGAGGTCGCTGTTGGCATCCAGCGGGGTGAAGTCGTTTTTCCACTTCTCATTACGCATGTTCATCATGCCTTCCCATGTGAAAATCATGCCGTTACGGCCGTTTCGGGTCGGCATCACGCAATCGAACATATCAACACCCAAGGAGATGCACTCGACAATGTTGGCAGGCGTACCCACCCCCATCAAGTAGCGCGGTTTGTCTTTCGGCAGCACCTGGCAGCAGACATCCGTGATTTCATACATCAATTCCGTCGGCTCGCCCACGGAGACACCGCCGATGGCGTTGCCGTCGCAGTTTGTGGAGGCGACGTACTCCGCTGACTGCACGCGCAGGTCCTTGTAGGTACTGCCCTGCACAATCGGGAAGAGTGTCTGTTCGTAACCGTAGTACGGTTCGGTTTCATCCAGGCGGGCAATACAACGTTTCAACCACTTGTAGGTGGTCTCCATGGAATTCTTAGCATACTTGTAATCAGCAGGATACGGTGTACACTCGTCAAAGGCCATGATGATATCGGCCCCGATGGTGCGTTCGAGATCCATCACCTTTTCCGGACTGAAAAGGTGGCGGGAGCCGTCGATGTGCGACTGGAACCAAACACCCTCCTGGGGGTCGATTTTGCGGCGATGGCTCAGCGAGAAGACCTGGAATCCGCCGCTGTCGGTGAGGATGGGACGGTCCCAGCCGTTGAATTTGTGCAGACCGCCGACCTCGCGCAGCACCTCCATGCCGGGGCGCATATACAAATGGTAGGTGTTGCCCAAAATGATCTGGGCTTTCACATCTTGTTTCAAATCTCTAATATGCAGTGATTTAACAGCTCCCAATGTACCCACGGGCATGAAAATCGGGGTTTGGATCTGACCGTGAGCGGTCTCGATCAGTCCCGCACGTGCGTGACTTTTAGCATCTTCCTTCTGGAGAGTAAACTTCATACTGTTCGTAAGTTTGTTTATATTTTTTTGGCAAAAATACATATTTTATCGAAATAAAGCATACTTTTGCAGCCAAACTTTTAACCTAAACCTATTCATAAAATGCAAATAAACAAAGTAGCACTGGCTATTTTAATCCTATTTGGCGTCATAACATTCGTTCAATTAATCTATTACTACGTCATTTACGGTCGATTTGCATTCCATCGCAAAAAAAACGCGCTCAGTTTCCGCGACACCCCGTTGTCCGTGGTGATTGTGGTGCGCGATGATGCCGCACAGGTCCTGCAGACACTCCCCTATCTCCTTGAGCAGCAGTACCCTCAGTTCGAAATCGTCATTGTCAACGACCGCTCGCGCGACGAGAACTCCCTCCATGCCATCAAAGAGTACAAAGACCGGTACCCGAACATCAAAATCGTGGACCTCAGCACAGCGGTATCGACAAGCCGAGGCAAGAAAATGGCCATCTCCATGGGCATCAAATGCGCATCCTACGACCACATCCTGCTCACAGCGCCAAACTGCAAACCCGCTTCAAAGCTATGGCTGTCGCTGATGGCCCAGAATTTCCAGTTCCAGAAAAAAATCGTGCTGGGTTACAATTCATACGAAAAGAAAAAAGGGGTGTACAGCCATTTCGTGCTTTATGACAACCTTGTCGGCGCCGTGCAGTACTTTGCCCATGCACTGCTGCGGAGCACGTACCGCGGCGACCTCAACAATGTGGCGTTCGTCCGCCCGCTATTCTACAAACAGAAAGGGTTCATCGCCTACAACCACCTGCTCTATGGCGAAGAGGACATCTTCATCCACCGTGCCGCCACGAACGACAACACCGCAATCGAATACTCGCCCGACGCGGCCACGGTCCGCCAGCACATGCCCCAATATGGCTATTGGCGGATGCACAAAGTCAGCCTTTTCTTCACTCGTAAGTTCAACTCTCTGAAAAACAGAATCCTGCTCGGTCTCTATGAACTCACCAACCTGCTTTTCTATGGATTCCTCGTCCTGTCGATTCTCACCTTCCTGCATATCCCGCTGTTCCTCTACATCACCGCGGGCATCGCGGTCGTGCGCATCGCCAGTATGTACGTCGTGTTTGGATTATCCGCAAAAAGACTGCAGGAAAAACAGTTAATCCCGCATTTTCTTTTTTACGACATACTGTTTTCCATCCTTAATCCGTTATACTGGCTTTCTGCCAAATTCCATCATAAAAAAATAGCCTGATGATGAACTCTTGCCAAACTGAAAAAGCGAAACGTGACTATGCGTTGTTGCGCAGGGCTCTGGACGAAAACGACCAGCAGGCTTACGCGGAGTTGATGTCACTCTATCGCGACAGCATCTACTACATGCTGGTGCGGATGGTGAAGAACAAGGATGATGCCGAGGATCTCACCCTGATGACTTTCGGGAAGGCGTTCCGTTATTTGGACAAATACACCCCCAAGTACGCTTTCTCCACATGGCTGTACCGCATCGCTTTGAACAACAGCATCGACTTCCTGCGGGTGAAAAACAACATGCCGCAATATTTCGAGGAAGACCTCTACACCAACAGCACCACCAGCATCATCGACCAGAGCGAGGACAACCTGCAACGCACCCCAGAGGAGGAGATCATCGACAAGCAGCGCCTGCAGCTCCTCCGCGCGGCTGTGGCGCAACTGCCCGAAAAATACAGGAAAGTCATTGAGTTACGGTATTATGAAGACCTCGCTTACGAGGAGATCGCCGAGCGTCTCAACCTCACGCTCTCGAACGTGAAAATCCAGATATTGCGCGCCAAGCAAATGCTTTCCCATCTGATGCAGCCGATGCGGAATTCAATGTAATATAACAGTATGGCTAACATTTCAGGCGCACAAGAGCGCATCGAACAGCTCACCCGGGAGATCAACCGGCACAACTACCAGTATTACATGCTGGACAATCCCACTATTTCGGACTACGATTTCGACCAGCTGCTTCAGGAGCTCATCGACTTGGAAGCGCAGTATCCCGAACTGCGGCGTCCCGACAGTCCGACACAACGTGTCGGCGGGGAAGTGACGAAACGTTTCGAGAGTGCGGCGCACCTGTACCCCATGCAGTCTCTGGGCAACACTTACTCGCAGGAAGACCTCGCCGAGTTCGACCGTCGCGTGCGCGATCTGCTCGCCGAGGCCCCCGAATATGTCTGCGAACTCAAATATGACGGCGTGGCCATCAGCCTGATCTACGAAAACGGCACCCTTGTGCGCGCCGTGACACGCGGCGACGGCACCCGCGGCGACGTGGTGACCGCCAACGTGCGCACCATCCGGACCATCCCCTTACAGCTGCAGGGCAATTTCCCGCCTCTGATAGAGGTGCGTGGCGAGATCATCATGCCGTTCAGCCGCTTCGAGCAGCTCAATGCCGAGCGCGAGGAAATCGGGGAGGCGCCCTTCGCCAACCCCCGCAATGCCGCTTCCGGAAGCCTGAAACTGCAAGACTCCGCCGAGGTCGCCAAACGTGGTCTCGACTTCAAGCTCTACTTCGGATTAGGCGAACAACTTCCTGGAAACAACCATTTTGACCGTCTGATGAAACTCCATGAATGGGGATTCCGGAAACCCGATGTGATGGAAAAGGTCAGCAATTTGGAGGAAGTTTTCCGTTTTCTCCACTATTGGGATGAGAAACGGAAATCGCTGCCCTACCCCATTGACGGTGTGGTCATCAAAGTGAACGATTTCGGTCAGCAGCGGCAGGTGGGTGCCACCGCCAAGAGCCCGCGTTGGGCCATCGCATACAAGTTCAAAGCAGACCGGGTCTCCACAAAGCTTTTAAGTGTTGACTTTCAGGTGGGAAGGACAGGCATCATCACGCCCGTGGCGAATCTCAGTCCGGTCTCGTTGGCCGGCACGGTAGTGAAACGCGCCACCCTCAACAACGGCGATTTCATGGCAGAGATGGACATCCGGGAGGGCGACAGCCTCTTTGTGGAAAAAGGCGGCGAAATCATCCCCAAAATCGTGGGTGTAGATTTGGATAAACGGGTTCCCGGAGCGCAGCGGATATCCTTCATCACGCACTGTCCGGTTTGCGGTTCCGAATTGCAGCGCACCGAGGGGGAAGCAGGGATCTTCTGTCCCAACGCCGATCATTGCGCTCCGCAGATCAAGGGCCGGCTCGAGCACTTCATCGCACGAAAGGCCATGAACATCGATTCCCTCGGCGAAGGCAAAATCGATATGCTGTATGCACATGGATTAGTGAAGAACATCGCGGACCTTTATGCACTGACATTTGATCAACTTATTGGTTTAGAAAAAGTTATAGAAGACGAAAGCGGCAAGACCAAGACCATCTCATTCCGTGAAAAAACGGTGCAGAACATCCTCTCCGGCATTGAGGCGTCCAAGCAGGTCCCGTTCGAGCGGGTGCTCTTCGCCTTGGGCATCCGTTTCGTGGGCGAGGTGACGGCCAAAAAGCTCGCCCGACATTTCGGGACGATGGATGCCGTTGCCAACGCCCCAAAGGAGGAACTGATGACCGTAGAGGACGTCGGCGACCGCGTGGCCGACAGCATCACCGGCTATTTCAACGACACCGATAACCTCGTCATCCTCATGCGTTTGCACGAGGCCGGGCTCCAGTTTGCCATCAACAAAGAATCCCATCAACCTGTTTCACAAGCACTTGAAGGGAAAAGCATTGTGGTGAGCGGTGTCTTCTCCGTCCCTCGCGACACCATTAAGGATCTTGTCGAGCAACACGGCGGAAAAAACGTCTCCTCCATTTCAAAAAACACAGCCTTCGTCCTCGCAGGCGACAAAATGGGACCTGAAAAACGGAAGAAAGCAGAATCGCTTGGCATCCCGATTGTTTCAGAAGAGGAATTCAGGGCTATGATAGGATTGTAATCCAGATTTATCTCGTTGTCTTCCAGCACCCTGGAAGGGGGTTCATTTACCCTCCTTCACATCATTTCTGCTCATAAAACCCAAGGCCATCTGGAAACAGTTCTCGAATTTAAGAGCATCCAATTGAAACATACTCAAGTGCTTAAAGTAGAATGCATGAGGTTCACGCTCCAGAAGATGGAGTTCAAACGGGATCGTGCCTAGCGTTTTCAAACGCTCAGCGATCACCCGGGAACCGTAAGCGTACGGCATTCCCGGCACGGAAAAGGCATAGCCTGAATCCACAGGCAGAATCCTGTCCTTTTCGCCATGAATCAGGCATATTGGCGTCACTTCATCCGCATCTATCATTTTCGGATCAAACACACAGCCCCACAGCAGTACGGCTCCGGCAACGTTGGGCGAGAAACCTCTCGCCGCCTCTGTCCCCTGCGAATGGAGCGGAGGGAGTGCGGGACTTTCAAATGTTTCAGACGGACGCTCATCCTCATCCATGAAAATCGCATGGATTATGGCCACCGCCCCCGCAGACTGCCCGAGCAGAAAAATACGATTGGTGTCGATACGGTAGGTCTCACTGTTAGCCTTGAAAAAACGCACTGCCGCACTCACATCCTGGGCAGCCATGTATCCCGTGCGTACCAATTCCTTGGAAGAGAACTTCCTGCCCGGCATCAACCGATAGTCAATGGACGCGGCGGCATAACCACACTGAGCCAAGCGGTTACACCATTCAACCATATCTTCGTAATCGCGGGATCCGAGCACAAACCCGCCTCCAAAAACGGTGATCACCAATGGTCGCAAACCGTTGGAATCCACTACCGGTTCATAAAAATCAAATGAGAGCTTCGCCATTTTATCCTGGCCGGGATATTGCGCCTGAGAATACGGGATTCCTTTTCGAACGGCCACCTGGAATGTTTGGGCACGAAGCCCGTACGTCATGCTGCATAGCAACACGAACAATCCTAAACATCTTAAAGATTTTTCAAACCTAATCATACCCATTCCGATTACGGACGGCAAAAATACATTTTAAGCAGACATATTGACGTGAAATTTCAATTCCGGCTTAAATCTCAACGAAAAATCGTATTTTTGCCCTACTATCCTGTTTACTAATTGCTATTAGCAAAACCTTTGATTATAAGAAAGTTTCATCGTTTCAAACCTATCCGAACCACCCAATTATGAGAAAGACATCCATCACCTGTCTCCTTTTCCTCTTGCTGTTCTGCACCGGTTGCGACCGTGACAAGCGCTCCATCACCGGCGACTACAGCTACAAAATTTCCGGCGAAGTCGAACTGACTGACGCTGACGGCGGGGTTTCATACCGGCTTTTCCACCGGAACGGACAGATGCACATCCTCAAAGACAAGTCACAGAAATCCAAGTATATCCTCACCATGAACGAGATGAATGGCGGTTGCTACACCGTGCCTGCAACGTTGCTTGGAGACTCGCTCATCCTGGAAATGCATACATTCAACACGAACATCCTTTCCTCCAACGGGCTTCCCGACTTAAATCAAGAGGACAACCCTTCCCTCGTCTATCGTGTGACAGCATCCGGAGGCGGGGTGATTAACGGGGATATGCTAATGTTGACAGAGCGTTGGGACGGACACCAAAGCGGCAATCCGCATGCGACGCTCAAGGGCATGGAAATGAACATAATAGCGGAAAAGAACTAATCATGACAAACCTGAAAATCGCCATAACAGTCTTGTTGCTCGGCATCTTGGGTATAAGTTGCCGGCACACATCCCCTAAAGAAGAGCGGGCGCCCATTGCGGTGGAGGTCATGGTGGTGGACACGGTCTCCGGGGGCATGACACGAACCTACGTGGGCGAAGTGGAAGAAAACCTGTCGGTGTCCGTAAGTTTTCCCACGGGCGGCCGGGTGGAGCGTGTATATGTGCATGAAGGCGACCACGTTCGCGAGGGACAAATTCTCGCCACCATTAACACAGCCACTGCGCAGAACGCCTACAACTCTGCCAAAGCCTCGTTGGAACAAGCCGAGGATGCCTACAAAAGGCTGAAGAAAGTATATGAACAAGGTAGCTTGGCAGAAGTGAAATGGGTGGAAATGCAAACCACGTTGGAGCAGGCCCGTTCAATAGAACAAATCGCCAAGAAACAACTGGAAGACTGCACTTTGCGGGCTCCAATCTCGGGAGTGGTGGGTACTTGCAACGCTACCGCCGGGACCTCGTTGCTGCCCGGGGAACCCGCCGTCACGATTCTCGACCTCGGAAGGGTAAGCGTGACTTTCTCCGTTCCGGAAAGTGAAATCAGTTCCGTAAAAATCGGAAAAGAGGCCTATGTATATGTCCCTGCACTTGAAAACCGCCTGATGACAGGCCGTATCACCGATCGGGGCGTCACCTCCTCGCGCGTGTCGCACAGCTACCAAGTGAAGATCGCCTTTCCCAATACAGACCGCTCGCTGCTTCCTGGGATGGTATGCAAAGTTCTTCTTGAACAACCTGAAGATCAAGGATTTGTAATCCCAGCCAAATGTGTGCAGACGCGTCCGGAAGGCCTTTCCGTATGGACGGTGGAAAACGGTCGCGCACAACACCGGATCATCACCTCCTCGGAATTCGTGGCCAACGGCGTGCTGGTCTCCTCCGGACTGCATCCCGGCGACACAGTGGTCACCGCAGGGATAGAGAAACTTTACCTTAATGCAGAATTGATAATTGATAATTAACCTCCAAAGTAGTTTCTAATCACTTTTCACAAGCTTCAATAACCGATAACCTATAGCCATTGAAAAAACGTCACCACATACTCTCCGCCATGCGCAGCCACAAGATCATCTTCTTCATTGTGGCGTGTTTGGTTGTATTCGGCATTTTTGCACTGACGAGGCTGAACAAAGACGAATTCCCCCAGTTCACCATCCGTCAGGGAGTGGTGGCGGCGGTTTACCCGGGTGCCTCCGCGCAAGAGGTCGAAGAGCAGGTCACCAAGCCTCTGGAGCGGTTCCTGTTCACCTATGCCGAGATCGACAAAGACAAGACCTACTCTGTGACCGAGAACGGCATCGTGTACGTCTATGCGGAGCTGCGCGTGTCCGTGAAAGACAAGGACGGAGCATGGTCGAAGATCCGCCACGGGCTGCAGCTGTTCAAGAAGACCTCGTTGCCCGCAGGCGTGCTGGAAATTGTGGTGGTGGACGATTTCGGGAACACCTCCTCCATGTTGCTGACGGTGGAATCGCCCGAGCGCACCCCGCGCGAACTGGAAAACTACGCCGAACAGCTCTGTGACAGGCTGCGCTCAATACCGGAGATGGGCAACATCAAGATATTGGGGCAGCAGAACGAAGAGATTGCCGTGTTGGTCGATCAGGAGAAACTTTCGGCATACGGCATCAGCCAACGAGCGCTCCTTGTGGAACTGGCCACCCAAGGAATGCGCACGGTGGGCGGAAGCATCGAGAACGAGGCTGGAGAGTCACAAGTACACGTCTCCATACCCTATCAGTCTGAGTATGAAATCGGCGAGCAGATCGTCTTCACCGATCCTCTGGGGCATCACGTGCGACTGCGTGACATAGCCGATATCCAACGCCGGTACGCAGCCCCGAAAAGCTACATCAAATACAACGGAGCCGCCACCATGCTGATTTCTATGGAGATGGCACCCGGCAACAACATTGTGGCCTTCGGCAAGAAGGTGGAGAAAGAGATTTCCAAATGCAAAAGCATCTTCCCGCCAGACGTGAGCATGCACAAGATCACCAACCAGCCCTACGTGGTGAACAAATCGGTGATGTCTTTCCTCCGCGACCTGCTTTTCTCCATCCTCGTCGTCATTGCCGTGATGTTGCTGCTCTTCCCGCTGCGCACGGCACTGGTGTCGGGTTCCAGCGTGCCCGTATGCACGGCTGTCACCATGGGACTGATGTACATTTTCGGCATTGAGCTCAACACGGTCACCCTCGCCGCGCTCATCGTGGTGTTGGGTATGATAGTGGACGATTCCGTGATTGTCATCGACGGGTACACGGACATGCTGCGAAGTGGTTATTCGCGCTGGTATTCAGCGTTTCACAGCACAAAGGCACTGTTCGTCCCGATGTCGTTGGCAACCTTGGCCATCTCCGGCATGTTTTTCCCGATGACCCACATCATCACCGGTCCGTTGGGTGATTTCGTGCAACTGTTCCCCTGGACAGTGGCCTTTGCGTTGGTTTGTTCAATTTTCTATGCCGTATGGGTAATACCCTATCTTTCAACTGTTTTCATCAAGATGAACAAAGACGGGAAAGCACCCAACCGCTTTGAGGAAGCCCAAAACCGTTTCTTCCTGTTCTTGCAGGATTTCTACGAGAAGGTGCTGACCCACTGTTTCCGGCATCCCGCCACCGTGATCTTGCTGGCATTCGGCGCCATCACGCTCGGCGGATTCCTCTTCACACGCCTGCAAATCCAAATGCTTCCGAAGGCCGACCGCAACTGTTTCGCCGTGGAGATGCATCTCGCCGAGGGGAGCACACTGCATCAGACCGAAGCGATCGCCGACAGTATGGAACATGTGCTGCGTTCCGATCCCCGAGTGTCATCCGTCACTTCTTTCATCGGCTGTTCTTCGCCACGATTCCACGCCACATACGCTCCCCAGATGGCGCACAAGAATTACGCACAGTTCATCGTAAACACCACTTCCGAGAAAAACACACTGAAGATTATCCGCGAGTACGGTCCCAAATACGAGTATCATTTCCCGAATGCCTATATTCGTTTCAAACAAATTGATTATCAAGCAGTAAACAATCCCGTGGAAGTTCGTTTCTCCGGCAACGACTTCGGAGAGATGAAAACGGCGGCCGACTCGTTGAAAAACTTCCTTAACACGCTGCCGGAACTCACGTGGGTGCATTCCGACATGGACGAGACCTCGCAGAGCATACGCATCAACCTAAAAGGGGATGAAGCCACACGACTCGGCGTCACGCAAAGCATGCTCTCACTCTACCTCTCTTCCGCTTTAGGCGGTCAGAACCTCACCAACGTTTGGGAGGACGACTACAAAGTGCCCGTCATGCTCTACACGCAGCAAGAGCGCGACACACTCAACTACCAAGCTATGGAGGGTTTCCTGATACCGACTTCATTGCCAGGCGTTTGGGTACCCTTGCGACAAGTGGCGGATGTGGGGCCCGAATGGCACGATGCCACCATCAACCGGCGCAACAGCATCCGCACCGTCACGGTGGGCGCCGATCTTAAATACGGTTACAGCCAACCCGATGTCATGGAGAAAATCGACCAGTTCGTCAACAAAGAACTGCGGCCGACATTGGCCAAAGGCGTGGAAGTTTCCTACGGAGGGCTGACCGGCATCAACGGCCAGGTAATCCCGCAAATCGCACTCAGTTTCCTGGCTGCCGTATTGGTCCTGTTCGTATTCCTGCTTTACCATTTCGGACGGCTGGACATCGTTTTCCTGACACTTTCGGCCAGTTTGATCTGCATTTTCGGGGCGTGCCTCGGACTTTGGATTTTCGGTCTCGATTTCAGCATCACTGCCGTCTTGGGTGTAGTCAGTCTGATCGGCATCATCGTACGTAACGCCATAATCATGTTCGAACACGCGGAAGACCTTCGCCGCAACAAGCGCAAGGATGCCAAGGAGGCCGCCTTCGAAGCCGGGAAACGGCGTATGCGTCCCATTTTCCTAACCTCGGCGACCACAGCGCTTGGTGTGATGCCGATGATCGTGGCGCACACCTCTCTATGGATGCCCATGGGCGTGGTGATTTGCTTCGGCACCATCTTTTCCCTGCCGTTGGTGGTCACGGTGCTCCCCGTTGCATATTGGCAAATTTTCAAAAAGAGCTACAAAAAAACGGGTGCCGATTTGTAATCAGCACCCGCGTTGGGTTTTATGTAGGAGCGAATAATCATTCGCCCCTACGGTTGGTTGTTCGTCATTATTTGACCTCTTCGAAATCCACATCCTGGACTTCGGAGTCGTTGCCGTTGTTGGCACCGCCCTGCGGGCCTTGCGGACCTGCCTGTTGGTTGAAGCCGCCGTTGAAGTCGGCGCCAGGCTGCTGTTGAGCACCACCGCCTTGAGCGTACATCTTCTGCGAAGCCTCGTTCCAAGCGGACTGCAGCTCAGCCATCGCGACATCAATTGTGGCAATGTCCTTGTTGTCGTGCGCGGTCTTCAGTTTCGCGGCCGCAGCCTCGATCTTAGCCTTGTCGTCAGCGGGGATCTTGTCGCCGAACTCCTTGAGCTGTTTCTCGGTGTTGAACACCAACGAGTCAGCGTTGTTCAGCTTGTCGATCTCCTCCTTGGCCTTCTTGTCGGCGTCGGCGTTGGCCTCGGCCTCGGCTTTCATGCGCTTGATTTCATCGTCGCTCAAGCCGGAGGAAGCCTCGATACGAATCTTCTGCTCCTTGCCGGAAGCCTTGTCGTGAGCCGTCACGTTCAGGATGCCGTTGGAGTCGATGTCGAAGGTGACCTCGATTTGCGGGATGCCACGCATAGCCGCCGGGATGCCATCGAGGTGGAAACGACCGATGCTCTTGTTCTGGGCCGCCATGGGACGCTCGCCTTGCAGCACGTGAATCTCCACGGAGGTCTGGTTGTCGGCCGCCGTGGTGAACACCTGCGACTTCTTGGTCGGGATGGTCGTGTTGGCGTCAATCAGCTTGGTCATCACACCGCCGAGTGTCTCCAAACCGAGTGACAGCGGGGTGACATCAAGCAACAGGATGTCTTTCACGTCACCGCTCAGCACACCGCCTTGGATGCAGGCGCCGATAGCCACCACTTCGTCGGGGTTCACGCCCTTGGAAGGCACCTTGCCGAAGAAGTCCTCCACCACCTTCTGGATGGCGGGAATACGAGTGGAGCCGCCCACGAGGATAACCTCGTCAATATCAGAAGTCTTGTAGCCGGCGTCGGCCAAAGCCTTTTTACACGGCTCTATGGTCTTGCGGATCAAGTCGTCACAGAGTTGTTCGAACTGGGCGCGGGTTAAGGTGCGCACCAGGTGTTGCGGAACACCGTCGATAGGCATGATGTACGGCAGGTTAATTTCCGTGGAGTTGGAGCTGGAAAGCTCAATCTTGGCCTTCTCGGCAGCCTCTTTCAGACGTTGCAGGGCCATAGCATCCTTACGCAAATCCACGTTATAGTCCTTCATGAACTCGCCGGCCAGCCAATCGATGATCTTGTGGTCGAAGTCGTCGCCGCCGAGGTGCGTGTCGCCGTTGGTGGATTTCACTTCGAAGACACCGTCACCCAACTCGAGGATGGAGATATCGAAGGTACCGCCGCCGAGGTCGAACACGGCCACTTTGGAGTCGGCTTTCTTCTTGTCCAAACCATAAGCCAGAGCGGCTGCGGTAGGCTCGTTGATGATACGTTTCACGTTCAGACCCGCAATCTCGCCGGCCTCCTTGGTGGCCTGACGTTGGGAGTCGCTGAAGTAAGCGGGCACCGTGATGACGGCTTCCGTCACTTCCTGGCCGAGGTAGTCTTCAGCCGTTTTCTTCATCTTTTGCAGAATCATGGCGGAGATTTCCTGCGCCGTATAAGAACGGTCGTCGATCTTCACTTTCGGCATATTGTTAGCCGCACGTTCCACGATGTAAGGCACGCGGCTCACCTCGCTGGTCACACGGTCATAGGTTTCACCCATGAAACGCTTGATGGAGAAGATGGTTTTGGTGGGGTTCGTGATGGCCTGACGTTTGGCGGGGTCACCGACCTTACGCTCGTTGTCGCCCACGAAAGCCACGATGGAAGGCGTTGTTCTTCTGCCTTCGCTGTTGGGGATGACGACAGGTTCGCTGCCTTCCATCACCGCAACACATGAATTTGTTGTTCCTAAGTCAATTCCGATAATTTTTCCCATTGTTTTATTTTTTTAATTTTTAACTTCGTGATTATTACGCCGCCCCACAAAAGGGCGCAGACCTCTCTTGCAACAACTGTGCCAAAAAATAATGTCAGTGATTTTCAAGGAGAAGACCACTGACATTTTGGCATTATATATGACATCGATAGAGGCGAATAATTATTCGCCCCTACGGCATAACAAATTCGGTTTCATTGTTCGACGTTGTTTTTGCTGTAGTAGTTGAGGTCGGTGCGTTCGGTCCAGCCCTGCATGCGCCAGAAGGTGTTGCCGATTTCGTTGTCGCGCATCACCAGCAGGCCGTTCTTCTTGATGCCCTCGGCCTCGATGGCATGATAGACCATGCCAAGCAGCGCCTTGCCGATGCCGCGCTGGCGGAGGTCTTTGCGCACGACGGTGTGGTAGATATAGGCGCGACGGCCGTCCATGCCGCACATGATCACACCCACAATCTCGCCGTCCATGACCGCCACAAAATTGGAATTGGGGTTCTTTTTCAGGAACTTGGCGATGCCCTCCGCGGAATCATCGTAACCGCGCAACGCCATACCTTCCGTAATCGACCACAACGCGTACACCTGGTCGTAGTCGTCGATTGTCATCAACCTTATCTGATACTCTTGCATACAATTATTTTTTAACAGGCCGCAAAGATACATTTTTTACGCAGACCTGGAAAAAGCCTGCTGCAAGCCATATCAAAAAAATTGTATTTTTGCACGATTGATTTGAACTTCATTTTTACATCAAAAATAAAACCTAAATATGGAAAAATTCGATCCCGCAACCAACCTGGAAAGATTGGACAAGAAAGACGCCTACAGAGGCGTGAACCCGGCTATCTGCGATAGCGCAACGTTTATGTTCGAACATGCCAAGACCATGACCGACACCTTCCACGGTGAGACCGAGGGCTACTTCCTCTACTCCCGCCACTGGAACCCCAGCACCCTCTCCCTGGCACAGTCATTGGCCGCCATCGAGGGCACTGAGCTGGCTTGGACGACCGGTTCCGGCATGGCCGCCATCACCGTCGCTTTGTTGCACGAAGTGAAGAGCGGCGACCACATCGTCTCCAGCATGACCACCTACGGCGGAACTTTCGCCTTCCTGAACAACTACCTCAAGAAGTTCAATGTCGATGTCACCTTCGTGAACATGCAGGACCTCGACGCCGTGAAGAAGGCCATCCGTCCGAACACCAAGGTGCTCTACACCGAGACGATGAACAACCCGTTGTTGCGTATCGCCAACCTTCCCGAGCTTTCGAAGATTGCGCACGCCGCAGGCGCCAAACTGTTGGTTGACAACACCTTCACCCCGATGATTTTCTCACCCTACCGTTTGGGCGCAGACGTGGTGATCTACAGTATGACCAAGTATGTGAACGGCATGAACGACTGCGTGGCCGGCGCCATCTGCGGTTCCGCCGAATACATCAACTCCTTGATTGACGTGAACACCGGCACCGCCATGCTGCTGGGTCCCGTGCTCGACACCTTCCGCTCCACGAGCATCCAGAAGAACCTGCACACCCTGCACATCCGTATGAAGAAACACAGCGAGAACGCCATGTATCTGGCTAAACGCTTCAAAGAGACCGGCATCAAGTACAACTACCCGGGTCTTCCCGAGCATCCCGACCACGAGCTGTTCAAATCGATGATGAACGACGGTTACGGCTTCGGCGGCATGATCTCCATCGACATGGGCACGGCCGAGAGAGCCAGCGCCATCATGGAGAAGATGCAGGAGCTGGGCGTGGGCTACCTCGCCGTCAGCCTCGGCTACTTCAAGACCCTGTTCAGCAACTCCGGCAAATCGACCTCTTCCGAGGTTCCCGAGGACATCCAGCACGAGATGGGCATGAGCGAAGGGCTCATCCGCTTCTCCATGGGTCTGGACAACGATCCGGAAGCCACCTTCCAACTTATCAAGCAGTCCATCGACGCCACGAAGTAAGACGCCGCCGATTGGTAAATGAAAAAAACGGGCACGCCATCACTGACGTGCCCGTTTGGTTTATATCGCTGATCGTCTAAAACTCATACGAGAGCCTCATCAGCTGTCCTGCCTTCTTGCCGGCGGCAATGAAAAGCAGCCCCTCCTCATCGATGAACAGCGGATTCGTCATGCGGGTCTTGCTCACCTTGGGGTTGAGAATCATCACCGGATTGGAAATCTGGCCGTTCGATTCAATAGTGCGCAGTATAGAAGCGTGCTTGGACGAGGCCGAGCTCTTGCAGACCAGACCAGTCTTGCCCAAATAGTTGTCCATATTGTCAGGATATATGATCTCAACCTTATTGTTATTCATAAAGGAATTGAAAGAATAACCATAAGAGCGCAACTGTCTGACATTCATTTGGTAAAGGAAGGAACCTGCCACTTGGTACTTCGGAATCATCTCAAAAGTGCCAAGATTGCCGCTCTCGTCCGCGAAACCAGCCAGGATATTACGGGCGTGATAGATATAGTAGGTGGTCGAGCCGTACTTGTTGTACACCGTGCGCACCAACATCTCGCGCTGCTCGCCCAGCATGACCATTGTGCCGTCCTGAAATTCGTAGAGGTCGCACACATCCACCGACATCTTCTCACCCTTCAGCATACCCAGAGCGGTTTTAGTCTCGCCATAGTACTCGGCAGGGAATTTCTGGAAACTGGTATTCTTCAAGTCTCCGGCATTCTTCTCAAAGACCATCATATACGATCCCTGAGCCTTCTCGTTCAGGCTGTTGCTGAAATAGCCGCCGCAGACGACCTCGCCATTCCGCTTGAGCAACAGTTTGCCGTTGCAGATATAGCCGAAGCTGACCTTTTCGTCCACAAACTTGACGTCGTTGTCGGTGATTTCATACAAATGGAAGGTTTCGTTGTCACGTGCCTTGCGGGTCTCATTCGCGTAGGAAACCGCCCCGATATAGACCTCGCCCTTGTCGGAAACCGCCATGTCGGTGATGAAGAAGGTCGGGTTGGCGAATTCCGGGTCGAACGAGTTCTCCCAGAGTTGCTCGCCACCTTCACCCAACAAGATCACCGCGGAACCCTTCATGTTGCCTTTCTTGTTGGCCAGAATGACACTCACCGCAGCCTTTTGGCCGTTAGGGGAGACTGTCACGAAGGAGTAGAGGTCGTCCTGTTTTTCAGAAGCCACCGAGAGCAGTTTTTTGGGATCCCAAGCGGCTTTGCGCTGTTCTTTCCCCAACGTGTTGATATAAAGCGTGAATATTTTGGTTTTGCGGTCATAGCGGGAGTATATGGCATACAAATCGTTCGCTCCCTCGTAGAAAGCCTTGAAATGATAGTCATCGGGACAGTCGATGCGGATTTCGGAGACGCCGGCACCGCTTTTATCCAAGCAAAGCACAGCGTCGGCACGGTAATGTTTTGCCGCGTCGTCATAATAATCTGCATTATATGTGTAATGCTGGTCGCCGGAGCCCTCCAGCGACGCGGAAACCAGCCAGGGGATGGCCCTCGGCTTGCACAGGTTGTCCTTCAGCAATGTGATTTGATTCTGGGCAAAACCCGTTATTGTCGCGAAAAACGCGAGCACCAAAATGACAAAAATCTTCTTCATAGTTTACTGTTTTAATAATCCATAAATTCCGCCGCAAAAATAATAATTTTCAATGACAATCCCCAGAAGGACATTTTTTTTTCATGACCATCTCGTTTTTTTTCACGACCATCTGCTAGACTTGACGCATTCCCAGATGCACTACTCTCCGTTCATAAAAAATTTGTATCTTTGCCGAAAATTTCCAAGCATACCAAATAGTAATATAAACGTCACAATATCAATATGAAGAATACACCAATACCCGCAGAAATTGTGGACAAGAAAGTCGCTGAAAGCGGCATCAGCAGCGTTGGCAAGGCCTCCATCCGCGAGGTGAAACGTCTGATCAACGAAATCGAGCAGGCCTCCGGCAAGGAGTTCGTGCGCATGGAGATGGGCATTCCCGGTCTTCCGCCGTGCTCCGTGGGCGTGGAAGCGCAGATCGAGGCCCTGAAGAAGGGCGTCGCCGCCATTTACCCTGACATCGAGGGCATTCCTGAACTGAAGAAAGAGGCTGCCCGCTTCGTCAAGAACTTCATCGACCTGGACGTCGAGCCCGAAAACTGCATCCCGACCGTCGGTTCCATGATGGGCGGCATGGCGGGCTTCATGACCTTCGTGCGCTGCCGCAAAGAGCGCGACACGACCCTCTTCATCGACCCCGGCTTCCCCGTGCAGAAACAGCAGCACCGCGTCATGGGCCTCAAATACGAGACTTTCGACGTGTATGAGCACCGCGGACCGAAGTTGAGAGCCAAGTTGGAGAGTTACCTCGAAAAGGGCAACATCCACACCATCATGTACTCCAACCCCAACAACCCGTCATGGATCTGCTTCACCGAGGAGGAGCTGCAAATCATCGGCGACATGGCCAACAAGTACGATGTGTTCGTCTTCGAGGACCTCGCCTACTTCGGCATGGACTTCCGCCAGAACATCTCCGCGCCGGGCATCCCACCCTACCAACCGAGCGTCGGCAAATACACCGACAACTACGCCCTGCTGATCTCCGGTTCCAAGGCTTTCAGCTACGCCGGTGAGCGTATCGCCCTGATGATCATGTCCAAAAAGCTCTACAACAGAGAGTTCGACGATTTGGAACCCTACTTCCGGATGAAGAAGTTAGGCCGCGCCATCATCTACGGTACGGTCTATGCCATCAGCTCCGGCGTTTCCCATTCGGCACAGTATGCCATGGCCGCCATTCTCAAGGGCTGCAACGACGGCACCTACAACTACATCGAAGACGTGAAGGAGTACGGTGAGAAGGCCGCCATCATGAAGAAGATGTTCCTGGACAACGGCTTCGAGATCGTCTATGACAAGGACGGTGACAAGCCCCTTGCCGACGGTTTCTACTTCACGGTCGCCTACCCCGGCATGAGCAGCGAAGAGCTCCTGCACGAGTTCCTGTACTACGGTGTGAGCGCCATCTCGTTGAGCACCTGCGGCAGCGACCGCAGCGAAGGCCTCCGCGCCTGCGTCTCCCTGACCCCGCGCCGCCAGTTCCCGATCCTGGAAGAGAGACTGAAACTGTTCCGCGAGAACCACAAATAAGCTTTCGTACTGAGCAAAAGCCACAAAGGGCATCGCAATCGCGGTGCCTTTTTTTTGGCTTTAAGACTGGCATCCAACCTTTTACGAGGACACTCATCGCTTGAAAAATAAGAATAGCGACTTTCATAAAAAAATTGTATCTTTGTGCGCTAAATTTTTGCACTCGAATTTATTCCTAGTATAACTATAAATTATTGATTATCAATATACAAAAGTATATCATCAAGAAGATAAACCATTCCATTCTGAGCAAACGGTAAACCAAATATAATGAAAAACTTTGAAATTCACACGTTAGGATGCAAGTTGAACTTCAGCGAGTCGTCCGCCATCGCCGCCGAATTGGAGAAACGCGGCTGGTCACAAGGGGGTGTCCCCGAGATCATCATCGTGAACACCTGCGCGGTGACCGGTTCAGCGGAGAAGAAGACCCGCAACCTGGTCTCCAAGCTCCACCGCGAGAACCCGTTGGCCGCCATCATGCTTATCGGCTGCTACAGCGCCCTCAAACCCGAACTTCTCGAACGGTGGGCCGGTGTGGACAAGGTGTTCGCCAGCAGCAACAAGATGAGCGTCGTTGACTACGTGGTCTCCCGCGAGGTCAAGCCGTCGCCCAACTTCTTCGCCACCTACTCCATCCACGACCGCACCCGTTCCTTCCTCAAGATCCAGGACGGCTGCAACACCCACTGCACCTACTGTACCGTGTGGATTGCCCGCGGGAAGAGCCGTAGCGACACCATTGCGGGCGTGCTCAAGAACATCCAGGAGATCGCCGACCAAGGCGTTCACGAGGTCAACCTCACTGGTGTGAACATCGGTGACTTCGGTCGCGGCACCAACGAGGATTTCACCAAGCTCATCAAGGCCATCGTCAAGCAGAAAGCCATCGAGCGGGTGCGCATCTCCTCCCTTGAACCCGAGTTGCTCACCGACGACATCATCAAGTTGGTGGCCAAGAACGACATCCTGATGCCCCATTTCCACCTGCCGCTGCAGTCGGGCTGCGACCGCATCCTCAGCGAGATGCGCCGCCGCTACACCACCGCCCAATACGCCGAGAAAGTGCAGAAAATCAAGAAGCTGATGCCCGACGCCTGCATTGCCTGCGACGTCATCACCGGATTCCCGGGCGAAACCGACGAGGAGTTCGAGGAGACTTACAACTTCCTGTCTGAACAGCCCATCAGCTATATGCACGTCTTCAGCTACTCGCGCCGTCCCCGCACCGCCGCCAACATCATGGAGAACCAAATCCCCGAAGATGTCAAGGACGAGCGCACCCAGCGGCTCATCGCCCTCTCCAACGAAAAGAAGCGTCTCTTCTACGAGCAGTGCGCCGGACAGGAACGCCCCGTGCTGGTCGAGTCCCAAGTGAGCGACGACATGCTCTCCGGTTTCACCGACAACTACATCCGTGTGCAAGTCCCATACAGCGAAGAGATCATCAACACCATACAAACCGTCACCATCGACCCATGCCGCACCGTGTTGTAAGACTGCGTAACGGTCTCAGGCTGCTGCACATCCCCACCGCCTCCCCCATTTCCCATTTCGGCATCCTCATCGACGCCGGCACCCGCGACGAGCCCGCCCAACACCCGGGACTGGCTCATTTCGTGGAGCACACCATCTTCAAAGGGACCGAGAAGCGGAACGCCTACCGAGTCATCAACCGAATGGAAAGCGTGGGCGGCGACCTCAATGCCAGCACCTCCAAGGAGGAGACCGACTTCTACGCCTCGTTCCTCTCTCCCGACTACCCCCGCGCCGTGGAACTCCTTGCCGACATCTTCTTCCACGCCAAATTCCCGCAAAAGGAACTGGAGCGGGAGAAAACCGTCATTTTCGAGGAAATCAACTATTACAACGACAGTCCTTCTGAACTGATCTTTGACGAATTCGAATCGTTGGTGTTCAACGGGCACGCCATGGGCAAGAACATCCTCGGCACCAAGGAGAGTGTGCAACAGATTCACCGTGAAGACATTATGGTTTTCACGGCCGAGAACTACACGTTGGAAAACGTGGTGTTGGCCTCTGTAGGGAACATAGCCACCGAGAAGTTGGTGCGGCTCTGCGAGAAGTATTTCGGACACGACCGCATGGCTGAGGGCACCCGCCAGCGCACGCCTTTCCGCGAATACTGTCCGCAAACACGCAGTGTGCGCAAAAACACCTCCCAGACAAACGTGCTCACCGGAGCTCCCGCTTACGACATCCGGCACCCGAAACGAATCCCGTTCATGTTGCTGAACAACATCCTGGGCGGCCAGGGGCAGAATACACGCCTCAACATGAGCATCCGTGAGAAGAAAGGGCTTGCCTACACCATCGAATCCTATTTCAACCCGTTTTCCGACTGCGGACTGTTCAGCGTCTATTTCGGATGCGACGCTCACGAGCGCGACCATTGTCTGGAACTCGCGCACCGTGAACTGGAAAGACTCAAACAGCAGAAGTTGGGCACCATGCAGCTCTACTATGCCAAGAAGCAGTACATCGGGCAGCTTGCGCTCGCGCAGGAGAGCAAACTCAACGAATTGCTCGCCGCCGGGCACATCGCCCTCTTCTACGACGAGGTGGCCGACATGGACGAGAACATCCGGACTTTGGAAAGCATCACGGCGGAAGAACTTTGCGACACTGCCAACGAGATTTTCGACCTGAACCGTTTTTCCACCCTCATTTTTGACCCCGAAGAAGAATGATTTCCTTATATTCCAAACATTTAGAGAACGCTGTCAATGAAATCTCGAAGTTGCCGGGCATCGGGAAACGCTCTGCGCTGCGGCTCGCGCTTCATCTCATCAAACAGGACGAGGCCAACGTGACACTGCTCACCGACCGCATCAACAAACTCAAGAGCGAGGTGGTCTTTTGCCGGCAGTGCCACAACATTTCCGACCACGAGCTGTGCGACATCTGCGCCAACCCGAAACGCGACGGCGGGGTGATTTGCGTGGTGCAGGACATCCGCGACGTCATCGCCATCGAGAACACCCACCAATACCAGGGGGTCTATCACGTCTTGGGCGGGGTCATCTCCCCGATGGACGGCATCGGCATCCAGCAGCTCACCATCCAGCAACTCTTCGACAGAGTGGAGGCCGGCGGCATCAAGGAGGTCATCCTCGCACTGCCCGCCACGGTGGAGGGCGACACCACCAACTTCTTCATCTACAAAAATATACAAGGGAAAGTACCCACCGTCACCACCATCGCGCGCGGCATCGGCGTCGGCGAGGAACTCGAATACGCCGACGAAGCCACGTTAGGCCGCTCACTGCTGGCGCGGACGGAGTTTGAGAGGGCGTACGGACGGAATGACGAATAAGGAGGAGTTATTTTAATTCTGAATTATGAATGCTGAATGCTGAATAATTATACCGACAAGATTATGATTCTGCTTTGGGTTTTAACTGATTCTTTAGATTTTGACGAGCTGTTAGAATAATGGAGGCGAGAATTCTATTGATTTCAAGATTATCCCTATACATACTTTCAAAAATACTTTTGTTTATATAGCCACTTTCATACAACAGTTCCAGCCAATAACATGTCTCTTCTGCTTCTTTCTGCGCGACACTCATTTTTGATATAAAATCAGGTTTTGTCTGACCTCGAACACCCTCACGAACATTTGCCCCTATACTTGTACCACTTCGCAGAACTTGTTTCGATATCACATACTCCCGCTTTCCCACACACAAGTACTTATACATATTAATAATTCTCAAAGCAAAATCCTTACTCTTTTTCACAATCACATTCTCTGTTTCCATTTATTATCTATTTTGTTAAATATACTTAAATAACGAAAAACAAATAGGAATATTGCATCCTCACAAAAAAAACATTTAACATTCTGTATTCATCATTCTACATTCTTCATTCTACATTCTTCATTCAACATTCAACATTCAGCATTCAACATTCAACATTCAGCATTCAACATTCAACATTCAGCATTCAGCATTCAACATTCAACATTCAGCATTCAGCATTCAGCATTATGAGACAATATAATTTCGATGAGATCGCCCCGCGCAAGGGCACATACTGCGTGAAGCATGACATGACTCCCGAGGTGTTCGGGACGGACGATCTGCTGCCGATGTGGGTGGCGGACATGGACTTCAAGACGCCGGATTTCATCTTGGAGGCGATACGAAAGCGCTGCGAACATGAGGTTTTGGGCTACACCTTCGCGCCCGACGGCTACAAGATGGCGGTACTGAACTGGTTCCAGAAACGCTACGGCATCGCCACGAAATGGAACCGGATGCGCTTTGTCCCGGGCATCGTGCAGGGCATCGCCTTCGCACTGCAGACCTTCACGCAGCCGGGCGACAAGGTGCTGATCACCACGCCGGTCTATCCGCCGTTCATCAACGTGCCGCACCGCACCGGGAGGGTGTTCGTGAGCAGCCCGCTGAAAACCGAGAACGGCCGTTTCACCTTCGACTTCGAGGATTTGGAACGCAAGGCGGAAGGATGTAAAATATTGATACTCAGCAATCCACACAATCCCGGCGGCACTGTTTGGACGAAAGAGGAGTTGGCGCGGGTGGCCGACATCTGCCTTCGCAAGGGCGTGCTGGTCATCTCCGACGAGATCCACGCCGACCTCACATACCCTGGCTTCAAGCACACCTCGTTCACGACGGTTTCGGAGGCGGCGAAGTGCAATTCCATTACCTTTTTCGCACCGAGTAAGACTTTCAACATGGCAGGGTTGGCGTCGTCGGTGTGCTATGTCTCCGACGAAAAAATCCGCAAGGAGTTCTTCGGTTTTCTCGACCACAACGAACTCTCTTTGGGTCACATCTTCGGCTATTATGCGGCGGAGGCGGCCTTCGCGCACGGCGAGGAATGGCTGCGGCAACTGCTGGAATACCTGCAGGGCAATATCGACGCGGCGGAGGCTTATCTGAAAGAGCATTGTCCCGAGATCACCTTCATGCGTCCGGAGGCCTCTTTCCTGTTGTGGATGGACTTCCGGGCCTGGAACCTTCCGCAGAAAGAGCTGGTCCGCAAGTTGGTCTATGACGCGAAAATCGGGTTGAACAACGGCACGGACTTCGGCGCCGAGGGCGAGGGTTTCATGCGGATGAACATCGGCACGAACAGGGAGACGGTGCTGGAAGGGCTGCGGAGAATATGCTCAGTTAGAAATTAGCAATTAGAAATTAGTAATTAGCAGTTAGACGAAAAATCCGCGGACGAAGGACCATTCCCCTTCTTCTAGAAAGGGTGGCCGAAGGCCGGGGTAGTTTTAGGGGCAAGACGCACGAAGCACAAATACCCCCACACAAGCAACGAAGTTGCGCGGGGTGGAATAAAAAAAAACCGTTCTGATGAACGGTTTTTTGTTGGTGCCCAGGACAAGAGTCGAACTTGCACGGGAGTACTCCCACTACCCCCTCAAAGTAGCGTGTCTACCAATTCCACCACCTGGGCAAATGGCGCGGCAAAAATACAATTTTTTTGATATGTTGTACCACTTTCAAAAAAAAAAATTTTGTGTCAAAAAAAATCGTATATTTGCCGACTAAAAATATTATAATGGCTCAGAAGAAGGTTTTATTTATCACGCCGGAGATATATCCCTATTTTCCCGAGGGATACATCGCCAACATATGCCGTTTCCTGCCGCAGGGAATCCAAGAGAGAGAGAACGAAATTCGCACTTTCATGCCGAAATTCGGCTGTGTGAACGACCACAAGCACATGCTCCACGAGGTCATCCGTCTCTCCGGGCAGAACATCATCATCGAGGACACCGACCACCCGCTCATCATCAAGGTGGCGTCCCTGCAGAACGTCCGCATGCAGATTTATTTCATCGACAGCGAGGACTTCTTCAAGCGGAAAACCCAGTACTATGATGCTGACGGCGTGTTTTACCCGGACAATGACTCGCGGGCGATATTCTATGCCAAGGGGGTCATCGAGACTGTCCGGAAACTGGGTTGGGACCCCGACATCATCCACTGCCACGGCTGGATTTCCGCGCTCGTGCCATTATTTGTCAAAACGGTTTACAAGGACGACCCTCTGCTCCAAGGCACCCAGGTTGTCTTCTCCATCCTGCCTGACGAGTTCCCGGACAAATTCTCACCCAACTTCGCCAAAAAGCTGAAACAGACCAACATCCCCACCTCTGGACTCAAGCACTTCCGCAAAGCCGGTTACGACCAAATCATCCAGGCCGCCATCGACTACTCCGACGGCATCGCCCTCACCAAAGACATCAAGAAAAGGCTCCTCACCTACGTCGAGAAATCCGGCAAACCCGTTCTGCAACATCCCGACGACGACAACTACGTGGACATGTATGATGAGTTTTACGACGAACTTTTGTAGAAAGCAAACGAATAGGCTCCCATGAAAAGATTCATCTATTGCACATTAGTTCTGCTAACGTGCATTTTTTTGTCAAGCTGCAAAAATGAAAGCACGGACATCGGTCTGGACCTGCTGGACGACCAGATGGACACCGAATTCACCGACACCATCACCCTGCAGGCTTACTCCGTCCTGGAGGACACCATCAACACCACGAACCTTTCGGCCAACCTCCTGGGGCACATCAGCGACCCCGTCTTCGGGAGGAGCTCCGCAGGCATCTTCACCCAGTTCGCCCTCAGCGGTGCCGCAGTCAATTTCGGCGACAGCCCCGTCATCGACTCCTTAGTCCTGATGCTTCAGCTCTCCAGCTATTATGGCGACACCACGTCGGCCGTGGGCATCCGTGTCCACCAACTCACCGAAAGCATGAATGCCGAGACCGTCTATTACCAGAACAGCAATGTAGGGTACGACCCCACCCCGCTGAACTACAGTCTCAACGGAATGACCCTCCAGCCCACCACCCCCATCGTGGTGGACACCGGCATGTACAACGCGCATATGCGCATCCGGTTGTCGCAACAGTTCGGCCAGTATTTGCTGAACCATCAAAACGACCTCAACAACAACCTCCAAGACTTTCTCAAGGGATTGTACATTGAAGCGGTTTCCCACACGGGCAACCGCGGTTACATGCTGACCACCAATCTGACCAGCGCCCTCAGCGGCTTGACCATCTACTACCACAACAACGACGAACAGAATTTGCGTTACACGCTCTCAGTATCCGACAAGTGCGCCCGTTTCACGCATTTCACCCATAACTATGCCGCTTCGCAAAGCGACAACTTCATACAAGAAGTGCTCCATGGCCAACACAGTGTCGGGGAACAAATCCTGTACGTTCAAGGCGGTGGAGGCGTGAAGACCCGCATCACCTTCCCATATCTGAAAGAGGCTTTTGCCAAATACAACAACCGCGTGGTCATCCACCGGGCAGAGCTGGTCGTCACGAACCTCGATCCCAACGAGCATTCGCTCATCCAGCCCGCCTCGCTGACCATCCAAGGTATCGGCAAGACGGACAGCGCCATCCGCTTCCTGCCTGATGACGACTATTACACTAATGCGAGCTACTACGGCGGCACCTACGACGATTCGCGCGACGAATACCGTTTCCGCATCACCAGGTATGTGCAGCAGCTGATCCTGGACCAGGGCGACTGGAGCAATTCCATCAACTTGATCGTGCGTGGTTCCGGCGTGCGCCCGCATCGGCTCGTCCTCGACGGCACCAACCCTACCTCCCCCACCCGTCTCCGTCTCGAGATCGCATATTCAATATATTAGTTTAGCGTTTAGTGTTTAATGTTTAGAGATTTATGGTTCAAGGCTAAACACTAAACCGTAAACCGTAATCAAACATGTGTGGAATTGTAGCTTATTTAGGAAATCGTGACGCTTACCCGATTCTGATCGAGGGTTTGCGTAAATTGGAATACCGCGGATACGACAGCGCGGGCGTGGCCTTGATGCAAGGCGACCGGATCCAGATGTACAAGAAGAAGGGCCGCGTGGACGAACTGGATCAGCATTGTTCCCAGAGGGACACGCACGGCACGGTAGGTATCGCACACACACGCTGGGCCACCCACGGAGAGCCAAACGAAGAGAACGCCCACCCGCACATCTCGGAGGACGGCACCATGGCGCTGATTCACAACGGCATCATCGAGAATTATCTCAGCTTGAAAAAACAGCTGCTCCAGGAAGGCTTCACCTTTAAAAGCGAAACCGACACCGAGGTGCTGGTGCATTTGATCAAGAGCATCCAGAAGAAAGAGGATGTCACCATGCCCGAAGCCGTCATGATGGCGCTAAGTATGGTGGAAGGAACCTACGCCCTGGCCATCCTGTCGGTGGACGATCCCGACCGGCTTATCGTCGCCAAGAAGGGCAGCCCCCTGCTCATCGGGCGCGACGGTCAGAACTACTTCGTCGGCTCCGACGGCGCCCCCATCGTGGAGTACACCCAAGACGTGGTCTATCTCGAAGACGGTGACGTGGGCGTGATCAAACGCGGTAAACCACTGAGAATAAGAAACATAAACGACGAGAAGCATCTTCTGAAGCGTCCTTCATTCCAAAAATTGGAACTCAGTCTTGAGCAATTGGAGAAAGGTGGCTTTGACACCTACATGCTGAAGGAGATTTTCGAGCAACCCAAGGCGGTGGTTGACAGCATGCGCGGCCGCATCAACCTGAAAAAGGATGTGGTTTCTTTAGGCGGAATCATCGAATACGAGCAGAAGATGCTGAATGCCAGACGTTTCATCATCGTGGCATGCGGCACCTCCTGGCATGCCGGCTTAGTGGCGGAGCACCTGTTCGAGACACTGGTGCGCATCCCCGTGGAGGTGGAGTATGCCTCGGAGTTCCGATACCGCGACCCCATCATCCGCGAAGACGACGTGCTGATCGCCATCTCGCAGTCGGGCGAAACCGCCGACACGCTCGCCGCTGTGGAGATCGGCAAGAAGCACGGGGCGACGGTCATCGGCATCTGCAACGTGGTGGGTTCCACGCTGGCTCGCGAGACCATGGCCGGGTCCTACACGCACGCAGGTCCCGAAATCGGTGTGGCCTCCACAAAGGCCTTCACCGCACAGGTCACCGTGCTCACCCTGATGGCCCTGAGTTTGGCAGAAAAGAAAGGGACCATCTCGAAATCACAGTACCACCAACTGATCAACGACCTGGAGTCCATACCCGACAAAATCAGCCAGGTGCTCACGCAGGAGCAGCATATCCAGCGCATCGCGCAATATGTTGCCACCAAGCCCAACGCCATGTTCCTGGGACGCGGGGTCAACTTTCCTGTGGCTTTGGAGGGCGCCCTCAAGCTCAAGGAGATATCCTACATCCACGCCGAAGGCTACCCTGCCGCTGAAATCAAGCACGGTCCCATTGCGCTGATTGACACCAACATGCCGGTCATCGTCATTGCCACCGAACAAAAGACCTACGACAAAGTGGTGAGCAACATACAGGAGATCATTGCCCGCAAGGGGACCATCATCTCCGTGGTCACCGAAGGCGACACCGCCGTGAAGAAGATGTCGAAGTTCTGCATCGAAATCCCCAAGACCGAAGAGCTTCTCACTCCGCTGGTGGCCTCAGTGCCGCTTCAACTGTTGGCTTACCATGTGGCCGTCATCCGGGATTGCGATGTCGATAAGCCGCGCAACCTGGCTAAGTCCGTGTCGGTGGAATAGCGGTTTTTTCACCCGAAAAAAAATTATCCGCTCTCTGCCTTTCATATTAAAAAAAAGTGTATTTTTGCCGCTCGAAAATTCAAAACCGAAGTATAATAAAATAAAGAAGATAACTATGTCAAGAGTTTGTGAAATTACCGGAAAGAAAGCGATTGTGGGCAACAATGTCTCCCACTCCAATATCAGAACGAAACGGAAATTCAAACCCAACCTGCACACCAAGAAGTTCTTTGTGCCGGAATTAGACGAGTGGGTTTACCTGAAGGTTTCCGCACACGGCATGCGCAACATCAACAAGAAAGGCGTTTACAAATGCCTTGTTGAGGCCAGCGAGAAAGGTATCCTTTAATCCGTTTCCATCGCTACAAGAAAAAGGACTGCTGTTTCCATACAGCAGTTTTTTTTTGTTGAAACACAATAAAAAAACAAGATATTCGTAATATGTATTTCATGTTTAAGAATTTGAGACATAGAATACTTATTACCTTTCTATTGACCCTATTCGCGGTCGTCGGTGTCGCGCAAAACGCTCTGATCAAAGGAGTTGTCACGGACGAATTCGGCGATCCCATCGAGAATGCCGTGTTCCGCGTGATCGACTACGACCTGCAGACCATCAGCAACGAGCACGGTCAATACAACCTCAGCATACCCGCCAACCGCGAGCTCCGCATTTTCGTCCAACATCTGAGCCACCACGACACGCTGGTCACGTTGACACTGAAGACCAAAGAGACCCGTACAGTGGATTTCGTATTACGCACCACAGGCGAACGTCTGGACGCTGTGAACATCCGGGGCGCGGCCTCGTCGGGTTACGTGCAGGTGAACCCCCGGCTGAGTTTCCAGCTGCCCTCCCCTACCGGCGGCATGGAGTCGCTCATCAAAATGCTGCCCGGCACCTCCTCCAACAACGAACTCAGCGCGCAATACAACGTGCGCGGCGGCAACTTCGACGAGAACCTCGTGTTCGTGAACGGCATACAGATCTACCGTCCGTTCCTCGTACGAAACGCCCAGCAGGAGGGTCTCAGTTTCATCAACAGCGACCTCACCGGGAACGTCACCTTCTCCGCCGGCGGCTTTGACGCGAAGTACGGCGACAAGATGTCGTCGGTGCTGGATGTCACCTACAAGGAGCCCACACGTTTCGGCGGTTCCGTCTCCGCCAGCCTTCTTGGCGCCACGGCCCATGCGGAAGGTAAAACAGACAATTTCTCCTTTCTGGTCGGACTGCGGTTCAAGTCGAACGCGTATCTGCTGAAGTCGATGGAGACTTCCGGGAACTACAAGCCCCGCTTTTTCGACACGCAATTCCTGCTGAAATGGAATCTCACCAAGAAGCTGTCCATGAGTTTTTTGGGCAATCTTTCGTACAACTTCTATCTGTTCCAGCCCGACAGCGTAAGCACGCGCTTCGGTTCCTTCGGCGACGCCCAGATTCTCCGCGCCTTCTACGAGGGGCAGGAGGTGGACCGCTACCAGAACTACCTCGGCGGCCTCACCTTCCATTATCATCCAGACCAGAACAACGAGATAAAGCTCATATTGTCATCGTATTACGCAAAAGAGAGTGAAACCTATGACATTTTGGCGCAATACTGGCTGAACGAGATCCGCATGGGCGGCAACGGCGAAGCGGAGATCGGCGACCAGTTAGGCTACGGCAGCTACTTGGAGCATGCCCGCAACCATCTCTCCTCGGTGGTGTCGGCCGCCGACCTGCAGGGCTCGCACCAGCTTCCCTTCTTCAACAGGCTGGAATGGGGCGTGAAGTTCCAAAATGAGTATATCCGCGACAACATCAAGGAGTGGACAATGATCGACTCTTCCGGATACACCCTGCCGATGATCCCCACCACCCCTGGCGAGATTGTGGTTCCGGGCGACCCGGCGCGAGAACTCGTCTTCGGTGACGGCAACTATCTTCTGGCACATAACGTCTTGAACACCTGGCGTTTCACTGGTTTCATCCAAGACACTTGGAAAATTGATGGTGACAGTTTGAACCGGTTCACGCTCACCGGCGGTCTGCGTTACCATTTTTGGACATACAACACAAAGGAGTTCACCGTTTCGCCGCGTTTGGCGTTCATTTACAAGCCGAGATGGAAGCACGACTGGCAGTTCAGCCTTCGCACAGGTCTCTACTACCAGCCGGCATTCTACCGCGAGATGCGCTATGCCGACGGCACGCTCAATCCTGACATCCGTTCACAACGTTCCGCACAGGTGGTGGCCGGCAGCGAATACCGTTTCAACCTTTGGCGCCGGCCGTTCAAGTTCACGGCAGAGGCATACTACAAATACCTGGACCGTCTGATCACGTACAATGTCAACAACGTGCAGATCATCTACAGCGGCGAAAACAACGCGAAAGGTTTCGCCACCGGCATCGATTTGCGCATCAGCGGCGAGTTTGTGCGCGGGCTGGAGTCCTGGTTTTCCGTGTCTTTGATGAAAACCATGGAAGATGTGAACGGCGACTTCAGGACAGATGCGGAAGGCAACCAGACAGAGGTCGGCTACATCCGGCGACCCACCGACCAGCGGCTGCAATTCAACCTTTTCTTCCAGGACCACATCCCGAGTTTCCCGCAGTTCCGCGTGCATCTGAACTTCGTGTTCGCCAGCGGTCTCCCTTATGGTCCGCCGAAGATGGCCCCTTCGTACCGGGTGTTCACGAGCCCGTGGTACCGCCGCGTCGATCTCGGTCTTTCCTTCATGATCCTGGAGCAAAGCCGCGACCGCATGAAACACAAGTCCGCCTTTGTGCGCAGCATCCGCAACGCAGGCGTTTACGTGGAAGTCTTCAACCTGTTAGGCATCTACAATGTGTCTTCCTTCATGTGGGTGACCGACATCTACAACAACCAGCGCCCGGTGCCGACATACCTGACAGGCCGGCTGATCAACGTGAAGTTGATGGTGGAGTTCTAATTCATTATGAATGCAGAATTATGAATGATGAATAAAAAAGAAGACACTCTATTCATCATTTGATATTGCGCTGACAAACCGCAACCTCCCGTTCAAATCCCTAAGCGACTTGACATTATCGAAACCGCGTTGGTGGAACAATTCCGTCAGCGCTTCATGAAAGTCGTGATACGTTTCCACGAAGATGCGACCACCGGGCTTCAGCACGTGTTGCCCTATCCGGGCGACGGCTTGATAGCACCAAAGTTTGTCGTCGTCGGGAACGAAGAGGGCGAGGCCCGGCTCATAGTCCGTCACGTTGCGGTGCATGGCGGCGCGGTCGGAGGCGGGGATATACGGCGGGTTGCTGACAATGACGTCGAAACGGGTGCCGCCGAAGGGAAGGTGCACGTCATCGCGCATGTCGTGGCGGGCAAAAGTCACCCCTACCCCATTGCGTTCGGCGTTCTGACGGGCCACCGACAAGGCTTCCTCCGAGATGTCCGTGGCGAAGACCACAGCCTCCGGCAGGAGTTTGGCTAACGAGACAGCAATGCAGCCGCTGCCGGTGCCGATGTCCCAGATATTCACGCTTCGTCCTTTGTACCGTTCCGCAATCATCTGAACCAATTCCTCGGTCTCCGGACGCGGGATCAGCACCGCCGGCGAAACATGGAACGGGAAACCGTAGAACTCGGTCTCGCCCAAGACATATTGTACCGGACAGCCCTGAGAAAGCCGTTCCAAATCGTGCGACATCTCAGCTTCCAAGGATTCACCAATAGGTTCGTTGCCATACAGCACGAGTTCATGCCGTGCCAGTCCGAGCCGCGATTGCACGTACAACGAAGCAACTGCAGCCGCCTCACGTTCGTCGTAGAGCGGCTGCAGACGTCGGGTGATGATGTTGGTTAATTCTTTGATCGTTATCATAACACCTTTGGGGCGATCACACACTGCAGGCACCAGTTGCAGGCAGGCCTGATTTTCCTTTTCGCTCGGAATAGCAAAAGCAAACTTTCCCCTGCTTTCGTTCCTTCGTCAAATCCAAGGGAATCGGGGTCGCCTATTGCCTATTGCCTATTGCCTGTCGCCTATTGCCTATTGCCTATTGCCTGTTGCCTATTCAATTGCCATTTCCGGAAAGTCGCGCCACGCCCATTTGTCGATCACCACACCGTTGTGCAACAGCATGATACCGGGGTTGGAGCGCACGGCATCGCGGACCATGAAGGGACCGGTGACCGGATTGATGGGATTCTGGAAAACGGGGAATTCGATACCGTTCTCCTCCACAAATTTCGCGATTTCCTCTTCCGAGGAGTTCGTGATGGCCACAAAGTCGATGTCAGCGCTGACACAGTCTTGGGCAAGTGCGATGGCCTTGCGCAAGCCCTTCTGATTTATTTCATTTAAATCATGAACAAAAAGGATATAAACATCACTACCTCTGTCTGTAGCGAAATATTCAGGCGCATGGTCGGCCCCATTTTCGTCCAACATGTTGAAGCCGTCGATTTTGGCATTCACCGCCGGTTTGATGACCTTGTCCTCGCGGGAAACGTATTCGAATTTCTCATAGAACGAATCGTCCTGGTTCATCAGCTCATCCTGTCCGAGTTTGACTTCCTCGCCGGAGGCGTTGTCACGATAGACGAAGACCACCTCTTTCTGCGCGGGCTGGGTCACGAAGACGGAAACGTCCTTGCCCTTGTTCCAGTCACTCTTGCCGATGAAGGGCAGATGGTGGATGACATAGAGCTGGAAGCACACGGAGATAACAGCGAAAAGGGCGACTGCGAGCCACTGGCCGAGTTCGGAAAGCCGGCAATCCTTGATTTTCTTGCGGTTGAAGAAGACGATGAGCGTGGGGATGATGAAGCCCACATTCTTGAGGAAGGTGGCCTTGTTGGACATCTCGATCACGTCGCCGAAGCAGCCGCAATCCTTGACCACGCCGAAGTAGTGGATGCCGTTAACCTCCATATACTCGGCGATGGCGAGCCAAAGGGTCAGGAAGAAGAAGAATGTCATGAAGATGAGGTATCCCCATGCGGCCCACTGCACCTTGACCCGGAGCAACAGCATACATCCCAGCACGAACTCGCACGCGATGGCCACCACCGCGGCGAAGAGCGCCAGCGGATGCAGGAAGTCCATGTGGAAGGAGACGAAATAGTCGTTCATCGTCACCCCAAAGCCCACCGGATCGATGGCTTTCGTGAAGCTGGAGAAGATGAAAAGGCACCCTAACAGGATGCGGATGATTTTTAACCAAACGGGTTCTTTTTTTGCCATACGGATTTCTTTTTATGTTTATATAAGCCCCAAATTGCGCTTCGCATGTGCGGGCTTATCGTTACCATTTAACACAGCTGTTGCCTTTTGCCTGTTGCCTATTGCCTTTTGCCTTTTGCCTTTTGCCTGTTACCTCAACATTCCTTCTCGAGCACGAGGCGGATGAGGCAGAACATGGCGTAGTTGATGAGGTCGTAATAATTGGCGTCAAGACCTTCGGAGACGATGGTGTTGCCCTGATGGTCTTCGATGGACTTGATGCGGAAGATTTTCATTAGGATAATGTCGGTGATGGAGCTGATGCGCATCTGGCGCCACGCCTCATCGTAGTCGTGGTTCTTGCTCATCATCAGGTCTTTAGCGGCGTGGATATAACGATCGTAGAGTGCCGCGGCCTTTTCCGCAGGCATTTCGGCCTCCTCAGGGGCGTTCGCCACGCCAATCTCGAGTTGGATGAGCGCCATCACGGAGTAGTTGACGATGCCCACGAATTCAGGGATAATCCCTTCGGCGACCATCGCGTTGCCTTTTTCCTGGATGCTGCGGATTCGGTTGGCCTTGATGTAGATCTGGTCCGTGAGCGACGGCAGCCGCAGGATGCGCCACGCCGTGCCGTAATCCACCGCCTTGTTGCGGAAAGTCTCGCCGCAGTAGCAGATCATCTCGTCATATTGTTCAGAAGTGTTCGCCATTACCGTTTGATGATTTTAAGGGTTTGAGTCTGGCCGTTCTCGAACGTGATTTTCATCATGTAGAAACCTGCGGGAAGGTCACGTAGGTTCACGCGGCAGCTGCCGCCAGCCGTGGTCTGGGTGCGGACTATCCGACCGTTCATGTCATACAGGACCACTTGACCGACGTAGTTCTCGCTTTCCACCACCACCCACTCGCTAGTGGGGTTGGGATATACATTGGCGCGGACGGTCTCGTGTCCGGACAAGCCGGCGTTGGTGGTGTCCAGCATATCCTCAATAACCAGGATGCCGTCGCAAGGCAAGATAAGGTCGTCAATCCAAGCGCAGTCGCTGCCGGAAGCCTGAGAGTAGTCTTTCTCGTAAGAGAATATGATGGTATGCGTGCCGGCGGTAAGATTGGCGGTGACGAGCTGCCAGCTGGCGTTGCCGGAAGCCTCATCCACCGGAGAACCATCTACATAGAGATAGAATTTGTCGTAACCAGACTCAGAACTCACCTTGCGGTAGAACGAAAGCTCAGAAGGTGCTGTGGAGCTGGTGGAAATGGTCATTTTGGAAGTGGTATTGTTAGGCAGACTATACGCGGAACGGGCGCAATAATTGCCCGAGTGCGGCGAAGCGTCGGTGATAATCCAAGGATGGCTGTTCATCGTCCAGTTGTTTTGGGAGAAATCACCGCTTTCAAAATCCTCGGCGTTGCCGCCCACAAGTATCATAATAGTGTCCACGGTTTGTTTACCGTTGTAGGCGGTATGGTAATAAAGCGGGACGAGCGACTGGTCCGGGACCGTGTCGGCAATACGCACCAGGAATTCCGGCTCTGCCATAGCATTGGGTTCCATTCCGTTGATACTTACGGCCGTGCTCAAGACCTGGACCCCGGAATAGTTGCAGGTCAGGTCCAAGCCACCCGTACCGACAGCGGCATGGCCGGCATTCTGGCTGGTGAAGACTATCCGGACGCTATCCCCTGGCACACAAGAGGGCGTTTCAGCACCGTTCACAAATGTAGTATAACGTTTGAGTTCCACCTTCGGCAACGTCACCCGCACAGACACGCTACGGGTAATAACCGTATCCTGCCAGTGGACCTTGAGTGTGAAAGGCAGATTCACGTAATCTTCCGCCTCGGGCATCACAAAGGAGAAGGCGTTGGCACGGTTCTCGGTGCCGTTCACAGCGATGCCGCCCACAAAGACGGAATCATGGAGCATGGTCACCGGGCTATCGGGGGTCAACGTGGCATATACCTGGGCGGCGGCGCTGACGCCGACGTTGGAGAGTGTAAGGTTCATGTTGACGGTGGATCCTTCATCAAAAGCAGGGTTCCCGGCCACCTCCACAGATGTGGGGATGACGTATGGACCGTTGGGCGTGATCACCTGGACACTCTGGAAATAGGGGATATAATTCTGGGCCAGGGCCACAAGTTCGCATTCACCGGGGTCGAGGTCCGCCGGGAGGTTCAAAGTGACATCGCCATTGGAATTCGCGAAGGCGACTGCGATCAGCTGCCCGTCACGCGTGAGCGCAACGTATGCGTACGGGGCTACTGTTGCGGCATAACTGGTGCTGCCGGTGGTAATCACTGAGCTGGCGTTGACCTCCATGGTGGAGGGCACACCAAGGTACACCCGCACTGAGGGATCTCCAAAACAGTGGTAGATTTCCCAATAGTACTGTTTTCTGCTGGAAGAGGAGGACTGCACGGTCATATTGCCGCCCGTCATGATGCCGCCGATGGTGGAGACCCAGACGCTGTAGTCCTCACCGTGGGTATGGAACAGTTTGTCGTACATACCGAGCGCGTTTGCATTATAGGTCGGGTTGGCCGTGATATTGCTTCGCACACCGACCGCCCAATAGAAATCCTCGTCCCAGTAGCTGTTGTTGGAAGCACCGATATAGCCCATGGCACCCTTCTTCTCAGCGCGGAGCAGCGCCTCGCCGAAGCATTCGCCGGTCTTGAAGTTGCCCGACTGACAGCAGTTTCCGATCATAAGGCCGTATTTGTCGGCGTTCTGCAACTGGGCCACGTGCGACGTGGTGAATGAGGGATCCGCCCAGCTGGTTTCGCTGCCATGCGCAGTGTAGTTGACCCAACCGGTACCAGCGCTGACCTCCGCACGGATCTGCGAAGCCTGGGAGGAACAGTCATAAAGGTGAACCATAATATTGGTATAACGGGGATTGCTGGTATTCATATAGTTGCCGCTAACGTAGTTCACCTGACCGTCGGCGTGGGTGGGTGCCCAATACGAGTCGGTGCCGGCAATCAGCACAGACCTGCCCAAATAGGAAGGATCGGGCATAGTGTATTGCTCGTAGAGCATAATTTTCTCTATCTGATTGGACAGTTGCGAGTTATTGGTCGCAGAAAGTCGGCCGTAGTAGCAATCAGGGATGAAGTCGTTACCAGCAAGCGTGGCGTAGTAGAGATCGGTGATATGGGAGTTGTCGGACTGTCCATTGAAAGCGGGCAATTGCTCGCGGTCGCCGAGGAAGAGCACAAACGTGGGTGCCGGGTCAGCGGGCGTGGCATTGTTGAATTTGGACTGGATGTAATTCTTGATGGAAGTGGTGGTGGTGCCCACAGCGGACTCATTCGTGAAAGCGACTTCCACGATGTATCCCAGACGTTTCTTCCAAGCCACAAAGGCAGCAAGCTCTTCGTTGTTGGCGAACATCGAATTGCCGATGATCAAATATTTGATGGGGGCAGAGGAATACTCGTTGCGTGTCTCCTGCATTTTGTTGATGACCTGTTCCTCATTCAGCGAGAACATCGGCGAGGCAAACTTCTGCAGCGCGATGGTTTTCGCCATGTCCGCGTTCACATACGTGAATTCGACATCGAAATGCGTATAAATTCTGATTTTTTGTTTGACAGGGTTGTACTGCACCGGACTGACATAGAGGTTGGCCAACGCCGCGTTGCGCTTGATGCCGGCTTTCTCCACATGCACCAAGGGAAAACACACGAGCGTGTCAGTATTATAGACAAGGGTGTTGTAGGCAAACGGCGGGTTGTCCTTGGCTTTGGATGCCGATTCCTGCGACGGGAACAGCGGATGATGAATACCGAGTTCCGAAGCGTCATAATCGACGTATTGCACGTTGGTGACCGTCGCGACCACCGAGTCACAAACCGGAATCTGCAGCAGTTTGGCCAGCTGCGGCAGTTGCGGCATACCCGGGCTGTAGGTGTTGCCGTAACCGGGCAGGGAAATCACCGTGAAGTCGCCTTCCGGCAGGGAAATGTCACTCACGGAAAGTGCGCCCGTTTCAAACGAGATCGCCACTTTCTGGTAGGAATTCTGGGTAATTTGAACGTTTTGTGCAAACACAAACTGGCAAAGCCCCACAATGGCCGCCCATAATAACCACTTTTTCATATTTGTCATTTTCCAGTATTTTACTCAAAAAATCAAGCCGCAAATATACATTTTTTTTCATTGTATGACGGCCACCCTTTCCTGCTTCTGAACGTCAAAAAAGGGGAACCCTTTCGGATTCCCCTAATTCAACTTTTTTTTTACAGTTTCAAACTATTTTTTCACGAGACTCTTCGTCACAACGCCCACTTCCGTGGTCACACGCACAAAATAGACGCCGTCGGCGAGACCGCTGACGTTGATGCGGGTCGGGGTGTCAATGTCGTTGGTGGTCGTGATCAATTTGCCGTACACGTCAAATACCTCGACACTTTGTACATTGTTCATTGTACATTGTACATTGATGACGTTGTTGGCAGGGTTCGGGAACAACGTCACGCTGTTCTCCAGCCAGCTGTCGATGCCGTCAATGGTCGTGCTGATATGGATAGGCTCGCTCCAGTCGCTCAAGTTGCCGTTGCCGCAGTTGGCCTGCACCTCGATCTCGTAAACGGTTTCGGCTGTCAAGCCACTGATCACGTAGGTGTTGGTGTTGCTGGTAGCACTGCTCCAGCTACCGTTCTCGACACGATATTGGATATTCCAGCTCGTGGCATTGCCGTTCGTGTTCCAACCGATGGTGATGCTGTGAGCATCGAACGTGGAGGCGTGCAGGTTCGTCGGGATATCGCAAGGCTCAACACCCTGTTCGAGCGTCGTGAAGGTCATCTCGTCGCCATAGACCGTCTGGCCGTT
>JBGUPL010000104.1:0-18541 GCA_045130275.1 Bacteroidales bacterium
TTGGAGGGACGAGAGTCCGTTTTTTGACAAGGAGAAACTTGCGATGATCGACGAGGCGTGTGCCATTGATACAGTTATTACTCACACATCGCCGTCGTTTTGCGAACTGTCGTCGCATCAAGGTTTACACGATTGGGCGATGCGCGATGAGGGTTTATTGGACAATGTGAAATACGAGCGGAAGGTAATGGATTCCCTATACACGCATCTACGCGAAAGAGGTCATCCGCTTTGTCGTTGGTACTACGCTCATTTCCACCAATCCTGGCACTCCGAGATTGACGGAGTGTTGTTCAATATGCTGGATATAATGGAACTGAAGGAACTCACTCCACCACCACCTTCACAACCTTCACCTCATCCCCCTGCACCACTCTTACCACATAGCAGCCCGGGGCGAGGGCGGTGACGTCAAGGAGAGCCGTGGGGCCGGCAATGCGGCAGGTGAGGACGAGACGGCCCGAGAGGTCGTGGATGCGGACCTCAGCTTCGCCATCCGCCAAGCCGTCTAACACAATGCGGCCCGGGGCTGGATTGGGATAAAGGGAAACGCTCTGGGACTCTGTGGCTTGCACACCCGTGGTGATGTCGTTGTAGTCGTAAATAAAATCGCACACGTACTGCAGCACGTGGTCCACATCCAGGCTGTACCAGGCTTCGCGCACGCAGGCGTCCACGTTGTCGTACATGCGCGGACGGTCCATCTCCGGGTTCCATGGGATCACCGTGCTGCTCAACGGCTTGCCATAATCGTAAGTATAGACGCTCCGCTCCACCTCGTAGTCGGTGTGGTCGTACTGGTGGTACTCCGTGCAGTTGCCGCGATTGTCGTACTGATACGTGGACTTGCCGTTGTACTGCCAATTGAAGCCGTCGTCGCTCACGCTGTCCAACCGAAGCACCTTGCGACCATCGGCATAGCTCGTCACGATCTTCTCCGACGGGAGAAGCGTGCCAGTGTCGAAGTTGTAGCTGTACCACAACTCCTGCACGCAGTCGTTGCCAACATATTGATACTCAATCTTTTGATACAGCATTCCGGCGAAATCCAAGGTGGTGAGCACCAGCTGGTTCTGCGCATTGTAGGTGTAGTGGTAGATGCCGCCGAGCTCCCAAGTGCCGCCGAAATTGTTGTAGTTGCTCCTTGAGGTGATCAGCCCCGCAGCATTGTAGGTGTAGTCGATGTAATAGACGTTCTGCCACACCCCGCCGAGCTTCTGCCAGCCCGACAGCCGGACTAAATTGCCGGCGGCGTCGTAACTCATGGAGTCGATGACCTGATACTCGTTACGGATGGAGTCGGTCATCGCCAAAAGCCGATGGTCACCGTTATAGGCGAAGGTGCAGATCTGATAGTTGTCATCCGTGTGGAAGTCCGTCATCTTCCATTGGTAATCGCTTTTCACACCGGAAAAAGGCATCGCTTGTCGTGGCGACATCGGGGAGACGAAATGTCCTGCAGGCTGTGCCCATGCACACAGCGACATCAGAACAGATAATACAACAAAGGTGATTTTTTTCATAGTGCTATAATTTTTTCAATTCTTTCCACTTGGTTTGCAAACAATCAGTACTTTTTCCATCATTTCCTCCTTTTTGTTAGCCACCTCCCAATCCTGTTCTTCCCGTTCAGCTCCGCCACCAGGATGATGCCGAAGGCGATGGCCACGGTAACCTTCAAAGCCGTGACGCCCGTGTGCAGGGCGGCGCTAAGTTGCTCGGAGACAACGTTGTAGGTGGTCCAGAAGATGCCCGCGCCCGGCACCAACGGGAAGATGCCGCAGATCAGATAGACCGTGATCGGACACTTGCGCACGATGGCCAACACCATGGCTGTGAAGGTGACCAACACGGTGGCGAAAAAGACCACGTTGGCGACCGACAACTCCGTATAGTTCATTAAAATCAGGTAGAGCAGCCACCCCAACATCCCGCATAATCCGCTGTCTAAGTAGTACTTGCGGGGCACGCCGAAGAGTACGGCGAAGGCCACGGTGCCCACGTAGGCGGCTAACAGCTGCACGAACATCCCAGCCGTTTCGGGAGCGGCGGTCAACGTCTCCAAGTGCTCCATCGTGCCGCTGACGGCCGCGTCCAACATGAACGCCAAGGCCACCCCCATGGAAATGCAGAAGAAGGTGAGCAGCGCGTCTAACAGCCGCGTGACACCGGCGATGTAGTCCTCGTGCGCCAGGTCGCGGATACCGTTGGTGAAGGGCACCCCCGGAATCAGCGGGATGATGGCCCCGATGATCATGTTGCTGAGGTGCGTGCCCAGACCCATTCGGAACATCACCCCGCAGAGCAAGGTGGCCAGCAAGCCGCCCGTGATAGCGCCCGCGATGCGCGAAAGGTGCCGGTAACCGACGAACAGCATATAGACCCAGAGCACCAACCCGGCCACGAACGCCGCTATGCTGTCGGCGAAGCCGCCGCCGAAGATGATGCAGAAGGCCGCGCTGCCGAACGCGGAGGCCGCAATCTGCTCCCACGCGGGCTTCGGGCGCATGGCGCGGATGGCCTTCAGCCGCGACTCTAACTGCTCGAGGTCACACTTGCCCTCGGAGACTTCGCGGGAGAGCTGGTTCACCGCCACCACCTTGTCGAGGCTCGTGCCCTTGATGGGGATGAACTTGGTGCGGGCGAACCCTTTCGCCGCGGCCATGATGCCGTTGCTGAGCACGAAGAAACTCTCGTCGTCCACGCCGTAGTGACCTGCGATGCGCCGCATGGTCTCGTCCACGCGCGAGATCTCCGCCCCGTTCTCCAGGAGGATGCTGCCAGCCTCGTAGGCCAGGTCCATTATTTTGCTGTTGTCGTCCATAGATCCCTACCGTCTTCTCGCGCTCACAATCTTCCCAATGTATTGGTGGTGGATGCCGGCGGGGAAGTTCTCGTAGCGTTTGCGTGGGATGTCCCCGAAGCCCTCCTTATCGAACTGGTCGCGGTAGATGACCTCGCACTCATAGACTTCGCGGGCCTCCAAATAGTAAGGTGCGCCGTGCTCCGTGTAAGCCACGTGCAAGCCCAGCGCCTGCTCCTTGTTGCCGTCGCGGCCGCTGTGCGTGCCCATGTATTCCAACACATCCTTGCTGTCTTCATCGAAGACCATCACCGTGAAATAGGGGTATTTCTCCATAAACTCGTAGGTGTAGCGGGCGGGCGCAACATAGACCGTGATGGTATTGACATTGTGGCTCCACACGTTGCCCATGGCACCCCAACCGATGGTCATCGCGTTATGGTTCTCTTTGTCGCCGGAGGCCAGCAGCAGACCATTCCCCTTGAACCATGTGAACGGATTGAGATTCGATGATTGAGTACAGTCAAACTCCACGAAATCAGACTCTTGTATCGGACGTTCCTTCATTTTGAAATCCTTGTTGCCATAGGTGTTGTAGGAAACATTCTCGGGTTTCCACTTATCCTTGGGCGTGTTTTCCTTGTCGGGGTAGCCGACGACAATCGTGCAGAGCGGGACAATGGACTCCGGCAGTTTCAGGATGCGGGAAACGGCCTTGCAACGCTCCTCCGACGGGTAGGTGCCGGTCCAGACGGCGCCGAGTCCCATGGCGTTGGCGGCCAGGAGGATGTTCTCGGTGGCGGCGGAGCAGTCCTGCACCCAGAACTCGCGGGCGTTGCCTTCGAGGGCCTTGTTCATGTCGCCGCACACCACGAGAGCGAGGGGAGCGTTGGCGGCCATGCCGGCGTGCGGGTTGGCCTCGGCGAGCGCGTTGAGCTGTTCGCGGTCGGTGACCACTACGAAATGCCACGGCTGGCGGTTCACGGCCGAAGGCGCCGCCATGCCCGCGCGGAGCAGCTGCTCAATCTGCGCCGCCCCAACGGGCTTGTCGAGGTAGCTGCGGACGGAGACACGCGTCATGATGTTCTCCAACGCGGCGTTCTTGTAACTGTCTGATTTCTGTGCTTCTGCGCTCATACTTGCGGTCAACGCCGCCATACAAATCACGATAGACATACAAAGAGTTTTGATGGATTTCATAATGCTTATATTTTATAAAACCGCGAAAATACGAAAAAAAACGTATCTTCGCGGCATAAAAAAACTACAATATGAAGAATATTCTTATCACCGGCGGCGCCGGATTTATTGGGTCACATGTTGTTCGCCTTTTTGTGAATAAATATCCTGATTATCACATATTTAACTTAGACAAATTGACTTACGCGGGGAACTTGGAAAACCTTGCGGATGTGAAAGACAAACCCAACTACACGTTTGTAAAAGGGGACATCGAAGACCTCGATTTCGTGATGGAGCTTTTCCGAAAACACCAGTTCGACGGCGTGATACACCTTGCCGCGGAGTCGCATGTGGACCGATCCATTGAGGATCCGATGACCTTCATCCACACCAACGTTCTCGGCACCGTACATCTGCTCAACGCCGCCCGCGAAATCTGGAAAGGCTGCGAAGAGGGCAAGAAATTCTACCAGATCTCCACAGACGAGGTCTATGGCGCCCTCGGTGACACGGGGTCGTTCAGCGAAACCACCCCGTACAACCCACACAGCCCCTACTCCGCCGCCAAGGCCAGCGCCGACCACTTCGTGCGCGCCTACCACGACACCTACCACCTTCCTACCGTCATCTCCAACTGCTCCAACAACTACGGTCCGAACCAATTTCCGGAAAAGCTTATCCCATTGTTTATCAATAACATAAAGCACAACAAACCGCTGCCAGTTTACGGCCAGGGCCTCAATGTGCGCGATTGGCTTTATGTGGAGGACCATGCGGAAGCCATCGACCTGATTTTCCACAAGGCAAAACCCGGCAGCACCTACAACATCGGCGGAAACAACGAATGGCGCAATATCGACCTCATCAAAAAGCTTATCGAAATCATGGACCGACAGCTCGGCCGTCCCGAGGGCGAATCACTGAAACTGATCACCTATGTCACCGACCGCGCCGGACACGATTTCCGGTACGCCATAAACGCATCCAAAATCCGCGAAGAGCTGGGATGGTCTCCGAAGGTGAAGTTCGACGAAGGTTTCGAAAAAACAGTGGCGTGGTATCTCGCCAACGAGGAATGGTTCAACCATGTGACCTCCGGCGAATATGCAGAGTACTACAAGAAAATGTACGAAGGACGTTAACGCCACCCTTTTCCGGCCAAACGAAACCTCCAACCCGCAAGGGCGAGACACTGAATGTTGAATAATGGGGATCCGAGAGGATCCTTTTTTTTTCAGTATGACTACTAAAAAGGGGAACCCTTTCGGATTCCCCAAAAATCTCAAGTCTTAAGTCTTTTATTCCGCATCCTTCAGGCAACGGACGGAATAGTCCAGATGTCGGAACTACTTTGAACCCGTTGTCGTCGGCATCTGTCATTTATTTCAGTGCCGTAAACAAAAGGTCTATCGGGGCTCCACGCGCACGCAACGCACGCTGACCTTGTCCTCTTTGCTCTTCTCTCTGCAGGTGAACTCGTCGCAACCGCAGCGAAGCTCCATAACCTTGGCCACGTTGGAGTTGTTGACGTTAAGATCAGATGTCCAGAAATAGGTGTAACCGAGTTGTCTTTGATACTGCAGGGACTCGTAGTAGCCTGCGCCCATAGCACCGAAACCGGAGGCGTTCGTGCCGGCGTAGCCGGGCAGCCAAGCGCTCTCTTCGTCAGACATGATAGCCTGAGCACCACCGGCTTTGGCTAACATGGTGTTGTATTGCGCCACAGAAGGAATAGCCCAACCCTCAGGACAAATGCCTTGGATGAAGGTGGTACCCAGCATCGTGGAATGTTCCTCGTTGTTCACACCCACAGCGTCTGCCCACGTGTAGAGTTTGCCGAAAGCCTCGTTGGCATCGTCGTCGTCATAGTAAGCAGCATCGGGAGCGTTGGTCCTCAAGTTCTCGGCGAACCAGCAGTCACAACCGACGCGGATGGTCTGGTACTCCTTGCCGTCAGCGTCAAAGGCAGTCTTCGGCTCTTCCAACGTGCCGCACTCGGGGAACTCCACCGTGACATTCTGGGCGTATTCCACCGGGATGTTGCAATTGTCGGCAATCACGTTCCATCTAAGTTCATACTCGCCCGGGACGAGGCGGTCGCCGTAATTGTCCGCGCGGGTGATGGAGGCAGGAGTGGGGGTGAGCTCAGGAACGGCAATTGCCGTGTCGCAAGCACCGTACCACAGCGTGATTTCCAAATCCTCGAACTGGTCGGTGTAGTCCGGGAGATCCTTAACGTGGAGCATGTAAACGCCATTGCTGGGGATGGAGTCGCACGTTTCAGGCTTCAGCGCATAGCGATACCAGATGTCATCACCGGCACTGAAATCCGCGGGAGTGAGATTGACCTCATACTCAAGCTCATTAGAAATAGATTGAGCAGACACTACATTTTCCCATGTTGCACCCTTGTCGGTTGACTTTTGCCAATAAATGCTCCAATCAAAAAAGTACGCATTAAATTCATCCCAAGCAGGGGATGAAGTATTTGTTACTGCAAGCGTAATCGTTTTACTCTCATTGGAGCAGATAGTGTCGGGATCATATTCAAACGGATCTTGCACAAATGGATCCACCGTCGTCACTTCAAGTTCGTTTGAGCTAACTTCAGTTCCACAAACGTTGTCATTATACACTCTTATAAGGTAATAGTCACCTGTTTCACCATCTGAAGGGATGTAATTCTCGGTATTGGCACCGGACACTTGACCACTCGTACCACCGGTATAAAATTCTCTATACCAAGCATACGTGCCATCACCGGAACCACCGGAAACAGGGGCCGTAGTCACGCCGTTCACTACTGAGCCATCGCCTTTGATAACTTGGATTTGATGATCTTGGCAAACGAATTGACCTTCCGCGATCACGCCGCCGTCGAGATTGCCATAAACGGTCAATGTGATGTTGGCTTCGTCGGTCATAACTTCGTCAGGCGTGGTAACCTTAATGGAGATATGGTTGTTGGTTTGAGTCGTGTTGGTTAAGTTGTGGATAATGCCTTTGAAATGCCATTTGGAGTCTGCGTTGTTATAATAAATTGAGCCACCTTCCATGGCAATGTTGTAACCGGGATCTCCAAACAAAACGACGAAGTTATTGGCGGTAAGTTCGAAGCCCGTGGCAATAACATCGAGAGCGATGTCATATTCCGCACCGGAGCAAACCGTGGCTTCCGCGTCTTCAATCTCGACTGCCTCGGAGAGGTAAGTGTAGGTGATACGGACAAGGCCTTGCGCACCAGCACCGCCATTGCCCTTGTTGGGGATAAGTCCAGTTACATCGCCCGTGCACCAGGCACCAGCACCGCCACCGCCGTAGTTAGAGCCAGCCAGCGCATTGCCAGGCCATGAGTTCCAGGTACCGGAACCGTCGTGGCCGGCACCTGCGTCACCGCCGCCACCTGCACCACCGTCACCGGGATTGCCGCTTGTGGCATGCACAGCATCACCGCCGGCACTTGTGGAGCCGCCAGCACCACCACCGGCGCCGGAAGCTGTCACATTTAAACCTAACCTGTTGCTGCCAAAGGAGTTGCCGCCGTTGCCGCCAATGTTAACCAACACATTGCCGGTGGAAACGGTGGCGGCCTGGGCAGTAGCTCCTTCCACTGTGTTTGTGCCGGTCACAGACATACCGCCTGCGGCCACCACCCAATCCGTACCATTGGAACTCACTACGCTGTTGCCGCCGTGGACCGAGTTGCCGTCAACATTGGTACCGCCGGCACCCACGGTAATGGTGAACGTCTCCCCTTGGCTGAAATCGGTGAGAGTGGATTTCGCGTATGCCGCGCCGCTGCCACCGCCTGCCGCCTGGAAATTAAAGTTCCACGTGCCAGGTTTTTCGACATAACCACCTGCACCGCCACCACCAATCGCCTCGATGGTGACTCCAGTCACATATACATTTGTCGGCAGACTCCATTCGGTGGTGCCCACCGTGGTGAACTCTCTGCTGGCGGTTTGCTCAGTCTGCGCAGAAACTCCTGCAAACAAGAACAAGCACATTAAAAGCGCTATTCCGTTCAAAAATAGACTTTTCTTTACCATAATTTAATTATTTTAATTTTAACATAACTTATTCATAATCAAATATTTACTTTAAATTTTCAAGTGAAAATCGAATAGATTTTACTCCAAATTCAAGCGTGCAAAAGTATATTTTTTTTAAAATCAACCCTCTTTTCCCGAAAAAAATCAACAATTGTTCATTCATTTTCGAGTCTGCTTATACGTAGGAAGAGGGTCAATGGTTCCTAAACTTGGCCTGCAACAGGTCCTGTCATCAATATGTTCGTATGTGCGAAAAAAATTGTATTTTCGCGGGCTTAAAAATACTATAATTGGAAACGTTAGACAGAACAAAGGAACTGGAGACGCAGGACATCGGCAATCTGCTGTGGAAATATGCCCTGCCGGCGGTGATCAGCCAGATCATCGCTTCCATTTATAACATCGTGGACCGTATTTTCATCGGACGGGGTGTAGGCGCGCTGGCCATCGCCGGCCTCGCCATCACCTTCCCGCTAATGAACATCATACACGCTTTCGGCTCGCTCATCGGTGTGGGATCGTCGGCCCGAATGTCCATCGTCCTGGGGCGCAAAGACAACGAATGGGCGGAGAATATTCTCGGCAACAGTTTGATATTCACGCTGATACTGAGCAGCGTGGTGGTGCTGTTTTGTTACCTCTTCTTAGACAAGATCCTGATGTTGTTCGGCGCGACGCCAGAGACGGTGGCTTACGCACGCGAATACATGGTTTACATCCTTCCGGGCATGTTCTTGATCACGATAGCCTACAATCTCACAGGTCTGATCCGCGCGTCGGGTTATCCCACCAAATCGATGCTGATCATGGCGGGCGGCGCTGTGCTCAACATCATCCTGGATCCTATTTTCATTTTCGCACTGCATTTGGGTATCAAAGGCGCGGCCATCGCCTCCACCATCTCCATCTTCTGCATGGCCCTGGTCTCGGTGCTGCATTTTGTGAAACCTGATTCCTTTATCCGCTTTAAATCGCATGCATGGAAATTGCGGGGTTATATCTTCCGCAACATCACGCTCATCGGCATGAGCCCGTTCCTGATGAATCTGGCGGCCGCAGGCGTGGTCGGCATTCTCAACTCACAACTGGTGCGTTACGGCGGCGACTATGCCGTCGGCACCTACGGCATCTGCAATACTTACGGAAACTTCCTGGTCCTCATGATTATAGGTGTCTGTCAAGGTATGCAGCCGATTGCAGGCTACAACTACGGAGCCGGCCATGGACACCGTCTGAAGCACGTTTACGGCATGACCATGTGGATCTGCGTGGCCATCGGTTTGGCCGGCAGTGTGATTTCCTGCACCATCCCGCGCACCATGATGCGTGTGTTCACCACGGATCCGCACCTCATCGAACTGGGCAGGACGGCTCTACGATACAGTATGGTGATGTTCCCGCTCATAGGCTTCACCATCGTCAACTCCAATTTCTTCCAATCCATTGACAAACCATGGGTGGCCATCGTCACCAGCCTGTCTCGACAGGTCATCTTCCTTGTGCCCATGAGCATCCTCATCCCCCTGATCTTCATGAAGTCGGGTCTGTCCGGCCTCAACGGGGTTTGGATTTCGCTTACCATCTCCGACGTCCTCGGCGCAGTGCTTGCCGCAGTGCTGCTTTTCACGCAAAGGCATGTGTTTTCATTGCAGAATGAAGAATGTAGAACGCAGAATGTAGAATGATGAACTACTACGTAGATACGCATGCTCACCTTTATCGTGAGTATTATCCGGAAGACCTTCGGGAGGTGATTCAACGTGCGATTGATGCGCATGTGGAACGGGTGCTTCTCGCTTGCGTCGATGCGCTCACCCCGCCGATGATCGCCGAGGCGGTGGAAATGTTTCCTGAAAATATTTTCGGTCTCATCGGGTTGCACCCTTCCGATGTGAAGGAAGACTATCAGGCGCAACTGGCGGAGCTGGAGACCCATATCGGGGACCGCAACATTGTCGGCATCGGCGAAATCGGGTTGGATTTCTACCACGACCGGGATTTCGAGCGGGAGCAGCTGGAGGTGTTCAAATGCCAACTTGACTGGGCTTGCGAACGCCAGATGCCTTTGTCGCTGCACATCCGCAACGGATACAGCGAAGCCATCCCGATCCTGAACCAGTATGAAATGGGTTCACTCCGCGGTGTGTTGCATTGTTTCTCAGGAGGCATTCAAGAGGCGGAATGGGCAGCCAAGCACGGTTTCGCTATCGGCATCGGTGGCATCGTGACCTTCAAGAACAGCAAACTGCAGGAACTCGTCCCGAAAATCGGGTTGGACCATATCGTGTTAGAGACCGATGCACCCTACCTCGCCCCTACCCCGCACCGGGGAACCCCCAACGAGAGCAGCTACATCCCCCTCATCGCGCAAAAAATCGCCGAAATCATGGATGTGTCGGTGAAAGAGGTTATGGAACGGACAACGGAAAACGCCTTGCGAATCTTTTCAATGTAGAATCTTAAATATCAATATGTTAAATTAATAAAAATTAAAGATATGAAAAAAACACTGATTACAATCGTTATGATCGTGATGGCGGCAGGGGTTGCCATGGCACAACCCAAAGCCATCGGTGCCCGAATCGGTTACAACTTCGAGGCCTCCTACCAACACGAGCTCATTTCGGGGATGCTGGAAATAGACGCCGGCATCACGCCTTTCATCTTTTCAAAAGGCATCGAGCACACCGACGACGGCGACATCATCCATTCTTACACCTACGGCCGCGTCCAGGCGATGATTCTCTACGATTGGATAGCGAACATCACCACCGACCTCTACTGGTACATCGGTGCCGGTGTCGGGGTGAGCTGGGGCTACGGAGACTTTTTCGACCTGCCGCACTACGACAAACACGGTAACCTGACCACCTACCGCCGCTTGGGCGTTCCCGTGGCTGCACAAATCGGCTTGGAGTATGACTTCAACATCCCGTTGAACCTAAGCCTCGACTGGCGCCCGACGCTCAACCTGTTCGGTCTGCGCCAAGGCGACCTCACCTCCAATCTCCTCAACGTTGCCATCGGCGTCCGCTATAGGTTTTAACGGTTAAAGGTTAACGGTTAAAGGTTAACGATGTTTTCCTGACCTTTAACCCTTTAACCTTCTAACCCTCTAACCTTTAACCCTTAACTTTAACCCTTAACCATTAACCTTTAACCTTTAAAAATGATCGAATCCCCTATTTTCACGCCCTGTCAGATTGGGCCTATAACATTGAGAAACAGAACCATCCGTTCTGCAGCATTTGAGAACATGGCGATTAAGAACGCACCGTCGGAAGCTCTGTTCAACTATCACACGGCGGTTGCCCGTGGCGGCATCGGCATGACCACGGTGGCCTATGCCTCGGTGAGCCGCAGCGGCCTCTCCTTCGAAGGACAGCTTTGGTTGCGCGAAGAGATAATTCCGGATCTGAAAAAGTTGACCGACGCCATCCACGCAGAGGGCGCGAAGGCCTCCATCCAGATCGGGCATTGCGGCAACATGACGCACCGCGCCACCTGCGGCGAGAAACCCCTCTCCCCGTCCGGTCGCTTCAACCTCTATTCTCCCACTTTCACCCGCAAGATGACCATCAAGGACATCGACCAGATTGTGGAAGATTTCGGCAAAGCCGTTGACCTTTGCCGCCGCGCCGGCTTCGACTGCATTGAGGTGCACGCCGGCCACGGCTACCTCATCAGCCAATTCTTATCACCCTACACCAACCGTCGCAAGGACGAATATGGCGGTTCTCTTGAAAACCGTATGCGTTTCATGCGCCGCGTCATCTCCCGCGTGATGGAAGAAGCCAAGGACGACATGGCCATCGTGGTGAAAACCAATATGTATGACGGTTTCCGCAGCGGTATGCAGGAGGATGAATGCATCAATGTCGCCCAAGAGCTGGAACGTCTCGGCGTGCACGCGCTCGTGCTCACTGCCGGCTTTGTCAGCAAAGCCCCGATGGATGTGATGCGCGGTTCCATGCCGGTGAAGACGATGGCTTACTACATGGACACGAAGAAGTTCTGGTGGCTGAAAATCGGTCTGCATCTCGGCGGACACATTGTCATCCCCACCGTCCCCTACAAAGATGCCTACTTCTACGACACGGCCATGAAATTCCGCCAGGCGGTGAAGATGCCCCTGATCTACGTGGGCGGCATGGTTGACAAGGACAATATGGAGAAGGTGCTCAACTCCGGTTTCGTGGCCTTCCAGATGGCCCGCGCCCTCGTCCACGACACCGACTTCGTGAACAAACTCCACTCCGGCGAAGTGACCCGCAGCGGCTGCAAGCACTCCAACTACTGCATCGGACGAATGTACACCTTGGATATGAAGTGCCACCAATGCATGAAGGAGGGTTTGCCCGCCAATTTGCAGCGCGAAATCGACAAGTCGGAACAACGCTGGCAATAAAATGCGGTCGCCAATGTAGAGACGCAATATTGCGTCTCTACAGACCAAACGTACAATTTTATTACAATAATAATCAATGAAGAAGAAAGCGATATACATCATCCTGGCCGCCGTGTTGCTCATCGGTTGCCTGCTGCTGATATTATTCAAAACCGGATCCGTCGGACGCAACCAACCGAAATCAGACCTCTTCGCCATCAAGGACACCAACAACATCACCAAGATCTTCATCGCCGACATGAACGGGGAGTATTCCCTTCTGGTGCGCCACGATGACGGCTGGTATGTGCAAGATTCCGTAAAAGCGATGCCCCAGAAGGTCAACGACTTGTTGTCCACCATCCACAATGTCACCCTGCAGCAAACGGTGGCCAAAACCGCCCAGTCGAACATCAACAAAATGATGTCTGTGAATGCTGTGAAAGTGGAAATTTACCAAAAAGCACCCAAATTCAAACTTTTCGGCATCCCGTTTTTCACCAAAGAGCGCAATGTAAAAACCTATTATATGGGTCCTTCCACGATGAACAATGTGTCCAACTATGCCATCTTGGAGGGTTTCGACGAGCCCTGCATTGTCCACATCCCGGGTTTCCGTGGATTCCTGACCCCTTTCTACGCTTACAAACCGGTAGATTGGTACAATTGCGACCTCTTCTCCACGAAAATCACCCGCATAAAATCGCTGATGGTGGAAGATTTGGAACACCCCGAAGAGTCCTACTATGTAGAAAAATCCGGTCCGCGCTTTTTCAGTTTATACAATATTCATAATGAATTGATTCCCGATTATGATACGGTGAAACTGTTGGATATGCTGGCGGAATACCGCGACAAGAATTACGAAATCTTCATTTCGAACATATCCGATGGAGACAGAGATTCCATTTTAAGGTATAACCACTTCAAAACCATCACATTGACAGATGTGGAGGGCAACAAAACAACGTTGGATATGTACCGTAAGTTGGAACTGGATCCATATTACCTGGATGCGATTGTCGGAGGTGAGGAACGTGCTGAAAATGAACCATATAATCGAGACAAATTCTACGCAATCCTCAACGGCAACACGAAAAATCTGTTGCAGTGCCAATACTACCACTTCGACCGCCAAAACCAGCCGCTTTCCTACTTCCTGAAACAGCAGTAGGCATGAGCGACGAAACCTATATGCAACGATGCCTGCAGTTGGCCACCTTGGGATTGGGTAGCACAAGCCCCAATCCGATGGTGGGTGCGGTCATTGTGCACGACGGAATCATTATCGGTGAAGGTTACCATCACCGCTGCGGTGAAGCTCACGCTGAAATTAACGCCATCAACAGCGTAAAAGACAAGGAGTTACTGAAGAGCAGCACACTGTATGTCAATCTGGAGCCCTGTTCGCACTTCGGAAAGACACCGCCCTGCGCCGACGCCATCATCCGCCACGGCATTCCCAAAGTGGTCATTGGCTCCATCGACTACCACGACAAGGTGAACGGTGCGGGCGTGCGCAAACTCCGCAATGCGGGCGTGGAGGTGGTGGAAAATGTCTGCCGCGAGGAATGCGAGGAACTCAACAAACGGTTCTTCACGTTCCATCGGAAACAGCGTCCCTATATCATCCTTAAATGGGCGCAAACCCGAGACGGTTACATGGACATCGACCGGCAAGAAAGCGATACAACCTCTTATTGGATAACAAATTACGCGCTGAAAGTACTGACCCACAAATGGCGGAGTGAGGAAGATGCCATTCTGGTAGGATACCGCACCATGCGCAACGACCGTCCCCAGCTCACCACTCGCGAGTACCCGGGCAAGAACCCCCGGCGCTTCGTAATGCAACGCGGGGAAGATATCATTTCCGAAATGCCGTACACCCCTCTCCCTGAGGATACAGATGAAGCTATTAAGAAAATGTATCAACTTGGAATACAGTCTGTTATTGTCGAAGGGGGAAAGAACACATTGGAGCGTTTCATATCGTCGGATTTATGGGACGAAGCACGGATTTTGGTCGGCGACCAAACCTGGGGCAAAGGCCTTACCGCTCCTAAAACACCTGGCGTACCTGAGAAAATAGTGCATATTGACGAAAATCTGTTGATGTATGTTCGACGACAGCTATAAAACCATAGAGAAACCGGCCGAGGGCAGCTACAGCGAAAAACGCAGCAAGTTCCTAGCGTACGCGTTTCCCGTGCAGAGCGAGGCGGAGGTGAAGCAACGGCTCGCCGAAATCCAAAAGAAGCACTGGGACGCGCGACACCATTGTTACGCCTACATCCTCGGTCCGCACAAGGATGCCTACCGTCTCAACGACAACGGGGAGCCTTCCGGAACCGCCGGCCGCCCCATTTACGGACAATTGCTGTCGAAAGACCTGACGAACACCCTCGTGATTGTGGTGCGCTATTTTGGTGGTATCAAGTTGGGCGTCAGTGGCTTGCAAAATGCATATAAGGTAGCTGCACGCGAGGCGTTGGACGCGGCCGTCATCGTGGAACGCACCATCCAGGAAACCTTCAGCGTGACATTCGAATACGTGAAAATGAATGACATTATGCAAATTTTGAAAGATCCAGAAGTTCAAGTTCTTGATCGACAAAGTTTTATGCAGTGCATTTATACCATATCCGTGCGCCAGCGCGATGCCGAACGCATCACCGAAGCCCTGCGGAAAGTACCCATGACCGTGGTCACTGAACTCTGATTTTATCCAAATCCCATTGTTTATATCTTTATTTCAGACGGTGAGAACACATCGTTTTATACCGTATTTTTGCCGATTATGCAAATATTGGTTCAAAATATGAAAAAAACATTCAAAACAACGCTTCTTTTACTGGCCGTGACCGCACTTTTTTCCGGTTGTGTGACCAAGCAGAAATATAACGAGCTGAAACTCAAATATCAGCGCACTCAGGATGAGCTGACTTTCATGACATCCGAAAACAAAAACTGCCAAGATGCGAAAAAAAGCCTGACCGCCCAACTGAACGCGCTGACCGAAGAGGTGGACCAGCTTCGCGCCGACACACTACGTCTCTTCCGCCAGGCATGGAGTGCCACAAGGGAATACGAGAAAGCCAAAAGCGACTATGACGAGTTGCTGAAGAACTTCGCCGACATCTCGTCCAACAACCAGAACACCATCAACGACCTGCTCGGCAACCTCGACAAATACAAAGATGAGATGAGCGTTAAGGAGAAAATGCTTGAGATGCAAAAAGACTCCCTTTTGAAAGCCCGCGCAGAACTCGCTCTTAAAGAACAGCGTATCAGTGAAATGCAAAATATTTTGGCACAAAAGGACGCCGAAGTGAAAGCCCTGAAAGACAAAGTGAGCAACGCCTTGAAAGGATTTGAGGGCAGCGGGCTGAAAGTGCATGAAAAAGACGGCAAAGTGTATGTCTCTATGGACGACAAGCTGTTGTTCGCGTCAGGCAGCTGGAACATCAACGAGCAAGGCCTCAACGCCATCAAACAGCTCGCCAAAGTGCTCGAAAACGAGCAGGAAATTTCGGTGCTCATCGAAGGCCACACCGACAATGTGCCTTACCGTGGCAGCGGTCAAATCAAGGACAACTGGGACTTAAGTGTGATGCGCGCCACTGCCGTGGTGAAAGCCCTCTTGGAGAACGGCAACATTGAACCTACGCGCTTGTCTGCTTCTGGACGTAGCGAATATCTGCCTTTGGATGAGAACAATACGCCCGAGGCGCGCGCCAAAAACCGCCGCACGGAAATCATCCTCACCCCGAATCTGGACCAGCTTTTCCAACTGATCCAAAACAACTGATGACCACTTTCGCCGACACGCTGGTATCGTGGTATGAAGACCACAAGCGCGACCTGCCGTGGCGTGGCGAGACCGACCCCTACAAAATCTGGGTTTCCGAAATCATCCTGCAGCAGACTCGCGTGCAGCAGGGTTGGGATTACTATCTCCGATTCATCGACAACTTCCCGAACGTCAAAGCGTTGGCGGAAGCCGATGAGGAGCGAGTGCTGAAAGTGTGGCAGGGTCTCGGCTACTACTCCCGCGCCCGCAACATGCACTCCGCCGCCCGCGAAATCATGGCGAAGCACAACGGCACATTTCCGCAAACGCACGCGGAAATCTTGTCGCTCAAAGGGATTGGGAATTATACCGCGGCGGCCATATCCTCCATCGCTTTCGGACTGCCCTACCCTGCGGTCGATGGCAACGTGATCCGAATCATTAGCAGGATTTTCGGTGTATGCGAAGATGTAACGCAACCCACTGTGTTAAAGAAAATTACGACAATTTGTGAAACAGAGATTGATTCCAACCGACCCGGTGTCTTCAACCAGGCAGCCATGGACTTCGGGGCCATGCAGTGCGTGCCCCGCAATCCTCAGTGCAATGAATGTCCTTTCCAATCAAGCTGTTACGCCTTCAAAAACAATTTAGTGGATATTCTGCCCGTTAAGAAAAAGAAAGCCGAATCCAAACACCGCTATTTCCATTTTGATGTTTATCTATCTGATAATCAAACAATAATAGAAAAAAGAACAGGGTCGGACATTTGGAAAAACATGTATCAATTCCCTCTCAGAGAGACCTATTCTGAAACATATCCAAAAAAACCGGATTTCTCGGCTCGTGAAGTGCTTTCACACCAAATCATCCATGCAGCATTTTATGTGAAAAATGCAAAAAAACTTCCATTATTAAAAGACAATCAGCTGATTATCAATTTTGATGACATCGATGAATATCCGATGCCGAAAATCATGACCATGTTTCTTAAACATCTGGAGATTATTTGAGAAACACAGTGGGTTTATTTCTTGAAGGCACGAGGGCTGACACCCGTCGCCCGCCGGAAAAACGTGCCGAAATGGCTTTGATTACGAAATCCAAGACGGTCGGAAATCTGCTGTATCTGTAATGTGGAAGCCATAAGCATCGCTTTCGCCTGGCGAATAAGGCACTCTGAAATACAATCTCCCGCCGTCCTGCCCGTAACCTGCTTCACCACATTGGCAATATATTTGGGCGACAAACACATCTCACTGGCGTACCAATCGATAGAATGATGCTCCGCGCAATGCATGTCCACCAACGACATGAATCTTCCGGCAATATCCTCGGCACGAGAGAGCGGTTTCTGCAAAGGGACACTCCTGGCGTATGAACTTAGGCTGAACGTCAAAAGTGAACGCATAAGGTGCAGAATGGTGGAATGCCTGTCCTTGTCATCACGACACATAATAACCTCCATAAGATCAAGATATTGCATCACGATTTTCATATCCACGTCAGCAAGGGGAATAGCGGGACGGACGTAAGCAAACTGCATCATGTCACGGGGTATCGGCAAGGCGAGTTCCTCGGCTATGGCTGGAGAATAAGCCAAGGCACGAACTTTCAGGTCGGGAGTGCTGCCCTTGTAGTGCAATTCTTGGTCGTTGAATATATACACCGCGGAAGGGGCAACCAGGTCAACATCCCGGAGATTGAACTGTCCGTAAAGTGTTCCCTGCGTGATAAACAAAATCACGTAATCATTATTGTGGAAATATTCCGGAAGCCGCTCTCCCGCAACTTCACCCACCTCCATTAACTGCACTTCCTTGTTTCGCCAGATAGTTCGTTTGGCGGTGTTGGTCACGTCCGACACAATAGGTAACTCGTCTTTATGGGTCATATTCTTCATCAATATGAAATTCAGAACAATTCAAGCGGCAAAAATAGAATTATTTTCAATAAGTTGGTTACACAATACAACAAATAGAACAATATAAAAATGATTTAAGACAATAATCCACCTGTGGACAGTACTATTTTCGCCACTTTATGCTTCATATCGCCAAATTCTTATTAAGAGATGATATACGAGGTAATTAAAGAGCATGTGAAAAAAAATGTATCTTTGCCTTTCTTAAATTTTGTACAAAAGTATTAATAACAAACTGATAATCAATATGATAATTAAAGACGATTTTACGTGCAGACACAACGGTCCTGCCGTGAACGAACAACAGAAAATGTTAGATGTCATCGGTGTCAAGACGATGGACGAACTGATTGAGAAGACGGTTCCCGCCGCCATCCGCCTGCCGAAGCCGCTGGAT
>JBGUPL010000105.1:0-4202 GCA_045130275.1 Bacteroidales bacterium
AGGTCTTCACACAAATACCCGTACTATTGTCAATGGCGAGCGGTCCGGTGGGATAGCTTGTCCGCATAAAGGTGTTCTCTTCCACCTTGTAGCCTGTACAGCCATTGAGATAAAGCCCGTAGTTGCTGCGCACACTTTCCGGCCAAGTGGTAAGGTCGAAATCGCAGCGGGTCACGGTGGCGAAGTTGTTTCCGTTGATGCGTACACCCGTGCCATTGCCGCTGAACTGCGCCTGGTTGACGGTCACGGCATACGGGTTGCCGGACGTGTTCACCTCCACGGCGGTGGCGAAGCCGTAGAAAGTGCAGCTGTCGGCATAAGTGGCCGGGCATTTGCAGTCTGCCTGATAGTTGACAGCGCAGTAGGTGTTGATCAGCAGTCCCGCATCCTCGGCGTAAATCCCTCTGCCGTTGAAAAGAAGGTCGGTTGCCCGATTCTCGAAGACGCAGCCCTTGAAAGGAATCCATTTCACATCCCACAATCGCACATGTTCGGCAAAGGCGGTGTTGTTGGAGGCGAAGAGGTTGTTCGCATCGATGGTGAAGGAACATCGGGTGAACGAGGCACTGTAGGTGGAAATGTTCCCTGACGGAGTGGTATGGGCGTAGGAATTAATGACCACAGAATGCCTGTTGTTCTTGAAGACGGCACTGTCGGCGGTGATGATGCCGCCAGTGGTGGCGAAAGTCACCGTGTCCTCGCGCAGACCCGTGCGGATGCCGCACCAGGCGTTCTCGATGACCGCGCCGTTTTTCAGTTCCACGACGCCTTGGTTAGCGGCGGTCTGGCTCTTGGTGCGGTCGCCAACCACCTCTATGCCCTGCCACATCTCACCCGCGCAGGCCGAGGTCAACGTGCCGCCGTCAACGATGAGCTTGCCGCCGGGGCGGACGATGAGGCGGGCGTTGCCAGCCATAAACAAGGTATCCTTAATGGTCAAGACGGTCAGGGAGTCCACTACCAGTGATTGTCCCTGCACTCTTTTCTGGCTCCAAGTGACGGACGACAAGACCGTGTCCGCATCATTCGTGAAGAAAGCCCTGAAAAGCTTTGCCTCTCCCGGCAAAAGTTGTACTCCAACGTTTCCGCTTTGCGGACAGCGTTGGTCATTCATCACATCCACGACGGAACAACTATTGTTCAGATTCAGTTGTATTTGCAGTGGGGTTTTGAAGCTCTTGTTGTCCACCCAGAAATATTTTCCGCCGCTGTCGTCAAACAGGTAGGAAATGGCCAGGCTGTCCATGCTGAATCCGCTGACAGCTTCGATGGGGTTTATAGGGCTGAATATCGCCTGGGTGAATGTGTCGTTGCCGAACGCGGTCCACTGCATGTGGACGGGGATGTATTCGCCGTTTGTGGCGCTTGGGTATATTGTGGAAATACAGTCAACATGGTAGGAGGCTTTATAGTGAAGTGACAATAAAAGGTCTTCATGGCTTTGAATTTTATGATGAATATATCTCAAGAATTCTTTCGTTTCGATTCTGAGCAGATCCCACATGTGATAATTTGCCCCTGAATGCCAATAATTCAGACCTCTTGCCCCATGCATTAGTCCGGCATATACCACATAGCGCATCTCGGAAACATTCTTCAATGTGTCATAATTTCGGACAGACAAGAATGTGGGAATATAAACAAATGGGATATGATGGTTCTCAGCAACCCTGGCAACGACATCAAAATTGAAGTAGAACGAGTTAGGCCAGACCAAGTTATAAAAAGTGCAACTATCGCATGCGTTGAAGAAATGAATAGGATAGGCATCGAATGAAAGAATGTTTGGATGGGTCGTTTCGATAAAATGTTCGACATACTGAGGGTAGGCGTCCGCAAATCCCACGCCTGGGTAGCCGAAAGCTGTGTCTTTGCCATACGAGGGAAGCAGGTTGACGAGCCGAAGCATGTTATGATCATAGTTTTCGATGTCTGAAAAAAACGAGGCGATGTCAGGAAAGACTACCGTGGTTGGCTCATCACATACGGCAAAGCCTGCTATAGCAGGATGATTCCCGTAATAATTGAGCCCGTTGGAACTATTGGTCGGGTTGTATTGGGTGAAGCCAGACACCAACTCATACATAGTGTCGATTCTCCTGTCCACATAAAGGTCAGGACAATCCAGAATTATTTTCATTCCCAAAGAATCAGCTCTGTCTAAAAAATCTTTAGAGGGATTTGAGGATGCGTGTTGCATGTTGTTGTAGTGCGGCATCAATTGGTACTCAATCTGAACAGTGTTGAAACCACACTCTTTAAATAATTGATAGAACTCTGTCGAATTGCCGATCGTAGTGTTGATACCGGCATGATAGCCAGAGGCTGCATTGTCGTGAGAGAATGACCAAATACCAATCAGAAAGTGGTCAGTCTGAGCATAGGTGAAAAGGCACGTGGTCCACAACAATAAAAAGAGAGAGATTCGATTTTTCATGATTTCACGATTTTTTCGACAATCACCCCTTTTTCAGTATAAATCTTCAACAAATAGACGCCTGCGGGCCACGAATCGGCTTGTATTCCTACAGTGCGCTGTTCATCGCAAACCGCTGTTTGGACAAGGCGGCCTGACGAGGCATACACCTCAACCCTGTTGAAAGAAATCTCACAGGCTAATGTGAACTGAGAGGAAAAAGGATTGGGCAACACAGAGCACGAGATTTCAGGACGCGCGGGCACGCTCACATTCGGAAAGTCTGCGCCTTTTGCACGGAACAATTCCCCTCCATAAGAACTCAGTATTGTTATGAAGAACGTTGAGTCATACTCACAGCCATCCAAATTGCAGACATTATTCAAGTAACCCAAAGGATTGTCCGAATTCAAAAATGTCATGTGTTTTCTATGCCTGCCAAAATCTCTGGAAATCAACACTCGACTGTATCCATCAACATGGAAGTGATCCCACGATGTGGCAATCTGGAAACCGTTTTTCAGCGTGCTGTTCTGAAAGTTCCAACAGTCGGGAAAACTTGAGAACCCCGAGCCGACCACTTCGTATGTTTCAAAATCGTTGTCGGTGAAAACATTGTCGTGGCCATATATTGCTCCTTTTCCATCTTCATAAAAATAGATCTGGTCCATCACTAAAGGACCTTTGTTCCCAATGGTGTCCAAGAGATTGGTATTACTCCACGACATACCACCGTCAACAGATTTATAGACAACAGGCTGTGCAGGGCTATTAAACCCCCATTCGTGAAAATATTCACAACCGTGTAGCGCGTAAATGACATTCCCGTTCACGACAGAATAATCGTCCAACTTCTCGTCGCCTACTGACAACTGCATCCACGAATGGCCGCCGTCAACGGATTTGTAAAGTTTTCCCTCATCAACCGTATCGGCACTTTCCAGCGCAAACAGGGTGTCCTGACTGACGAATTGGATGTTGACAAACCAATGGGCGGTGTCAATACGTTGCCATGTGATTCCTCCGTCCACTGTCTTGAAAAGCCACGGCAATGAAGGCACTCTATTCCCTGAATTATCATAAAAATAATGAGCACCGGGATTCTTTCCGTTCTTCGTACACGTTGCATAACCCGCCAGCGAGTCCAAGAACCAAGCTCCAAAGAAACGAGTCGGGAAAGCAGTGTCATACGTATAACATGTTTCCCAGGATTCACCGTTGTCGTAGGACTTGTAAACAGCATGGCCTCCAGTCAGATAGACCACACCTGACTCGGGATGGGAGACATAAAAATAGGTGTCATTTGGTGTGTCTGGCAGCAGTTCCAGCTGCGCCACCGCCGTTGTCGCGGCCGCCAAGGCCAAGGCCAGAATCAAAGTTGACTGTAAAATTCTTTTCATAACCGTAATTTTTATTCTGATGTTCTTTCACTTGCAAAATTACATTTTTCACGAACGCCGCCCACTATCTCTTCACCACCTTCCGCCCATATTCCTTCCCCTCCCCGTCTGTCACGCGCAGGAGATACATGCCGGCGGGGACGCTCCGCAGGTCCATCGTGGTGGTCGTGCCCTGTTGGGGCGCACCTGCGGGTTGAGGCGTACCTGCGTGTGCGCCCGCGCCCGCCACCATCCGCCCCTGCAAATCGTACAGTGCCACATTGGCGATGCCCGCGCCGCCGGACAGCTCAATGTACAGGAGGTCGTCGGTGGGGTTGGGATAGACGGTGAGGGCGGCGTCATCGGCAATGTCCGTGGCGGTGTGTTTCGCACGGGTCTCTGCGGAC
>JBGUPL010000106.1:0-3843 GCA_045130275.1 Bacteroidales bacterium
GTCGGCGGTTTCGGGTTGGAGGTGCATGTTGCCCTGCTCGAAGTTGTGCGGGTCGATCATGCTCATGTAGGGGTTGAGCTGCGGATAGGTAGGTCGCGTGATGCGCCGCGAATAGGCGAACGACAGGCTGTGCTTCTTGGAAATCTTGTACTTGAACGACAGCGACGGTCCGAGGAAGAAATGCTGCGACCACTCGTCCAAAACCTCCTTCTCGCTGTGCAGGTGCGTGCGGCTGTATTCGGCACGGAGACCGGCGCTCCAGATGAAACGGTCGCGCCACTCCGTAGAGGTGAACTGCACGTAGGCGGCAGGCACGTACTCCTTGTGTATCAGGTCGTTACTAAACTGATGAGAGTAGTCCCAACCGAGACTGTCGCACACGAAAAAGTTGTGGTAGATGTCGTTCTGGCGGTAGGAGAACTTCACCCCCGCATCCCAGAAACCGTATTTCTCGATGACGCGCCAGTCCGTCTGCGCGGAGGTGAGCAGCGGACTGCCGCCCGACACCGACTTGCTGACCGAATCACCCTCCAAGAAGTAATACGACGGGCGGTGTCCCCAAATCTTGGAAACGTTCGCTTTGACGGAGAAGGTGAGTTTCCCGGGACGGATGGCGTGCCAGTAGGCTAACGTACCATCGAGGTTCTCGCGGTTCCATGTCACGTCGCTGCGGCGATTCTCGTGCGTCAGGATGCCGTTGTGGAACCAATCGTTGGAGAGGTCCTGCACGGTGTTGAGGCGGGGCAGGATGAGCCGGAAATCGGCATCGATCTTGTTCCGCATATCGGGTTTGATGGTGACCCCGAGGGAGATGTTGTTGTTGAAGACCGTCCGCAGGGCGTTGATCTGCTGGCTGAGACTGTCGCCAGTGGTGCGGTAATAGCGATAGAGGTAGCCGTCATTGATGTCGTCCTCGTATTTCACCTGATAGTTGAAGCGCAAGGCGAACTTGTTGCGGGTGTAGTTCAGCGCAAGACTGCCGTTGGTGAAATGGTTGAAGCCGTAGTTGACCGCCGCCATCCCGCTGAGTCCCTTCTTTCCGTCCTTCTTGGTGACAATATTGATAATACCGCCCGTACCCTCCGCATCATAGCTGGCATTCGGGTTCGTGATGATGTCGATGCTCGCCACATTGGAGGAGGGTATCGCGTTGATGGAACCAAGGTTTGTGGGCACACCGTCAAGGAGCAGCAGCACATTGCCGTTGCCGCGGATGGAGACATTGCCGTCGGGGTCAACGGTGACGGAGGACTGCTGGCGAAGCAAGTCCGCGACAGTACCTGACATCATAGTCGTAGCATCTGTCGGGGCTATAGTCGTATGTTCGGCGGTGACGACTGTTCGTTCACCATCATTCGCCGAAATGTTCACCTCTTCCAGTGTCTGCGATGTGGCCTCCATTGGAATACTCCCCAAAGCAACTTCATTCTTATCTGCTGTAAAATCAAGATGTTTCGACTTATAGCCCATGTAAATCACGGTCAGGGTATAAGTTTTCGGCGACCGGGGCACTTTTATCGAAAACTGGCCGTTTTGGTCGGTGAGGGTGCCCGCCACCACGCTGTCCTGTTGCGAGGCATACACGGAAACGTAGGGCATTTGGAAGTTCTTCTCATCTACCACCTTACCGGTCACCTTGCACGGTGTATGCTGCGCAAAAGCGGAAAGGCTGAGAATAAGTAGGATAACAGCGAGAAAGAGGGGGTGTTTGGACATAAGAATCGAGATTAATAAGGTGCTGCAAAAGTACACAATTTTGAGAAAGAAGGAGGTTTCTTCAAACGGCCTCGTGCCGGAAGCTCGCTACTATTCACTCCTCCGGATACCGATTGTAATATGCATTCTCATAAGTTCTCATATCGTATAGTTAACTGTACAGTTTCGGTAGCGCATTTTCGGGATAATTTATTGCCTAAAGTAAATGTTAGAGGGGAATGGAAAAATTCCATCACATAGTCATTTGCTAAAAAAGCGTATCTTTGCCGCGTTAATAAAAAAGTAGAAAACACTATGGAATACAGCATCATCATAGAGAAAAACCCAACAACAGGCGTCTATGTCGGACAATGTTCACAACTCCCCGAAGCGATGAGCCAAGGAAACACTTTGGATGAACTCATGTCCAACATGAAAGAAGCCATTGAACTGGCCATTGAATGCCAACAGGAATAACTGCAAGCAATTGGGGATTCCGCTTGTAGGAAACAATTAACAAAACACTATTCCGCCCCCAACTCCACCGCGAACTGATAATCAGCCTCGTCCACCGTGTATTCCACCACATATTCGTCACGGTGCTTCTTGCTGGTGTTCTCCAAAATGTTCCAAAACTGCTTCAGGGCTGGAGACTTGCCGTCGATTTCACCTTGATATTCACTTTGATAATATGCCTTAATTCCATCCGAATACAGGATGCAATAGTGATTACCCATCATAAAACCAGACCATTTCATGTTTTGGCTGAAATAAGAATGGTCTCTTCCATTGGCAAAATACACGAAAACGCTTTCGCCCGGATTTATCGTTATCGTATCATATACATGGTCGTCAATATCCAATTTCAGGAATTTAATCGGCTCCGCCAGACCATTTTTGAAATAATATTGATCTTCCACCCACGGATCATAGTGGCAGGAGGTGAACAACATCGCAAACAGCCCCATCAGGCAAAAGATTGAGAAACAGATTTTCTTCATATACCAGTATTTTAAAATTCGAGTGACAAAAATACATTTTTCCCTATATACAATTCACCCCCAACCAAATTTTATAATCCACTAAATATCAATAATATACACTAAGCATCATTTTAAAACGCAATAGAAGCATACGAATTTTTCGGCGAATCATACGAATTGTGCGAATTATTGTGCCGTCCCTGCCGGGACGAGGGAATCCGCGGGAACATCCGTTTCTACCGAGCGGTCGCCCCTGCCGGGGCTATTCGGGAATCGTGTCGATGTCCCCTATCCGTAAATGCATCGCAATGTCCCGACAGGGACAAAAGCCCGGTAGAAGGGGGCATTTCGGTTGCCACCAGACCCCGACAGGGGTCAAAGCTCGGTAAGACAATGCGGTTCCGGTTGCCACAGACCCCGGCAGGGGTCAAAGCTCGGTAGAAAAAATGTCAGACATCCCGCCATCTTGTCACCAAAAAACGGACAATTTGTCAGAAAAGATAAAAATATTTGGAAATATTTTGTTGGCACGCGGTTTGCATTATAGGTAGCGTCGCCGATGCGAGAGCGGAGGCGACAGGAAAAGAAAAAAAATAAAAAGTCTAACAATAAAAGAAAGGAGTTCATTATGCTACCCGTTATGTTTAAAAACAGTTGGTTTCCGACCATGTTTGAAGATTTCTTGAACAGCGACATCCTGCCGCGCACCAACACCACCGCTCCAGCTGTCAATGTTAGAGAAGATGAAAAGGCCTACACGATGGAAGTGGCCGCACCCGGCATCAAGAAGGACTTCTGCCGCGTGAGCATCAACGATGAGGGCAACCTGAATGTCGCCATCGAGAACAAGATGGAACACAAGGAAGCCGAGAAAAAGCACCATTATCTGCGCCGCGAGTTCTCCTACACGAACTACGAGCAAGTCTATACGCTGCCCGAGGACGTCGATAAGGACCACATCGAAGCCAAAGTGGAGCACGGAATCCTCACCATCACCCTGCCGAGAGTGCAAAAAGATGAGCCCAAACTCGCCCGCACCATCGCTATCGGGTAATTTTCAATCAAAGCCAATAATTTTACGCCGCATTCGCAAGAGTGCGGCGTTTTTTTTCTTTAAACATCGTTATTCAGCGCATATTTGGATTTTATGTACCTTTGCCGCATG
>JBGUPL010000107.1:0-28611 GCA_045130275.1 Bacteroidales bacterium
CATCCCGAACTCCTTCCACACCTCGTACCAGACGGCCTCCTGCCCGGTGATGGCGAGCGGCATGTTGATGCCGTTCAGCGCCATCCAGTCGATGAACCGCTCCCACTGCGGCCATTTCCACCACGGCATCGTGTAGCCGTAGGTGCAGTAGTTCAGGAAGAAACGGTCCTTGACGAGGGCCTCCTTACGGATGGACTTTGCAGGAACACGGAATTGTTGCGGCAACTCCACGGGTTCGCACAGCAGCCACGAAACGTGCACGCCTGCGATGTGCTTGAGGTAGTAGTTCAGCCCCACCGCCAGCGAGTTGTCGTTGTTGCCGGTGATGCGGATTTTGCCAGAAAACGGGTCTTGGTTATCCGGATCAGGTTCTATCAAGAAATAGTCCACTGTATCGGGCTGATAGACAAACACAAAGCAAGTGTCCATGTCGCCGAGAATACGGTGCGCCAATCCGTCGATGGGACGGTTCAGACCATATGACGTCGTTGTTATCATACACAGCAAACCACAGCACAAGGCGAGGAAGGGCGTTTTTTTCATAACGGTGAATTTGGCTGCAAAGGTACACAAATTTGTGAGTGATCGGGTTGTGGATTATGAACGGAAAAAATGTACTTTCGCCACGTATTTTATTTGGACTGATATGGAAGAATTCGAGAAAAAGAAAAAAAAGAAGAAATTTTTGGAGAAGCCGCTCTACCCGGGCGGGGCCAAGGCGTTGCGCGAATTTGTGAATGCCCACCTCCAGTACCCGCAAGACGCTGTGAACCAGCGTGTTGAGGGTGTGGTGACCGTTGCCTACCAAGTGAACGATGATGGCGAGGTGGAGAATCCCACGGTGGTGAAAAGCCTTTGTCCATCTTGTGATGAAGAGGCGATGCGTATCGTGCGGATGCTCCGCTACGAAAAAGTCCGCAACCGCGGTATCCGTCTGAAAATGAACAGCAAACTGAATATCAACTTTCACCTTGCCCATACGCCTTCCCAATCCACTATCACCTATTCTTACACTCCCTCTTCCAAAAAATCCGGAAGCCGAAAACCCACAAAGTCTTCAGGCGGGTACAGCTATTCTATCTCCTGGTAATAGACTTTTTCAAATTGCCATCACTTTTGACTGACACAGGATGCTTCCTGCCGCTGTGGCTTCCACGTCGCCGGTGGTGACTTTCAGTCCTGTGGCTTGGGCCGTGAGTTCGTTGAGCAGCGTGTTTTGGGAACCGCCGCCGATGATGTGCAGCCGCCGCACGGGCTCCTCCAACATTGTATTCAAGTTGCGGATAGCCGTGGCGTAGCGCTTCGCCAAGCTCTCCAGAACGCAACGGACGGTCTCGCCGCGCGTGAGTTCGCGCCCGACTGCCGTGAAGATGGCTTTCTGCATTGACTCTGGTGCGGTGAACGCGCTGTCATCCACGTCGATGAGCGGAAAATCCTGTACTTTTTGCGCTTCGGCGGTCATAGCGGCCCAGTCGTCGGTATGCCACTCCTTGGCCAACTGCTGCAGAATCCAGAGTCCGGTAATATTACTCAGGAAGGTGATCTTGCCGTCGGCGCCGCCCTCGTTGGTGAAACCCGCGTCGCAGGCCTCCGGGGTCAGGATCGGCTCGTCCACCGTCACGCCGAGCAGACTCCACGTGCCGGAAGAGATCCAGGCGATGGGCTCGTCCGATTCGGGGATACTCATGACGGCCGAAGCGGTGTCGTGACTGGCTACGGCGACGACCTTCACCGTCGGGGCGAGTCCCGTCTCCTCGGCGATGTGTGGCAGGATGGGACCGCGCACTGTGCCGGGCATCACGATTGGCCCGAACAGCGAGCGGGGCAGCCCTGCGTCGTCAATGAGTTCCCAGTCCCAGTCGCGGGTGCGGGCATCGAGCAGCTCACTCGTAGAGGCGATGGTGTATTCGTTGTTGGCGACACCGGTGAGGTAGTAGCTGAAAAGGTCGGGCATGAAGAGGAGTTTCGCTTCGCTTGGAAGCGAAGTCGCCTTGAGTGCCAGCAGTTGGAACAGCGTGTTGATCTCCATTACCTGTGTGCCGTTGTGCACGTAGTGCTCGTGGCGGTCGCGGGTGGCGAAGTAGCGTTCCGGAAGGCCTTTCGTGCGCGCATCGCGGTAGCAGACGGGCAGTCCGAGAAGGTGTCCCTGTCGGTCGATGAGGCCGAAATCCACGCCCCACGTGTCGATGCCGATGGAGACGATGCGGTCGCCATAGCGCGTGGCGGCCTTTCGCAGGCCGTTTTTCATGTCCTGGAACAGTGCTGGGAAGTCCCAGTAGAGGGTGTCGCCGAGGCGCACCTGTCGGTTCTGGAAACGGTGGATCTCTTCGAGACGTACCTTCCCGTCTTCCAGCCATCCGGCCATCACGCGGCCGCTGCCGCCGCCGAAGTCACAAGCGAGGTGGATCATTGTAATGGTTAATGGTTAAAGGTTAAAGGTTAATGGGTTAGAAGGTTAGGGGGTTAATGTTAAATGATACGGCAAAATGATCATGGATTTTGCGCTTGGGGCATTATGCATTTTGATATTAAATCGAAATCTTCCCTAAAAAGTGCAGTTCCAATGCATCGACCTCCTCTTCAGAAAGCACGGCGGGGTGCATGTCGGCAAGGACACAGATGCGGCAGGCCATTTCGAAGAACATGGCCCGCTGGATCACGTCGTCGAAATCCTTGCCGCAGACCACCTGTCCGTGCTTGAGCATCAGGGCCGAGTTCCTGTCTTTCAGCGCATTGACCACCGCCTCGGCTAATTCGGGACTACCCGGACGGTAGAAGGGGATCTCGGGAATCACGCGCCCGACGTGCAGCGGGATCTCCGCCGTGACGTTGTAGCTCTTTGGGCGCACCTCCGAACAGGCCACCTGCGTGGCATAAGGCGACTGGAAGTGGAGCACCACCCCCACGTCTTCGCGCTGGCGCATCACGCCGAGGTGGAAAACGCTCTCCATAGAGGGTTTCACCCCGTTGAGGACTTCACCGGTGGCCACGTCGCAAACGGACACCTGCTCTTCCCGCAGCGAAGGCACCCACGAGCCGGTGCCGCTGATGAGGGCTTTGTCACCGATGCGCCAGCTCAGGTTCCCGCTGGAGCAAATCGTGAGCCCAAGCTCACCGACACGATGCGCCTGGGCCACGAATGTTTCGATATGTTTTTCGGTAATCATTTTTTGACAATTATTTGTACGTTGGTCCGAAGTTTTCACACGCCCGGAAGTCCGCGCCCTCCTTGTCCATGCCGAAGGCGTTCCAAGCCGCGGGACGGAAAATCTTGTCGTCGGGGACGTTGTGCATGCAGACGGGGATGCGGAGCATGGAGCAGAGAGTGATCAGGTCAGCGCCGATGTGACCGTAACTGATGGCCCCGTGGTTTGCGCCCCAACAGTTCATCACGCTGTAAACATCTTTGAAACAGTCTTTTGTGGCATCGAGACGCGGCACGAACCACGTGGTGGGCCAAGTCGGGTCGGTGCGCATATCAAGCACCTTGTGAATTTCAGGATCGATATCGACGGTCCAGCCTTCCGCGAGCTGGAACACGGGGCCGAGGCCCTTCACGAGGTTGAGGCGCATCATCGTGACGGGCATGCCGCCGCGGGTGAGGAAATTGCTGGAAAAACCGCCACCGCGGAAATAGTCCCGGTCGGCGGGCATCCAGTGCGTATGCGACAGAATCTGCTTCTCGTCCTCATCGGTGAGATCCCACCACTGCTTCATCGTCGGGTTGCCCTCGCTGTCCGTGGCGTAACCGTTGCCGTCCAATGTGGTGGCACCGGAGTTGATGAGGTGGATGATGCCGTTGGCGGCCCTGCCGCTGAGCTCCTTGCCGGTGACGCGTTTCACCGCCTCAGGACTCCAGTAGGTGCGCACGTCGCTGAAGATCTGGGCGCGCTGGGTCAGCAGGTGGCCGAAAAGCATGGCCGTGCCGTTGAGCGCGTCATTCTCGGTGGCGAGAATCACCGCCTCGCGCTTGCCGTTCCAGTCGAACTGCGTGTTGAGCAGCGCCTCCACGAAGTCTCCGTTGGGCTTCCAGTCGGTCCACTGCCGTTGTCCTTGGAAACCGCCCGCAATGGCGTTGTGCCCGAGCGCCTCCTCTTTGAACCCCATCTCGCGGAGTTTCGGATTGCCGTGCATCAGGTCGCGCATGATGAGGTACATCTTCGTCACGAACTCCCAGTCTTGGTCTTTCTCCTCGCGCGTTTTCTGCTTTTCGGGACGGTTTTTGTCCCAGCCTTCGTTCACTTTGCAGTATTTCGTCACCCATTCGAAGGCTTTCGCGTATTCTTCCTTGTCGTAAATCCCTTCGTCCATGCGGCGCAGGATTTCGGTTTCATCGACCTGTTCGTTGCGCATGCCGAGGTATTCCTGGTAGAAGTCGGGGTTGACGATGCTGCCGGCGATGCCCATGGCGACGCTGCCGAAGGAGAGGTAGCTCTTGCCGCGCATGGTGGCCATCGCCATGGCTGCGCGCGCCCAGCGGAGGATCTTCTCGGCCACATCGGCGGGGATGGTGTTGTCGGCGAGGTCCTGTACGTCATGGCCGTAGATGCCGAAGGCGGGCAGTCCCTTCTGGGCGTGTGCGGCGAGCACGGCGGCGAGATAGACCGCGCCGGGACGCTCGGTGCCGTTGAAGCCCCACACCGCCTTGGGCCAGTGCGGGTGCATGTCCATGGTCTCGCTGCCGTAGCACCAGCAGGAGGTCACCGTGATGGTGGCGCCGACGCCTTCGCGCTCGAACTTCTCCTGACAGGCGGCGGTTTCGGCCACGCGCCCGATGGTGCTGTCGGCGATGACGCACTCCACAGGGGTGCCGTCTCCGTTACGTAAATTATTGCTAATCAAATCTGCCACGGCATGTGCCAAGGCCATTGTCTTCTCTTCAAGACTTTCTCTAACACCGCCCTGACGGCCATCGATGGTGGGGCGGATACCGATTTTGGGATACATATATATATATAATAGGACTTCTGGTAATTTCTGTTTCTGCTGCAACCTCAAGGGCGCGAAGTCCATGAACGCCGCTCGACGATTTCAGCGCGGCAAAGATACAAAAAAACGCGCCATATTAGCGCGCTTTCGAGACATACAATGTTATTAACTCAGAATTAATACCAAATCGGATCTTAGTACTCGTCCTCGTTGAAGAAGAAATCCTCTTTGGATGGATAGTCCGGCCAGATATCTTCGATGGAGTCGTAAGTTTCACCTTCGTCGTCGATTTCTTGAAGGTTCTCGATCACTTCCATCGGGGCGCCGGAACGGATGGCATAATCCAGCAGCTCGTCACGAGTGGCCGGCCATGGAGCGTCCTCTAATCGGGTGGCTAATTCTAATGTCCAATACATAGTTTTGTCGTTTAATAAATGGTTTATTTTTGAGCGCGCAAAAGTATAATATTAAACTGAAAAAGTCAACCTTTTTAAAATTTTTTATTTCGCTGATTGATAGAGTGTTTCAAAAATTTTTTCTTTTTTGTGGAAAAATCTTGCCAAAATAAAGAAAAAATCGGACAGTCGATTCAGCAAAACTTGCACTTTTTTATAGGCTTCGTCCTCCTCCATCAGTTGCACCACATAGCGTTCTGCTCGGCGGCAAACGGTTCGGCAGATATGGGTGTCGGCGATGAGGCGGTTGCCCTGCGGCAGGATGAATCCGCGCATGGGTTCCAGCTCTGCGCTGAGGCTGTCGATTTCATGCTCCAGTTCCGCCGTGAATTCATCCAGATGTTCCACATTCCAGTACTTCTCCCAGTTCGCCACGGGAGTGGCAAGCATCCCCCCGACGACGAAGAGCTCGTTTTGCACTTTTGTCAGGAAATCGTTCGGATTTTGCGAAATCACGGCTCCGATGAAGCTGTTCAACTCGTCCACAGTGCCGTATGCATGCAGCAGGACACTGCTTTTTGATATGCGTGAACCATCTGATAATGAGGTGGTTCCGTTGTCTCCAGTACGTGTGTAAATTTTCATCATTTTTTTTTTGCAAAGATAGAAAAAAAATGTATTTTTGCACCCGCAAAAGCAAAGGCAAAAAGTCTCCTTAGCTCAGTTGGTAGAGCAATTGACTCTTAATCAATGGGTCCAGGGTTCGAGTCCCTGAGGGGACACAAAAGACGGTCAACACGGCCGTCTTTTTTTGTGTACATAAGGTTCCGTTTTTTTTTGTACTTTTGCCGCCAATTTAATTTTGAAAAATGGATAAGAATACAGTTATCGGTCTGTTGTTGATTTTCGCTCTGTTCATGGGGTTTAGCTTTTATCAGACCTCGCAGGTGAAGAAGCGCCAGGCCGCTCAGGAAGCGCAGATGGCGGAAGAAATGCAGAAAGAGGCGGATGAGACTGCTAGCACCTTGTCGCTTGATGCACAGTCGGACACGAGCGCCGCAGTCAAGTCACCCGCCGTGGAGGGCCTCACTCCGGCGCAGAAATTCTCCAATGCCCAAGTGGGCGAGGGGGACGATTATCTGGTGGAGACCGCCAAGGCTTACTATCATTTCAGCAAGAAAGGCGGTTGTTTGAAACAGATAGAATTGAAAGATGTCTATCGTTACACCCCGAAAGGGGAGGACAAGCTTCCCCTGGTGATCTACGAGGGCGGCTCCAACAGCATGGCCCTGAAGCTGATGCTCCGGGACCAGACGGAGATCTCCACAGGCGACTGCTTTTTCGTGGCCGACGTGGACGAACTGGTCGTGGATGAAAAACACAACAAGCTGTCCCTGCGACTCTACCCGAACGCCAAGGCCGACACCGCTCAATGCCAGGTTCTCGACCAGAAATCTTACATCGAATACCTTTACACATTCTCCAATGACGACTACAAGTTTGATTACGAAATCAATTTCGTCAATATGGAGCCGTATCTCTACCCGAACCGCCGTTCGTTCACGATGCAGTGGGATGCGCAACCCAAGTGTGTGGAGAAAAACTACGACTACGAGAAGAACATTACATCTGTTTATTATATGGACAGCGGTGACGAAGTGGACAACCTGGACGAGCGCAAACCCGACCACAAGGATTTCACCTCGCCGCTGAAGTGGGTCTCCTTCAAGCAGCAGTTCTTCACCACCTGTCTGGTGACCAAGGAGTCGCCCTTCACTTCCGGCACCCTTTCGGTGAAGATCCCGGAGGACAAGCGGGACAATGTGCTGAAAGACTGTTCCGCAGCCCTCGACTTTGAGGTTGCTGACTTGAACAAGGGCCATTTCGACATGTACATGTTCGTGGGGCCGAACCAATATCGTCTTCTCAAGGAATACGACACCAAGTTGGAGCGTCAGGTGCCGCTGGGATGGGGTTTCTTCCTGTTGCATTGGGTGAACCGTTTCATCATCATCCCGGTGTTCAACTGGTTGGAGGCTTACGGCTTGAGTTACGGCCTTATCATTCTGATACTCACCATTTTCATCAAGATTGTGGTGCTTCCGGTGAGTTACAAAACGTATATGTCGTCGGCCAAGATGCGCGCGTTGAAGCCTGAAATCGAGGCCATAAACGCCAAGTATCCGAAAGATGAGGATATGATGAAGAAACAGCAGGCCACGATGAACCTGTACAAGAGTGCTGGCGTGAGACCGGCCGGTGGCTGTGTCCCGATGCTGCTGCAGATGCCCATCCTTATCGCCATGTACCGTTTCTTCCCGTCGGCTTACGAACTGCGCCAACAGTCGTTCCTCTGGGCGGAGGACCTCTCTACGTATGATTCTATCTGGGACTTCGGCCGCAACATCCCGCTCTACGGCGACCACATGAGCCTGTTCACCATCCTGATGACTATCGCCACGCTGGTCTATACCTGGCTGAACAACAAGCTGATGGCCCCCACGCAGGGCAACAAGGACCAGCAGCGAATGATGAACATTATGATGTACATGATGCCGATCATGTTCCTCTTCATGTTCAACAATTTCGCTTCTGCACTCACGTATTACTACCTGCTTTTCAACATTTTCACGTTCCTGCAGATGTTCATCTTCCGTGTCGCGGTTGACGAGAACAAACTGCGCGCCCAGATGCAGGAGAACATGAAGAAGCCTGTCAAGAAATCAAAGTGGCAGCTCAAGATGGAGGAACTCCAGAAACAGCAGGCGCAAATGCTTAAGCAGCAGCAACAGGCACAAAAAAGAAAATAATTTTCAACAAATAATGCAAAGTGAAAGAAATTTCCGTACTTTTGCCGACTCATTAGAATAATTTAAAGTATTAGAGATTATGGAAAATCAAGACAAAAACGAAGTACTCTCCAGAGCAGTCAAGGCAGGGAAAAGAACCTATTTTTTCGATGTGAAAAGAAGCCGGAACGAAGAGATGTACCTGACCATCACGGAGAGCAAGCGCAAGTTCAACGAGGACAGTGGCAACTTTTTCTATGAAAAGCATAAGATTTTCCTCTACAAGGAGGACTTCGAGAAATTCAAGAATGCACTCTCCGGAGTCATCGACTTCATCGAGAAAGGCACCGTGCCGGCCGAAGATGACTTCTTTGAGAATGACAACTTCGGGAAAAACGACGACTTAGACCTGGGTATTTCATTTGATGATATAGACCTTTCGCTGTAATGGGGAAAATAGTATCCATTGTGAACCAGAAAGGCGGGGTGGGGAAGACGACCACCGCCGTGAATCTCGCGGCCTCGCTGGCACTGCTTGACTTCCGGGTACTGCTTATAGATGCCGACCCGCAGGGCAATGCTTCCAGCGGCGTGGGCGTTTATCCTGATGACGACACCGTGAGCATCTATGACTGCATTGTCAACGGCAAGATGGCGTCTGAAGCTGTGGTGGAGACCAAAACCCCCAACCTGTTCCTGATGCCCGCCACCATCCATCTCGTGGGGGCCGAAATCGAGATGATCAATTTCGACCGGCGTGAGTATCGTATGAGAGACGCGCTCTCGGATGTCAAAAACGACTATGACTTCATATTCATTGATTGTGCGCCGTCGCTCGGACTGGTGACCCTCAATGCCCTGGTGGCCTCTGATTCGGTCATCATTCCTGTCCAGTGCGAGTATTTCGCGCTCGAAGGCCTCGGTAAATTGCTCAATACGGTGCGCATTGTGCAGTCCAACATGAATCCGGCCCTTTCCATCGAAGGCATTCTCATGACCATGTACACGAACCGTTACAAGTCTGCCAATGCTGTTTACGAGGACGTGCGTTTCCATTGCCGGGACATTGTCTTCAACACGGTGATCAACCGCACCGTGCGTCTTAGCGAAGCCCCGAGTTATGGGGTGCCCATTGCCGTTTATGACATCAAATCGGTGGGACACGTCAACTATATGAACTTGGCTAAGGAGTTCCTGCTTAAGAATGGGTACACGGTTTAGTCAACAGTCAACAAGCAATAGGCAACAGTTTTTGGGAAGCGTAAATTTGAGTTATGGCAAGAAATGAAAAACCGCTAGGAAGGGGATTGGGAGCGATGCTCGGCGATATGGAGATCCCCGTTAAGAAAGAGAACTCGCAGGTGATGAGCGGGAACACGGACATCCACATCTCGTCCATTGAGGCGAACCCGTATCAGCCGCGCACGAAATTCGACGAGGAGGCGCTGAACGAGCTGGCGCAGTCCATCAAGACGTATGGGCTCATCCAGCCGGTGACCGTGCGTCCTGTGGGCAACGGCAGGTATCAGCTTATTTCCGGCGAACGCCGATTCCGTGCCGCGCAGATTGCCGGACTGACGGAAATCCCCGCGTTTGTTCGCACTGTCGATGACGCGCAGTCCATCCAGATGGCTCTCGTGGAGAATATCCAGCGCGCCGACCTCAACGCCATCGAAATCGCCATGAGCTACCAGATGCTCATCGACGAGTGCCATTTCACGCAGGAGGAGCTGGGCGCGAAAGTCGGCAAGACCAACACCACCATCTCTAATTACTTGCGGTTGCTCAAACTCTCCACACCTGTGCAGGTGGCTGTCCGTGACAGTCAGATATCCATGGGGCATGCGCGCGCCCTCGTGCCTGTCGAAGACGAAGCACTTCAGGCCAAACTGGTGCAGCAAATCGTAAAAGACAACCTCTCCGTCCGCCAGACCGAGACGCTTGTGAAGAAGACGCTGGAAGGTGCCCAGAACCGGAAAACGAAGGTGAAAATAACCCTTTCCGATGATGTCCGCACTGCTCAGAGCGCTATCTCGAAAAAACTGAACAGCAAGGTGAACATCAAAAAAGACATCTCAGGCAAAGGCCATATCCAGATTCCGTTCACCTCCGACGAAGAGCTGAAACGGATTTTGGATCTTTTGCAATAAATCCGGCGTTTTGACGTTAGCTACTAGATATTCAAAACGCGTATGAAATTAGGCAAACAGATCTTATTTGTTGTTATCATACTCAGTATGAGTCTGTTTGCATATTCCCAAGAAATTACATCCCCGAAAGTCGGTCATGTGAATACACACGACTCGCTTCGGGTTTCCAAACATAGTCCAACTGCGGCAATACTTTGGTCCATCATCCCGGGCGGCGGCCAGATGTACAACCGGAAATATTGGAAAGTGCCCATCGTGTATGGACTTTTGGAGGGATCCTGCTATTTTCTGACCAAATACGCATCCGACATGTTTCTCTACAGAAGGGAGTTCATCAACCGCCGCGACGGTCGCCTTGACCTTCTGATCCCCGGGTTGGCCAATTCCACCGATGAGAATATCCTGGCCATGAAGCAGAAAGCCCAGCGCAATATGGAAATCGCCATCGCCGCCACCGCTATTGTCTATACCCTCAATTTCATAGACGCGATGGTGGATGCGCATCTCTACTATTTCGATGTTTCCGATGATCTTTCGCTATACTGGAGCCCTATGATCTTGTCGAATCCTATCAACACCTCGCCGTCGTATGGGGTGAGCGTGGTGCTGTCATTTAAATGAAGAATGTAGAATGAAGAATGTAGAATTAAGAATTATGAATAAAAATAGAATAGGAACAATTTTGAGTTTGGTGGTGTGCCTGCTGACAGTGTCATGGGGTGTTGCTCAGAACTGCCATATTTCGGGGCGGGTTGCCGTGCCGGAACTGCAAGGCAAGAATATTGCCATTATGAATATGAACACCGGCAAGCCGTTGGCATCCACGAAAATAGTGGACAGCGTCTATGCCTTGGATCTCGAGGTGTCGGAACCGTTCGCGGCTATGCTGAAGACCGATCCTCAGAACAACAATCCCCGCAGCTACTATTACCTGCGCATCGTTGGTGAACCGGGCGACATCTACGCGGACTTGGTGACGGATTCTTTGTCCGGAACCCCCTTGAACGACCTGCTTTATCGGTTTTCCAGCCATTGCAACTACGAGGTGAGTGTGCTTAGTGCCAGTTATACCCAACTGCGTCAGATGGCATCCATTTCGGGAAGGGAAGCGAAGCTGAATGAGGCGGAAGCACGGAAGGACAAACTGTTCTCATACATCAAAAACACGTATGAAACGAACAAAACCAATGCCGTCGGAGCTTTTGCCATGGAAAACTACTTGGAGTATGATGATGACGCGAGCTATGAGGTTTTGATGGAGATGTTGAAGGATGCCTCGCCGATTGTCACGACCTACCAACCGTTGCAGACGGTGCTTGCGGCGAAAGAAAAAGTGAGCCACACGGCTCCGGGCAAACCGTATATTGATTTGAATTTAACAGATTATAAAACCAAAAAGCCGATCAAACTGAGCAAGGTGATCCAAGGCAAGGTTGCGTTAATAGACTTCTGGGCCTCTTGGTGCGGACCGTGTCGCCGCGAAATCCCCAATATCAAGAAAATCCATGAGAAATACGGCGACAAGGATTTTGTGGTGATCAGCCTGAATGTTTGGGACAAACCTGATGCGCAGGCCAAGGCCATCAAAGATCTGGGCATGACTTGGACGCAGCTGACCGATGCCACGCGCAACGCCACCGACACTTACGGTGTGGACGGCATCCCGCAAATTCTGCTCATCGGCAAGGACGGGAAGATCATCGCCCGTGATTTGAGAGGGGAAGAAATCGAAAAGGCAGTGAAGAAAGCGTTGGAGAAATAGTTCAGGGCTTAGAGCACAAAGTTATAGTTATTAGTCAATAGTTATAGTGAAATAATGAAAGTCGCCATATTAGGATACGGGAAAATGGGCCATATCGTGGAGAAGGTGCTGCGGGAACGCGGGCACGAGATTGTGGCATTCATCGACAACGACGCGGATTGGCAGCGGTTTGACAGCGAGTTCCGTCAAGCGGAGGTCGCCATCGACTTTTCGGAGCCGGCAGCAGCCGTGCCGAACATGTTCCGCGCTTTCGAGGTGAAGGTGCCGGTTGTAGTCGGAACCACCGGTTGGCTCGACCGTTTGGAGGAGGTGCGCGAAAAATGCATCGCCGCGAATGGCAAACTGGTCTATGGTGCCAACTTCAGCATCGGGGTCAACCTTTTCTTCAAGGTCAACCAGTTGTTAGCCAAGCTGATGAACAAGCAGCCGCGCTACACGGCCGCCGTGGAGGAGACACATCACATCCACAAGAAGGATGCACCGAGCGGCACCGCTATCCATATCGCGAAGGACATCCTCAGCGAGGTGGAGTCGTTGCAGGAGTGGAAACTCACCCCTTGCGACCACACCCGTGTGGTGCTGCCTGTCACCGCCATCCGTGAGGACGAGGTTCCCGGCACACATGTGGTCACCTGGGACTCCCCGGAAGACACCATCGAGATCCGCCACACCGCCCACGGCCGTGAGGGCTTCGCCCGCGGTGCCGTCCACGCCGCCGAATGGCTGGTGTCGCAGCCCGCCGGCGTCTATCCGTTTGAAGAAACAATTGATATTTGAAACAATAATGCCCTACCGAGCTCTTGCCCCTTGTGGGGCTGCTCAAGGAAGCAATTCATAATTCATAATTCTTAATTCTTAATTAGAAAGATGTTCATATCAAAAACCGCATTAATAATCATCCTCGTCGTCTCCTTTATCGGCTGGCAGGTCGGAATGTGGGGCGTTTTCAAAAAGGCCGGGCTGAAACCGTGGCTGTCGCTGATCCCGTTCTACAATGTATGGCTGTGGATCAAAGTGGTCATCGGTCGGAAATGGTGGTGGATGTTGCTGTTCCTGATCCCGTATCTCGGCATCTTCATGTTTTTTTACATGATTTGGGAGACAATCCGGCAGTTCAACAAAAACAGCTATCTGCCGTTGATTTTGGGCACGTTGTTTTTCCCCTTCTACCTGCCATATCTGGGCTTCTCGAAGAAGGAACAGTATGTTACCCCGGAGAACCTGGAGCGTCCGAAGAAGAGTTCGGCTCGTTCCTGGGGCGATGCGCTGATTTTCGCGGTGGCAGCCGCTTATATCATCCGCGCCTGTTGGTTCGAACTCTACACCATCCCGACATCTTCCATGGAAAGCTCGCTGATGGTTGGCGATTTTTTGTCTGTCAGCAAGATAGCCTACGGCGTGCGCGTCCCGCAGACCCCCGTGGCCATTCCCTTCATCCACAACAAGTTGCCCGGTACACAAGCGGTGAAATCCTATTCTGAAGTCATCAAACTGCCGTATATGCGCTCCAAAGCGCTCAAGCCGGTGAAACGTAATGATGTGGTCGTTTTCAACTACCCGGACGGCGACACGGTGGTGGTGGAACGGCAGGCTGAAAGCTACTATGCCATCGTGCGCGAGTTCGAGGCTATGTTCAACCCGCAAGCCAGTGCTGCGGAACGTGACAACCTCTTCCGCCGATACTCGCCCGAATACATCCAACAGCTGCGGATGAAATACCCCGGCGCATATATACCTGGAAAGGGTAGGGAAGTGGTCCGTCAGGAGTACAAGGTCATTGCCCGTCCTGTCGATAAGCGCGAAAACTATGTGAAACGCTGTATCGGCATACCTGGCGATAAACTGCAAATTATTGACAGACAGGTGTTTGTGAATGGCCAAAAAGCGACCAACCCAGACCGCATCCAGTATGCTTGCCTGCTTTCCCACCCTAGTGGCAAGCAGCTTTCCAAAAAAGAGCGCAAGAATCTGAATATCAATGAGGAAGACATGCAGCCTGTCGATATAAACCGAAGTGTAGCCATGTTGAATGCGGAACAGAGAAAAGCCATTGAGAAGAAGGGCTATGAGGTGATGATATTGGGCGAGGAAGACGGCGTGTACAGTCCGGACATTTTCCCGCACGACTCTAACTACAAGTGGAACAAGGACTTTTTCGGTCCGCTCACCATCCCGCAAAAGGGAGCGACGGTGCAGATTTCTCCTGAGAACATCGCCCTGTATGCGAAAATCATCCACAACTACGAAGGCCATGACCTTCAGGTGAAGGACGGCAAGGTTCTGATAGACGGCAAAGAGGCCACGAGTTACACTTTTGCGATGGACTACTATTTCATGATGGGCGACAATCGCCACAATTCCGCCGACTCCCGGTTCTGGGGTTTCGTGCCTGAAGACCACATCGTGGGCAAGGCCTCAATTGTCTGGCTCTCGTTGGACAAGTTCAAGACTTGGAGCGACAAGGGCAAAGTGCGTTGGAACAGGATGTTTAAGAAGATAAAATTGTGATCAGTGATTAGTGATCAGTGAACAGGTTAGCCGTTACCGAGGAGGTGACGGCTTTTTTGTGATAACTACGACAGGAGTTTTGGCGCTACAAATCCTTACGTTTTTCCGTTTACCGTTCACCCAAAGCGTTATTCTGCAAGGATGCAGCGCGGTGAGGGTTAGCGCAGTGACGCGGTGATCCTTCCATGTCATATCGACTGTGATGCCGCCGCGGGCGCGGATGCCCGAAACGGTTCCGTCTTTCCAGTTTTTGGGGAGTGCTGGCAGCAGCTCGAGAGTCACAATAGGATTTCCTTTTGCATCGAGGGTGAAGTCGCTCTGCAGTAACATTTCGATCACCCCGGCGCAACCGCCGAAGTTGCCGTCAATTTGGAACGGCGAGTGGGCATCGAGCAGGTTGGGGTAGGTGCCGCCGCCCCGGCGCGCGTCGTCGCCATGGTAGCCGTCGGGACTCACAAAACTGAGGAGTTTGCGGTAGCTGTGATAGGCGTTTTTGGCGTCGTGCAAACGGGCATAGAGGTTCACGCGCCAACCGGTGCTCCAGCCCGTGGTTTTGTCGCCTTTCAACTCGAGGGTGCGCAACGCGGCACGCTGGAGGGTTTCCCGTGAGTTCACCCCATCCTCAAGGCGATGTCCAGGATATATTCCGAAAAGATGACTCTGATGCCGGTGGTGTGCGTCCGCGTCTTCCCAATCATAGAACCACTCCTGCAGGTTGCCTTTTTCCCCTATCTTGTAGGGCTGCAGTCGCTCCAAGGCGGCATTGGCCTCGGCAATGAAGTCATGGTCGAATCCCAACAAGATGGCGGCATCGCGTGCATCGGCGAGGCACTCGCGAATCATGGCGATGTCGGCGAAACCACCGTAGCAGGTGCTGCCGTGGTAGCCGTCGCTGGTCACGAAGACATTCTCGGGCGAGGTGCTCGGGGCGGTGATGAGAAACGACGTCCCTTCCACGCCCATCTCTTTTGTGGAGACAAGCCAGTCGAGGCAGAACTCTGCGGCACCCTTCAGTACAGGGTAATATTCTCGGAGGAATTCGCGGTCCAGCGAGAAGGTGTAGTGCTCCCAAATATGGGTCGAGAGCCACGCACCGCCCAAGTTCCAGTTGGCCCACATTGGGTCGCCGGTATGCAGCCCTACGGGACAGGTCATGGCCCAGATGTCGCTGTTGTGTGCCAGACACCACCCACGTCCCACGCCGTAGTAAGCCTTGGCGGTGCGTTCGCCAGACTTCTGCAGCGCTTTCAGGAAGGTGAGGAGCGACAGGTGCATCTCGGGCAGGGCAGCTGCTTCGGCAGCCCAGTAGTTCTCCTCAAGGTTGATGTTGCAGGTGTAGTTGCTCGACCATGGAGGCAAGATGCTCTCGTTCCAAAGCCCCTGAAGGTTGGCCGGAACCCCAGGAGTGCGTGAGCAACTGATGAGCAGATAACGGCCGTACTGGAAATAGAGGGCTTCGAGAGAGGGGTTGAAACGGCTCTCATCCACATATTCGCGCAACTGTTCATCGGTGGGGCGCTTGTCGGGCTGGTTGCCTAACGAGAGCTTCACGCGGTTGAAGAGACGTTGGTAGTCTTCCACATGGCGCTGCCGGAGCTCATCATAGTCGATACCCGTCAGGTGCTTCAATCGGGAGTCGGCCAGCTGTCGGTAGGGTTTGCCTTGTTTCACGGGGTCGCGGTCGTAGCCGTTGAATGATGTGGCATCGACCACATATATGGTCACCTCCTGTGCTCCCTCGATCACGATGGAAGCGTCTTCGGCACGGGTGTTGAGGGCATTCACGAGCATTTTCGTGCGGAAATGGATGCCACGGTCGGGATCGTAGGCGAATTTCTCTTCCTCGGCATTGTAATAGTGGGGGAGTGAGGTGAACGCCGCGTAGCCGTCGGTGACGAGCGTGCGGTGGTCGGCAGTCGTGGTGCTGTGGGGCAGCGGACAACTCAGCGAGAACCGCGCCTGGAGACCCTGAGGGTTGTCGGTGGAGATTCGAATGACTATCCCGGAGTCGGGGTGGGAGGCGAAATATTCGGTGGTGTAGCGATATGGCCCTCGCCGGTATTCGGTGTGGGCGGTGGCGTCGCCGATGTCGAGCCAGCGGCGGTATCCGCTCACGGCCTCGGTGGTGTCGAGGTATTCGATGGAAAGCAGCCCCAACGGCTGGTAGTTCTGCGAGTAATGGCCCTGCACGTGGCGCTGCAGCTGGTCCGCCTCGCGATAGTCGCCGTTGCGCAGTGCCTCGCGGATGGAGGGGACGGCTGTGTGGGCATCCGGCGAAAAAACGTTCTGGATGCAGGGCTCGCCCGTCCACAGCGTGATGTCGTTCAATGAAATCTTGTCGCACTCTGTCCCGCCGTAGATGACTCCACCCATGGTGCCGTTCCCGATCACCAGGGCCTCCTCGAAGAAATCTGCCGGCCGGTCGTAGTGCAGCGTCTGCGCCACAACCTCCCACAGCGGAAGCATGAGAATTAAAATCCCACAAAAGATACCATATACGTTATTCTTCGTTGTCATTACCTATTACCTATTACCTATTGCCTGTTGCCTATTGCCTGTTGCCTGTTGCCTGTTGCCTGTTGCCTGTTGCCTGTTGCCTATTGCCTGTTGCCTGTTGCCTATTGCCTGTTGCCTATTGCCTGTTGCCTGTTGCCTGTTGCCTGTTGCCTATTGCCTGTTGCCTGTTGCCTATTGCCTATTGCCTATTGCCTATTGCCTTATAAAAGTGCAAAATTAAAAAAAAGAGACCTTCTCGCGAGAAAGTCTCTTCTTTTGTGGGAACTACTAGATTCGAACTAGTGACCCTCTGCTTGTAAGGCAGATGCTCTAAACCAACTGAGCTAAGCTCCCTGTCAATTTGACGGCGCAAAGATACACTTTTTTTCGTTATATGCCAACGAAATCAAGTGATTTTGTATCTATTTGATGATTAGATGGTTAGAAGATTGCGCCTACGGTAATTCCGATGTATTGTGGATTTCGGCCCTCCTTGTCGCGGAAGAATTTCTGCATCGACAGCCGATAATCCACCCCCAAGGTGATAAAGGCGAACCGCCAGTCGAAACCGGTGGTGAACAGCGCCCAGTGGTTCTCGATGTTCTTTTTGCTGTACCCGATGGTGTTGTCGGTGACTTTCAGCAGCGGTTGGTATAGGATACCCACCGAAGGCATAAACGAGATGTTTTTGTTGATCCGGACGTTGCCGACAGCCTTGAAAGGCAGGACCAGATATCGTGTCTCCACGATGTCGCTGATTTCCTCTCCAGACAGAGACAAGGTGTTGTAGCGGCATCTGAAATACTGGTACCCCAGTCCGATTTCGCCGTAAACGTATTTTCCGGCACGGAAGAATCCGCAGAACTGCACGGTCTTCTGATTCATGAGCTTGTCGATGTTCGAGTACTCCCTGACCAATGGAAACTGGGTGGAGATGCGGAATCCTGCTTGGTACCAGCTCTGTGCGTGACTTGCCATTATCGCAAACAGCATCATCGCTATGATGATCATCCCTTTTTTCATAGACGTTTTTATTAATTCAATATCACTAATCTTCAGCTCCTTCAACTTCTTCAGTCTCCTTGTGATCCAATGTTTTGGATAATGCTGTTTCTTTTGTGTTGAACTGGTTCATGGTGAGCTGCATGCCCACGGTGACGAACGATTTCACGGCGCTGACAGTCCGTTTGAGGCAAGCGTCAACCAGTTTTAGCTCTTCGGTGGAGAAGCGTCCGAGCACGTAATCGACCTGGTAACCTTGTGCGTAGTCTTTGCCGATGCCGCAGCGCATGCGCGGGATGTCGGTGCGCCCAAGCGTCTCAATGATGTTGCCGATACCGTTGTGGGTGCCGCCGCCGCCTTTGGGCTTCAGCTTGAAAATGCCCAATGGCAGGTCGATGTCGTCGTAAATCACCAGACAATGGTCCACGGAAATGTTTTCCTCGGCAAGCCAATATTTCACGGCCTTGCCGCTCAAGTTCATGTAGGTGGTGGGCATGATGATGACCAGCTCACGGCCTTTGTATTTCGCGCGGGCGACATATGCGAGGCGGTCTATGGTGAACGTCGTGTTGAATTCCTTTGCCACGGCATTGGCCACTTCAAAGCCGTAGTTGTGGCGTGTGCCGGCATACTGCTGCTCGGCATTTCCCAGTCCCACGATAAGATAGCGTTTTTCATTCTCCATCTTGTCCCTCACTTTCCTGTTCAGCCATGTTCACGAAAAACGAGAAGTGCAGTTTCCCATAACGACGGTGTTCGTAGAATTTCGGGTGCTCCGAAAAGTCGTGCTTGCCGGAGTGCTCCATCACCAGCCAGCCGTCGGGGAGCAGCAGATTGTGCTCGAAAACGTTGTCAATGATTTTTCCGATGTCGGGCAGGTCGTAGGGCGGATCGGCGAAGATGATGTTGAATTGTTGTCGGCAGGTGGCGGTGTAGGCGAAAGCGTCCTGTCGGATGACGGTAACCTGGTCGTTGTACTGCAGCTGGTCGATGGTTTTCTGGATGAATTTGGTACACGACAGGTTCTCATCGACGGCCACCACGGAAAGCGCCCCGCGGGAGGCGAACTCGTAGGTGATGTTGCCGGTGCCAGAGAAAAGGTCGAGCACGCGCACATTGTCAAGGTAAAAATAGTTGTTGAGGATGTTGAACAGGCTCTCCTTGCCCATGTCCATTGTCGGGCGCACGGGAAGGTTGCTGGGCGCCACAATGTGGCGGCCGCGGTTTTTTCCGCTGATGATTCTCATGTTTACAGGATGAAGGGCTTTATATGATACGATTTGAGCAGTTGGAGCAACTTGCGGTCCTCCTCGCCGTGGAAATGCAGCAGGATCTCGGGGGAGCGCAGGTTGAACTGTTTGGTGATGTTGAGCAGATAGTAGAGGATGTCGGCCGGTTCGGTCAACGGGAAACGGTTGGCGAGAAGTGGCTCGTCCTTGTGGGTGACGGCCACGTCGATGAAATTGGCGTTGTGCCCGATGAAAATGGCCGCTGCCGCCTCCAAATCGCGGAGCATCCGGAATGCCAATGTGGTTTCCGAGACGACCTGCTTCGGGTTCGAAAGACGGGAGACCGTGTCCAGCTCGTTCTTTGTGAGAGAATACACGGCCTTGTAGGCGCCCAATTCATCCGCATGGATGCTTCCGATGTGCGCGGTGTCGAACTGCAGGGCAAGGTATTCGCTCCCTTTTTCCGGATTGTAAATCTCCGCAGGCACCAACAGGGGGACTTGCCGGGCGACTACGATGGAGAGAGGGTCGTCGGGGGCGAAAAAAAGAGGGGCCTCGGTGGAGATCAAAGCACTGGAACTGTGCGGGAACGACTTGGAAGTCAGTCGTTTGCCGTCCTGCTTATAAAACGAAAATCCATCCGGCGCAATGCGAATGGATTTTCCGTAATATGCACTAAAAGAAGGCTTCATAGGCGTATGTTACTCCCAGCTGCCGGCGGTGCTGGCCTCGGTTAAGGAACCCATGTAGATACCTTCGTATTGGGAACGGTACTGCTCCTCCTCGGAGAGGTTGTTGTAGAAAATCTTGTTCCAGAGTCTGGTCAGCGGACCTGCATTCTCCGGGGTGATGGATTTCTCCATGTTATACAACAGGTCGTCCAGATCCACGTCGATGCGGTAAACCGGGATGGTGTAAGTCTTGCTGGAGAGGGAGTCGGTCTGGATTTCATACTTTTTCTCCTTGTTGGAGAAGGGGATGTACTGGAAATGCTTGAAGTTCTCGGCGGGAATCTTGTGGTCGATGTCCATGATTTTTTCCAAAGCCGGCACTTTGACGATTTCTTTGTGGATGAGTCCGAGTTTGAAAGCCTCGGCTTCGCTCATGGTGTCGGGGAAGTTACCGACGTTTTTCTCAATCAGCACGGTGCCGTTGTTGACGAAATCAACCAGTTTGTCGATGTCGTCGGCATAGACCTTGTTCACGTTCTTGTACACGGCTTGCGCGCTGCGGATGGCCAGCAGGTTTTGCACGTTGGCCTCTTTGCGGAGGTTGTACACGGTTTTGAATTTTTCGGGACGCATGATGCTGCGTGCGGCAAAGATGGCCAGAACGACCACCACGATGGCCAAGAGAATAGAAATTAATCTTCTGATTTTCATAACGTTATATAACTTTTTTGTTTATAATCTATATTTTAAAATTCCTGCAAAAGTAGTAAAAAAATGGCTACATACGTTCATTCTGAAAAATAATTTTCAAGAAAAGATTGTGGATTAAAACAAGATACGGTGGATGCCTGCCTCATACTTCTGTGTAATGAGATTTTTAAAACATTGATAATCAGATATATTTTCGACAAAATCGATATTCTCCGTGTCCACCAGGAGTATGGGGATCCGTTGGTTCTCTCGGAAATAGGTCAGGTATTTTTCCTGGATGTCGGAGAGGTATTCGGCGGTGATGTCCTTCTCGAAGGGGCGGTTCCGCTTGGCGATCTGGGCGAGCAGGCGTTCCGGATGGGTGTAAAGGTAGAGAATGAGGTCTGGTTTGGGCAGGAAACTGGCGATGGTGTCGAAGACACTCTTGAACAACGCAAACTCGTCGTTGGACAGGTTGTTTTTGGAGAAGAGCAGGCATTTGTCGATGAAATAGTCGCCGATGACAAAGTCCGTGAAGAGGTCGCGGGCGGTGAGCAGGCTTTTGAGCTGCTGGTATCGGTCCATGAGGAACGTCATCTCCACGGGAAAAGCGTAATGCTCGGGGTCCTTGTAGAACTTTTCGAGGAAAGGGTTGTTGGCGAAACGTTCCAGCACCAGCTCGGCGTTGAAGTCGCGGGCCAACATGGTGGAGAGGGTGGTCTTGCCCGCACCGATGCTGCCCTCCACGACGATATAGTTATATGGTACTTTCATCTAGAGTTTAGGGTTTAGAGTTTAGGGTTTATGGAGATACCCAGTTCCCGCAGCGAGGTCAGCACGAATTCGCGCTCGGCGATGTGCGGGTGGGGGAGCGTGAGACGGTCGTCATGGTAGCTCATCCGGTCGTAGTCCAGGATGTCGAGGTCGATGGTGCGGGCGTGATAGACGGGCTTCCCGTCCTCGACGGTGCTCTTCTGGGTGCGCCCCAACTTCCGCTCGATGGCCTGCAGCTTGTCGAGCAGCTCCAACGGCGACAGTTCGGTTTCCACCACAATCACCTGGTTGAGGAACGGATCCGACTCGAACCCCCAAGCCGGGGTCTCGATGACGGTGGAGCATCGCACAATACACCCCACCTCCCATTCGATGAGCCGGTTGGCCAGCCGAATGTAGAACTCCCGTTTGCCCAGGTTGCTGCCCAGTCCGATGACGGCGCGATGCGGCATGCGTTTTCCTTTCGCGAGAGGTTAGTTGTTGATGAAAAGCAACGGCTGCGGTACGATCCCTGCAATCACACTCAGTGATTTTGAATAATTCAGGATGTTCTCGATGATTTTCCTCGAGGGTTTCTCCTTTTTGACCGTTTTCTTTGTGACAGGGGTATAATTTCTATCCATCGGCAATGCAATTGATGATAACTTAAAAAACACTATTCTTAACGAATAAGTGTTAATTATATTGTGCCCTGTTTTTATTTTTCGACGATTTTTTTTCAAAGTCCGTAAACATCTTGTTATCAGATGTTTCGCCTGATTTGACGAGCTGTCCCGTCAGCCCTCAAGCGTACCCCTAACCCGAAAAACCTAAACTTACTTTTTAAAGATGAAATACACCGCCAGGATCAGCAGGCAGAAACCGATGAGATGGTTGTGTGTGAAAGGCTGGTCTTTGAAGAACAGGAGCATGAAGACCGTGAAGATGGTCAGCGAGAGGAACTCCTGGATGACTTTGAGCTGCCACATATTGAACGGGCCGCCGTTGCCGATGAACCCGATGCGGTTGGCCGGCACCATGAAACTGTACTCTATCAGGGCGATGCCCCAGCTGAACAGGATGACCAGCGGAAGCGATAGCTTGCTGAACCATGCCGTGCTTTGCAGTTTCAAGTGGCTGTACCATGCGAACGTCATGAAGACATTCGAACATGTCAGCAGTAAAAATGTATAGACTCCTTTCATCATAGGTATTCTTGCTATATTCAATATTTGTCAGGCATTCATCCACCGCTTCATCATCGGATGGAGCAGGGTAGGGGAGACCCTATCGGAAACCGGCGGCAAAAATACTTTTTTATCGCGTTCAGAATTCAATATTCGCACACTTTTTTGATTGATGTCCGAAATATCGCTTTTTGAGAAATTCTTATTCCAAAGTCATTTTTCATACTTGATGAAGTTATCCTGACCGGCAGGGCTTATTATATGCATATCAACCGGGAAGCGAAAGCATATCGAAGCAAATATCTTGTTGTTCCGAATGTAACAATACAGATATAACACGCAAGATACAAATGTAATCCAACGAATAAACAAACGCACCGAAAGGAATACAAAGGTAAACAACGACAATACAACCATGGTAATACATTTGTAATAAATACAAATAAACTAATCCAAACAATGGACAAATAATAATCGGATTGCGCCTGTTTTCGGTGTGAAATACATATTTTTGTTTTTGATCATAACACTGATATTATATTATTTAGTAATAAGCTGATTTCCACATATTTTATAATATTTATTTACAGTATTAAATTAAAAAATAGATGCATATAATTAACATTCTATTCTAAAAATCTATATTAAACACTAATAGTCTAATTTATAAATGTTTACAATATTTACTTAATGCTTTGGATAAAATACTTATCAACAATTCTGATTTGGTTATTAATTGTTGATAACAGGGCATTTTTGTTGATTATTTTTGTGAAAATTGTTAGTAACAAGTGTAAATAACCGTGACAAGATATTGATTATTTTTGTATTTTTGCCGAGTTGTTATAGAAATTGAATTAATATACAAATGTAAAATATGGTCAACAGAATTAAACAAATCATCGATTATTCACAACTGTCAACATCCGCGTTTGCGGATACAATTGGAATAAGCCGTTCCGGATTGACACATTTGTTAACAGGACGCAACCAACCCAGTCTGGATGTTGCCCGTAAGATTTTGGCTAAATTCCCGGAAATCTCCACAGAGTGGCTGATTATGGGCATGGGGGATATGATTCGTATTGATAATCAGAATGTTGATGATCAAAAAGAGATTAAGCTTGAAGAAAACGAGTCCTCATATCCTCCTGAGAATCAAAAAATCGACACCCAAACCGATCTGTTCGGCGAATATGACACTTCAAGCGAACGTGAAGAGGATGATGAGAAGGAAGATTTTGACATCGAGAACGAGGGTCCGGATGCAGCGGAGTTGTTTGTGTCGGAAGCGCATTCAGAAACGTCCCCCGTTGCCGCATCTGCTCCCGTCCCTTCCCGAGAGCGGAAACAACCGTCTGCAACTCCTGCCCGACGTGAGCGCCGATCCGTCGCTGCGACTCAAGAGCGCAAACTGCAAAAGATCGTCTTCTTCTACGACGACCACAGTTTCGAAGTATATAATAATATATAGTTTAAGGTTTAATGTTTAAGGTTTAAGGTTTAATGTTTAAGGTTTAAGGTTCAATGTGTGATTATTTGAACCTTGAACCAAGTTGAACTCTACCGCAGCTCCCAGTCGGATAATTTCATGTCGTCGGCTTCGAGGATGGCGAGGTAGTTGAGATACCTTGACATCGCGATTTCGCCGTTCTCCACGGCCTCCTGCACCAGGCAGCCGGGGTCGTGCGTGTGGCTGCAGTCGTCGAATTTGCAGCGGTTGTTGTAAGCCCGGATCTCCGGGAAATAGTCGCGGATTTCCTCCTTGGTGTACTGTATGAGCCCGAACTCCTTGATGCCGGGCGTATCGACCATGTAGCCGTCCGCCAACGGGAACATCTCCGCGAAGGTGGTGGTGTGTTTTCCTTTGTTATGCACTTTCGAGATGTCGCCCGTGCGCAGGTTCAGGGTCGGGTCTATCGCGCTGATCATCGCCGACTTGCCCGTGCCCGAATGCCCGCTGAAGAGGCAGACGTTGCCGCTGATCTTCTCCCGAAGCTCGTCGATGCCTAAGCCGGTCACCACCGACGTGTGCAGCACCTGGTAGCCGATGTTCGTGTAAAGTTCCGAAAGCTCCGCCACAACGTCCAGCTCGGCCTCATTGTAGAGGTCCATCTTGTTGAATACCAGACAGACAGGGATGCGGAAGCCCTCCGCCGCGACCAAAAACCGGTCGATGAAGCCCAGGGAGGTGCGGGGCTCCTTGAGGGTGATGACCAAGAAGGCCAGGTCGATGTTGGCGGCGATCATGTGGCTGATTTTCGACAGGTTGGTGGATTTCCGCTCGATGTAATTCTTGCGCGTCTCGATCCGGGTGATGACCCCGGTGCCGTCCTTCTCGATGTCGTACTCCACGCGGTCGCCCACGATAACGGGGTTGGTGTTCTTGATGCCGTGGATGCGGAACTGTCCGCGCAACCGGCACTCCAGCCGCTCGCCCGTGGCCTCGTTCAACACCGAGTACCAGCTTCCTGTCGATTTCGTCACTAATCCTTGCATATTCAATGTAGAATGATGAATGTAGAATATTCAGCGGCAAAAGTACACATTTTTTGTACTTTTGCACCCAACAAAAATCACGTCACCATGGTAGAACTCACTGTCACGATTCTCGGCTGCGGGAGCGCGAAGCCGACGCTACGACACCACACCTCCTCGCAGATTCTCAGCCACAGCGGCAAACTGTACATGATCGACTGCGGCGAGGGCACGCAGACGCAGTTCCTGCGGTACGGATTCCACCCCGGACAGTTGGAGCACATCTTCATCAGCCACGCCCACGGTGACCACTGCCTTGGGTTGGTCGGGCTGCTCTCGTCGCTGTCGCTCGACAAACGCACCACCGACATCAACCTCCACGTGCCGTCCGATTTCGTGGACATCTTGAAGGCGCAGATCGACTTCTTCGTCACCCACGCCGAATTCGACATCCGCATCCATCCGATCGACACTCAGGAACCGTCGCTGATTTTCTCGGACCCGCACTTCGACGTGACGGCCTTCCCGTTAGAGCATCGTGTGCCGTGCTACGGGTTCCTCTTCCGCGAGAAGCAGGGCAGTCGGCACATTATCCCCGAGTGCATCTCGCAATACGGCATCCCGCGCACGGAAATCGAGCGGATCCGGAGTGGGGGAGACTTCACCACCGCCGACGGCCGGGTGATTCCCAACGAGGTGCTGACCACCCCGCCGGCCCCAGTGCGCAGCTACGCCTACCTTTCCGACACTCGTCCGGTGATGCAGTACGCAGACCTTTTGCGGGGCGTGGACCTGCTTTACCACGACGCCACCTACTGCGAAGGGGACGAGGCATTAGCCGCTAAGTACGACCATTCCACGGCTGCCCAAGCGGCTGAGTTTGCCAAGGCGTGCGATGCGGGAAAACTGCTGCTCGGGCATTTCTCCTCGCGCTACAAATCAGAGGATTGCTTCTTGGAGTGCGCCACCCGCTATTTTCCCAACATCCTGCTGGCCGACGAAGGGGTGACGGTGAAAATCGCCGATTGATTCTTCGTTTCTGAGAGTTCATCAATCTTTTTGAGAATCCTATTAGGCTGAGCATCTAATCCCAAAAGAATTTCTCTATCGTTGTATCCCAGAAAGTTTAGGTAGCGTAAAATCAGCATATAATGGGTGCGAACAAAGGTCGTGTCAACAAGACCTGCTTTGTCAAAGCAGATTGGTTCATGATGTGCAATTCTATTTCTGAACTCTTTTATTTTCATCAGTTCGTTAAAAACGGCTCTTTGACCCAACGGCTTAGTCTTATTGGGGAAAATTTTCAGAATGCTTTTGCCACCTTTAGAAAAAGGATATTTGGTGAATAGATGTGTCCAAAAACCAAATGACAAAGACGACACAACTCTGTCTGGCGTGTATTTTCCAGTATTAATTAATTTTCGAATAATAGAAACGATCTCGTTATTTTTTGGTATAGAACTCAACATTCCTACATTCGTCAATTGAGATTTTATCCAATCCGAATCTGAGAAAAAGACCTTATAGTGTCTGTATATGGCATTTCGAAGCACTACTTCAAAAACATTGAGCACACCGTACAATTTCTGGCACAGTTTATTATTCAACCGATACAAATAGAGTGCTTTGCTTTTGTGGCCGTTGCATGCATACAAATATTTATTCAATCGGGCTGGCGAAAAAGCGTTTTCAAATTCTTTGTATTTCATGATCTTTATGAATTGGGATTTAATCAACAAAAATTGAAAATAATTTTTTTGTGTATCTGAAAAAAGTGTATTTTTGCAACGTTATCCCCTGAGGTCCCTGAGCAATCAAACCTTGGGGTTTTGTTTTTTTACAGCTCATTCCTTTCATTGTCTTTAATAAGTGATTTATTTCGCCTGCAAAGTTACAATATTAAGGCGAGAAAACCAAACATAATCAAAATTCAATTTGCTGGAAATCAACAATATAAAAATGACATTTTTCGTTTGTAAAAATGTCGGATTTGCTAATAAAAATGCAATGCGTGAAAAACTTGCAGTTTTTCAAACTTCCTAATTCGAGCTTGTCATTTGAATTTTTGGAAGAATTTGTCCATAAGTGTGCCTTGCGGAGAACAACAAAACCACACCGTTTGCTATGGAACCAACTGCATCTCTCAGTTGTTCTAATTTCTAACTACTAACTTCTTAATCTCCTTCCGGTTCATCCAGCCCAGCACCCCCAGATATCCAATCAAAATCACCGTGTTCACCGCCAAACGGACACCGACGCTTTCGATGCCGAAGAGTTTGTTGACGCCGACGCTCAGTCCGTAAACCGCCACCGCGAAGAAGAGGTAGAAGAGGATGCGCTTGAGGTCGTAATCCACGTGGTAGTACTTCTGTCCGAGGAGGTAGGAAACGACCATCATGGAGAGGTAGCAGGCGAAGGTGGTCCAGGCCGCTCCCATGTAGTCGAAGCGCGGAATCAACAACCAGTTGAGCACCAGTGTGATGGCCGCGCCGAAGAGGGCGATGTAGGCCCCGAACTTGGTCTGACCGGTGAGCTTGTACCAAATCGAAAGGTTGTAGAAGATGCCGAGGAAGAGATTGGCCATCAGCAGTATGGGCACGATGGGCAGGCCCACACGGTAGGTCGCCCCCACGAAATACTGCACGAGGTCCATATAGAGCATGATGCCAACGTATATGACGGAGCAGACCAGCACGAAGGCGGTCATCACCTCGGCGTAGGTCTCCTTCGCGTCCTTGTCTTTCGCCTTGCGGAAGAAGAATGGCTCGGCGGCGTATTTGAAAGCCTGGATGAAGATGGTCATCAGGATGGAGATCTTGTAGCACGCACTGTAGATGCCCACTGAGGCCTGCGGCTCGGCGGCGAGCGACAGACGCTTGATGAGCACGCGGTCCATGGTCTCGTTGACGATGCCGGCGAGACCGAAGATCAGCAGCGGAAAGGCGTAACGGAACATCTTCTTCCAGAGCTGCCAGTCGAAGACGAACTTCTGCTTGAGGATGCCCGGGAAGAGCATCAGCAGGGTGACGACGCTGGTCACCAGGTTGGCGATGAAGATGTAGCCGACCCCGATCTCCGGGTTGTAGATAGCGTTGACGAAAGCCGAGTCGGGGTTCTTGGTGAGCAGCCACGGACAGAGCAGCAGGAAGAAGAGGTTGAGGAGGACGTTGACGAGGATGTTGGTGATCTTGACGGCCGCGAACCGTATAGGACGGTTCAGGAACCGCAGGTGTGCGAAGAAGATGGAGGTGAGGGCATCGACCCCGATGATGACGGCGAACCAGCGCACGTATTCGGGGTGGGTGGGGTAGCGGAGCCAGTCGGCGATGGGCTGCGCGAAGATGGAGCAGAGCACGATGAAGAGGGTGGAGGTGACGAACAGCGACCCCACCACGGTGCTATAGACGCGGTCCTTGATTTCGTCGTCCTGCGAGAACTTGAAGAAGGCGGTCTCCATGCCGTAGGTGAGAATCACGATGAAGAGACTCGTCCAGGCGTAGAGCTCGCCCACGACACCGTAGTCGGCGGCGTTGCTGAAAAGATAGGTGTGGAGCGGCACGAGCAGGTAGTTG
>JBGUPL010000108.1:0-9391 GCA_045130275.1 Bacteroidales bacterium
ACAAAAAGACCGATGGGGCACTCCCTTATACTATCTTGACGGTCAGACCCTTAGACTTAAAGACCGATGGGGCGCACCGGTCTATTACTTCGATTTCATTCCCGACCGATGGCAGATTGCCTGCATCGTGCTGATGTAATCAGCCAATAGCCAAAAGCTAAAAGCCAATAGCTAAAACCTTCCCGCCACAACGTTCCAGTCCACAATCTGCCACAGCGCGCTGAGGTGGTCAGGACGACGGTTCTGGTAATCCAAATAGTAAGCATGTTCCCACACATCGAAAGTCAGCAGCGGGCGAAGTCCCTTCTGCACCGGGTTGGCTGCGTTGGTCTCCTGTGTGATCACCAACTTGCCGTCAGCATCGGCGGAGAGCCACACCCAGCCGGAGCCGAACAGCGTGGCACCTGCCTGGACGAACGCCTTCTGGAACTCCTCAAAAGAGCCGAACTGCGCGTCGATGGCTTCCGCAAGTGCACCCGTAGGCTTGTTTTCGGCCAACGGACTGCGGAATTGCTGGAAATAGAGATTGTGGTTCAAGATCTGTCCGGCGTTGTTGAGCATCCCGCCGGAGGCCGTCTTCACGATCTCCACCAAATCCTTGTCCGCAAACGGTGTGCCTTCAATAGCTGCATTCAGATTGTTAACATATCCTTGCAAATGTTTGCCGTGGTGAAAGCCGATAGTCTGTTCCGAAATCACCGGTTCCAAGGCGTTTGCCGCATAAGGCAGCGTAATCAATTCAAATTTTCCCATAGTGTAAAGATTCTATAATAACAATATTGCTTGGCAAAGATAGCATTTTTTATTGAATCAGCCATAAGAAAACACTTTCTGACGATTAGTGAAAATAGTTGGTCATACTGATAAACAGAAGACAGTTCCATCATTTTTCGTACCTTTGCGCCTTAAAAAAAACAAAGGATAATTTTATTGCATTTCGTTTCTTTGTTTTATTATTTATTTGTCTATCAATATATTACAAAAAAAATATCATCTAGTAAAGATGATGCAAATAGGTAAACGAAGCAGACGGAAATGCATTTGATTGTAAGTTTTTGAAAAAAACAGATATGAAAAAAATAATAATCAGCATCATAGGCATAGTCCTAACATTAAGCGCAATGGCACAGCAGGATTTCCGAGACACGAAGCTCTCGATTGACGAGCGCGCACAAATCCTTTTGAGCCAGCTTTCTTTAGAAGAAAAATTAGGAATGATGGAACACCATAATCCTGCCATAGAGCGATTAGGGATACCGGCGTACAGTTGGTGGAACGAGGCGTTGCACGGGGTGGCCCGCAACGGTTACGCCACGGTATATCCGATGCCCATCGCGTTAGCCGCCACTTTCGATGACAAGGCGGTGCAGGAGATGTTCAGCATGGTGGCTGACGAAGCACGGATGAAATACTACCGCAGCCAAAAGGCAGGCCAGTACGATGATTACACCGGGCTCACCTTCTTCACTCCGAACATCAATATCTTTCGGGATCCACGGTGGGGTCGGGGCATGGAAACCTACGGCGAGGATCCGTACCTCACCGGACGCATGGGCGCGGCCTGTGTGAACGGTCTGCAGCAGAAAGTCAACGGACGTTACAAGTCGCTTGCGTGCATCAAACATTTTGCAGTGCACAGCGGGCCCGAAGCCGACCGACACTCTTTCGACGCCTCCGTCAGCGGCCGGGCATTTTGGACTACCTATCTGCCTGCATTCAAATACGTTATCGACCATTCAGAGGTGAGCATGGTGATGTGTGGTTACAATCGGTTGAACGGTGTGCCTTGCTGTACCAACGAGAGTCTGCTGATGCAGATTCTGCGCGACCAATGGGGTTATGACGGGCTGTTCGTCACCGACTGCTGGGCGCTGAACGACTGTTGGGAGCGCGACACGGTGATTCCGCGGCATGAAACGCATGCATCTGCCGCCGATGCCGCCGCCGCCGCATTCGGCTCGGTCATCGATCTGGAGTGCGGAAGTGGTCTCAATGCTCTGAAAGAGGCCTATTTCAAAGGAATGATTCCTATAGATATTATTGATTATCATGTACTTAAAATACTCAAAGCACGTCTGGCTTTGGGAATGTTCGATCCACAGCAACCGTTCTGGAAACAGCCGGACACAACTTTATTTGACAAGACAGCCCTCAAAATGGCACAAAAGAGTATCGTGCTGTTGCAAAACCGAAATGAAATCCTGCCGTTGCAGCCTGACAAATACAAGAAAATTGCCATTGTGGGACCCAACGCGGCGGATTCCGTGATGCTGTGCGGAAACTATAACGGGACCCCTCGTCACGCGGTGACTATTTATGAAGGCATTGTCAACTATATCAACCAGTTGCCTGGAAATCAACGCCCTAAAATCTATTTTGACACGGCGTGTCACCACGTGGATGGCAAGTATCGTTTGCCCCGTGACTTCGACAAGCAAATTGCGAAGTGTGACCTGGTGATTTTTGTTGGCGGGCTTTCTCCCGCACTTGAAGGCGAAGAATTGAAAGTGGAGTTGGACGGTTTCCACGGCGGCGACAGAACCTCCATCAACTTGCCGCGAATCCAAGAGGGCACATTGATGAAAATCAAAAAGATGGGAAAACCCGTGGTCTTTGTGCTTTGTTCCGGCGGCGCAGTGGCATTGGACTGGGAGAACGACAACTTGGATGCGGTGTTAGCCGGCTGGTACGGCGGACAGGCGGCGGGGACAGCCATGGCGGATGTGCTTTTCGGCAAAATCAACCCCAGCGGCAAACTGCCCGTAACTTTCTACAGCGCCAGCAACGAACTCCCACCATTCGACAGTTACGAGATGGAGAACCGCACCTACCGCTTCATGTCGGAAAAGCCCCTTTATCCTTTTGGATACGGACTGAGTTACACGCAATTCGAATATGTTAATGCCAAATACGACCCGATCGGACATGTTTTCACCTGTACCATCCAAAATACAGGTAAATATAACGGGGAAGAGGTGGCACAGCTCTATTTGACAAACTTGGAAGACAAGCATGGACCGGTAAAAACATTGGTGGGCTTCAAGCGTGTATTTATACCTGCCGGAGGAAAAGTAAACGTCTCTTTCCAAGTGGATGATGAGTTTTTCCAAGTGTTTTCCGACGACCGTCAGCATTTTGAAAGCCACCCAGGTCGTTGCCTTTTACACTACGGGAACAGCGTGATGGAAGTAAGTTATTAGGAGCAAAGACCAAAGGCCAGACGGCGACTCGCCGCGCCGTGCCTTTTCTTGCGGGAATCCTAAGTTTGTATGCATTAAAAATTTGTGTACTTTTGCACCCTCAAAAAGTAAAGATATGAGCGTGAAACCTATTATCGCACCGTCGCTGCTGTCGGCGGATTTCAACCGGTTAGGGGAAGAGATTGAGATGTTGAACCGTTCTGAGGCGGACTGGATCCACCTGGATGTGATGGATGGCGTGTTTGTGCCGAATATTTCTTTCGGGATGCCCGTCATCAAGGCCGTCCGAAAATTAGCTCAAAAACCATTGGACACCCATCTGATGATCGTGCAACCAGAGCGTTACATCCAAACTTTCAAAGAGATAGGATGTGATCTGCTAACGGTCCACTGGGAAGCCTGCACACATCTGCACCGCACGATTTACCAAATCAAGGAACATGACATGCTGGCTGGAGTCGCATTGAACCCTCATACGCCCGTTTCAGGATTAGAAGATATTATTCAAGATGTTGATTTAGTGCTGATTATGTCGGTAAATCCCGGTTTTGGAGGACAAAAATTCATCCAACGCTCGCTGCACCGCATCACAGAGCTTCGCGCAATGATCAAACGCAACAAGTCGAATGCGCTCATCGAGGTGGATGGCGGTGTCAACGCCGACAACATTGCGGATATCATCAACGCCGGCGCTGATGCGGTAGTGGCCGGCAACGCGGTCTTCAAAGCGGAAAATCCTGAAAATATGATTCACCAATTAAAACACTTATAACAAATGAAAAAACTTTTTATTTTTCTATTTGTAGGATTGTGCTTGATTTCTAATGCGCAAACCGTTACCTACCAAGATATTTTGGAACAAAAGTCGGCCAAAGAGTTAACTGGAAAAAAGGGTGGTGATGACATCACGACTTATGTGGCGTCCGACGGAGTAACGTACAAGATTGGCTCCACCATTACATACGGTTATCCGACAAATGGCAAATATTATGTCTATTTTAAGGATGTTACAGGCAGTTGGATAAACGCACTGGCAGAAGATGAAAAAGCAACAACTTCTGATCGTGCGGTAAGTCAAGAGCGTGCGGAGCGTATCGAAAATCGTGCCGGCGGTGTGGCCACCATCAAAAGAATCCAGTGCGTTCCTGTGGATCCTTTCAACAAAATGACCTGCGGCTGCAAAATCTACCTCGTGCTGAACCGCGGCGGTCTGGCCTGCACCAACTTTGAAGAAGCAATTGCCACGAAAGAAGTGGTCGTCAAAGCCAATCTGGAAGACATGGCCTCCGAAGCTGCCATACAAGAATTGAAGAAATGGAAGGAAAAACTGGATCTCCAGATCATTACCCAAGAGGAATATGATGCCAAAAAGGCAGAATTGATGAAAAAAATCAAATAAGCACATTTATTTATGGAAGAAAAGAAAAAAAGTACCGCATACAGTATGTTCGTTATCGGATCGCTGTTTTTCGTATTCGGTTTCGTAACATGGTTGAATAACATTTTAATCCCCTACATGCGCACTTCCTGCGAACTGACCACGCAAGTGCAGGGTTATTTGGTGACGTTCGCCTTCTACATCGCCTACTTCGTGATGTCCATTCCTTCTTCCTTCGTCTTGAAGAAGACAGGATACAGCAACGGAATGGCATTAGGACTGGTCGTCATGGCCATCGGCTGCATGATGTTCATCCCGGGAGCGAAAATGCGCAGCTACCCAATGTTTTTGTTGGGTCTTTTCCTGCAAGGCAGCGGGTTGTCGCTGTTACAGACCGCCAGCAACCCCTACGTCACGGTCATCGGTCCCATTGAGTCGGCGGCGCGGCGTATGAGCATCATGGGCATCTGCAACAAGGTGGCCGGCATGATCGGCATCCTCGTGCTTTACAACGCCCTGTTCAGCGGCAAGGAACACCTCTTCGAGAGCATCAAGGAGATGGCTCCCGGTGCGGAGAAGGAGGCCATGTTGCAGCAGCTCTCCAACGGCGTCATCATCCCATACCTCATCATGACGGCCGTGCTCATCGCGCTGGTGCTCTTCATCAAAACCGCGAAACTTCCTGACATCGTGGAGGAAGAGAAAATAATCGGAGGACAGAAGACCAGTATTTTCAGCTTCCCGTACCTGTGGCTCGGCGTTTTAGCCATCTTCTTCTACGTGGGTGCTGAGGTCATCGCCATCGACACGCTGATCCCTTACGGCGACTACTACGGCATTCCCACCCAGGTTTCCCACTATTTTGGCGTTTATGCTTTAATCGCCCTGTTGGTGGGTTATATCTGCGGCATCCTGTTCGTGCCGAAGGTGATTTCGCAACGGCAAGCCCTGATTATCCAACTGCTGCTCTCTGTCGCGCTGGTTATCGTGGCATTGTGCACAACGGGCATTGTCTCCATCATTGCCATCATCTGTCTGAGCTTCGCGCACGCCATCATGTGGCCCGCCATCTGGCCGTTGGCCATCCATGATTTGGGCGACCACACCGAGTTCGCCTCCGCGCTGATGGTGATGGCCATCGTGGGCGGCGCCGTCATGCCGCTGATCTACGGCAAAATCGCCGACGCTGTGAACAATCACGCCGCCTACGCGCTGTTGTTCGTCAGCTACGCATACATCCTGTTCTTCGCCACGGTGGGGTACAAGATGGAGAAAAGAGGATAAGAAGTTGAGGGGATAGGAAGATATAGGGCTGTTTCAATGTGACAGCCGAAAAGAAAAGAAGGGGCGTATCGCATACGCCCCATTTTTAGAAATACATGGACGAAAAAATTGTTGAAACCAAGGTCATTGCGCGGGTGCGCAGCGAGTTCCCGACGAAGTTCGGGATTCCGCGCCAGAGCGGGCTGGTGCCGTCGTTGCGGGCGCGCATCGTGTTCGAGCCGGAGTTCCGGAATGCGGAAGCGTTGCGCGGCATCGAGGAATTTTCCCATTTGTGGCTGATTTGGGGATTCTCGGAAGTGCGGCAGGAAGGCTGGTCACCAACGGTGCGGCCTCCTCGTTTGGGCGGCAACCGTCGCATGGGCGTCTTCGCCACGCGCTCGCCTTTCCGCCCCAACCCCATCGGACTCTCCTGCGTGGAACTCATAGAGGCCGACTTCAATCCCAAGAACCCCACCCTGCTCGTGGGCGGCGCCGACCTCATGGACGGTACCCCGATTTACGACATCAAACCCTATCTGCTCACCACCGACTGCCACCCGGAAGCCACCAAGGGGTTCACGCAAGAGCACGAGGATTACCAACTCAAGGTGGAATTTCCCGACCACATAATCAAGAAATTAACAGCAGAAAAAATAGAAAAACTAAGGGAAGTGCTGGCTCAAGACCCACGTCCCGCCTACCACCACGACGAAAACAGAATCTATGGATTTCTCTTTGATGGGTATGAGATTCATTTTCAAGTGGCCAACGACACACTGTGCGTATGTGAAATCAAAAAAAAACGTATCTTTGCGACCTGAATTTTAGGAAACATGAAATATAAACGCATACTGCTGAAATTGAGCGGCGAATCGCTGACAGGTGATGATGGTTATGGTGTAAGTTACAGTCATATTGCGCACTACGCAACTGAAATCAAGTCTGCGGTGGATGCTGGAGTGCAAGTAGCCGTGGTCATCGGGGGTGGCAATATCTTTCGCGGAGTACAGGGCGCTTCTGCCGGTTTCGAACGCCGTCAGGGTGACCAAATGGGCATGCTGGCCACCATTATCAACGCTTTGGCGGTTCAAGGTGTGCTCGAAGAGATGGGCGTGAAAGCCAAAGTGCTCTCCGCCGTGAACATTGAAGGGGTCTGTGCGAAAACCTCCTGGCGTGCGGCCATCGAATCGCTGGAAGCCGGCTTCGTGACCCTCATCGGCGGCGGCACAGGCAACCCGTTCTTCACCACCGACACGGGCGCCGCACTTCGGGCGCTTGAAATCAAGGCCGACCTGCTTATCAAGGGCACCCGCGTCGATGGCGTCTATACCGCTGATCCTGAAAAAGACCCTTCCGCCACCAAATTCACCGAACTCACCCTCGCTGAAGCCTATCAGAAGAAGCTCAAAATCATGGATATGACCGCCTTCGCACTCTGCCAGGACAATCAAATGCCCATCTACGTTTATGACGCCAACACCAAAGGCAATTTGCTGAAAGTGCTCAAAGGCGAACCTATTGGAACCCTTTTATACTAAACAATATGGCTGAAAACAATCAAAACATTCCGGACATTTCGCCCGAAGAAGCGGCGAAATTGGCAAAAATGGCCGCCCGCAGAACTTCATTCAAGATCCATCTCGCCATTTTCATCCTGGCAAATGCCTTCTTGTGGGTAGTTTGGTATTTCCTCTTCAGAGGCAAAGAGGACATCACTTTCCTCAAGGCCATCCTCTTCCTGCTGATCGTATGGCTGCTCGCCATCGTCCTTCATTATATGATTGTCTATAAATGGACAAAATCTTATAAGGAGAAAGAATTAACTTCTTTGAAAAAACTGCGTCTAAGGCAGCTGCAGGAAATTGAAAGCCTGAAGGCTGAAATGGCCCAAAGAAAGAGTCTGGAAGAAACCGATTCTGATGACGCTGAAGAATCAAAAGAAGAAAGCGAACATAAAAACCCGAATTTTATTGACTAAAAACACAAAAAAATGGATACACAAACCTGCTTGAAACAAGCGAAAGACAGTATGAACGCCACAGTGGTGCATTTTGATAAAGAGTTGCAAAAGGTCCGTGCCGGCAAGGCTTCCCCGCAAATGCTGGACGGCATCAAAGTCGATTACTACGGCAATCCCACGCCCATCGACCAAGTGGCCAACGTAAACACCCCTGACGCTCACCAAATCGTCATCCAACCCTGGGAGCGCAATATGCTGCCCGTGATTGAGAAAGCTATCCTCGCCGCCAATATCGGCGTGACACCCCAGAACAACGGCGAATTCATCCGTTTGGTGATTCCCGCCCCGACCGAGGAACGCCGCAAAGAACTCGTGAAAAAAGCCAAACAGGACGCCGAGCAAACCAAAGTGGCCATCCGTAACATCCGCCGTACCGCCAACGATGACGCCAAAAAACTGAAAGACGAAGGCGTGGAGGAAGATGCCGTCAAGAAACTGGAAACCGACATCCAGAAAGCCACCGACGAGGCCATCAGCAAGGTGGACAAAATCATGGAGGCCAAAGAGAAAGAAATCATGACCGTTTAATTTTTCATTTATAAACTTACAAGTATGAATATTCCTGAAAATTTGAAGTATTCCCAGGACCACGAATGGTTGAAAGTGGATGGTGAATTTGCATTGGTGGGCATTACCGCTCACGCCGCCAACGAATTGGGCGACATTGTGTTCCTCGACATCCCCTCCGTGGGTGAAACGTTGGACAAAGACGAGGTTTTCGGCTCCATTGAGGCTGTGAAGACCGTCGCCGACTTGCTGTTGCCCGTCGCCGGCGAGGTTGTTGAATTCAACGAGGCTCTCGAAGGCGAACCCGCTCTCGTGAACAGCGATCCTTACGGCCAGGGCTGGATCGTCAAGATCAAAATGACGGAACCCGACCAGGTTGCCGACCTGATGGACGCCGCCGCCTATACCGCCATGCTGGGATAATCTTTCCTTCCAACGGTTAACATTTCGTAGAGGCGCACAGCTGTGCGCCTCTACGTGTTTTAAGCGAGGTGGTGTTTTGGGAGAAAAGCGTCTTATTTCGTTGCCAAATTGTATCAGTCTATCGACACCACATCGTGGGTGCAGACCTCGTAGCCGCCGCCCTTGTTACTGCCCGTGGCTGCCTTTGCTACAGTGTATGTACAAGGACGACTCCTTGGTCTATTTGGCTCATGAGGATTTGGGATGTTACCAAAGCTGTACAGGTGATAATTCCTACATTTGGGAAGGTGTGCCGACACATTCGTCGTTGGTCATGAACCTCTACCCCAACCCCGCCACGGAGTATGTGGTGCTGGACCTGAGCACAAGGGAGGAAATGGATGGTTCAGTGATGATCACAGACATGTTAGGGAGGCAATGTCTCCAACAGAAGGCTGAAGGAACAAAATGCCAAATCTCGGTATCGGATCTGCCTGTGGGGATGTATTTTCTGACTTATGCGGACGGGAAGAAGAAGGTGACGAAAAAGTTCTTAAAGGAATAACGCCTTATGGAATCGTAGAGACGTGCCCTGCCGCGTCCCCACAACACTCCGCCCCC
>JBGUPL010000109.1:0-93818 GCA_045130275.1 Bacteroidales bacterium
CACCTCCGCGATGATCCAGACCGAGCTCGACTGCATCGTCAACCAATACACCGACAAGTTCCTCAACCCGATGGTGATGTGGGGCAAGTACCGCAAAAGTTGGTTCAAGACGCTGCTGCCCGTCTCGTTCCAGTTCCACCACGTGCAGATGGACGGCGGCGACGCGGCACGGTTTTTGGAACGGTTGCAAAAAAACATCGAAACGCTGTGATGAGAGCTTCTTCCTATTGGTATCTTGCCAATTTCTGGATTAAAACGGCCCTGTTCAAGAAAAAAGGCCCCATTGTCGGGTCAATAATCATAACCGACAGGTGCAATTTGGAGTGCAAACATTGTTCGGTGAACAATATCACGGAAATCATGTACCCTTACACCCAGATTAAAAAAGATATGCAAACATTGTATGATCTGGGCGTGAGAATCCTGTTCCTCTATGGTGGAGAGCCGTTCCTGTGGAATGACGGCGATTTGACAGTCCGGGATTTGGTGGTGGAGGCCAAGAAAATGGGGTTTATGATTGTAAATTTGGTCACGAACGGGACTTTTCCAATCAATTTGCCTGAAGCGGATTTGATTTTGGTCAGCCTCGATGGTGACAAAGAGCGACATAATGCCATAAGAGGCAACACATATGACACCATTATGGCGAATGTCAAAAATGCCAATGCGAAGAGCATTTGCCTCTATATGGCCATCAACAAGATCAACAAAGACACCGTGAGGGAGGTGTGCCTGATTACAAAAGAGACGGAGAATGTCAAAGCGGTGTCGTTTAATTTTCACACGCCTTACCCTGACACGAAAGATCTTCTCTTGTCTGTCGAAGAAAAAAGGGTTGTCTGTGAGCAGATTTCGCAGATGAAGGACGAAGGATTCCCCATTTTCAACCTTAAAAGCGCATTTCCCTATTTGATAAACAACTCTTTCCCGACCCCTTGTCATCAAAGTCTGATTATCGAAAACGGCAAGATCTCGGTATGCGGACGCTGCATTGACGTACCCGGCTTATGTGAGGAGTGTGGCTATTTTTTCGTGGCAGAATATACACTTCTTTTCAAAGGGAACTAGAAAATCACTCTGGAAGCGCTGAAAACTTACTCAAAGTACATATAAAACAGCGAACGAGATTGTTTTTGCCTATGAGTTTGATTACGACCTTCACCAGAACTTGGCTCACCCGATCTTTCAAACCGTTTCTGTTTGAAAATGAGTACGACAGTCATCTTCCTTTTGGGGATTGTGACAAACTTGGACTGTATGTCCATATTCCCTTTTGCAAAAGCATTTGCACGTTTTGCCCATATTGCAAAACAATATACAACAAGGAGTTATGCGATAGATACATCGATGCGCTGATACAGGAAATACGTATGGTCGGCAGTCAATATGACGGCAAGAAAGAGACGACCAGCTTATATTTCGGGGGCGGAACACCGGCTTTGGTGGCGGACAGAATCGGCGAAATTATAGAGGTAATTAACGAATATTTTATTGTTACAGAAGGTGTTGGCGTGGAACTGCATCCCGATAACGTGACAGTCGAGACACTATGGAAACTTAAGGCGGCGGGCGTTACGAAAATCAGTATCGGAATCCAGTCTTTTTCAGAAAAATTCCAAATTGTCTTAGGACGAAAGCAGGTGGATCCTGCCAAATTGAGAGAAGCCTTGGATAAGGTTGCGTTTGAGACCGTTTCGATGGATTTTATATTTGCATTGCCCAACCAAACTTGCGAAGATATCAAATCGGATGTGGATACCGCTTTCAGAAACGGAGCCAACCACGTCGCAATTTACCCGTTTATTGATTTCTCATTCACCAAAAGTGAAGTGAAATCAATGCCGAAGAAACAAAAAAAGAAGCTTTTGGATCAAATAACGGCCTATTTTAAGCAAAAAGGATATTATCGAGACTCCATTTGGACGTTCTCAAACAAGAAAGAAGCCAAATATTCCTCTATGACGCGGGACAACTTCCTTGGTTTTGGCTGTTCCGCCACCACACTGTTAAAAAATCAATTCAAAATAAACACCTTTTCTGTCGATGAATATGGCAAAAGGATAAACGGCGGCGAGTTGCCCACCTCATTGACCATCAGGTTCTCTCAGAGACAACGAATGGTATATTACCTCTTCTGGACGCTGTACAGTATGCAATTGGATGAGAGAGCATTTGAACAGTTTTTCGGCGTGCCGCTGAAAAAAATATATGGCTTTGAATTTTGGTTGGCGCAGAAATTGGGCTTCCTTACAAAAGAAAACAACATCTATTCAATGACAACGAAGGGGGCGTTTTACTACCATTACTACGAGCAGTTCTACACCCTCTCCTATATCGACAAGATGTGGGGGATTATGCGGAACGAGGCGTTCCCGAAGTATATAAAGATGTAGATTTTATTGTATTTCATTGCTATTCAATATGTTACATAAAATTGTGTTTTTAACAAGAAAGTCGCTCATAAAAATGTGTTATGGTTTAAGATAGTCGTTCATTTTTTTGTATTTTTGCAGCTGGATAAAATCATCAGTATGTATAGAAATGTTATAAATGAGCTGATCAATTGGAAAATGTCACCATATAGGAAGCCCTTGCTTCTGTTGGGTGCACGACAGGTAGGCAAAACGTATATATTAAAGTACTTTGGCCAATCTTTCTATAAAAATGTAGCATATATCAACTGCGACCACAACGAACGTGTAAAGGATTTGTTCACAGAGGATTATGATATAGATCGAATTTTGCTCAGTATCAGCGCAATTACGGGAGAGACCATTATACCTGGAGAAACATTGATAATCCTCGATGAAGTGCAGGAACTGCGGCGAGGTCTCTCTTCTCTCAAGTATTTCTGCGAAAATGCACCAGAACAGCACGTATGCGTTGCAGGTTCCTTGTTAGGGGTCACGATGCGACACGGGGAGTCATTTCCCGTCGGCAAAGTGAACATCATTAAAATGTATCCGATGACTTTTGATGAGTTTTTGAGAGCCAAAGGAAAAGATCTTTTAGCTGATCTTTTGCGAAAAAGGGATTGGGACACTCTCAGAGGAACACATACTGTATTGATTCAACTTTTGCGCGAATATTATTTTGTTGGGGGAATGCCTGGTGTGGTTTCCCTTTTCAGAGAAACAAACGATGCCAATATCGTTAGAAAGGCACAGGACGAAATACTATCCGCATACGCCAACGATATGGCAAAACACACCACTCCCACTGAAATAAAGAGGATTTCGCAGGTTTGGCGATCCATGCCATCACAACTTTCCAAGGAAAACAAAAAATTCATCTATGGTGTTGTGCGTGAAGGAGGGCGCGCCAAGGATTTCGAGCTTGCCATACAATGGCTTGTTGATGCTGGGCTAGTTCTCCGTGTACCGCGTGTGTCCACCCCTGCGATGCCCTTGAACCTGTACGAGGATATTTCCACATTCAAATTATACCTTTTGGATGTTGGACTGTTAGGCGCCTTGGCCGGCACTCCTGCCGAACTGCTTCTGATGCCCAACAATATGGGGGAAGGGAAAGGTATGTTTACGGAGAACTATGTATGTACTCAATTAGTGGCGGGAACAGGAAGGTTGCCTTTCTACTACAGTCGCGAAAATAGTCGTCTCGAGATTGATTTCGTTGTTCAATACGGCACGCAGATTGTGCCTGTTGAAGTGAAGGCTGAGGAAAATCTTCAATCGAAATCCTTGAAGACCATTTTGCAAAAACATAAAGATTTAACAGCCGTCCGTTTTTCGATGAGTCCTTACCGTGAACAGGAAAGGATGACCAACATGCCGCTATATGGTGCAAGCGTCTGCTTCACCGATTGAACCACAACTTTATGATTCTCAAACACTATGACACCGCTAAAACAATACCGCTTCGGCTTTGATCCTTGGGGTTTGCTCCTCTTCCTGCTGGTGATGCTCCCCAACTTCATCTGGTTCGCCGTTCCCGCACCGAACGACATCCTGCGCACGGATTCGGTCACGCCAATGGTGGACGCCATTGGCTCCGTGTTCCAAGTGCTGACCATCGCGTGCCTCTGCTTCGTTATCCATAATGACAGAAGCAAACTTCGTTTTTCGTCCCTAATCATTGCTACAATTGTTTGTGTCGCAATCTATTACATTGGATGGGCGCTCTATTACACGGCCAATGTGAGCCCCATCGTCATCCTCCTGCTGACCCTCCCGCCCTGTTTGGCGTTCATCCTCTTTGCCATCGACCGGAAGAACCTTCCGGCAATCCTCTTCGCCACAGCTTTTGCCGTGTGCCATCTGGTGTTTGCGGTCGCGAATTTTATAGTCAAATGAAACATCTCCCAAATCTCATAACAGTTCTCCGGTTCTTGGGCGCTCTCGGTCTCCTCTTTCCAAATGTGGGAAGTGTCGCATTTTGGGTAATCTATTTCGCCTGCGGACTGAGCGATATGGCAGATGGTTTCTTGGCAAGGAAGCTCCACTGCGAAAGCAAAACGGGGGCAATGATGGACAGTCTTGCAGATTTGGCATTTGTGGTCTGCTGCTGCATAAAGTTGATCCCTATCTTGGCACTTCCCCATTGGCTTTGGTTCTGGGGCGCGGCAATCGTCGTCATCAAAGTCATCAACCAGATTTCCGCCATGGTGATGTACAAGAAATGTTTATTCCCGCACACCATCGCCAACAAGGCGGCCGGTCTTCTGCTCTTCATCGGAGTTCCATTGACCGTGTTTCTGGAGTCTGTCGTGCCAATGGTCATCATAGCCGTTGTCGCGACCTTTGCCGCCGTTCAGGAGGGACATTTCATAAGGACAAGGGCGGTTTGATGTGGATCGGCGGTATGCAATATTTTTCGGTAAAGCGATACGAGAAAAAAGAATATTTTTGCACCCCAAAACACCCTGTTATAACAGATTATAACAACCTTAGCAGAAAAATAAAAAGTCGCAGATCGTGCTGGAATGGTGGGATTTGGATTTCAAAACATAAAGAAGGAGTTACAAAAGCCAATGGCTCGTTGGCCAAATTCGTCACCAAGCTGGTGGCCAATTAGGTTCCCCCCCCGGCTTCTCCTCCTACCTTTCATTTTTCAGTTCTTGGTTAAAAGCTTGTATTTCGGCGACAATGGTCTTTTTCAGTTCCTCCTTGGGGATGATAAGTTGATAATCGGCCACACCGATAGGCTTGGTGATGCCTTCGAGTGCCAGTTCCACGTCAAGGTGGTCCTTTTCTGCGCAGAGTATGATGCCGATGGAGGGGTTTTCGCCATCCTGACGTTCTATGCGGTCGAGCAGGGAAAGGTAGTAGTTCATCTTGCCCGCGTATTCGGGTTTGAACTCGCCTATCTTCAAGTCAACGGCCACCAGACAGCGCAGTTTCCTGTGAAAGAAGAGCATATCTACACGGCTTTCTTTTCCGTTGTACTCCACTGTGTGTTGGTTGCCAATAAAAGTGCAACGGCGCGTTGCATTTTTTCTGCATCTGGATTATTTCTTTTTCTGCCATGATGTTTTCATTTTTAAATTGTGAAGATATCTTTTCGTTGAGTGGAAGATGTAAAATCATGCCTCTTTGCAGACAACCATCTTCCACAGGCAAATATACAACGAAACCGCCCGTTTGTCAAGGGTTTTGTATGATTTTCGCAAGCCCTGGAAAACAATCGTTTGTAAAATATTTTAACAATTCAAATTTCCAATTGTTAAATTTCAAAGATGAATTTTCGCAGAAAATGGGGTGCGCTATCCGCAAGCAAGTTCCCTGGCGTCTCCACCTACCAGCTTGAGCAGGTGGTGGAGCGCGCGGTACGTTCCCGCCCTGTCGTACAACCCCGCGAGGGGTTGCACTCGGGATACGGCAATGTTATGGCGATCAGCAGGCTAATCCGAAAGCATATTATGGTTCTCATAATTCTCCAACACCCTCATTTGCTGAATGGCGATCAAGTTCAATTTCTCCAAACGTTCGCTTTGGGGAAGACCTTCGTTTATAAACACAGCATTCAAATTTTCCAAGTTCGAGAGGCAGATCAGCTGGTTCATCGTGGCGTAGTCGCGAATATTCCCCTTCAATCCGGGATTAGCCTCGCGCCACTCTTTGGCGGTCATCCCGAACAACGCCACATTCAGCAGGTCTGCCTCGTCTGCATACACGTATGACTTCTGTGCGGCGGTGAGCTCGTCGGGAATCAGACATCGTTTAATGAAGCTGGTGTGGATGCGGTAGTTGATCTTCGCCAGCTCCCGCTTCACGCTCCATCCCAACTGCTTCTGCTCAGCCTCTTTCAGACGTTGGAATTCTTTGACTATGTAAATCTTAAATTCTGGACTGATCCACATTGCAAACTCGAAGGCGATATCCTTATGGGCGTATGTGCCCCCATAGCGTCCGGCCTTTGCCTGCAGACTGACTGCGTTAGTTCGAGCGACGAACTCCTTTACGCTGATTTTGAAACTGTTTAGTCCGGACTGGCTTTTAATCAAGGCGAATTCGCCATAATTAAAAAGAGGATTGTAAACTCGCTCCCAAACGCCTAGATACTCAAGTGTGTTGCGGTTTCTTAGCCAGTCTGTGACGAAGAAGTCCCCGTCTTTCGCCTTTATCATATCTGTCAAGCAGAAATAATCTTCATTGTTGACTTTGACAACTGTCACTTCCGTGTCCTGAACTTTTATCTTTGCCATATATTTGAATTTTATATTTTCCACTGGCAAATATACAACGAAACCGCCCGTTTGTCAAGGGTTTTGTGTGATTTTCGCAAGCCCTGGAAAACAAGCGTTTGTAAAATATTTTAACAATTAAAATTTCCAATTGTTAAATCTCAAAGAGGAATTTTCGCAGAAAATGGGGCATGCTATCCGCAAGCAAGCCCCCTGGCGTCTCCACCTACCAGCTTGAGCAGGTGGTTGAGCGCACGGTGAGGGAGTTGGAGCGGAGGAAGAGAGATGGTTCGCGCAAATAGGGTGCGCGAAACGGAGTTTTTTTTGCGAAAATAGGTTTCGCGATTTATTCGTATTTTTGCAGCCGGAAAAATCGAAACATTATGCCCGCAAACAAAAACGCCGTCACACGCTACTACATTCTCGACAAGTTGTTGGCGAACCGTTACCACAACTACTCGACCGAGGATTTGTGCCGTCTGGTCAACGAGGAGTTGGAGGAACGGGAACAGCATGTAAGCCGCCGTACCATTGAACTTGACCTTCATTATTTGGAACACGAAAGCCCTTTTGTCGCTGAAATAGAGCATTATCAGATTGATGATGTAAGTCCACGAACTCTCAAGACGGTCAAGAAAAGTTGCCATCGTTATGCGGATCCATCGTTCTCCATCTTTACGCAGAAGCTTACGGATGACGAGAAACATCTGCTTGGCGAAGCCTTCACCCTCCTTGGACAATTTGACGGCCTCCCGAATCTTGAGGGCTTGGAAAGGCTCAGGGAAAGTCTCAAGGTGAAAACCGACCGCCAGATTGTGTCGTTCACCAAGAATCCTTTGGAAGGAAAGAGTCTGTTGGGGGAATTGTTCACTGCCATCACGCAGAAGCAGGTGGTGGAGTTGCATTTCCACAAGTTCGACACGCCTGAAATAGACCGTTCGGTGGTGGTTTTTCCCTATTTGCTCAAAGAGTATAACCGTCGTTGGTATCTCATCGCTGCTGCCGAAGACACGGGCAAAATACTCAGCTTCGCTCTCGACCGCTTGGACAAGTTCGTCCCGTTGCCCGCACGTCATTATAAGGAATACGATGGCGACTTCAACGAATGTTTCGAGGACATCATCGGGGTGACGCTCATCGAAGGCAATCCATTGCAGACCATCCTCTTCTGGGTCAGCGACTATTCCAAAGATTATGTCGCCACAAAACCCTTGCACGAGTCCCAGCGGCATCATAAAGGAGAGAAGGAAAGGGAATTGCGCCAACAATACCCGATGCTTGACGGGGGTGCGTTCTTCTCCATTGACTGCATCGAGAACTACGAACTGCTCCGGGAATTATCGTCTTTCGGCAAAGAGTTGTTGGTTCTTTCCCCCACGGACATTCAGCAGAAAGTGCGCGACCGTTTGACCGCCCAACTTCAAGCATACCAGTCGTTGTGATTTTTTGTATTTTTGCGATTCATAAAAAGGATAGAAACATGACAGAAATAGACTCAACCCATAGTTACGACTTGTTATATTTCGATACTTGTAAAATCATTGAGGAGGCTCGTGACTATGCTTATCGTGCCGTCAATGTCGCGTTGACGTTGCGCAACTGGCTACTTGGTGAGCGTATTGCTCGGGAAAGCCTTGATGGAGCAGAACGGGCTGAGTATGGGAAAAAAATCATCACAGAACTTTCACAAGATCTTACTAACAAATACGGTAAAGGGTTTGATAAAAGCACCTTATATAGGTATATCCTCTTTTACCGAAAGTTTCCAAACATTGTGGCCTCAGTGCGGCCACAATTGCAAATAGTTGACGCAGCGAGTCAACAATCCGAAAATGTGGCCGCACCGAGGCCACAATTCGGAGTTTTGGCCGCAACGAGTCCAAAACTGCTTCCATGGACACATTACAGGGAACTCATTCGCGTGGAAGACGCTGATGCGCGAGAATGGTATGAGCAAGAAGCCCTGCGTGAAATGTGGAGTACCCGCACATTGCATCGCAACATCTCGTCACAATACTATTATCGTCTCATGCGGTCCGGAAACAAAGAGAAGGTGACTGAAGAAATGCACCGTTTGACACAATCCAAGCAGCAGGATAAATTGCAATTCATGAAAAATCCTGTTGTAGCAGAGTTTCTTGGATTGCAACCCTATGCTGATTTTACGGAGACAGAACTGGAGGGTAGTATCATCAGTCATCTGCAAAGTTTTATCATGGAGATGGGCAAGGGATTTGCCTTTGTGGCCCGACAGAAGCATATCCGCACGGATATGGGTGATTTTTATATCGACTTGGTGTTCTACAATTATATCCTGAAGTGCTTCTTTTTGATTGACCTGAAGACAGAGCAGATAACACATCAGGATGTGGGACAGATGGATATGTATGTAAGGATGTATGACCAATTGATGCGTACAGAGGGGGACAATCCCACCATTGGCTTGTTGCTTTGCTCCGACACCAGCGAAGATATGGCGCGATATAGCGTTCTGCATGGCAGCGAACAATTGTTCCAAGCCAAATATCTAACCTATCTGCCCACGAAGGAACAGCTGCGCCAAGAGATAGAGCTGCAAAAACAAATCTTTTTGGAACAGAAGAGCAAATAACAAATACCGAAATAGACAAGCGAAAATAGGTTGCGCAGCACCGTTGTATTTTTGCAAACGAAAAAACAAACAGAGAAGAATATGGAAAATAACAAAAACACGAACCCGATTTTTAGTCTGAAAAACTTCCGCTCCTTTGGTGAAGATGGGGCAGATTTTGAACTTGCACCCATTACTGTACTGACAGGATGCAATAGCGCAGGGAAGAGTTCTTTGGTAAAGGCATTGATGCTGTTATCATCGGGGGCGGAAGGTGACAGATATATGGAGAATTTGAAATTGTCTTCAAAAGATTTATGTCTTGGAGGATATAAAAATGTTGCTCACAAAGATGGCCACATTATTATGTCATATACAATATGGTCTGCTGATCTTCAAGACACTCTCGTTGTTACGAGAAAGTATTGTGCGCAACGAAACGATGAATTGAACGACGGAGATTTGGATTATATTACGGTAGAGAAATCAGATGGTACTCTCATCTATAAAGGAGGGAATCAGTATTCTGGAAACGAGCAACACGATGATGCAATCAAGGAAGAGTTCAATAGGTTTTATGCTGTGGGTTGCTATATGCGTTTAATGGAACTGATGCCAATTCTTGAAGAGTGGAAAAAAGATAAGTCTATTGATAATGAATCGCTACAAGATAAAGTCAAACTGTGTGATCAAGCAGTAAGAATAGTTAAAGAAAAATTGAAATCTGTAGAAGTTAGTGAATTCGATGCTGCTATGCTTTGGAAGGAATTCGACCATCATGCTTTTTATACAATAATCAAGGCAGAGGACACAGCTTGGGATAGGGGAAACACTGTTACTGTTTCTGATTTAATGAAGACGCCCGATGAGGAGGAAATAGAATTTATGTTACGAGAATTCATTGATCATATTGTGGATGATGTTCGTACTCCTTTCTTTACCAAACAGCCAATTTATATCAACTCCGCATCAGCACAGATTGAAAGGCTATATACTGTTAGTGATGATAATAAGATGTGCAAAGCATTACGCGAGTTGAATAGACGAAAAATACAATATGATAAAGAATGTGTTTTAGGCTGCGTAGACCCTAAGTACTGCATTATTCGTAAACCGGGGAGTTTTCTTGATAAATGGTTAAATAAGTTCGAGATAGGCAAAAGTGTTGAAGTTAAGGGAACAGACCAAGGGCTTGGGCTTATGGCTTATTTGACAAACTACAAAGAAGAAACAAGACTCTTGGCAGATGAAGGCTATGGAATAACACAACTAGTGGCTCTTTTGCTACAAATTGACAACTGTATTCCTATCTTTTTAGGATGTGATGAGGATACTCTCATCAAAGAACATAAAAAGGTTTATAATTACGAGCCCAAAACTATTTGTGTCGAGGAGCCCGAGGTTCACCTTCATCCCAAATATCAATCTTTATTGGCGGATATGTTTGTGGAAGCATATCAAAAGTACAACATCCACTTCATTATTGAAACTCATAGTGAATATCTGATACGTAAACTGCAGGTGATGGTGGCAGATAAAGAGAATGTTCTTTCTCCGAATGATGTTTCGCTCAACTATGTGGAGAAAGATGAGAATGGAGTTTCGACCAATCGGAAAATAGAGATCCACGAAGATGGTGGCTTAAGTGATTCTTTTGGATCTGGATTCTATGACGAAGCTGATTCTCTTGCGTTGGATTTGTTTAGAAAAAAAGACATACTCTCATGAAGTCAAAGATATTTTTTCAATCAGGATTCTGGAGAAGTATTAATACTGATACAACAAGAGAAGGAATCCGTGCGATGCTCAATGTTTCAGACGCATTGAGCAATTCTCATGTTGTAACAGACGCTTCTGAGGATTTAATAAAAAAAGATCCATTTCTAATGGTGATGATTCGTCAAGGCAAATATATCAGATGTGACGAAAAATATATAGACAAAAAGATTGATACGTTGAATTCTTCTGAAAACTCAGAAGATTTGAGCTCAATCTTTTTGCTTGACAAAAAACCTTTTGTGTGTGATAAAATCGAGGAAAGGTATGGCGTTGTTACGGTAAGTCCTGAATCAATTATTAAAAAAGAGTACCTATTCAAGGGTGATGGTTTTTGCTTGGACAAACACCACTGTTATACCCTTCGGTATATGACATATAAAGACAAGTTGCGACAGCCATGTAATTCCTTAATAATCATTGACCCATATTTGCTATTAGATCGGGAAGAGGATTGCAACACCCATTCTGTTAGATTCCCAGGAATCTCCAATAATTTAGAGTCTTTGTTGGATGCGACTCTTCCGCAAGTGCTTGATGTTGAATTTCATCTTACAGTTATTAGTTCTTTGAAAATGGGAAAAGAAGATGTGAAAAAAGCATATGAGCAGGTGAAGAAATGTTTCAAAAGAATTAGGAAAGACATCACACTCAAATTAGGTTTTTTCTATATTGCAAAAGGGTATGATTATAAAAAAGAGTCTTTTCACAGCAGACATATACTTGCGAATAGTTTTATGATTGATTCTGAAGACGGATTTGATTTATTTGGAGACAAGGGGTACATAACAAAGAATAATCCGACCATTTCTGTTGTTTTTCCTTGGTTCTTAGGTAACAGTCGTCAAGATATGACAAAGTACGAGAATTGGTTACGGTCGGTAAAAAAGCATGTTGAGGATTCTCCTGATAGTCTTTTCTATGGGACAAAAGAAAACCGATTATTTGATTTAGTAGATTAAAAGAATATTTATGTCTATTTTACTCAAATAGTAATGGTTTATCTTTTTCGTAGATATCACATACTTTTTTACCATCCTCATCAATCAACAATTTATTCCCTATTGATGTTGTATAGTTGAGAATAGGTATATTTGCCAACATTGACTTCAATATTTTGAATTCAGGTGATTCTTTATAATCGTAGACTTTAGGTAAACAAAGGATAGTGGCGATTAATGCATCATCCAAATAAAGGTATTGCTCATTTTTCCCGTCTTCTTTGATTAAAATCCTCAGTTCTTGTTCATACTTCCAATCTTGAGATTTTGTAAAGAAAATTCTTTTAAGGTTTTTCCTAATGTGCTTATCTACCGTTCTTTGCGAATCTCCTTTTGCGAATACCGCATTTGAGTGTTTAGAAGAATAACGGATTTTAGCAATTGTGGCCTTTTTACCAAATTGTTCCACAACCCTTTGTGATAACTTGTATTTATCAAAAACCAAACATACACCATTACCTCCTTGGGCATAGTGTCCCCACAAAGGGTCAATTTTAAAGCCACGGTGCGAAGAATTGTCTAATGTAAGACTTATGGATTGATATTTCGATAACTCATCATTTATTATATTTGCAGGAACCATACCATAAACATCTCTTTTCACTTCAGCAATATCGTTCATATTCTCAAAGCGACCAAATTTTAATGATCTGGTTGCAATGATTCTCAATGCAGATTCAAATTTTGTAAAATGAAACACATGTTTTCCTGTATATACCATAAATGGATCCATATCGTAAAGTTTTTATTGTTGCAAAGATAACATTTTTGTCTGTAGTTGTTTGCGCTAAATTGATGTGATATTTATTTTCTTGCGAAAATAGACTTCGCACCGCCATCGTACTTTTGCACCCGAAATCAAAAGGACAACGATGGAGAAAGAAGAATTCACATTTGACCCGACTAATTTCGAGCAGCAGAAAGCGTTCGACCTCGTGGCAAACACAAACAACAGTCTTTTCATTACAGGAAAGGCGGGTACTGGTAAAACCACTTTTGTGAAAAGGATCCAAAAGGAAATCAACAAAAACTTTCTGGTCCTTGCTCCCACTGGTATAGCCGCCCTCAATGTCGGAGGTCAAACGATGCATTCTTTTTTCGGTTTTCCATTGGAGATTATTGGTCCTGCCTCTCACATGGAGGTGTCATTAGAGAAAAGGCGTGTGTTGGAGAAAACGGATACCATTATCGTTGATGAGGCATCAATGGTGAGAGCTGATATGGTGGATGGCATGGATCGGTTCCTCAGGGCATTAACCTATTCACATTTGCCTTTTGGCGGCAAGCAGGTGGTGTTTGTAGGTGATTTGTTCCAGTTGCCGCCAGTATATAAGCAGGGTACGGCAGATGAAGATATGCTCCGGGACTTTTATGGAAATGGCACCCCTTATTTCTACAAGGCGTATGCGCTGAAGCGGATGAATCTGCCCAAGATAGAGTTTCAGAAGGTTTATCGTCAGAAAGATCAGCCATTTTTGGATATTTTGGATCGTATGCGCGTGGGCGAAAACAAGCAAGAGGATTTTGAAATCATCAATGAACATGTGAGTTCTGATGACAAGGTGGGCGATTATTCGGTGACATTGACCGCATACAATAGAGTCGCGGAAAGCATTAATGAGATGAGGTTGGACGAGATTAAAGCGGAGGAATTCTGCTATGAAGGCGATTTGGAGGGAAAGTTCAAGATGCAAGACGCACCAGTGCCGGTTAAACTGAAGCTCAAAGTCGGTGCTCAGGTCATCTTTTGTCGCAATGATTATACAAGAGGTGTGGTTAACGGCACTATTGCCATAGTGAGTGAATTAACTGACGACCAGATTGTTGTAACCTTGGAAGATGGTGAAACAATCAACGTGGGAAAAATGGTGTGGGAAAGCAAGGAAAGTGTGTATAACGAAGAGACCCGCAAGGTTGAGTCAAAGGTTGTGGGAAAATTTACACAATATCCCATAAAGCTAGCTTGGGCTATCACCATCCACAAGTCGCAAGGAATGACATTTAAACGCATGCATTTCGACTTGACCCGGGGAACTTTCGCTGCCGGCCAGGCATACGTGGCTATAAGCCGAATGCGTTCGTTGGAGGGACTCACATTGAGTAACAAGTTGTATCCGTATCATATCAAACAGAATGCGGAGATCCGAGCTTTTGCCAATTCGTTTAACGATGTGCCTATGATTGATGAGGAGTACCAATTCGGCAAGGATTTTACCTCATGTTATAACAAGCATGATTACGATGGCACTGTTCAAGTATGCATGAAACGAATCATCACCAAAATAGAGATTGGAGACTACAGAAATGCAGCTCTCGTAGCCAAAAAGATGTTCGACGTGATGCTTGATGATGAATGCCTGTATGATGCCGCAAAGGATGTTCTGTTGCTGAAAGATTGCAGCATGACTTGTGACTTTTTGAATGCAGTGTTGTGCCTCTACAATGGTCGGTATGAGGAAGCTATAGGATATTCGGATATGGTGTTGGACAAAAAGACGGCTCAAAAAAAGAACCCTTGTCTCGAAGCCTTGTTTATCAAAGCTAAAGCATTGTATCGTTTGGAACGATATGAAGAAGCTGACGGTGTGGCTAAATTCATCCGTGAAATTTCAACCGATTCTGATGAAAAAATGCCAATCGACAAGAAGCAGTATCTGCTTGAAGCACAACTCAATCAAAAACTCGGTCGTTCAAATCTTGAAACCTGCCGGCATCTGGTAAAGCTCTGTCCGGAGTACTTGCCCGTGTATATGATGATACGGAAAGAAGCTTTTGCCGGCAATTTACATGTTGAGATGGACGATAAAGAAGATGGGAATGCTTTTATGGTAGCTTTCAATGATAAAGCAGTTTCAGACAGTGACTTCGAAAAGTTACTCGACGAGGCAGACAAAACCAGTTCCGAGTTCCAGAAATTTAGCCGAAGGGCACGAAGAATTGATGCGACTCTCAAATAAATCCGCAACGACAAAGAACACATAAGACACCCCCCCCTCTTTGCAAGCCTTGCAAACCCATCCCTCATCACCCGAAATATCTTATTTTTGTGCGGTTAATAATTGTAAGAAAGAGTGCTCATATTATGAATGATACACTGCCAAAAGAAGTTCATCGTCAGAAGGCGTTGTTCAGCCGGGACCTGCCTTTTAAGCCTCAATATGGCATGATGCTGTATGTCGAGGCGTGCGCGAATGAGGAGATCAACGGGTACTTTCACAAGAATATGGAGAAGGTTGTCAACATTCTGGGCAAATCGTTCACCTATTTGCCGGCGATGCTGGACAAGCTGGCGCAAATTGTGGAGTACAACTGGCCGGAGACCGATTCCGCTTGGATAGAGAAGGCGAAGTCCGATCCGTCGTGGATTCAGGACACCTATCGGGAAATCCTCTCCTACAGAATAGACAAAGAGGACGAAATGCCCGAATTGCCTCTGCAAATCGTGGAATTACCCGTGCTAATGCGCCATGAAGAGACCTCTTTAGACGGCCATGTTTTCACTCTGTTTCCACTTCTGTACAGTAACGACACCCAATTCGAGCAATTGTTGACGGCCATCGCGCAGGCGCCTCGTCCTGATTCGAATACATTTCATAGTACGCTTATTGAACAGCCCCTGCGTTATAGCCGCTTGCGGGAGCGCGTGGATGTTGACCCCAAAGACAACGCGGACTGGGGGAGAATCGATGTGCTGGCGGACGAAATCCGGCAGCGGATCGAAGAGATGCGCTCGATTGGGGTGTCCGATTTTGTCATCAAGAAACTGATTGCCCTGCCCGATCCCAAACTGAGCACGCTTCGCATCACCAAGGATTACGGCATTTTCCTGCCAGACTACAACGATATGGAAATCCCCTTGCCGACACTCTCCAAGGTGGTCTATTTCTTCTTCCTGCGCCATCCCAAAGGGTTGCGGTTCAAGGAGTTGATCGACTACCGCGAGGAGCTGCTGCAGATTTACCGTCTTATATCTAACCGTTATGACGCGGCTAAAATGGAGCAAAGCATTGACGATTTGGTTGACTCCACCGGCAATTCCATCAATGAAAAGTGCAGCCGCATCCGTGCCGCCTTTGTGAGCCGGTTCAGCGATGATCTGGCCAAGAACTACTACATCACGGGATCTTCCGGTCAGGCAAAATACATCCCCCTCGACCGCGGTTTGGTGATAGATGAGGCGGGGATAATCACAAACAAATAATGAGGCAGGGGTGCTGAAAACATGGCTTTTAGCTATTGGCCTTTAGCTATTGGCATGGCTTGCCCGTAAAAGTCAAAAGCTAATTGCCGGCAGCCAAAGAGAAAAACACAGTTGTATGAATACTGTTGTTACAAGTTAAAATTTAAATAAACATGGAACACATATTTTTACTATTTATCGCGGTAAGCCTCGCGTATGGTGTCGGCTGTTTGGGTCGCACTCGGAAAATAGGTTTTGGACTGGCATTCGCCATTTCGCTGCTCAATGTCGTCATCGGATTGATTGCAGTGCTTTGTTCAAAGAAAATTGATAATGTTGAACCTGAAAAAATGGAGGAATAGATTATGAAAATTGCAGGTTATATTTTTGCAGTGATAGGCGGTCTCGCACTCATAGGTGGTCTCGCCGCAGGACACAGTGTTTTCGGCCCTTTGTTTTGGCTGGCTTTAGGCATTGTTTTAATTTGTTTTGGGAAGAAAAAAGAAAAAAAACAGGAAACAACGGAAAAGAATGAAAACAATGATCAGCCTCCAACAAAGACAGAGGAATCCATTTCATCACTAAAGGATGAAACACAAGAAAACGCCAAGGATAAACCGATGACTTACTGGGAGAGATAACAAATTATTTTAGAGCCTACTCCAAAGCACTATGAACCCCAACAAAGAAACAAACAACAACCCGGACACCCCAAGTAAAGCAAACAAAGTTGTTCTCTTGACAATGACTATCGTGGTTGCATTACTGACCCCTGTGTTGTTGCAAGGTCATCTGAATGTTATCTTCAGAGATCTGTTTAACCCTCAGGATTGCATTGTTTTAGTGCCGGGGTTGCGGGTGGTGAGCACTTTGGTGTGTTATGGCATTGCCGCTGCAGCAGGAGGGACTTTGCTCCGCATCGCAAGAATACACAAGCGCTGGCTTACCGTTCTTTTCTTTATGCTGACGTTCCTTTGGACCGGCTTGGTGGCAGCGGCATTATATTTGGCCATTGATTGAAATTAACCCTTAAAAACAAACCACCCCATCATGAAACTAAACCACCTCATGGCCCTACCCCTCGACACCGAGTGCGAAACCGTGACCACGGGCTTCCAACACCTGGACCACCTTACCGGCGGACTGCGAACAGGGCAAATATGCACCGTTGCCGCACGACCGGGGAGGCTCCAAACGTCCATGTTTAAGCGATTTAAGGGATTGGTATCAGCTTGAGTGTTTTTCTTCGATGGTAATGTTCGTTTATCGCCCGGAGTATTATTATCTTGATACATTTGAAGACAATTCCCCCTCGGAAGACATGGCCGACATTATGGTGGAAAAGAACAGCTTTGGCGGCACCGGCTTTGTTCGCATGCACTTTGACAATCATGTCAGCTTCAGGGAAATTTCATACGAAGACAATGATAAATCCACACATCTGTGAACTTGTTTTGAAAAATTCTGGGAAGTTACTGATATATGTAAATAAAAACCCCAAAGAACAATGAATCAAAGAAACTTTACCAAATTCGCAATTATTCTCCTTTGCATCGCCGCCCTCTCCGCATGCACCACCCCAAAGAAGTCCGCAGAAGAAACAAGGACGGTCCGCTGGCCGGATTTCCTGCGGGATTGGGCGGCGGATTATGAAATCAACGACAGCCAACGGCTCTCGCTTATCAATTTGATAGATTCTGTGTATTATTTCCTGGAAGATAGCACCCAATCTGTCGAAGCCCATTCGGATCAGGTGTGCCGGATGCTGGATCGAATGGCAGAGGTTATAGCCAATGACTCTGCGTTTGAGTTTACCCTGATGATGCGGGCTACGGCCGACAACTTTATGGCACAAACGCCAAGGGTTGAACGGATTCTACAATGCGATTGCTCAAGCGAGTCGATCAGTCGCCTCATGGATTGGCAAACGGTGTACTCAACAGATGTGGAACTTATGTGCTACACTATTACCCCTGACCCCTGGCAAACCCCGTGGCACTTTGCCAATATGATTCTTACCATAGATAAGGATGGTGAAGATCCTCTTGCCAGTTTCGTAATCACCAACTTTCAAGATTACAAAATGGACAGTGTTCAAATCGCTTTCCATGATAGCACCTCCACACTGGTGGATGTTTTATATGAAGATGAGGTGTTTGTCGATTCTTCAAGTGCGGCAGGGGGCGTTAAGACTTTGCTCATGCCTTACAAGTATCTGATTCGAATGTTGTCGCATTCAGCAAGTGTGAGTGTCGCATACAAAACAACTGAAGGATGGTATTCTATGCGAGGTTTTCCGCAAAGGAATTTCAAAAAGAATTTGAATGATTGTCCTCGGTTGAAGAAAACTTCAGATCAAATTACGCGGTAAATTAAACAGCCCTCCTTTGCCATTGATCGGATGAACTTGCCGGCGATTTTGTTTGCCACGGTGTTTTCCGTGTGCCGTAGGTGTTTGCGGTGGTGAACTATGTATGATTAAAAGTTTTATTTTTGCACCCCAAAACATCCTACTATGACCGAATTTAACAACCTCAAAGTTCTCCGCCACAGCGAACAACTGGTGGTGGAGCACAAAGACACCGCCGCGGTCTATGGCTCCGGCGCGTTGGAGGTGTTCGCCACCCCCGCGATGATCGCCCTGATGGAGAAAACCTGCCTGATGGCCGTGTGCGACAAAATCGGCGAGGGCAACACCACCGTCGGCATCGCCGTCAACATCAAGCACTTGAAAGCCAGTCCCGTGGGCGCGACCATCCGCTGTGAGGCCGAACTCACCGAGGTGGACCGCCGGCGTCTGGTCTTCTCCGTGAAATGCTTCGAAGGTGAAACACTCGTTGGCGAAGGCATCCACGAACGGTTTGTGGTGGAGAGCGCGAAGTTTATGGCGAAGCTGTAGTTTTAACGCGAATGGTCAGTATGAAAACCATATTTTTCAGAGGGTTACGGATAATGACGGTGGCCATTGCGACACTGCTGCTGGGACGGATGACCGGTCAAGCACAAAGCCACGAGAAATCATTCCTGAAACGTTATGATCTCTCCACCACGGTTATCAACCCCGACACGGCACCTACCGATGAAATCTATTCCTGGTGGACTGAGACCGCGAAAAAAGAATGGATTGATTACGACAATAAACTTATGGATGACGGTTGGTTGCGCCGTCCGGAGCCGTTGGGCTTCAGGGGTGATAACTTCCAACGTTTCTATATCCACTTCGACACGGTGTATAAAGTCTCGCCAACGGTCTATCAGATGAAAGCGCGCTCTCGCTGCAAGGATGAAATCTGCCATATCCACGGCCGCATCCTCATCGACTCGGTGACTCTTGACGAATGTGATGTCGGGGATGATTTTATCAAAAACCTGACGGAATGCGGAACGGTCTATGCCCATTATGAGATGGAGGCCTCCGTAGGATCAATACCTGTTGCGCGGCTTTTCGGTCGCTCAAGTTATGGCTATTTGGTGCATAATGACAGTGTTTATTACGATGCTATGATGATTGTTGCAGACGGATATAGCAACAACCAATATGCTGGCAAATGGGTTGATCTTGTCACAAACGACACGCTCACCTGCAACTGGGGCGACTTTCGGATTCCCGAATCCAAAAGGCTGGATGGCGGGTGCGGGGTGTTTATCCCGGGCGAGGAATATTATGATCTCGGCTGGAAACCCTACCTTGATGGGGAAAATCACGCTTGGGTAGGTGATCCTCTGTGGATGTATTACGACTTCGTGTACTCCATTGATGAGGATTGGTGGAAATATGAAGCGGAACCCAATGGCAAAACGCCGAAGGTTGAAGGGCACTACGACTATGCACACGCCTTCAACTATGACCTCAAAGGCGCGCACCTCGACGTGTACGAAACCGGCACGATGGACTTTCACCCCGATGGCACCGCCCTCGACTCCGCGCGGCAGGTCTATACCGCCACCCTTCAGAATGGCAAGACAGTGACGTATGTGTTCAACTACGTCAGCCCCAGCAAGTGGCGTTTGGAAGGGGAGGATTTCTACTTCGCCGGCATCAAGGAGAGCTTCCGAATGGAGTTAGTAGAGGCTGACAAAGAGAAAGAGGACGAACTGACGCAGGAGATCATCAAGGTCGTCAGCGGCAGCATCGATTACGAGTATAAGTTCCACCTTGACGCACTGACGGAGAAGAAACTGCAGTGGAGCTTCACCTACCGCGACGGCCACCGCGACACGTGGGAGTTCTATCGCTCATCTTCACGATAAATAACGCTAAACATCTAATAACATGGGAAACGTCAAGATTTACCATTCTTTGGGGAGAGGCCCCATTATCGCCGCCATTTGTTTTGTTGTGGCCGGAATCTCTGAAATACTAATCAACGTGCTGGCAATACTGACTAACGATGGAGGTGTCAGATGGACACCATGGCTGATTGGACTCTTTTGCTTGGGATTCGGACTCTATCTTTTTATTCCGTGGTGGAAAGAAAAAAACAAAAAAATACCGTTTTTGGAGGTGACAGACGACAAAGTGATCATGAACAGCTTGAAAAGTTGGGAGATTCCCTTTTCAGATGTGGATGAGTTCTTCTTCACGAATATCACCAAACAGTTGATAGGAATTCGCTATAAAGAAAATGCTGAAGCGCAAAAGTTGGAAAATGCCCATAGTGCTGGGAATGCAGTCCGCCAAATGAACAAGATGCTCATCGGCGCTCAAGAGGGCATCCCCACCTATCGCTTGTCGATGAAACCCCAGGCGCTTCTCGACTTGCTGAATCAACGGTTGGAAGCCTATCGCAGTACACACAACAACGGGGGTGTTTCCGAGGATTGCCATCCGGTCATCAACTGCCCTGCTTCCGGCGCTTCAGTCGTTAGACCGCATTAGTAGGGGCTGGATTTGTAGGTGTTTTTTACTTTTTCTCCATCCGTTTCGATAACCTGATGGTCCCCACAGGACAGATCAGGCGGCAGAGGTGACAGCCGACGCAAAAGACGGCTCGCTCACGATGTCTTCAAGATGTTCAATGCCACGCTCTTGCATGTAAATCTGCATGCCAGAGATGAGATCGTCGATGATGCGGTAGCCGTACAATAGAAAATCCTAAGCTTGGCTTTTACATTTTTTTTGTAGTTTTGCCGATTGTTATTATCCATTTATTAACCTAAAAATCGAACATTATGGCCACGATATTGAGAACAGGGTATGCGGTATATCCTTCCATAAAACTGCAAGACATCAAAACCAATGCCAAAGGGAAAACCCAAGTCAGCTTCATCAAAGAGCTGCTGTTTGGCGACTACATCAAACCATATATCGTCAAAAACGACTATGTCCGGCAAACGGTTGTCGAAAACAAGAAAGAGGTGGAGTATATCAAGGTCAGATGCCGCAATGCAGATGGTTACATCAAGGAATCGGACATGCAAGCCGAGAGAATCCTGGAGGTGAACTTTATCGATGTGGGCCAAGGGGACGGATGCCACATTGTCACGCCCGATGACCAGCACTTCCTCATCGATGCCGGTGAGTCTGACAACATGTACCGTTTCCTGAAATGGCGGTTCAACCTGAAGACATCGAAAACACCTCCGCCACCCTTCACGGTTGTCGTTTCACACCCGGATGCAGACCATTACAAAGGCTTCAAGCATGTCTTTAACGACACGGATGAGACAGCCCAGAAGATTCGCATCGACAAGATTTACCACAACGGAATGATCGAGGCGAGCGGAACCGCCCTGGATTCGTTGGGCACGGTGGTTGAAAACAACGGCCACAAGTATATTACGGATTTGTGCGACACCCACGACGATTACCAAAAGCGACTTGCAAATCCCATCAAGCAAGGGGATTTTATCAAAATCATGGACAAATCACCTGCGCCCAAACAGGCTTTGCGTTCGGGATTTGCTCCCATCTATGAAGATAATGGGATGAAGATGGAAATCATGGGGCCTGTGGCGGAAAACATCAACGGGAAAGACGCCCTGCCGGTGTTCGGAAGCGATAAGGGGAAAACCAAAAACGGACACTCCGTGGTCATCAAACTGACCATCGGACATCTGAGACTCCTTTTGGGCGGGGACCTTAACACAGAATCCGAATACTACCTGATTCAGCATTACTCCGGCATCGACATAGCCGATATCAAGTCCCAACTGAAGAAAAAAAGCATCAGTGCCTCCAAGCGGAAAGAATTGGAATCTCAGTTGGAGGAAGCCGTTCTCAAAGCCAGAAAAGCGCTGGAGGTGGACATCGCCAAATCGTGTCACCACGGCAGTGCCGATTTCACGAGCGAATTTCTGCGCGTGCTCAACCCGATCGTCACGGTGATATCCAGCGGCGACGAAGAGCCGCATGTGCACCCTCGTCCGGACACGCTGGGCACGATCGGCAAACACAGCCGCGGGGAACGCTCGCTGATTTTTTCGACGGAATTGGCCCGGTCAAGCAAGGAGTTTGTGAAGTTGCAGAAGTCCAAATCCACGAAAAAAGGAGAGAGAACGGTGACGGTATATGGTATGATCAACGTGCGCACCGATGGCGAAAAGGTCATCATCGCGCAAAAGCTCGAGAAGCCGGCGTCGGGCCGGAACTGGGATATCCACAAACTGGAGTGGAATGAAAAAACCGGGGAATTCGAGTATAACCAATATCTGAAGTACGAATAAGACAGGCGTCTTATAAATCCTGACTTACCAACAAGGTGAAGTACGGTAAGTTGAAAGGCCGTTGTTACTCACTGCGCTGCGCTTCCCGTGCCAGTTTATAGAAAACCTGCTCCATTGAGTCGGCGTCATACTGCTTGCGGAGGTTGGCGGGCGTGTCGAGGGCGCGAATCTGTCCATCGACCATCATGGTAACGCGGTCGCAGTATTCCGCCTCATCCATATAGTGCGTGGTTACAAAGATGGTGGTCCCGTCGGATGCCGCGTGACGAATCAGTTCCCAAAACTGCTGCCGCGTGATGGGATCGACTCCGCCTGTGGGTTCGTCTAAGAAGACAATCTCGGGTCGGTGGATGGCAGCCACCATAAAGGCTAATTTCTGTTTCCAACCCAGCGGCAGCGAGCCGACAAGGTCGTTCCGGTGGTCAGCGAAGTGCAGACTGTTGAGCATCTGTTCCACCCTAGTGGCAATATCTTTTCCCGACAGACCGTAGATGCCTCCATAGAGTTCCATATTCTCCGCCACAGTGAGATCCTGGTAAAGGGAGAAACGCTGACTCATGTAGCCGATGTGGCGCTTGATTTGCTCGCTCTCAGTGCGAATGTCATAGCCTGCCACATAACCTGTCCCGTCTGTGGGGAAAGAGAGTCCACAAAGCATTCGCATAGCAGTGGTCTTGCCCGCGCCGTTGGCTCCGAGAAAACCGAAAATCTCGCCCCTACCCACATCGAAAGAGATATGGTCAACAGCAACGAAATCGTCGAATTGCTTGGTGAGGTTGCGGACTGAAATGATCGGTTCGTTCATTGTTATTGTTGTTTTTTATAAGTGACAGTGGCCAACACGTTGAACCCGATCGCCAGCAGGGTCAGCATCAGCAGGTCAAAATGGAGCTCCGCGAGCTGCGTGCCTTTTAGGTAAACAGCACGGAAAACATCGATGACATAGCGTGTCGGGAAAGTATAGGTAATAAACTGCACCCATGTGGGCATACTTTGGATGGGAGTGAGCAGCCCCGACATCAGAATGAATATCATCGCAAAGAAGAAGATGACAAAGATAGCCTGTTGCATGGTGTCGGAGATATTGGCCATGGTGACCGCCAGTCCCGACATGCAGAGCGAAAAGAGGAAAGCGGCGAGGAAGATCACTCCCATACTGCCTTCGGGAAGCAGTCCGTAGAACAACCAAGCGAGCAGTATGGAAAAAGCGACGAGCAACAAGGCCATCAGCCAATACGGGATAAGCTTGGCGAGAATGAACTCCAGACGGGTGACAGGCGTGACATTAATCTGCTCAATTGTGCCCTGCTCCTTCTCTGTCATAATGTTCAGTAAAGGCAAAAAGCAACTGTTCAGCAACAACAGGATGATTATCAACGCCGGCAACATGAAAAAGCGGTAATTGCCCGTGGGATTGTAGCGGTTTTGGATGGTGATGTTCGAATTATCCCCTACGGGGAGACCCTGTTCTCGCGAAATCTCCGTCACGGCCGAAGCGATGGTCTGCACCGCATATTGTATGCCTTGACCGCCTTTAGTGGCGTTCACCGCATTGGCCACTATCGATATCGACTTGGCCTGACCGGTTTGCATATCGCGCTCGAAATGCTCCGGAATGGTAATAATCACATCCACTTTGCCTTTGTCAAGCTGTTGGATGGCTTCCTCATAGTCACGGAAACCACTCTGAATGCGGAAATAATCGGTGTTGGCAATATGGCTTTCCATTCGCATTGAGAGCGTGGATCGGTCGTGGTCAATGAATGCCACCGTGACGTTCTGGATGTCCATCTGACTCACCAACGGCATGACCAGAACCAGCATAATAGGCATAAACACCAACAGAGCAGGCAAAAACCTGTTGCGAAAGAACTGCGTCAGCTCCTTGCGAATCAACATCTTAAGGACACTGAGAAAGCTCCTTCTGCCTCTGTCTTTTCGTTCTATATGCCTTTTTTCGAACTCCACCTCTGATTGGTTATTGGTTATGGGTTATTGGGGGTTATTGTTATTAGTTATAGTCTAAGTCTAAGTTATAGTCTAAGTTATAGTTATAGTCATCGTCATTCGAGTCTATCGTTGAATTTCCTGAGGCTTACCACAAAGAAGAAAACCGTCATCGCCGTGAGGATGAGCATGTCTTTCCATATAGACCCCATCCCGAGGCCCTCCACCATCACCTTGCGGATGGCTTCGATGAACCAGCGGGCGGGCACGAGATAGGAAACCTCCTTGAGTCCCGGCGGGAGGTTTTCAATCGGGTACAGCATTCCGCTGAGCATCATCATGGGAACCATCATCACCATCGCACAGATAATCAGGGCCACCATTTGACTTCTGACCAAAGTGCTGATAAACAGTCCGAGAGCTAACGAAAGCACGATGTAGAGCACGCACAGTGCCAACAAGGTGGGAAGATTTCCATAAACCGGCATGCTCAACACAAAATGGGAAATCAAAAGAATTGTGGCAATGTTGATGAGCGAAATGACAAAATACGGGATCATTTTCGGCAGGACCACGTAAATCGGTTTGATAGGCGACACCAACAGCACTTCCAAGGTACCCATCTCCTTCTCACGCACCACCGACACACAAGTCATTATGGAACAGATGAGGATGAGAATAAGCCCCATCACCCCAGGCACAAAATTGTACGCAGACTTCAACTGAGGATTGTGCCGCATATAGGTGGTCACAGGCAATGTCTCCGATTGCAGTGACGTTCCCTGGCGCGCCTCCGCTCCTTGCAGGATCTGGGTCAGATAACTGCCCACAGAAGCGGAAATCGAAGGATTTGAGGCGTCCAGCACGATATTCCGCTTGCCATCACGGGCGAACATCACCACGGCAGCACAGTCGCCACGGCGCAACGCGGCATCGACATCATGCTCACAGATCATCCCTTTGAAAGTGATATACGGGTTGTTCTGAAGTGCAGTGATCTCGCTGCGCACGTCTGGTGTGTATTCATCCACCACGACCATCAAATCAATGTTCTTGATTTCAGTCGTGATGGCAAAGCCGAAAAGCAACATCAGAATGACAGGCATGAAAAGCACGATAAGCATCGTGCGCATATCCCTCAGGATATGGATGAACTCTTTACGAACAAAACTAAAGAATATTTTCATGACTGGCGACTCATCAAGTGAACAAAAGCGTCCTCAAAGGTGGGCTGTCCCGACTTGCGGATGACCTCATCGGGAGTGTCAATGCCAAGAATAGTGCCACCATTGATAAGCGCTACACGAGTACACCGTTGCGCTTCGTCCATATAGGGTGTGGAGACGAGGATGGTGATTCCTTGACGACGAAGATTCTGCAGCATATCCCAAAACTCCACACGGCTGACAACATCCACGCCGGTGGTAGGCTCGTCGAGAAAAAGAACGCGTGGCTTGTGGATCAGCGCACACGAGAGCGCGAGTTTCTGTTTCATGCCACCGCTCAACTTGCCGGCTTTGCGGTTACGGAAAGGCTCAATCTGACTGTAAATAGGGGCCACAAGGCTGTAATTCTCCTCAATCGTAGTGTCAAAGAGTGAGGCAAAAAACCGCAAATTCTCCTCCACACTAAGATCAGAATAAAGTGAAAAACGGCCGGGCATGTACCCAACCTGCTGACGAATGAGTCGGTATTCCTTGACGAGGTCGAACCCGCACACAGTGGCAGTACCTTCGTCAGGCAACAACAGCGTGGTAAGCAGCCGGAACAAGGTGGTTTTACCCGCGCCATCAGGTCCTATCAACCCAAACAATTCGCCCTCCTCCACTGACATGTTGACGCCTTTCAGGGCTTGCACCTTGCCGTAACGCTTTGATATGCCGTTGACTGTGATCGCCGTTGCCATAAACCTCCAACCCTAAACTCTACAGTTTCACCTCTCCATAAAGCCCGATTTTCAGCTTGCCGTCGTTTTTGACAGCTATCTTGGTAGCATAGACCAGATTCGCGCGGCTGTTGCGTGTCTGAATGCCTTTGGGGGTGAATTCACTCTCTGCGGAAATCCAGCTCACGGTGCCTTCATACTCGTACTGTTCGTTGCCTCCAAAATCGGCCACCACAGTCACCTTCTGCCCGACTTTGACGTTGGAGAGCTGGTCGGAGGTGAAGTAGGCGCGAAGATACATGTTGTCAAGGTCAGCCACCTTCATAATCGGCCGACCCGCCACTGCCATCTCTCCACGATCCACGTACTTGACCAACACTGTTCCATCAATAGGCGAAGCAATTCGACTGTTCTGAAGTCCGTTGTCGATCTGTTTGATCTGCCATTCCATAGCGGCTGCATTGCCATCAATACTGGCACTGCTGGTGTTAAGCGTTGAAAGTGTGGCGTCCAGCTGGTTGCGAAGCACGTTCAACTGCGTCTGTGCATCATCAAGCTGCTTCTGCGTAGCCACATCACCGCTCAGGAGCCGTTCCACACGGGCTACTTCCCGCTCCTGCTTGTCAATCTGCTGACGCAGCGACGACACCTGCTTCCCGGCGTTCGGCTTCCCTTGCAAAAGCGCCCGTTGCTGTTGAACAAGCTGCCCTCGCTGAAGGTAAAGCTGCATGGTGTCGATTACACCAAGGCACTCGCCGGCTTTCACAGTCTGGCCTTCCACCACATCCAGCGTCAGGACTTTGCCGGACGCTTCGGCGGAAATGGTGACCTCGTTGGCCTCGAAAGTGCCAGTGGCGTCAAAATCCTGCTTGTTCGAACACCCCGCCAAAAACAACAGTGAGGCTATGAAAAGGAGACCTCGTTTCATCTTAATTGGCATACGTGATATGTTTTAATTCGTATTTTTTCTTAAGTAATTCTATTTGATGGAGCGTCTGAGCTGTCAACGCCAGACTCTCATCGGTGACGGCGGCCATCACGTCCGATATGCTGACAATGCCGTTCTCGTATTTGTTCTCTGCTGCCTTGCGCAACGAACGACGCAAATCAACAATGCGCTCATCATCCAGCAAAGTCTGCTGAAGACGGGCTATCTCTCTGTCTTCCTGCTTAATCAGCAAGTTGTTGTTAAAGTCAAACACATCCCGCTGAAGTAATATTTGCTGTTGTCTGTTTTGCAACTGTTCGTTGATCTCTTTGTTGGCGAACAAAGCGGTGACATCCCATAACGCACGAATTCCCGCAACAGCGTTCAGACTCCATCTGGAGTTCTGCATATTCTCGAACATATTCAACCCAGGATAGCCATACCAGCCATGGGCGAAAAGGGAAAAATGGGGTTTGGAGGCTGTTCTTAGCAAACGTTTCTGTGCATCCAGATAATCGATCTTTGCATCCAACAACAACAACTCCGGGCGATTGTTACGGATTACAGCGGGCAACGTGTTGAAGTCCACAGGCATGACCAGACTGCCCTCCTCAATGCGCTGACCCGTCAACAGCGAGAGCATCTCCCGATAAGCGTCTGCCGAATAACGCAACTGGGTCATGGCCTGGTTGGCTTTCACCAGTTCCACTTCCACGGCATCGGCATCGCTTTCCAGAGCCATCTCATTGTCAACCAGCACCTGACATCGTCTTTTGTTCTCATTCAAAATATCGATCCGCTCCTGGAGTTGCTCCTGTTGAGCCTCCAACAGCAGAACACCGAAGAAGATATCATCAACGCGGCTTTCTAATTCGTAAAGTTCCACGTCAACCGCAAGCCGATCTGTCCTGGCCTGTGCCAAAGCGACACTTTTTTCGGCTGCGGAACGGCCTCCGTCGTAAATATTCTGAGACAAGTCAAGGGCCACCTTGTATTGGTCCTGCCTCATACCCTGCATTTCAGTGCCCATTTCCGCGAGCATGGCGGAAAGCGCATCGGGGAATTTGGCAGCATCGGTCTGCCACGAGGCCTGCGCGGAAAATGTGAATTTCGGAAGCCAACCACGCGCAGCATTACTAAGACCGTACTGCTCGCTTTGGTCAATCAGTCCGTATTGTTTGCTCACAGGATACATGTCACGTGCCATCCGCCGGCACGCATCCAACGTCACCTGCTGTGCAAAAGCGGAAATCGAAAACATCCATAATACAAGGAAAAACAGTCGTTTCATCTTACTCATTTTCACTATGCATAATATAAAAATCCGCCTTTTTCACACAAAGTGATAGTTGGAAACAATCGTACACATTAACACTATTATTCTACTAAAAAAACAAAAGCACATTATTTCTAATATGGGCGGCAAAAGTACAAAAATTTTGTTGTCTATCAGCATAATACTGAATTTTTATTCGCTATTTCACATTCCGCACTATTCGGTAGTGTGGATTGTACACGGCTCTGAAACTATCGCTATGCCGCACCGCACCGCCAACCCGGGCCAACTCCAGTAGCTCTGATTGCAGTGTGTCATCCGCCCAATCCGGGCAAACTTCCAGGGCAATCCTCTCCACTCGTTGCCACTCCCCTATCCAATCCTCTTTTTTGGACGCATTTTCTTTCCCCGATGCCTCGAGAAACCGCACAAGCAACTGATCCTCAGTTATTTCACCATCTAAAACACAGGAAAGATTGATCCGAACGAAGCGATGCCTGAATCCGGTCGGCTCATGTTTCGGCATCCCCGTCAAATCCGTTTCACAACATTGCACCAACTCCTCATGGAGATATTGCCGCGCCGAAGCAGTGTCAATCACCAGATGCTCCGCCCCGAAATAATCCTGATAGCAGGTTTTGTAAACATCCTGCAACGTGGCGGATGGATACTGTGCATGTATCTCCTCGCACATCTGACGGATGGATTGTTCATCGCGTTGACAAGCGACAAAAAGCAGAACTAAGGTCGCCAAAATAAAGATGTTATTTTTCATAATTGATTGAATACAAATCATTTTAAAATCGTGATGCTCATTATAGACTATCACTCCTTCTTCGGTTCCGTGTGCAGGGTAACGTGCGTGTCCATCCCGAACCGTTCCTTGAGTTTACGCTCAATATCGTTGGCGCGCTCATGGACTTTGTTTAGAGACAATTCGCCATCCATGCGGACATGGGCTTCTATCGCGATACGATTGCCAATGCGACGAGTGCGCAAATTATGCGGTTCGGTCACATCGGGGAAAGAAGTCAGAATCTCTTCGATTTCGTGTTCGGTTTCCTCCGGCAAAGAACTCTCAGTAAGCTCGTTGACACTGCTCCGCAGCACATCCCAAGCGACTTTCACCAACATAGCACCCACCACAATGGAGGCGAGCGGGTCCAGCACCGTCCAACGGTCGCCTAACAAAATGGCGCCACCAATGCCGATAGCCGCACCTATGGATGACAAAGCATCGCTGCGGTGATGCCATGCATTAGCTACAACAGCCTGTGAACCAAGTATTTTCCCTTTTCGGGCGGTATATTGGTACAACGATTCTTTCACTAAGATGGAAACCAACGCCGCCCACAAGGCAATCTTTCCGGGAACTTCGATTTGCGCGCCATTAAGCCAATCCGCAAATTTCACGGCTCCCGAGACGATTATGCCCGTTGCAGCCGCCACCAACGCCAGACCGATGAAAAATGTGGCCAGTGTTTCGAACTTCCCGTGACCATAGTCATGCGATTTGTCCTGAGGCTTTGAACTGATATTCACGAACACCAGCACCAACAGGTCGGTGAGGAAATCGGACATAGAATGCGTGGCATCGGCCAACATTGCCGCACTGTGACCGAGAAAACCTGCAATGAGCTTGAAAGTCATCAGAATGACATTGCCCACAGAACCCATCAAGGTGACTTTGTAAATTTCTTTTTCTCTTGACATGAAGACTCCTTTCCGTCAGAAAATCAAAAACATAGGATAGACTCATAGTTCAGCCATCGTACACGATTCAAAAAAGAATCAGCAGCCAAACAATGCCATTATTTTCGGAATGAAAACGAACAACCCGATGACTAAAGCGGTTATCGCCGCAACCAGCACGGCTGCAGCCGACAAGTCTTTGACCTTTTTAATTCGTTCGTCACGTTCAGGGCATACGACATCCGCAAGGTCTTCGATGGCGGAATTAAAGATTTCGCCTCCGAAAACCAGCCCGATGGCGAACACCACCGCTGCCCATTCCATCGGTGATAATTTGAGGAGAATGCCCGCCACAATAACGCAAACGGCGGCGAACAAGTGGATCCGGGCATTGTGTTCTTCCCGAAACAGCACGCGCAATCCGTTGAAGGCGTACGTAAAACTCTTTATTCGCTTGGCGACAGAAAACTTCTCTTGTTTCATATGAACAGCTGGGTTTGCCGTTGAAAAAAACGGAGGCGACACACATCAGCCTCCGTTTTCAACTTTAACAAGTTATATCCTATTTGCGTACATCCATCTCATTCAACAGATATCCGGCACCGCCGAACTTGTCGATAACGAAGAGGACGTAACGGACATCCACATTGATACAGCGCTGCAGCTCGGTGTTGAACACGATGTCGCTGCTCAAAGCCTCCCAGTTGCCGTCGAAAGCCAAGCCGATGAGCTCGCCATTGGCATTCATGATCGGGCTGCCGGAGTTGCCGCCGGTGATGTCATTGTTGGAGAGGAAACAGACATGCATGGTGCCGTCCTTGTCCAGATATTGACCGAAATCCTTGTTCAGGATCAGCTGTTTCAGCTTGGCAGGCACGTCGAACTCGAAGTCACCGGGCACCTCTTTTTCCAAAATACCCTTCGTGGTGGTGTAGTAGTTGTAATGTACACCATCAGCGGGATAGTAATCGCAAATGGTACCGAAGGTGGTACGCATCGTACTGTTGGCATCCGGATACATCGGCGTGGAGGCGTTCATCTCCTTCAACGCGGCGATGTAGGTGCGGCGCGGCACTTCCAGTTGCTCATCCACACCCATAACGGAGGAATTCGTCATCACATATTGGAAAATCGCCTGGAAATACTGGTAAGACGGGTCGTTCTCCAACACTTTGTTAGAGGGTTTTCTCAAGAATTTCTCGAAATTCTCCTTGCTGATGAAGATGGAGTTGAGCATGGCCTTTTCGAAAGCTTCGTAGTTACCTTTGTAGTTTTTGGTGAAGAAAGTGAGGTCCGGACGGTTTTCGCTGGAGAATTTCTCCCACGTCTTGAGACAAGCGGCCACAATCTTAGCTTCAGTGGCAGGGTCGGTGTCGTTATTGTAGTTGTCAAATGCCTTCAACAGTTTCTCCACTTTGCTGTCCTCGAACTTTTTCACCCCTTTGTCAAGTTTCAACTGTCCTTGCAGGCGCAGGGTGGCAAGCAGAGTCGGGGAAGCGGAGAACTGCAGGTTACCGTTCAACGCGGATTTGAATTTCTCGCCGTTCACGCTTTTACAAATCTTTTCGATTTCAGCCAGACAGTTGCCGTATTTCTCTTTGCGGGCCTTGTCAGCGTTGATCCATTTGGTCAGGGCTGCCTCTTGTTTCGCCTTGGATTCCACCACCTTGAGAGCCTTCAAGCTCTCCACCTCGCCGTGCTGGTTTTTCCAATAGTTGGCCAAGCCGGCATGCTTGTCGGCATATTGCAGGTTCACCTTCTGTGAGGATTCCATAGCGTCATGCATCACCGGAAGGATGATGTCCAGCGGCTCATAGATGGCGGGAGCGTTGATGTCGATCTCGTTCTGCACCTCATAAGAGGTCATGAAACGGTTGGTCGTGCCGGGATAACCCCAAATCATGGTATAATCACCAGGTTGATAGCCTTTCAAGCTAACAGGCAGATAGTGTTTCGGGTGCATCGGGACGTTGTCCTTGGAATATTTGGCCGGGGAGCCGTCGGGGGCGGTGTAGATGCGGAACACCGTGAAGTCACCGGTATGGCGGGGCCACATCCAGTTGTCGGTGTCACCACCGAACTTGCCGATAGCGCTCGGGGGAGCCACCACCAGACGCACATCCTCATACATGGTGTAGATGAACATGTAATACTCGTTGCCTTCATAGAAAGGTTTCACCACAACTTTGTAACGGCCGTCCTGCGAGTTGTCCTTGCGCAGTTTCTTGATAGCCTCTTCCACATATTTCGCACGGTCGCTTTCGGAAGTCTTCTCATCAACCTTGGCCAGCACAATGCTCGTCACATCTTCCATTTTTTCCAGGAAATGCACATGGAAATTCACGGGCAGCTCCTCTTCTTTGCTCATGGCGAAGAAACCGTTGTTGAGATAGTCGTGTTCCACCGTGGAAAGTTCCACCACAGAGGAATAACCGCAGTGATGGTTGGTGAACATCAAACCGTCGCGGGAGACCATCTCGCCCGTGCAAAAGCCGTCGCCAAGTTGCACGATGGCATCCTTCAAAGAGGAGTTGTTGATGTCGTACAACTGCTCGGCGGTAAGACGCAACCCCATCTTCTGCATGGTCGCGTAGTTGTAATTCTTGATGAACATCGGCAGCCACATGCCCTCGTCAGGAGGATTCACCGCGAACACGGGGGCCATCACCGCCAAAGCTGCCACTAACAGCAACTGTTTCTTGAAAAACGATACTAATTTCATACTTCTTGTTTGTTTAATTGTTTGTCTATTGTTTACTAATCACTATTCACTAATCACTGCTCACTAATCTCAGACGCTTCTTCCCCCTCGTTTGCTACATTTTCTTCGGGCTTTTTCTCCAAATCGCTGAAAATGCGTTTGTTGAAGATAATGGCCAGGACAATTCCGATCGTGATGCAGGCGTCAGCGAAGTTGAAGATGGCCGGGAAGAAATAGGAACCGCCCCAAAGCGGAAACTTTTCGGGAATCGGGAAGAGCTTGAGGTAGAACATGTCCACCACCTTACCGAAGAAAAACGGCGCATAGCCATGTCCAGGAGACCACTCCGCAACCTGCAGGAAGTTGCTTTCCGTGAAAAATATGCCGTAGAACATGCTGTCAATGATATTGCCCAAAGCACCGGCGATCACCATACAAAATATCGCCAACACAACCCCATCCATCTTTTGGCGTTTCACCCTGTTGACGAAATACCAGCAAAGCAGGACTACCAAAGCAATCCGCACGAGCGATAGCAGCAACTTGCCTACCTGTTGACCGAAACTAATCCCGAAAGCCATGCCCTCGTTCTCGACAAAATGGAGGTTGAACCACTGTCCAATCAACGGAACTGTCTGACCTACAACAAGATGTGTTTTTACCCAAAACTTGATGACTTGATCTATCACAATCAAGGCGAACACAACCAAGACCCCTATCCAAATGTGTTTTTTCTTCAAACTTGTATTTTTTATTGCAAACTTACTCTTCGTCTAAGAAACGGCAAAGATATAAAAATATCGGAAATGTGCTATACTTATGAAATATTTTATATTTTTGCCATTCGATTTTAAAGTATTACAATTATGAAAAGAATGAGAATTATTCTGCCGGTCATGATAGCGGTTTTGAGTGTCGCGATCTTCTCCCAATGCAAGAAAGACCACACTTGCAACATGAAGGTCACCTGCTACTATTCCGCCAACAACGTGGATGCTGATTCCATTGTTAAAAACGCCATCATCACCTTCGACACAATCAAGTACACCAATGGACAGGTTGATTCGAGCATCGCCTGTGTTCATCTGGACTCCTTGGACAGATTCGGCAATGAGCGTTTATATGAAATCTGTAACGGCAATGAGTACCCATACAAAACGGATAATTCCGGCGTTTTCACCTATACACTGCAACATCCTGCACTCCTGATTGTCAACGTGACAAAAGTTGACAAGGATTCAACCGGGGCTTATATCAAATACACCAGCAGCCCCGTCCAGGTGCAATTAAATGACGGTGAAACGACTGAAAAGACCATTTTGCTGGTGCGGACGAACTAAATTCTCTGTTTTGAACAGGAAACATTTAAGCTACATATTCCTCGCTGCCGCATCCCTGCTCCTCGCTGTTTTGGTCTTCTCCCATGGGCATGGGCATGCTATTCCCAAGTTGCACATTGCCAAACTTGAGAAGAAAAAGCATTCTGCACACAGCGATACCATATCGGTGTGCCTGTTCTATCATGCCGCCGACTACTTTGTTTACCAGGGATCTGTCATCGGTTTCCAATACGATTTGTTAAAGCAGCTGGAAAAAGATTTCCAACGGCCGGTGGACATCACCATCGAATCGGATCCGGACAAGATGTTCACGACCGCACTCTCCAACCAATACGACATCGTCTGCTTCGACTTTGACGAAACCAACTACGTACCCTATTACATTTCGGTTTCAAGTCCCGTAGCCTACACCTATCCTGTGCTGATCATGCGCAAGAAAGATGCCTTCAGCGACACCCTGCCTCATGTAATCAATACTTCTGCAAAATATTACAACCAGTTGAATTTCAGTTCTTTGGAAAATCCATCATCTTGGTCCATCCGGCACAATCCAGACCTGGCCATCGAAGATTTGATGGAGATGCTTGTTGACAAACAAATCGACTACGCCGTTTGCAACTACAATGTGGCCATCACGCTGATGCCCTTTTACACAAAGCTGACCATCGGACCGCGTATCGGTGAGAATTTCCCGAGGAAATGGATTCTCAATTTGCACAACAAGAGTCTGAACGACTCTATCAACAACTGGTTGACCAATTTCAAGGAAACCAACAAGTATCAGTCGCTGTGCGGAAAATATCTCTCCCCGCATTCCTATGTCATTTCCCGCTCGTTCGGCAAAAGTAGAAGCAGCACCTCCCAATACGACGCTGTGCTGAAGAAAGCTTCCGCTCGTTACGGTTTCGACTGGCGTCTGATCTCGTCGATCATCTATCAGGAATCCCGTTTCATCCCCGACCTGATCGGTTTCGGAGGCAGTTACGGTATCATGCAGATGATGCCCGTCACCTGCGAACGCTACGGAATCACCGACTCGTCCACCGTGGAGGAGCAGATCTGGGCCGGCGCCAAATACATCTCATTCCTTTGCAATATTTTTCGGGACAAGGTGGACACGGCAGACCTATACTACTTTGTTTCAGGAGCTTACAATTCCGGTCCTGGCCATATCCTCGACGCTATGGCGCTCTGCGAGAAATACGGGAACGACCAAAGCCGATGGGAGAAAGTGGCGGAGTATCTGATTTTGAAATCACATAAAGAATATTATCGAGATCCTGTTGTAAAATGCGGCTACTATCCCGGCACACATACGGTCAACTATGTGAACGACGTCATGACGCGTTACAACGGATTCGCATTAACAAAGGAAGAATGAGAATATTAGTAATCGGACGCGGTGGACGTGAGCACGCCATCGCTTGGAAAATGGCGCAGACGAATCTGCATCCCGAGATTTTTGTCGCCCCCGGCAACGCCGGCATGAAAAGCATCACCCGACAAACCAACACCCCGGTCACGATGGTCGGCATCGACGAGAACGACACGGCGGCGTTACGCGATTTCGCTCTCCAAAACCACATAGACCTCACTGTGGTGGGACCCGAAGCCGCCCTCGCGAACGACATCGCCACAGTGTTCACCCAGGCAGGACTCCGTATCTTTGCCCCAACCGCCGCTGCCGCCCGCATCGAGAGCAGCAAGGAGTTCGCCAAGGACTTGATGCAAAAACACCATATCCCCACCGCCGCATACCGCACCTTCGAGGATTATCCAGCCGCCAAACAATATCTGGACGAGCAAGGCGCGCCCATCGTCATCAAATACGACGGACTGGCTGCCGGCAAGGGCGTGGTGGTTGCCATGACCCCAGAGGAGGCAGACAACGCATTGAAAGACATGCTGCTGGACAATCATTTCGGCAAAGGAAAAGTGGTGATGGAGGAATTTCTGCAAGGCCCCGAATTCTCCCTGCTCACTTTGGTTAACGGCGAGCAGGTGGTGCCGCTTGTCATCGCGCAGGACCACAAACGCGCCTACGACGGCGACAAAGGTCCGAACACCGGCGGTATGGGCGCCTACTCCCCTGTCCCCGTCATCCCGCAGGCACAAATTGACTGGGCCGTGGAAAACATCATGAAGCCGACCGCAAAAGCCTTGATTTCCGAAGGATGTCCCTTCTGCGGAGTCCTCTATGGTGGCCTGATGCTGACTCAAGACGGTCCCAAAGTGATCGAGTTCAATGCCCGCTTCGGCGATCCCGAGACTGAAGTCGTGCTGCCGAAGCTCAAAAGCGACCTTGTCCAAATGATCTTGGATATTCTCGACAACAAACCGGTCACACCCGAATTCCACGACGAAGCTTTTCTCGGAGTGGTGTTGGCAGCCACGGGTTACCCAGGCAGTTACACGAAAAACATCCCGTTACGGAATCCCGAAGACCTCAACCAGCTGGTTTTCTGCATGGGTGTGAAAGAAGAGAACGGGCAGCTGCTGTCCAACGGCGGCCGAGTCCTTTTTGTAGTAGGCAAAGGAGCCACGCTCAAGGAGGCACAACAAGATGCCTATCAAGGTGTCAAAGAAATCGGGCACCCCGATTTGTTCTACCGCAAAGACATCGGCTGGCAGGCCTTATAAGCCAAGTCGCCCCAAAGATTTACCTCTGTAGAGACGCAATGTATTGCGTCTCTACGTGTTTGATGCCATCTCCTTTCTCCAACGGAAATATCCCATAATGGCGACCACGACATACACGGCATACAGAACGGCCGTCGGATAAAGTCCCTTCCAAAAATACAACGCCACGCAAACCACGTTCACCACAATCCAGAACAACCACTGTTCGATATACTTTCTGGAAAGCATCCACATGGCCACGATGCTCAAGGAAGTGGTGAAGGCATCGCCCAGCGGCACAGGGCTGTCAGTGAATGAACGAAGAATCAGGAATATGAGCATCCAAAGGCCGAAAGTCACAAGTGACAACGGTAACAGCAGCCGTTTGGGCGTGGTGGTGATTTGCAACTCTTCGCATTCCTCGCCGCTCCGGAGCCCTCGCCTCCTCGACGCCGTCCATTTGAGCAAGCCATAGGCGTTAGCCCCGATATAGTACACTTGTAACGCGGCATCTGCATAGAACTTCCCTGTCACATAGATAATTACATAAAATAATGACATCAAAATACCCACTGGCCACAACCAAACATTGGCCTTATACTCCAAAAAAAGGTAGAGCAGCCCGATGAGCGCTCCTACCAGTTCGATAATAATATCCGTTGACATATATCAAATTCCTAAACGGCGGCAAAAGTAACAAAAAAAACACATCTGATGATTAACGATTTTGTGTTAATAAAATATAGTGTTGTGGTGAGGAAAAAACACACTAATCTGCTATTTTTGCAAGTTATATTTTAAACATGGATCATTACGTCTCCTCATATCGCCGTTACCGTATCTGGGCCCTGCTGCTGCTGTGTTGGCTGTTGTTTCCAGGCATGTTATGCGCTCAAACTGGGAAAAGCAGCTCCCAACTGAAAAAGGACAAGCAAAAAATCGAAAAAGAAATCGCAAACACGGAGAAACTGCTGAAAAAGAACGAATCCAACCAGAAAGCTGCCGTACAACAGGCGGCGCTGCTTCGGCAACAAATCCAGAACCGGGAGAAAATGATCACCAACCTCAACTCCCAAATCATCCAAATGGAGGACGAGCAGGAACACAACCAACAAGAAATCAAACAACTAGAGAAACGATTGTCCTATATGAAGGCCGACTATGCGCAAGTGGTTTACAACGCATACCGGAACCGACGCTTTTTGGAAAAAGTGACCTTCATCCTGGCCGCCGACGATTTCTCCCAAATGTTCCGGCGCATCCGGTATTACACCATCTTCTCGAGGAACGTCCGGCAACAAGCCAAACTAATCGAGAAGACCACGAACGAGCTCACCAAGAAGAACGAGGAGATCGTGGAACTAAAAAACGACAAACTGAACACGCTTTCAACCAAGGAGAAAGAAATCAAGAACCTGGAAAGTGACCGCAGAAAGAAGACCCAAAATGCCGAAAAGCTCAAGAAAGAGTCCAAAAAACTCAATGCCGAACTGAAACAAAAACAACAAAAACGTAAGGAGATCGATGCCGCCATCCAAAGGGCTGTGAAAGAAGAAATCGCCAGAGCCAATTCAGAACGGAGCAAGAAGGCGACGAAAAGCACCTCGGGGAAAGCCACCGAAGGGAGCGCCAGCGCCTCAACCGGCAAAACGGCCCCATCCGCCAGAAGTTCCGCCAGCATCTCTCTGACACCCGAGGAAGCGACGTTGAACGCCTCCTTCATCAACAATAAAGGCAGACTGCCTTGGCCCGTTGCCAAAGGAGCCAAAGTGAGCGACTTCGGCAGCTACGCCCACCCCGATGTTCCCTCTGTACAAATCGAAAACCACGGCATTGACATCATGGTGGAAGCCGGCACCCCCGTCCGTGCCGTATTCGACGGAGTCGTCACGAGTGTGATCAACATCATGGGAACCACCGTCGTGATGGTCCGCCATGGCGAATATCTCTCCGTTTACCAAAACCTCGCCACCACCAACGTGAAAAAAGGCGACAAAGTCTCCACAAAACAAACCATCGGTACCGTGGCGAAAAGCACAACCTCCAACACCTACGAACTCCATTTCGAGATCTGGAAAAACGACCGGTACGTGAATCCCAACGAATGGCTGGCCAGAAAATAACGTCCCTATGATTATCAAGAGTGCCGAATATTTGCAAAGCGAGGCCGACTGGCGCAAATGCCCTCCCCCGAACCTCCCCGAATATGCTTTCATCGGAAGATCCAATGTGGGCAAGTCCTCGCTTATCAATATGCTGACCAACAACAAGAGCCTGGCCAAAACCTCGTCCAAGCCCGGAAAAACCCAAACCATCAACCATTTCCTCATCAACAAAAACTGGTACCTCGTCGATCTGCCTGGCTACGGCTTTGCCAAAACCTCCAAGACAAACCGCGAAAAATGGCAGAAAATGATCTCCGATTACCTTCTTTTCCGGGAAAACCTGCAACTGGTGTTTGTCCTCGTGGACGCCCGCATCGAACCTCAACGCATTGACATCGACTTTATGAACAACCTGGGCGAGAACGGCATCCCCTTCTCTATCATTTTCACCAAAACAGACAAAATCTCCAGCGGAAAAACGATGAGCAATGTACAGAAAATGAAAAACGTCCTCTCCGAGACCTGGGAGGAATTGCCCATCATGATGAAATCCTCCGCCGTGTCCACCGCCGGGAAAGAAGAAATCCTGAATTTCATCGAAGAAATCAATCAACAATATCAATCCTCAAACGAAATCAAACAATGAGAAAACATGTTTTTTCCCTTATGGCTCTAACCCTGATACTGGTTTGCTGTTGCAAGACATCAAACAAAAACGTCAAGAGCGAGAATTACCCGCTTATCGGAACCCAATGGAATCTCGTCGCGCTGGAGGGTGAGGAAATCACGAAACAATTCGCCCTCCGCCCCTTCATGACCTTCGACTCCACCGGCGCAGTCCAAGGAAACCTCGGTTGCAACACGTTCTTCGGCTCGTACGAGATCAACAAAAAACATAAAATGACTTTCAGCTACCAAGGCGCAACCAAACGCCTCTGCCAAAAAATGGATGTCGAAAAACAATTCATCAACGCCTTGAAGAGAGATATAAACCAATATCAGATTAAAGGCAAAGAACTAATTCTTTTTGCTGATAAAGAAGAAGTTATACGCTTTGAAGGGGTGGATCTGAACACTGTGGAGTAGTCCAACCTATAACATCGGCGAACATTCCAAGACCTCGGGAAGACCATCCGTCTTGAACGAATCACACAAAGGCAGAACAAGTATTCTGTCTTTTTCTTTTTCCCCGGAGCCCAAATCCATGTCACAACAGAACTTCACTCTCGTATTCGTCGGCATATACCCAAACTGGCTGTAAAATCCAACCAATTCCTGATCTGCGGGAATCAGGAAAGAAAAAACGGCCCCGACATCCATACATTTCTTCAACATGCTTTGAATCAGATATGTAGAAATTCCTTTGCGCTGATATTCAGGTAACGTGGCAATGCCGTACAAATAAGCTGCCAAGCCAAACTCAGTCTGACAAGGAATCATGAAAACCGTTGCCACTGCATGACCGTCCACTTGTTTCGTAAACGTGAAATGTGCGAAATAGTAGCGCGACAAAAACGTATTGACTGACAAATCCGTCTCTCCAAAACACTTGCCCCAAATATGGATAATATCCCGCATCTCCGACGTCAGCATCAGCGCCGTAGTCTTATACATCAATACTGCCGGTTCGTATGACATCTTCGATTTTCTAAGCCCGGGCAACCCCATGTCCTCTTCCCTGTTTATGTATTCATAATTCTCGGGAAGATGTTGTGCAAAAAGATAGTTAATCATTTGATAAACACCCTCGTAACGGACATCTCCTTTTTCCACGTGGGTGCAGAACATGTTGTCGTTCAACGGCGAGCCGTATGTAAACGCCACGGAGCGGTCCTCAACATACAGAATCCCTCCAATCAACCCTAACGCCTCATAATGGTGGAATGCTTTACTGATGGCGGCATATTCTTCAACGGCCGACTCATCGTCCCTGTGCTGTTCCATCCAAGCATCCTCCAATGCAAGGCAATCGGCAATATTTAGCTTTGTAATGGGCTCGTAATGGTACGAATAAAGCGATTTAAACTTGTTGACATGATTCCGTTTCTGCGCGTATTTGCGACCTTTCAGCGTACGCAAATTTTCAGCCAAATAGACATAGTCAGCGAAATCCCGGTTTTTGTCGAAGAGAAACGCACCCGGGCACTGCCGACGAAGTTCATCACACTCGCCCTCAGAGAGTCCCATCAAGGTCAGCGGCAGCCCCAACGAGGCAGCATCGGCTTCCAAAAAGGGGAGAATCCTGGTATAATCGGGTGTGTCGCTTTTAGGGAACACGATATAGGCTGCCCTTCGCTCGCCATTGATATAGGCCCGCACTACTAACCAGCCGTCAACTTCTGTCCACATGGTGTGGTAATAGTGCTGCCAACAAAACAGATTCACAAACGCTCGGTCACAAGTTTGTGAATTATTTTCCAAATAAGGCAGAAAAACCTCCTGGTGTTGGATTTCTATCGGAATAAAATGGAGCTGTTTACTCATCTATGAATATATTAAACCAGAAAAAAACAGACCTCAATCATCAGAAAGAGGTCTGTTTGTAGTTTAAGCAGGAAGACTTATCTGCGTTTTCCCTGTGTTTGGGAACCCACGCGAGCCATCGCGCAACGGAAGCCGATATAGTCGGTGGCTTCATCCTCATCAAGATAACGTCTCGTGCCGGGGGAAGCCCAGTAAGGGATGTCCTTCCAAGAACCACCCTTATACACACGTGCATGGTCGCCCACAAGGGAGAAATCATAATTGCTGGAAAGATTCTTGGCATACATGATGTCGGTAGCCTCCTCATTGGTGGTGGCGTTTTTCCAGTCATCCATATTCTTAAGGGATTGCCAGTCGCCATCCAGATAGTTCTTGTTATCGGCGGCGCGGTAGTTACGACGTCTGTCGTTCTTGAAATCGGAAACAGGAACCATGGGAATCTTACCCACGCTGTCACGTTCGGCAACGGTACCGTCTTCCAACAGCTTCTTGGTCTCGAAATAGTTACCACGGAACGGGTTGTACTCGGTCACATCATCATGGGAAGTTTGTCTATAGACATCCATCACCCATTCCGAGACGTTGCCGCCCATATGGTACAAACCGTAGTCATTCGGCCAGTCGGATCTGACATCTTTGGTGTAGAATCCGCCATCATTCAAGGCGCTGGCAACACCCATGTAGTCACCACGTCCGCGACGGATATCCGTCATGAAATCACCGTAGTACTTCTTGTCTTCCGTACGCAGCTGCTGTCCGTTCCACGGATACACTTTACGTTCAAGCACACGCTCGTTCAAAGTGTTGCCAACGGTAGCGTAAGCGGCATACTCCCATTCAGCCTCTGTTGGCAGGCGGTATTTCGGCAGCAGGATGCCGTCTTCCATCTTCACATTGCGGTATTCACCGCTGGAGATGTAACGGAGACGTTTCTGACCTTCGGCCTCGTAAGATTCGTAGGTCAAGTAGGCGTCAGTGTTGAAATAGCCCTCGGCAGACGGGGTCTCGGCAAACTCGATATAGCCGCGGTCAACCAAGATCTGCTCGTTCACACGGTCCGTACGCCAAGCAGCGTAGTTGGTGGCTTGCAGCCAGTTGACACCGACCACCGGATAATTCCGGTATGCCGGATGGCGGAGATAGTATTCCACCTGCGGTTCGTTGTATCCCAAGCGGTCGCGCCACACAGCCTCGTCAGGGACGGCATTGTCATAGACCACTTTCAGATCCTGCGGGATAAAGACGCGTTCCAGCCAATAGAGGTACTCGAGGTAGTCAAGATTGGAGATCTCGCACTCGTCCATATAGAAAGAGGCGACAGACACGCGGCGCGGGTTATTGTTCCAATCTTTCATCACGTCCTCTTCCATCTGACCCATCACGAAAGAACCACCCTCGATGAAGACAAGTCCGGGTCCAGTAGCCTGCTCCTCAAAAGGAGCCACTTCGAAACCACCGTTCTTGGCGTCGTTGTAATTCCAGCCCGTGGTGGCTGATTTCTGTTTCTTACAAGAGGACATTCCTAACAGCAACGCTGCTATGGTGAACAATCCGAATAATTTTTTTGCTGTATTCATTGTTTATACTGTTTTTCTGCGATATAGACAAAATGTGAAACGACAAATTTCAAAAAATAGTATATGGTTTAGAAAGAAGGACAAGGTAAATCTTTCAAGGCTTTGCGCTTGTTGGGACAAGGCAGCATGACCTGGAGTGACACTTCGTGCGCACCGCCCGTGACATTGGCCAACTTACCGATAGTGGCATCATAGGAATAGGCCACTTTGAACCACTCGTACTCCACACCGAACATCACGATGAAAGCGTCCATATTATGGTAAGAGATGGGTTGGGTGATGGGTTGGCCGAGTGAATCGAGTCCACTGAACACTTCTCCTTTGTAGGTGAGGCCGTGGCGCAGCCACATACCGAGGGTGAACGGATAGAAATTCAGATAGAAACCTTCACTGAAGTAGTTGAAATTCTGCTGATGTTGGTAGATGAAGTTCGGGCTGATCGAGATATCTCCAAAAGAGGTCTCCTTCTTGCTCTTGCGCTTCAAGTCAAAATTAGCACCGACGTGTGCAGTCCATTTCACAGGACGGTAGTCGTATGCACCCAAACCATTGGAGATGAATCCCTTGGCACCGATGATGGGCACGATATGGTGCGCGGCGACACCGAAATAGACGTGAGGTGTGTATCCTAAGAAACCGGCGGCCATGTCAAAAGAATGGATGGTCAAACGGTCGGGCTGTTGTTCCGAAGTCTGATATACAACACCGTATTTAGGGTCTATCATGTCTCCGAAGACGAGTTTTTCCCAGTTAAGGTGGCGGTTCTCGTAGGTAGCCTGCAATGCGAAACGGATGTTGAATTTCTTGGCCACTCTCAATTTGAAAGAGTACATTGCACTGGCCGTGTACGTGTTGATGATGCCGCCCTCACCGGCTCGGTCACCTAACAGCAACACCCCGACACCACCTGAAATCTTGTCAAAATGTTCGTCATAAGAAGCTGAATAAGTCATGAACGTTCCGGGGGCGGAAGGCCACTGGTCGCGGAAATGAAAAGCCAATCGAGGACACACATTCGTACCCGCAAACGCCGGATTCAAATACAGCGGATTGGCGTAATACTGTGAGAACAAGGCGTCCTGAGCCATGCCACGCCAGCTTGCAAGAGCCAACACTACAGTTATTATGACAACAATTCGTTTATTCATATTTCTTTATAATTTATAGCGGGCAAAGATACAAAATATTTTAACGCCCATTACCCCTTTTTTGTTACATTTTTTTTGCAATATTTCTAACGCCTTTTCGTTAAGAAAATTGTGTTTTTCTTTTTTATTAAACGAATGATGAAGCATAAATCTTGGGTGATATTTGTATTTTTTTATTTGATAATCTTTCAAATTACTGATATTCAAGCACAAACAATTCAAAAAAAATACACTTTCCAGTGGAATGATCCCGTCTCGCACACCTTCTCGGACGGTTCTCAACGGACATTTCTAACCTTTGAGAACGCCTCCTATGGATATGATTTCGCAGACCTCCCCACTTTTTATGAAATCATCCCTGTTGATATTTTTTATGCCCAATACAAGGTCAAGGCAGTGTCCCAAGAATTTGTGGATATGGATGCGCAGGAAAGCATGCTGATACCCGCCGATTTTCATCAAAAGGAGATCGACTATCGCGTCTCTACCGCATTCGACCGGAAGCAGAAATACGCACAACTGTCCTTCATCCCCATCGTGGAAACCCCGTCCGGATCCTATAGAAAACTCATTTCCGTGACTCTGGAGATAGAAGGAACGTCGGCTGTTTCCGAAAAAAAAGCCCGGGCCTCCGCATCCCAATCGGTACTGGCTTCCGGGCAATGGTACAAATTCTCTTTGACCCAGACCGGCATTTACAAAGTCACTTTCCAAGACCTGACAGCCATGGGCATGACACCCCCGATTTCCTCGTCGCAGCTGGCGGTTTTCGGGAATGGCGGCATGATGCTCCCGGAAAACAACGCCGTCCCACGCCCCGACGACCTTTTGGAACTGCCGATCCAGATGCACGACGGCGGTGATGGAACCTTTAACGAGGGTGACTATTTTCTTTTTTACGGACTTTCTCCCCACAGGGTTTCCTACGACACGGCTGAAAACCGTTTTGTCCATGCCTACAACATCTATTCTGACGAGTCATTCTATTTCGTGACCCAATCGTCGGGGATTGGTGAAAAAAAACGAATCCAAACGATTGACAACGAGAATCTTTCCGCAAATCTATCCGTTCACGAATTCACCTTTTTCGATTACTACGAATCAGACGTGGTCAATCTGTGTGAGTCGGGCAAAACCTGGTTGGGAGACCGCTACGACATCACCTCTAGCCACAGCTACACGTTCCGGATACCCGGGACCCCTACGGGAACCGGTCGAATGACGGTGCGTGCAAGTTCCTCTTGTCCAACTGTCGCCGCCTTCCAAGTATCTGTCAACCAGAATAATATCGGAAATGTGACGCTCCGCCCCACTTCGGGCTCCATTCTCGCATGTCTAACGGCAGCCGATTTGCCGTTTAGCACCTCATCCAAAGATTTGAATGTTCAATTGACCTACAACAAGCCGACCTCATCTGCCATCGGATATTTGGACTGGATTGAGGTGGAAATCCCCTGCGAACTGACGCTTTGGGGAGGGCAAACCTCCTTCCGGAACCAAAACACCGTGGGGGAAGGAAACATCACGCGTTTCGATTTGTCCGGGGTCACCGCCTCCGCCTCCGTTTGGGATGTCACCGATCCAGCGCAGACGGTGCGGTTAGCCCTCACCTCCGACAATCAAGGAGCTCATTTCAAAACGCAGACCCATGATTTGCGGGAATTCATCCTCTTTGATGGTTCCGCCTTCAAATCCGTGAAACCAATTTCCAGTGTCGCCAACCAGAACCTGCATGCCACCGGGGCTGTGGATATGGTAATTGTGACGCATCCCAATTTTCTCAGCCAAGCCAACCGTCTTGCACAGTTCCGGGCTGAAAATGACGGTTTAAGCGTAAAGGTGGTCACCACTCAACAAGTATATAACGAATTCTCCAGCGGTTCCCAAGACCCCATCGCCATCCGTGACTATATGAAGATGATCTATGACAGGACAAACAAAGAATATCCCAAATATCTGTTACTGTTCGGCCGTCCCAGTTACGATTTCCGCGGCAGGGTACAAGGTACGGAATTGTTAGTGCCCAATTTTCAATATAATATCGAGTACATCGCCGACCATCGATACCCCGAATATCTCTACATATCCGAGATTTCAAACCAATTCACCTCGGATGATGCTTTAGGGTTACTCGATTCCGGAGAGGGGTTCAACGGAAACGGACTGTATGATCTCGCCATCGGACGATTCCCGTGCATCACTTACGAGCAAGCCACGATCGCGGTGGACAAAAGCATTCGTTACACCGAGAAGAGGAACCTCGTACCCGCCAATTCATCGCAAATATCCAACTTCGGGGATTGGCGCAATATGATGGCTTTCGTGGCGGATGACGAGGAGCGAAACGATTTCGTTTTTAACGCCGATTCATTCTCCAAAAGCGTAGAGATTGCAAACAAAAACATCAATTTCGACAAAATATACCTCGACGCTTACCAACAGGTTTCCAATGCCGGAGGACAACGGTATCCCGACGCGGTGACGGACATCAACAACCGGATGAACCGTGGCTCGCTTTTCTTCACCTACATCGGGCACAGTGGCAAGGACGGATGGGCTGCGGAACGGGTGCTGGAAAACTCCGACATCAACAAATGGAACAACAAATTCAACCTGACGGCCTTGCTATCCCTCTCCTGCACATTCGCCTTTTACGACCGCACGGCTTTCTCCCCTTCCGATTACATCTTTTTCAACAACAACGGTGGCGCCATCGCGGTGATTGCAGCAGCTCGGGAGGCTTGGTCTCTTCCCAACAACAATTTCGGCAGAATTTTCTTCAGCCAGTTGTTCAACAAGGACGAGAATGGCAACTATTTTTCAATTAGCGATATACAACGGAAATCCAAAAACATCTTCGGTCCCCCGAGTGGTGGCCACGGCAACAATCTTTGCATGTTCGTCACTTTCGGGGATCCTTCCATCAAACTGTCAATACCCAAATACAATGTCGTGACGGACTCCATCAACCATCATGCCGTGGGAACGACCAACGACACCATCATGGCATTGTCAAAAGTGACCGTTTCCGGACGGTTGACAGACAACAACGGCACAACCCTGAATGATTTCAACGGTTCTATTTTCCCCGCTGTATATGATAAGAAAATGACGACCACGACATTGGAGAACGACCCGAACCCGTCCACCGGCCCATTCGAATTCGAGGTACAGAAAAGCGTGCTCTTCAAAGGGAACGTCACTGTCAAAAATGGGCATTTCCAATTTTCTTTCTATGTCCCCAAGGACATTGACTACAGTTTCGGTAACGGGAAAATCAGTTATTATGCACACTCCGACAAAGAAGATGCCGCTGGTGCGTTCACCGACTTCACCATTGGGGGGATAGACACTTCGGGGATCCAGGATGACAAGAGCCCCACCATTGAACTCTACTTGAATGACCAGTCGTTCGTCAATGGTGGAATCACAGGACCCAACCCCACGCTGATAGCGAAAATTTCCGACAATTTCGGGATAAACACAACAGGCAACGGCATCGGACATGACCTGACAGGCGTGCTGGATCACAATACAGGCAACAAAATTGTTCTGAACGACTATTATGAAACGGAAAAAGACAGTTTCAACTGCGGCATTGTGCGTTATCCTTTGGAGAATCTGGCGCCTGGCGACCACACCATCACCGTGCGCGCATGGGATGTCAACAACAACAGCTCAGAGCAAGAGCTCTCTTTCCGGGTCGTCAGCGAGGAGAAGTTCCAGCTGAGCCACGTGCTGAACTACCCCAACCCGTTCACAACACATACCGAATTCTATTTCGAGCACAACCAGCCCGGTGGTACTTACGACATTCAGGTGAGCATCTTCACGATATCTGGGAAGCTGGTCAAAACACTGTATGACACACAATTCATTGAGGGTAACCGTTGCCACGCCATTTCATGGGATGGTTTGGACGACTTTGGGGACAAATTAGCCAAAGGAACCTATTTGTATCGGATTCGGGTCAAGAACCAGGATGGGAAAACTGCGGAAGCCATTGAAAAGCTGGTGATTTTATAATATTGTGTATCAGTTTGTTATATTATTTTCGCTATAAAAAAACAAAAAAAAATTACCTTAGTATAATAATAACGGCAAATGTACGTTAGTCAGAGGTTTTTTGTGTATGTTAAAAAAATAATAGAAAAATAATAATTGAAGAATGAAAAAAGTAGTATCTGTTTTAACCGCCATCCTCATCCTGACGCAAGTTCAGGTTTTCGCCCAAAATGACGAAGGTCACAATCCTCTTGGTCAAACACTCAATGCCATCACGACGGCTGTGCCGTTCCTCTCCATCGCTCCCGACTCCCGCGCAGGAGCCATGGGTGATATCGGTTGCGCCACTTCCGCTGACGGAAACTCCCAAAGCTACAACCCCGCTAAATACGCGTTCAGCGAGAATGCGTTCGGTTTCACAGTCTCTTACAGCCCTTGGCTGCGCCATTTGGTCAACGACATTAATCTGGCTTATCTGGCCGGTTATTGGCGCATCACCGATATGGATGCCATCGGCGCCTCATTGCGCTATTTCTCCCTGGGTAGCATTGATTTCATGGACGAGTACGGACAGTTCATCAGCAGTCAGAACCCCAACGAATTCGCCATTGATTTCACCTATTCCCGCAAATTGATCGACGAGTTGTCCATCGCCATCACCCCGCGCTTCATCTACTCCAACCTCACTGCAGGTCAGTTTGTAGATGGTCAAGAGACCCGTGCAGGATTGGCCGGTGCCGCCGACCTCTCCTTGTTCTACGAACAGGATTTTGACGCTAAGGGATTAAACAACAGTACTTTACGCGCTGGTTTATGCATTTCCAACATGGGTAACAAGATGTCCTACTCCTCCGGAACGCTTCGCCGCGACTTCCTGCCCACCAACCTCAAACTGGGTATCGGTTACGAAATGGATTTTGACGGTTACAACAAACTGGCCCTCAACGGCGAAATCAACAAACTGCTCGTCCCCACCAACCCCATCTACTTGACGGATGACAATGGCATCGTGTATGACGATGCCGGCAACCCCGTCATCGCCTTCGGTAAAGACCCCGATGTTTCCGTCCCGCAAGGTATGATCCAGTCTTTCTATGACGCTCCCGGCGGATTCAAAGAGGAGATGCAGGAGATTATGTGGGCACTCGGTGCCGAGTACAGCTACCGTAACCTTTTCTTTGTGCGTCTCGGATATTTCCACGAGAGCCAATACAAAGGCAACCGCCAGTTCCTCTCTGTCGGCGCCGGTATCAAATACAGCGTTTTCGGCATCGACGTTTCTTACCTCGTCGCCACCAAGCAATACCATCCGCTGGCCAACACGCTGCGCTTTACGTTGAACTTCGACTTCGTCTCCGGCAACAAGAATGAAATCAAGCAGCAAGGCCGATTGAATTAGTTCATTATTCAAAACCCTAACCCTAAAACCATACAAATGGATTTCCGTGTAGGTTTTGGCTACGATTCCCATAGATTTGCCCCCAACAGACCGCTGGTCATTGGGGGCATTGTCATTCCTTACGAACTGGGATTGGCCGCCCATTCCGACGGAGACGTGTTGATTCACGCCGTGTGCGATGCCCTTCTCGGCGCCGCCGGCCTCAAGGACATCGGCACCTGGTTCCCCGACACCGACGAGACCTGGAAAAACGCGGACAGCACCGTCATTTTGTCCAAAGTGATGGAATTGCTGACCGAACGGCAGTGGGTCGTCAACAACCTGGACTGCACATTGGTGTTGGAACGGCCAAAAATGAAACCACACATTGACAATATCATCGAAAAACTGTCAAGCATTCTGCAAATATCTCAGGATCAGATAGCTGTAAAAGCAAAAACCAACGAAAAGATGGGGTTCACCGGGGCTGGTGAAGGCATCGCTGCCGTGGCCGCCGTGACGCTGCGGAAAACGTGCTGATTTTCCCCGATAATAACATATCATCGCCCTTGTAGAGACGCGCCATGGCACGTCTCTACATTTGCATTTTCATCTTTCGTTTGTATTCAAAATTTGTGTACATTTGCCCGTTTTAAAACGAGAAAAAAATGAGACGTTTCGTTCTTTCTACTTTATTGATTATCAGTATATTATGTTTGGTTGCACAGCCCAAGCCCATCAAAAATGTGATACTGATGATTCCGGACGGCACTTCCACGAGCCTTCTCTCCGCCGCCCGCTGGTACCAAACTTATCTGGATTCCACGCAAACCACACTGAACATTGATCCGTACCTTTGTGGCCTGGTTCGCACACACTCTTCGGATGCCCCTATAGGCGATTCCGCCCCCACCACATCATGCTATGTGACGGGAATGCCCTCCCAAACTGGTTTTGTCGCCACCTACCCCGTGTCCACCGGACACGATTTGGTGCCCGTGGATGCGAACCGCGCCTACCAACCGTTAGCGACCGTGTTGGAAGCCGCCAAAATCCTCAAGAACAAATCCACCGGTCTGGTGTTCACTTGCGAGTTCCCGCATGCCACCCCTGCCGACTGCTCCGCACACTCATACAAACGTGGTCGTTATAGTGTTATCGCCCCGCAAATGGTGCACAACCACTTGGATGTTGTCATGGGCGGCGGTGTCAGTTATCTGAAAGATGACTATCAGAAAGATTTGAAAAATGCAGGTTATAACATTTATCTGAATGACATTCAAGGATTCAGAAATATCTCAAAAACGCCCGTTTGGGCTTTGTTCGGGGAAAGCCACATGCCCTACTGGCTTGAGGCCGACAAGGAGCAGACCCCCTCTTTGGCCGAAATGACCCGCAAGGCCATTGATTTGCTTTCGAAAAACGAGAACGGCTTTTTCCTGATGGTGGAAGGCAGCAAGGTGGATTGGGCCGCGCATGACAACGACGCCAAAAATGCCATAATTGAATTTCTCGAATTTGACAAGGCTTGTGGAGAGGCGTTCCGCTTCGCCGAAAAAGATGGCCAGACTGTCGTCGTCATCCTGCCCGACCACGGCACCGGCGCCGTCACCGTCGGCAACATCAAAGCCTGCAATGACGGCTACGACAGACTTTCACTGCAACAGCTTATGAGCCCCATCGACCATTACAAACTGTCAAACTCGACTATGGCCGGAAAACTGATAAAAGCCGACACTACCGAATGGCCGAAACTGTTCGAAACCTATTTCGGATTCACGCCCCAACCGGCAGAAATCGCTTACCTGATTACCGCCAGCGACTTCAGCAATTCCCCGCTTCCGAAGGAACAACGCCAAAACAACCTCTCCATGTGCAAGATGCTCAGCCAAATCCTTTACAGCCGCACCTATTTCGGGTTCACCACTTTCGGCCATACCATCGAGAATGTCTTTCTTGCCATGTATCATCCTGAAAACGATATACTTAAAGGTGTTCCGACCAATATTGACATCTTCAACTATCTTTGCCGCCAGATGGGACTGGACAACCAGATGCCCGAACTGACCGCAGAAATCTACGCAGACCACCATCAGGTTTTTGACGGGTACGAAATAAAAATCGACAGCGTGGACAAATACAACCGTCGTCTTATTGTCAAAAACAAAAGGAATGTGTTAATCGCAAACAGCTTTGATAATTATGTCATTGTCAACAACAAGAGAGTGGATCTCAACTCCGTAATTGTATATGTGGACAAGACCAATACCTTTTACCTCCCTAAGGAGTTAAGACTGCAAATGCAATTAAAATAATTCTGAAAATATAATAATATCAAGACAAAACCGTTACACTCATTCAAAAAAAATTGAGAAAAAAATGGAAACCACGAGTTCAATGAATCGCACAACACAACCCCAGAATTCCAATCAAGAGAACCCTTTGAAGAAATGGGTAATCATATTGGGGGCTTTGGCAGGATTATTCCTTTGCAGCACGCTTTATCTTGCGTTTTTCGCCAAACCGACAACAAACAAGGTTTACAAAGAGGTGGAGAGCAAGAACTATGAGTTGCAAAGCGAACTTGATTCACTGCTAGCGGAACACAACCGCATCAAAGAGCAATATGGCGAACTTTCTGACCAACTGAGCGAGAAAGACAGCATCATCATGGCCAGCGCCGCCGAAATCGAAAAACTGATCAATTCCCAGGCCGACTACAACCGCATCAAGAAACAGCTGGCTCGCCTGCAGAACATCTCTCAAGAATATGTGAAAGAGATGGACCAACTCTACCAAGAGAACAAGGCTTTGAAGGAGGAAAACCAGCAGGTCCGCGCCGACTTGGAGCAGGAGCGTGAGGTGACCCGCACCATGCAGAAATCCAACGAGGACTTGTCGCAGAAGATCAGCAACGCAGCCACTTTCAAAGCGTACAACATCAAGAGCGGCGGCTATCTGGTTCGGAACAAAGGCACTGAAGAGCCCACCGACAAGGCCAGCAAAGTGAAACGCATCAAAACGACCCTGATGCTGGGCGAGAACTCTCTGATCGAACCCGGTCCGGTGAACGTTTATTGCCGCATCGCCATTCCCGAAACCGGCAAAGTGCTCACCATGGGCTCCGGCGATACCTACTCGTTCGTGCATAACGGCCAACGCCTGCAGTATTCCTGCAAAACCGCTGTGAACTACAACAACAAAGCGGAAAACATCACCCTTGACTGGGATCTGATGTCCGATGACAAAGCCATCAAAGGTCAATACAGCGTTCAACTGTACACGGACGACCAATTCCTCGGCGAGTGCTTCTTTACGCTCAAATAATTCACAATAAATCCACAAGTTATGGTTAGTAGGCATTTTTTGCGAATCAAGACGATGCAGGCGCTGTACGCCTACAACGCCAACCCGAAGGCAGAGGCGCGCACCTACGAAGCAGACCTCGTCAAAGCAGTCAAAGGAACATACGAGCTGTTTTTGTGGCTGTTCGCCCTGTTGCCGGAAATCGCCTTCTACCGTATGAGAAAACTGGAGAGCCTGAAGGAAAAGTACAATCCCACAGAGGAAGATCTTCACCCGAACACCAAATTTGTGGATAACCGTGTAATCCGCCAAATCGAGGAAAACAAGACCCTCAAGCAACTTTGGCCCAAATACCACATCCAATGGGAAGACGAAAAGGATCTGATTGCAAAATTGTTCCACGAAATCGAGCAAATTCCCGAATACGAAGTATATATGGCTTCTTCCGAAGACAGTTATTTCGGCGACAAACAAGTCGTATTGGCCATTATTGAAAAAGTATTTGCCAATAATGATTTGTTACATTGGTACTTGGGTGAAAAAAACACGCACTGGATTGATGACTATGACGAAGCGATGTTGATGTTTTATCAGAATGTGAAGGAATTCAAGGAGAACAAAGGCGACGAATGCAAAATCGATTCTTTGTTCAAGAGTGAGGAAGACGAGAAGTTTTGCCGCGACCTGTTCCGTAAAACATTGGAACACGCAACGGAATATGCACAACTGATTGAAGGGAAACTGCAAAATTGGGAACGTGAGCGCGTCATCCAGATGGACTTGCTCCTTATGGAAATGGCTCTCTGCGAACTGCTCGAATTCCCCTCCATCCCCATCAAAGTGACCCTGAACGAATACATCGAAATCGCCAAGTGGTACAGTTCCGACAAGAGCAAAGTGTTTGTCAACGGCATCCTCGACCGACTGATTGTGGATTTGCATGATAGCGGACGCATCGTCAAAACCGGTCGGGGGCTATATCAGAACTAAGCTGAAGAAACATATTGATTATGAAAAGAATAACAAGTATATTGGTTATAGGGGCGATGTTGTTGTGCTGCTGCCACCAGAAGACAGCCAAAAACGGCGAGTTCACCGTTGACGATATCCATATCCCGCAAACCGCCAACGGATTGTCCGCAAAAGAGGCGGAGAAAATGCCCGTCATCACTTTTGAGAACACGACCTATGATTTTGGCGAAGTGGTTGAGGGAGAGCGGCTTACCTACAATTTCAAATTCAAAAACACCGGCAAGTCGAATCTGATCATCTACTCATCAGAAGCCACTTGCGGATGCACCACCTCACAACCTCCCAAAGCCCCGGTGCGCCCGGGTGAAAGCGGCGAAATCACCGTCACTTTCGACTCCAAAGGACAAAAAGGTAAAGTGCAGAAACGTATTTTGGTGGGTGCAAACACCTACCCTGCCGAAACCATTCTCACGATCACCGCAAATGTTTCATCTAGTAAATAATTAACAACCAAATTTTTACAACTATGCTGAATCTGTTTTTACCATTGTTGCAAGCCGAATCCGCAGCTCCCCAAAAAGGAATGGGTGGCGGTTCTTCCATGCTCATCATGCTCCTGCTGATGATCCTTGTTTTCTATTTCTTCATGATCCGTCCGCAGCAGAAAAAACAAAAGAAGATCGAAGAAGCTCGTAACAGCCTGCAAAGAGGTGACAAAGTGGTTACCATCGGCGGCATTCACGGCAAAATTGTCGATGTGAAAGATCGCACTTTCACTATCGAGATCTCCCGCGATGTGCGCATTGAGGTTGACAAAGCCGCCATCTCCTTCAACGAGGCTGACTTGGGCAGAAAACCTGAACCCCAGGCCGAGGAGAAATCGGAACCGACTAAAGAAGAAAACGAATAGCGATGACAGAAAACAAAACTCGCATTCCAGTGAAGCTGCCTTCGCTGGCATTTGTTGTGTGCCTGCTGATTTCCATCGCCTGCTGGCTGCTGGTCACCCTGTCGAAAGACTACAAGATGACCTACGAATACAAGCTAGTGTGCGATAACTTGCCTGAAGGCAGGAAATCAGTGACCGCTTCGGATACAATACTCACCCTGACATTCAACCAAAAAGGACTACGCTACCTGATGAAGCCCTATTCGGAGAAAGAGAAAGTGGTGACCATATCCGTAAATGACTTGATTAAACCGAAACACAAGGTAACCGTTTACTCGTTCACCAACAAAGAATTATGCGATTTTTTAGTGGCCCACAACTTCGGTCCTGAACTTGTGGCCGTTTCGTCTCCTGACATCATCACTTTCTATCTGCGTTAATAATGCTTAAAATAGGGCTCACAGGCGGCATCGGCACCGGTAAAACCTATTTGTCCACACATTTCCGTGACATGGGCATTCCTGTTTATTACGCTGACAATGAGGCGAAAAAACTTTATTGTCAGCCTTCTTTTTTGTCAGAAATGCGTAAAGCCTTCCCTGATGAAAACCTATGGATGCCAGACGGCAGCTTGAACATGCCCGTACTTTTGCAATCATTTGAGAATGAGAAGTTTCTGCAACAATTAAGTCTATTCGTACACCCCTTTGTGATGCGCGATTTCGAACATTGGGCCGCAAAACAAGATGCCCCTGCCGTTATGATGGAATCAGCCATCCTCTTCGAATACGATTTAGTATCCTATTTCGATAAAATCATTGTGGCAGATGCTCCCGAAGCTCTGCGAATAAAACGGATTCAAGAGCGGAACCCGCAACTGACGGAAAAAGATATCCGCCAGCGCATGGCACGCCAGATGCCGCAAGAGGAAAAATGCCGCCACGCCGATTTGGTGGTATGCACCGGAGAAACGTATGCGGAAGGTAAAGGCGAATAATCCCGGGTTGTAGGGGCAAATCATCATTCGCCGCTACAAATAAACCGTAAATAATGTTTTGTATTCCGGGCCGTCTTTATGGAGGAAACTCTGATAGAGAATCAACGTATTAACGTCAATTTCTTGAGAAAACGATTTTGGGATTGCTTCAATGCTATCCCAAAATTTGTGTTTATCGTGCAGCTTTTTCACGCGACCCAACGTAATGTGCGGCACGAAATTGCCATAATTCGGCTCGAAACCCATGGCTTGCAGCTTCGGCTCCAACTCCTCAAACAGCTTTCGAAACGGTTCAAAATGCTCGAACCCCAACCAAATCACCTCTGGATGATAGTGGCTCCCGAAAACACCGATTTTGTTGATTTTCAACGTCATTGGTTCGCATTGCGCCGCGATTTCCGCTAATATTGCTTTGAGGTCCGGCACACGTTGCGGCGGGGTGGCACCCAAGAACCGCAAGGTCAAGTGCCGCACCTCATCCTTGACCCACACGATGTCGTCATGGCGCAGACGAAAACGCAAATCGGCAGAGATCTTTTGGATCTCCGCCGAAAGCGTAATTATGGGTGTGGCGACAAAGAGTCGTTTCATTCGCCCTTTGTATTCTGATTGTGGAAACGCAACAACTTGTTGTAGAGGTGCCTGCGCTCGGGTCCGATCACGTTGTGGTCGTGGACGGTATAGACAAAGTATTCGAGCTCAATGTCGTCGCTGACGGCCTGGCGGAGCAGCTCCAACGTGTGCTGTTGCACCACCGTGTGGTCCTGCGCACCATGCATCACCAGCAACGGGCATTTCACGTTCTTGATTTTCGGGATAATGTTTGCGTTCTCGTAACCCGACGGGTTTTCTTGCGGGGTGTCCATGTAGCGCTCGCCGTACATCACCTCGTACCATTCCCAGTTGACCACAGGACCGCCACATGAGGCCGCCTTGAAGACATCGGGGTGCGCAGTAATCAGCGACAACACCATGAAACCGCCGTAGCTCCAGCCATCCAGACCAATACGGTTGGCATCCACGTAAGGCAGTGATTTCAAATATTCTACGCCACACATCTGGTCTTCCACCTCGCGTACGCCGAGGTTGCGGTGAATGCACTTTTCGAATTCCGCACCACGATTGTCCGTGCCACGGTTATCCAACGTGAAGACGATGTAACCTTGTTGCGCCATAAATTCGAGGAAGAGGCCACCAGAGAGGTACTGGTTAGTCACCAATTGTGAATGCGGACCTCCGTAAACGTACAAGAAGACAGGGTATTTCTTGCTCTTGTCCATATTCGGAGGCGTAATCATGCGGCACCAAAGCGAGTCGCCCTCTTTGTTCACAATGGGGAAGATTTTCGTGTCACCCAATTTCATCACACCAAACGGACTTTTCGCTGTAAGTAACGTCTTGAGTGTCTTACCTTTATTATCTACCAGAGAGATAGTGCGAGGCGTGGTCGGATTGCTGAAATAGTCGATGAAATAGTTTTTTGATTCGCTGAAGACGGGACGATGAACACCATCCGCGTGGGCCAGACAAGTAAGCGTGTTTTTGCCGATGCCCGTATTGAGATTTACTTTACAAACGTATTGATTCACAGGTTTTTCCAAAGACGCCGTAAAATAGATATTTTTCTCGTCTTTGTCCATGCCGTAGTACTCGATAATGTCAAAATTACCATCCACCACCTTCTTAAAAAATTTCATATCAGCGCTGTACCAATAAAGATGGTTCCAGCCGTCGCGGTCGCTGAACCAGAGGAAATCGCCGTTTTTCATGAAGATCATGCGCTGAGTCGGTTCCACGTAACGGTTATCACGCTCTTCAATGAGGGTGGACAGTTTCTTACCGGTTTGCAGATCGTATCGAATCAGTTTGGCGTGGTTCTGTTCGCGGTTGAGGTGCGAAATGTAGATGTATTTTTCGTCAGGGGAGAAAGTGACGTTGGTCAGGAACTCGCCGTCAGCTTTGTCGGTTTGGATATAATGGTAAACAGGAGCACCTTTCTCAGCGGATTTGGCCACGTCGAAGATACCGAGGGTCACCACGTGGGAGGTGCGACCGGCCATCGGGTATTTGATGTTCTCGACCGTTGCGATGGGCGTGCCTGTGTTCACGAGCGGGTAATCCTCCACCATGCTCTCGTCCATGCGGTAGAAGGCAATGAAGTTGCCATTCGGAGAGATATACTGTCCCTCGTTGATGCCCCACTCGCTGCGGTGCACCGACTCGCCGAAGACGATGTTCTTGCCTGTATCAGGACAGAGCAGCACCGGCTTGTAACCGTTCCGCGCACTCTCCACAAACACACCTTTGTCGTTTTTGATAACGAACACCTTGTTCTTGACATCCTGGTCAATCACATCGTCCCAATCGACTTTGTCGAACTCAGCGGTAGTGATTTTGCCTTTCACCACATTCACGGTTTTGTGGTTGCTGGGGAAGTAAAGGGTATTGGCGTCGAGCCATTCGTAACCGTAAGGGCTGGAAATATCGTGCGCTTTTTGTGAAGCGGCAGCGAGAAATGTGGTTTCCTTACCGTTCTTGGCGTTCACCAGTATGATGTTCTGGTCGTCGTCGATGTAGGAATACTGGTCAGTGCCAGGTTGCCACGCGATGCCTCGGATGTTGTCGATGACATAGCGTTTGGTGAAATCAATGGTTTGCCCAAAAACGGGAACCAGCATCAGCATACAAAGGATGCTGAACAAAAGTATTAGTCTCTTCATATCCAATATATTATTACGTTTACAAATAAAATGCAAAAGTACAAAAAATAGCTTTACTCGTTGATATTGTCCACCGCACTTCGCATCTTTGTCATTTTCCCTGGAAAAATCGTATCTTTGCACCTTAAATAATCTTAAGCAATAATAACTGTATGAAGAAAATATTAGGAATTGGCAATGCACTGGTGGACATTCTGGTGAATGTTGACAATGATGAGATTCTGGACCGTTTGGGGCTTCAGAAAGGCGGCATGGAAATGATTGACGCACAACGAAAACGCGAAATCCTGGAAGTCATCGCGGACATGCCTCAGACTATCGCCACGGGCGGTTCTACCTCGAACACTATGCACGGGCTGGCACGGCTCGGTGCAAACGCCGGCTACATCGGCAAAGTGGGCAACGACGAACTTGGACGGCGTTTCCGTGAGGAGTGTGATCGTTTCGGACTGATCCCGCATCTAATCGCCTCTGAGGAGGATACGGGCGTGGCGATCACCTTCATCTCCCCCAATGCCGAACGTACCTTCGCCACCTACCTGGGCGCGGCGGCCACCATGCAGCCTGAGCAAGTGGACACGGAAATTCTGAAAGGATACGACATCATCCATATCGAAGGCTACCTCATTTTCAACCACGACCTGATTCTGGATGTCTGCAAGAAAGCAAAAGCATGCGGCCTGCAGATCTCTATGGACATGGCCAGCTACAACCTCATCGAAAGCAACCTCGAATTCGTGAAGATGCTTCTGCGCGACTACGTTGATATCATTTTCGCCAACGAGGAGGAGGCCAAGGCGTTTGCAGGTGTAGAGAATGTGGATGCCTTGCGTGTGCTTTCGGAATACTGCTCCGTGACCATTGTAAAGGTCGGCAAAGATGGATCCTATATCAAGATGAACGGGGAGGTGACAACCATCGCGCCAGTGGATGCTCAGCGGATAGACACGACCGGTGCCGGCGACATCTACGCCTCCGGGTTCCTATACGGCCTTCTCAACGGCTACGATGCACTAAAAGCCGGCAATCTCGCCTCCTACTTGTCCGCACGACTGATTGAGTATGTGGGTGCGAAACTTCCTGATGAGGAATGGACGAAAATAAAAAAAGAGGAACTATAAAGTTCCTCTTTTTTTTGATTTTGAGCCACTTGTGAGACTTGAACTCGCGACCTACGCATTACGAATGCGTCGCTCTACCAACTGAGCTAAAGTGGCTTATTTTGCGCGGCAAAGATACACTTTTTTTTGATATCCGCAAATGCCGCGCGATTTTTATTTCCTACTCTTGCGTGGCAGGAATGACAGACACGTAAGATCTGTCTTTGTAGGTTCTCTTGAATTCGACGATACCGTCACAGAGGGCGAAAAGGGTATGGTCTTTACCCATACCGACATTCTTGCCAGGGTTGTGGACGGTGCCTCTTTGGCGGACGATGATGTTGCCAGCCTTGGCGAACTGACCACCGAAGATCTTCAAACCTAATCTTTTACTCGCTGATTCGCGGCCGTTCTGTGAACTACCGACACCTTTTTTATGAGCCATAAGTCTTAATTTTAATCGTTAACACTAATTTTACAGGGTTATGCCATCAATTTTGATGGAGGTCAGGCACTGACGATGACCATTCAGTTTCTGATAACCTTTTCTTCTTTTCTTCTTGAAAACAAGAACTTTGTCACCTTTCAGGTGTTGGAGAACGGTAGCGGTTACGTTCGCACCGGAAACGGTCGGCGTACCCACTTTGACATCACCGTCATTATCCACTAACATTACGCGGTCAAATGTGACTTGCGCACCTTCTTCAGCCTTGAGGCGTTGAACATAGACTCTGCGGTCTTTTTCAACCTTGAATTGTTGCCCGGCTATTTCTACAATTGCGTACATTTTGGTATAATTTTTGTTTGTAAATTTTTGGGCGGCAAAAATAAGATTTTTTTCAATATAATCTTTTGCCCTGCAATTTTTTTTAAACTTTTCCGTTATAGAGCGGTTTTGAACACCCATAGAATAATGAAAAATATAAAAGATATGAGTACAATGAGATTAACTAAAGTGTTGTTATTCACTGTTTTATGCGCATTCGCAACCTTGCAGTCAGGTTGTGCGCAACCCGAGAGCCACACGGGGAAATACGTGGACATGACAGAGGCGGCAGAGTCTTCTGTCAATGCGGTAGTCTATATAAAAACGGAATTTACGCAAAAAAATTCCGCATGGGACGACTTTTTCGGAGGCACCATTTGGGAGCATTTCTTCGGTTCCGCACCGAGTGCTTACCCGGTGCAGGCAGCCGGTTCGGGCGTCATCATCTCCTCCGACGGCTACATCGTGACCAACAACCACGTGGTGGAGGATGCTGCCAAAGTGACCATCACCTTGAACGACAAGCGCGAGTACGAGGGTGAGATCATCGGCACCGATCCGGCTTCCGACCTGGCACTCATCAAGATCAACGAGACGAGACTGCCTTACCTGCAATTCGCCAACTCCGACTCTGTACGCATCGGCGAGTGGGTGCTTGCCATCGGCAACCCCATGGGTCTCAACTCCACCGTCACTGCTGGCATCATCAGCGCCAAGGCCCGTCAGCTCAGCACCGGTCGCAACACCCTCTCCGACGAAGTTTACCTTCAGACCGACGCTGCTGTCAACTCCGGCAACTCCGGCGGAGCCCTGGTGAACGCTGACGGCAAGCTGGTCGGAATCAACACGGCCATCGCTTCCGGTAACGGATACTACACCGGCTACTCGTTCGCCATCCCTTCCAACATCGTCAAAAAAATAAGCTACGACCTGCAACACTTCGGCACCACCCAACAAGCTTACCTTGGAGTATCCATCATGGAACTGAACGCCACCAACGCCAAAGAGCTGAATCTCAACGATGTGAACGGTATTTATGTGGCAGAGGTCTCTGAAAACGGGGCGGCCTCCCAAAATGGATTCCAGGAAGGCGATGTCATCACTCACATCGACAACACTCCCGTCAACAGCCTCGCGGAGGTGCGCGGCGTACTCAAAACCAAATCCCCGGGCGACAAAGTCAAGGTTAACTTGGTCAGAGACAAGGAAAAACTGACAAAAAATGTAACTTTATTAAATAGTAAAGGTACAACTGAAAAGGTTGAAAAATAAATGGTTATTGGTTATAGGTTATTGGTTATTGAAGCTTTGGGGTTAAGGTTCAAGGTTCAATAGCTAACAGCCAAAGTCATAAGAATAAATCCTTGAGCAGCCCCAACAGGGGCAAGAGCTCGGTAGAAAAGTCATTATAAATGAGACAATTAAAAATATCGAAATCCATCACCAACCGCGATTCTGCATCGCTGGAGCGGTTTTTGTCCGACATCAGCAAGGTGCAGATGATTGGCGCGGATGAAGAGGTGGAGCTGGCGCGGAAAATCAAAGCGGGTGACGAGGACGCCCTCAACAAATTGGTGACCACCAACTTGCGATTTGTTGTCTCCGTGGCCAAACAATATCAGAATCAGGGCATCGGACTACAGGACCTCATCAACGAGGGTAACCTGGGACTGATCAAGGCAGCGCAGCGTTTTGACGAAACGCGCGGTTTCAAGTTCATCTCCTACGCGGTTTGGTGGATACGCCAAGCCATCCTGCAGGCCATCGCCGACCAGTCGCGTATCGTACGTCTGCCCCTGAATCAAGTGGGCGTCATCAACAAAATCAAAAAAGAGACCGCACGTCTGGAGCAAACGCTCAACCGACTGCCCACCACCGAGGAAATCGCCAACGCGATGGACATGCCCGTCTATAAAGTGGCTGAAATCATGAAAATGAACAACCACCCGCAGTCTATCGACTCGCCAATCGCGCCCAATGAAGAGACGCGCTTCGTGGACGTGTTCGTGCACGACAACGACGACGACACCGACACCACCCTGATGCACGAATCCCTCTCATCGGAAATCAACGACCTGTTGGAAACACTGCCCGACAAAGAGGCCGACGTGCTGAAACTCTTCTTCGGTATAGGCACCACCCACGAGCACACCTTGGATGAAATAGGCGACAAACTGGAACTCTCACGCGAACGCGTACGCCAAATCAAGGAACGTGCCCTCAAACGGCTGCGTCAAAACAGCAAAAACAAGAATCTGAAAAGCTACCTTTAGCAGTTAGCAATTAGTAGTTAGTAGTTAGCAGTGATTGGTTATAGTCGATATTTTACAAAAGAATCCAGCTGGATCATCGCATCCATCAGCAAGATAATGTTCCTTGTATGCGTTATGGGAACAGTGTTGATGTCATGCAAGCCGAAGGCGCTGCCCGAGCCCAAGCCCATGGGCTATTTCCGTATAGACCTGCCTGACCATCAATATCAGCCTTTAACCGCCTCCAAACCGCTCACGGCTTCCATGGCCGTCACTCCCCCATTCACATTCGAACAGTCCGTTTATGCCACAACATCCCTTGAACCGCAACCAAATAACACTTTATGGATGAATGTGACTTACCCCGATCTAAAGGCTTCCATACGTTTCACCTGTTTCACAGTCGATAATGCGGACAGTCTGCGGAATCTGATGATTTCAGAAGACAGGATGGTGAAATTCCACTACAAAAAGGCCGATGATGTGCAATATTCTGTCGTCAACGACCCGGAGGCGCACATTTGGGGACAGACGTATGAGATCTACGGCAAAGAGGTGGCCACGCCGTTCCAGTTCTGGCTGACCGACAGCGCCCACCGTTTTGTGCGCGCCACGCTCTATTTCGACGACACCCCCAACAACGATTCCCTACAACCTGTGATACAATATCTTAAGGAGGATGCCATGCACCTCATCAACACGTTTGCATGGAAACCATGAACGCAGATCCCATTCAACCCTATTCAGAGCTTGGATTTGCAGCGGCGGCCTTGCGGGTATTCCGTCGCCAATTTTTTTTAAATCCAACTTATCATGCTTATTGTCAATATCTTAAAATAAATCCTGATGACGTCACCCACTTGTCTGACATTCCTTTTCTGCCCATTTCGTTTTTCAAGTCGCACGAGGTGAAAACGGGGGAATTCACCCCTGAGCTCATCTTCAGGAGCAGCGGCACCACGGGAATGCAGCATTCCGTGCACCTCATCCGGGACGCGCTCCTATACCAGCGCAGTCTGATTGCCGGTTTCCGCTATTTTTATGGAAATCCGGCCGAATACACTTTCCTCGCACTACTTCCCAACTATCTGGAACAGAAACACTCGTCGTTAGTTTACATGATGGACGAACTGATGCGCCAGTCGGGGTCCGCCGACAGCGGTTACTACCTTTACAACCATGAGGAGCTGTATCAAAAGTTGCTGCAACTCCGCGAACGGCATCAGAAAACGATTCTATGGGGCGTCACATTCGCGCTACTGGATTTTGCCGAGAAACACCCGATTGACTTTCCGGAACTCATCGTGTTTGAGACCGGCGGAATGAAAGGCCGGCGGAAGGAAATGGTGAAAGAGGAACTCTATGCCATTTTGTGCAAAGCGTTCGGGGTGAAGGACATACATTCGGAATACGGTATGTGCGAGCTGCTTTCTCAGGCGTACAGCAAGGGCGGCAATGTCTTCGCCACCCCGCCGTGGATGCAGTTGCGGCTCCGCAGCGAGAAAGATCCCCTCGACGGCACCGACACCGTCGGCACCGGCGTCATCAACGTCATCGACCTGGCCAACCTTTACAGTTGCTCGTTCATCGCCACTGAAGACCTCGGCAGAAGACATCCAGACGGCATCGAAGTGTTGGGTCGTCTGGATTCCGCACAAATCAGGGGTTGCAACCTGATGGTATTGTAGAGGAAAGATCTTGCTTTATCAAAAAAAAGTTATCTTTGCCAAGTAGTCCAACTATTTGGCAAACAACATTTAAAATATTGATTTACAAATTATTAATCATAATTTATAGTATGAAGAAAAAAAACATCATCCTCGCTTGCATCGCCTTCGTCGCAATAGCAGCAATATGGATTGCATGCACCACGGCAAATGACGGCGTCATCACCAAAGAGAACGGCGTTTACATCGTAAACACCACCAAGCTGACCCAAGACGTTAACGGTTACAACGGACCTACGCCCCTGAAAATCCATATCAAAGGCGACGTGATCCAAAAAATCGAGGCTTTGCCCAACCAAGAGACGCCGGGCTTCTTTGCCAGAGTACAAGAAAATCTGCTCAACAAATGGAATGGCATGACGGTCAAGCAAGCCGCCACCGCTGACGTCGATGCCGTGTCTGGCGCCACCTATTCCTCGAACGCAGTTAAGGAAAATGTCAAAATCGGTGTAAAATACTATCAAAAACACAAATAGTCCGCACCAACACCCCTCAAGGATCTTGCATCATGCGAAAGGCCACACCACAATTCCTTTTCGTTTTGGTTTGGGCATTGTTCCTTACCTTCTCAGGCGTTTTTTCCGCACAAGGCCAGGACACTATCCGCATGATGCAATACAACTTGATGTATTACACAAACACCTCCGGCATTTCAGATTGCAACAGTATTACAAACAATCTCAACACAAAAGACGCAAACATCAAAACCATTTTCCAGTACGTGATGCCGACCGTCTTTTGCGTATGCGAGATAGGGTCGCAGAACCAATATGCCGACCGTCTGCTAAACAACGCCATCAACACGGATGGCATCGATTACTATCGTCGAGGACCCCTGACAAACCAGTCGGGCGGCACCATCGCCAACATGATCTATTACGATTCCCGCAAACTGACCCTATACAAGTCAGTCAACGTAACCACTTCATTCCGAGATATTAACGGATACACTTTCTATTATAATGCCCAGAATCTTTCAGACGGAGACACCATCTTCATGACCTTCTGGATAGCACATCTGAAAGCAGGTTCGGGCAGCACCAATGAGACAGCGCGACTCGCCCAAGTTCAGAAACTGATGAACCGCATCTCCAGCTCCGGGACTCCCGGAAACTATACTTTCTCGGGCGACTTCAACCTCTATTCCAGCGATGAGCCTGCTTACCAGGAACTGACAGAATATTCCAACAGCCTGTATCGTTTCTATGATCCGGCGAACAGCCCTGGAAACTGGCACAACAACTCCCAGTTCAAGCATTTGCACACCCAATCCACACGCACGCAGGAGGCTGACTGTTTCTCTTCCGGCGGATTGGACGACCGGTTCGACTTCTTTTTAGTATCTCCATATTTATATTATGGAAGTGACAAAATGCATGTCGTCGAAGGTTCCTATCACGCTTTGGGACAAGACGGGGCGCGGTTCAACGGATCCATCCTGTCCCCTGCCAACAATTCAATTCCGAACCAAGTGGCCAACGCGCTTTACAACCAATCCGACCACCTGCCTGTCATCATGGACATGATCATCGACGCACACGTCGGCGTGGCCGAATACAACCCCGACTTTTATGTCAACGTGGAGAACCCTGTGCGCGGAGGGCTACACCTCGAGTTACAGGCCAATGAAACCGCTCCCTTCTCCATTGAATTGTTCTCAACAGACGGCCGATGCCTCGCAAGACACCTTGAGAATCTGGAGGAAGGCGTCCACCGTTTAAGTTATCCGTTTCCTTACGGGAAAGGTGCCTATTTAGTTCGAATTCAGAATTCTAAAGGGCATAAAACAGTCAAAAAAATACTCTGTCTGTAATTTTTCCTCGGACAAACTCGTTCAAAGACTTTTTCGGTATGAAAAAATTATATCTTTGCGCGTCCAATTTCATCTAACAAAAACAAACAAAACCGTTATGAGCGAAATCGTTGTAAACCGTTATTCTGACGAAGATTTGGAAGAATTCAGAGCCTTGATAGAGAAGAAAATCGAAGAGGCCAAGAAGAACCTCGAAGTGTATCAGGAAGCCTACAGCGGTGTCGGAAATGACACTAAAGACACTGCCCCGACATTCAAGAATCTCGAGGAAGGGAACCAAGTACTCTCCAAAGAGGAGAACGGTCGCCTGATGGCTCGACTTGTAAAATATATCTCCAACTTGGAAGCTGCTCTCGTTCGCATTGAGAACAAGACTTATGGCGTGGACCGCATCACTGGCAAGCTTATCCCCAAAGAACGGCTCAGAATCGTCCCGCACGCCACCCTGGATATTGGCACCAAACTGCAGGAAAAGAAAAAATAGGCTACTGCCCTTAACCGCAATTGAATATTTCTGACGCGATGAATCCTTTGTTAGAAATTGAAGATTTGTCGCTTGATTTGCGGCGCGACACCTTGTGGAATCCCATTTTAAAACATATCCGCTTTTCCTTGAATGAAGGGGAAACGGTGGGTATCGTGGGAGAATCCGGGTCAGGGAAGTCCGTCACCGCCCTGTCGGTCATGCGACTGCTCAACCCCGCAATTGCCCGCTACCCGTCTGGACGCATTCTATTCCATGCCAACGGGCATGACCAACCGCCTTTGGATGTCCTAACGGCCCCGGAAGCAGCCATGCAAAGCCTCCGAGGAAACCAAATCGGCATGATATTTCAGGAACCGATGACCTCTCTGAATCCGGTCATCCGTTGCGGTGCGCAGATCACCGAACAGATCCTCCTGCACAAGAAAATCAGCGAAAAAGAGGCTAAAGAACAAGTTCTCAGTTTGTTTGATGAGGTGAAACTGCCACGTCCAAACGAGATTTTTGACTCTTACCCGCATGAACTTTCCGGCGGCCAGAAACAACGCATCATGATCGCCATGGCCATGAGCTGCAATCCTAAACTTCTCATTGCAGACGAACCGACCACCGCTTTGGATGTCACCATTCAAAAGAACATCCTGGAGTTGATCCGCAATCTACAGCAAAAACACGGAATGGGTGTACTTTTCATCACCCACGATCTTGGTGTGGTCGCCGAAATTGCCGACCGCGCCCTTGTGATGTATAAAGGCGAAATCGTGGAAGAGAACAGCGTGCGCAATCTGTTTATCTCTCCCCAGAATGCATATACTAAACAACTTATCGCTTGCCGGCCATCCATGAACACACGTCTGAGAAAACTTCCACAAGTATCTGATTTTAACGGAGTTGAGGACAGCGACTTACATCACGTGGTGGAAAATCTGACCGTCACCCCAGAAGAGCGCAACGCCGCCCACCAGCGGTTATATTCCGGTGACAAAATCGTCACTATCAAAAACTTGAACAAGATTTACAAAGTCCGTAAGCGCAAGTTATTTGAAAAACAACACTATTTCCATGCATTGCAGAATGTGAGCCTTGACATTTACGAGGGTGAAACGCTCGGGCTGGTCGGCGAATCTGGATGCGGGAAAACCACTTTGGGACGCACGATGCTCCGGTTGATTGAACCCACATCCGGAGAGGTGGTTTATCGGGGAAAGAATCTCGTTCAGCTCTCCGATTCGGAAATGCGTATGATGCGGAAAGACCTGCAAATCATCCTACAGGACCCCTATTCTTCTTTGAACCAAAGGCTTACCGTAGGGGAAGCCTTGATGGAACCCATGCGCGTTCACGGCATCTTGCACAACGACAAAGAGCGGAAAAAACGTGTCATAGAATTACTGGAACGTGTAAGTCTCAATGAATCGCATTTTTTCCGTTATCCTCACGAATTTTCCGGAGGGCAACGACAGCGCATTTCCATTGCCAGGGCCTTGGCCGTGAACCCAAAATTCATCATTTGCGACGAATCCGTGTCCGCACTCGATGTCTCTGTGCAAGCACAGGTGCTAAATCTCCTCAACGAGCTGAAAGCTGAATATCATTTCACTTACATTTTTATTTCACACGACCTGTCCGTGGTGAAATTCATGGCTGACCGCATCGCGGTGATGCAACAGGGCCGCATTGTCGAAGCCGGCGAGGCGGACCAATTATGCGCTCACCCTCAAACCTCATACACCCAAACACTTATCGACTCCATCCCGAAAGGCATCTTGGAGTAGCTATCGGCAACAAACACTTTTTTCCATCAAAATAGCAACATAACGTATTGACAATGAGTAAAACAAACAACATCTTGAAAACGGTTATCCGCTTCGGAATCGGCATTTTTTTCATTGTTTCGGCTATCCTGAAATTGCTCGCATTAGATCATTTTGAACTGTACATCTACAGTTTCCATATCGTGAATCTCACGTTGAGCGGATTGGTGGCACGAGGGATTATCGCATGCGAAATTCTTGTCGGCCTTTTGCTCATCCTCAAAGTGAGATACAAAGAGGCCTGGTGGCTGACCATGCTCATGCTCGTGGGCTTTTCCTTTTTGTTGATTTACGTCATATTGTTCCGCGATGACAGCAATTGCCACTGTATGGGCGACTTGGTGGAAATCAAGCCGTGGCTGTCGTTAGTCAAGAACTTGATAGCCATTGCGTTGTTGCTGTTCGTGCGCAAGGAAGACGACTACCAGTTCGGGCCTTTGGGGCGCAAGCTCGCCCTCACCGGGGCGTTTTTGGCCGCTCTTGTCCCGCCGTTCGTCCTTTTCCCGATAGACGATGTCTATAATCTGTTTTCAAAGTCGGGCACACTCAACTATGACGAAACGGCTTTCAATGGATTGATGGCTGACTCGTCGATGCAGGATGTCCATATCGAAGAAGGCAATTACATTGTCGGGGTTATCTCCTCCAATTGCCAGTTTTGCCGAACCAGTTGCTTGAAAGTTTCTGAAATAGTGGAGAACAACCATTTGGACACATGCCGGATTTTGTTTTTCGTTTGGGGGGACAGCACCTCGATTGAACAGTTCAAGACGGATACAAAAACAGAGTCGTTCCGATATGTCACGATTAACCCGATCACCGCGGTACACGTTACCAGAGGCTCTTTCCCTGAATATTTGTATCTCAAAAACGGCGAGGTTGTGAAAACCGCGGATTTACGACAATTAACAGAAAATTCAATTTGCGACCATATGAGATGATTTTTTTGTATTTTTGCGGCTCGAAATTTTAAAACAACTGCGCTATGTCTCTATCAGACTCTAAAAAAAAGGATTTGTTCGACTATTACTCACAAAATGGCTTCCAACAACCCACCGAGAAAATTGCCAACCAACTGAACATTTGTCATAAGACATTCTTCAACCGTTACGGCAATAAATTAAATTCCATTGAAATAGCTTGGCAATATTGGCAAAATGTATGTCGGGAAAAATGGCACACACTCATGGCCCATTGCAACCATAGCATTGAGGCGTTGGTCATGACGCTGTACAGCATCTATGATACGAGATTCGACGAGCCACATTACTACAAACTCACCCAAACTCATCGTAAATATTTGGATCCAAATTCATTTTTCTATTCCGCTATCCGCACGATACTGGATAAAGGCAAGAAATGCTTCCATATTCAAGAAAATCTAAATACAGAAACCTATATTACATTTCTCTTGAACAATGTCTTTTTGATAGATATTGAAGAAGAAAAAAGGCCTGAAATCATAAAATTCATCATTTTTCCGGCCTTGACGGAACGTGGCCTGGAGCTGTTTATGGAGACCCCATTCAATTGGATATGACCGGTAGCCCGGCAACTTGACGAACAATCGAGTGACACCGCGCGACGAATCCTCCGTCTCCATGCTTCTTTCTCTCTAAAACAAATTAAACTTTTCTTCGTTTAACAAGTTTCCAAGTTTCGGTTGAAATATGTATTTTTGCCGTCAATTTTTTAATGATGAAAAAGATCTTTTTGTTGATTATAATAACGCTTTCAACGATGATTGGTCGCTCCAGTTATCTCCTGATACCCATGGATTTAGCACAAAGCAACCATTTGAAGGCGTATGGTATCGCCTATTTTGCCGTTGCCAACGGTGTTGACATGAGCTGGCTTCTGAACTACAGAGGTGGCAGCTTCATGTGCCCTTACAACGGCACGCTTGAAAACGAATGCCTCGTGCGCGGGGTCTCGTATGAAGTCATCGCTGACATACAGGCTTCGCAAATCCTGAACGAAATCGCTGTGGTCGAGAACAATATGAATGAAATTCGTTTAACCAAGGAGCCCAAAATTGCGGTATATTCTCCGAAAAACAAGCTCCCTTGGGACGATGCAGTGACCTTGGTGCTCACCTATGCCGAAATCCCCTACACCGTAATCTACGACGAAGAGGTAATCAAAGGCGAGCTGCCGAAATACGACTGGCTGCACCTACACCACGAGGATTTCACCGGCCAATACGGGAAGTTCTGGGGCAGTCAGCGCAACACCAAATGGTATCAGGACGATGTGAAGGAGAACGAGGAGCGTGCCGCTCAGTTGGGTTTCGCCAAAGTGTCGCAGATGAAACTCGCCGTGGCCAAAGGCATCCGCGATTTCGTGGCTGGCGGCGGCTATCTCTTTGCCATGTGCTCCGGTCCCGACAGCTATGACATTGCCCTCGCCGCCGATGGGGTGGACATCTGCGAAACTATGTTCGACGGTGACCCAATGGACCCGCAGGCCCAAAGCAAACTCAACTATGACAACTGCTTTGCATTCACCAACTTCAGAATAGAGACCAATCCGTACGTGTACGAGGTTTCCGACATCGATGTCAGCCCCACACAGCATATTTCAAACAAGTCTAACGACTATTTCACGCTGTTTGAATTCTCCGCCAAATGGGATCCTGTCCCCACTATGCTCTGCCAGAACCACTTGCAGGTCATACCAGGCTTCATGGGGCAAACCACGGCATTCCGTAAGGAACTTATCAAACCTACCGTGACCATCATGGGGGAATGCGCCTTTTTCAACGAGGCCCGCTACATTCACGGCGAGTACGGCAAAGGCACCTGGACGTTCTATTCGGGCCACGATCCCGAGGATTACCAGCACTTGGTCAATGATCCGCCCACCGACCTCAATCTGTTCCCCAATTCTGCAGGTTACCGTCTGATACTCAACAACGTACTCTTCCCCGCCGCCAAAAAACAGCAGCAGAAAACGTAATCAAAGTAGGAGAGCTGTCTCGGTCGTTTACAAAAAGACTTTTCACTAAAAACTCACGGACACTTTCGCCGCGAAGGTGTGTCCGAATTCACGGTAAGCGGCGCTTTTCCGAAGGGTGTAGTCCAGATGGACCCGGATATGCTCCTCGGGCCACCATTCAAGATCAAACGAATAACGGTGCATGGTGGAGGTAGGTTCGCGTTTGTCGTTGATACAATAATCATAACGGAAAAGCGGACGCAGCCGTTGCACCATCGCACTCTTCCTTCCCCACCCCATATAGAACCAATATCCCACAAAGGCATACAAACCCTGCGTCTTCACCAATGATATCGAATCATTGGTCAGCGGATCGAATTCGGCGACACCGGTAGTGCCCTGAAGATACTCGGCACGGGCCGTCCAATGCTTGCCCAAATACTCCGCACCTCCGGACCAACGGTTACGCGGGGCGTTCCGATCGTCAAAGAGCGGATAATTGCCCAGATACACAGATCCTGACAACCGGAAATTTTTCACAAAAGGATAAAAATCCACCCGTGCCGAAAAGTCCTTGCTTAGATTGTCTTTCCGGATATTGATCCCCGCCCCTCCAAAAACACCAGCGTAATAGTTCAATATCGGGAAACGCTCGCCGTTCCGTTCGTAATCCGCCAGCGTTCCCGACAGCATCGCCCCGATTTCCAACCCATAAGCATACTCTGGAATACCGGATATGTCATTGAACCCGGCCAACAGCGCCACCGACTGTGAAAGTTCTACAAATTCCAAGTCCAAAGGTGACAACAAATTATCCATAGTGTAGGGTGTCTTGATCTGACCAATCCAAAGATGCGCATACTTGCAGAATTTCACCCGCAACCAAGCATCAAGCAGACGCGGCGTAAAGGCCAAATCGGCCTGCATCCGAAAATCGAGCATCGGGTGAAACCTGCCCGAAAAATCAAAACGGGCCCGACGCAACATTATCACACTTTTCTGAGTCAAACTTCCATCATTCTCCCGCTGACGGGTGTAATCCATCTGCGTGTCCACGAAACCATGAATTTGCAAATAATCGCTGAGTTTCCATTCGCGCTCCCGTTTGTGCTTGACGGGCACCGTGTCCGTCTGCGCCGACGCAGGCAACGACAAAATCAACAAGAACAATACAAGAACGACAGGCGCTCCGAAGAGGGTCCGACGATCGCACATATCTCTCATATCAGTATTATATGTTTATTATGAATGCTGAAAAGACTTACAAAGATGATAAACTTATGGCTAGAAGTTGTGGAAGATCACATTTCGGCCACCATATGGAAAATAAGGTCAACCACATGAGGGCCAGCTTTAGCTGCAGCCGCCAGGACCTCCTCATGCGAAGCCTCTTCCACTCTACCTACAATGCCTAAATCGGTGACAACCGAGAGCGCAAAGACCTCCAGACCCAAATAACGTGCCATAATCGCCTCCGGCACAGTGGACATTCCCACGGTATCAGCGCCCAGAATGTGGAACATCTTGTACTCTGCCGGGGTCTCAAAACAAGGGCCGGTCACACCAATATAGACCCCTTCCTGCACGTGAATGTCCAACTTTTCAGCTGTCTGGTGCGCCAGTTTCAGCAACCGATGCGAATAAACCTCGCTCATATTCGGGAATCGGGGACCGAGCGTGTCGTCGTTTGGTCCTAGCAATGGGTTGTTGCCGAACATGTTGATGTGATCGCGAATCAACATGATGTCCCCCACCTTGAACGTAGGGTTCATGCCACCAGCGGCATTGGAGAGAATGACGGTTTTCACCCCAAGACCGGGTAAAATACGCTGCGGATAAGTCACCACGTCCATCGGATAGCCCTCATAATAGTGGAAACGTCCACTGAAGACAATCACCTCAACACCATTTATCCGGCCGAATATCATCGTCCCCTTGTGTCCCTGGACCGTGGAAATCGGGAAATTGGGAATCTCCTTGTACGGAATCTCGTCAACAATATCGATTTTTTCCGTCAGTCCGCCCAAACCGGATCCTAACACTATCGCGATCTTCGGGTTAATCGTCTTACGGCTATTTAAGTAATCAACCGTTTGCGCTATCTTCATTCTTCTTTCCTCGAACATGTTCTTTCAAAATTTGATTAAACGTATCCCGCTGTATGTCAGTAAGGAACTCAATCTCTACAGGAATTACAAAAACGGGAAGCAAAGATACAATATTTCTGATTTGCTCGGACCGCAAACGCATCCAGTCCTTTTCAGTGGTGACCAATACGGAATGATCTCCTGAATTGTAGAAATGCTGGTCATAAATGGCTTGGATCTCGCTTTCCGTGAAGACATGATGATCTGGGAAGGTGTAATGTTTCACCACATTCAGTTTCACCGGCATAGAGGAGAAACGATCTTCTGCGTTCCCGCAAAGATAATCCATCAAGGGTTGGGGATGCGCAATGCCGGTCAGAACAACAACATCGCGTAAGGATTTGATCTCCATTTTTTGCGCCACCGATGTAACCGGCGACAACGGTTCATAGCGAAATCGCGTGAAAAACAAGGTCTGTCCAGGCGACAGTCGGAGTCTGCGCCGCCATGCCGATTCGTCTATGAAGGCATTTTCCGGAACTTTGGTCACAATCACCATATCGGCAAAACGAGAGGCACGCGGAAACTCCCGCAACCTGCCTGTCGGCATCGGCATGTCCGGGCGGAACGGACGACCATATTCCGTAAGCAAAATATGGAAAGTGGGGCGGAAACGAAGATGTTGATAAGCGTCATCAAGGACAATTACCTCTGTATCAGGATTTTCTAGCAGTAATTTACGAACCCCTTCGCAACGGTCGCCATCCACGGCCAATGGAATTTCCGGATGTCTCAAATACGTCATATACGGTTCATCTCCAAACGTTTCCGCATTTCTCTCATACAAATCCGTCTGCGCAATGGAATGGTAACCTTTGGACTTCCGCCCATAACCACGACTGAGTGTGGCAACACGGAATTCATGCTTTAGAAGATTGATAACATATTGGGTATGAGGTGTTTTTCCGGTCCCTCCAACGGCTAGATTCCCTATATCGATGGCCGGAACAGGTGATTCCTCGGCATGGAATATCCCCATTCGATACAGAAAACGCCGTACAGCAGCCACACACCCGAACAGTAAAGAAAAGGGTGTCAGCAGAAGGCCGAAAAAGAGCTTAAATGGCATGTTCGGAAGATTCGCTGTTTTTGGCTTCGATGGCTTCCCGACGCTTGCGTGCCCGCTCCTCTTGCTCGTTTTCAAATTCTTCGTAACGGTTGATGATCTTGGTCACAAGATGATGCCGCACCACGTCTTTATTGTCCATGTATATGAAATCTATGCCTTTCACACCACGCAAAATACGATCCGCCAAAATAAGTCCCGACTGTTGATTTTTGGGCAAGTCTATCTGGGTGATGTCGCCGGTGATGAAGAACTTGGCGTTTTTGCCCATACGGGTGAGGAACATTTTGAGTTGTGCGGAAGTGGCGTTCTGTGCCTCGTCGAGAATGACATAGGCATTGTCAAGCGTGCGACCGCGCATAAAGGCCAACGGCGCAATCTCAATCACTTTGTCCTCCATCAAGGTCATCAGCTTCTGCATGGGCATCATATCCCAAAGTGCATCATAAAGAGGCTGAAGGTAGGGATCGAGTTTGTCTCGCAGGTCACCGGGCAGGAAACCGAGATTTTCACCGGCTTCCACAGCAGGACGGGTAAGAATGATACGCTTTATCTGCTTGTTTTTCAATGCTCTGACAGCAAGCGCCACAGCCGTGTAGGTTTTTCCCGTACCGGCCGGACCCACCACAAACACCATATCGTTCTTTTCCGCACTGTCCACCAAACGTTTCTGGTTGGGGGTGATAGCCTTGATGATCTTGCCCTCACGACCATGCACTATGACATTGTTGTCCATCTGGTTAAGAGCATAAAAGCTGTCATCCTCCATAGCTGTAATATTGATGATGTCCGTTTCTGTGAGTTTTCCAAATCGTTCTATATGCTTCTCTAACAAAGAGATACGATTTTCATATTCTTGAACCTCATCTTCTGCGCCTGAAACTTTCATCTCGTTGCCACGCACCATAATCTTCAGTTTCGGGAAGATATGAGTCAGCATGACCACGTTATTGTTCTGAGAACCAAGCAGTTCTACTGCGTATTCGGGGTTTAGCTCAATGATTTTGTCCATGTGAATATTATTCGATGACTAAGTAACTTAAAGGATTGATAGGAAATCCGTTATACCAAAGTTCAAAATGCAGATGCGTCGAGTTTCCCTCGTCGGATCCGCGATTTCCTGCCGTGGCAATGGGCATACCTGCCGTCACCCTTGAACCAACGGTTTTGAGCAGGGCGGCATTGCGCTTATAGATGGAAATCATGTTTCCGGGATGTTGTACAATAATGGTATAACCATCTGTTGCAGAGTAATTTGCAGAAAGAACCACGCCGTCCGCCACACACGACACGGTCTTGTTGTCCCCGGTGGCGATGTCAATGCCATAATGGTTTTGGGAAGCATCAAAGAGACGGGTCACGGCACCCATAGCGGGGGGATAAATGGAAATCTGAGTGATTTTGGCCTGTTCTATACTGGGCATACCGGTTGAATTCGATGTTCCGTTCTTACTGATGCGCCCCAGAATCATCTCCGTTTCCTCAATAATCTCGTGCACGCGCTCCGCACGCCCCTGCTCCCGCTCCACAGGATGCACGTCGGGAGTCATTTGGGCTTGGTCATCTTCATAGATAGCCCCGTCATTCCCTTCTAACATCCCTGTGAAATTATTGATGAACTGTTGGTTGACGGCAAGTTGTCGCTCCAGAGAATCCACCCGGGCCGCAGTTTGCTTATACATCTTGTAGTCTTTCTGGTCCGTATAACCGGGGATATATACCCGCAATGGCGTTAACGCAATCAAGATCGCCGTCAGCGAAATGATGACAAAAGCAGCCAAAATTGCCACCACGACGATTTTTTGAATGGTGATCCTGCGGACAACAAAGCTCTGCTCATGAGTCTCCTCATTGGAAAAAACCAACCTGTAGCGTGTTTTCCACTCGCTAACCATTATGTTCCAAACTTTTTTTATCTTATCAAACTTACTCATTTCCGCTTTTCTCACAATTTGGAGGCGCAAAAGTAGCAAAAATAGTGAATGGCTCGTGTTTTGCCATCAAATTATAATACATTCTAATCATATCTTATTGTGTACCAGATATTTATCACAATATACAAAAGAGAACAAATTCCTATTTTACGCCAAGAATGTTTGTTATAAACTTATAATCAATAAGTTAGAATAAAAATTGGATAAAAATGTATGGTTAGTGTAATTTTTTGTGGCATTTTGTAAAAAAATAATCGTATTTTTGCTGCCCGAAAAAATACAAAAAGTCAAGCATTATGAACGAAAGAGACAACAACGTTAGTTTTTTCAGATTTGAGGATTTGCGTATTTACGCAAAAGCGATGGATTACATTGTCTGGTTAGCCCAGCAACTTCCTTCTGGTGAGCTTTCGACGAATAGAAAATTCATGCAGAAGTCGTTCTTGAAATCCGCACAGGATATTGCCCTGAACACTGCTGAGGGCTCCTCCCGCAATAGAACACAGTTCCTTTACTACCTGAAGATGGCCAAAAGTTCCGTCAGAGAATGCGTGGTGCATACTGAAATCGCGGCCCGCATTGGGATTATCACTGACGAAGCCAGAGACCATTCCCGCAACGAACTGATGGAACTGACCAAAATGATTGGATCTCTGATTGCCTCTTTGCAACGCACCACCCTGGGTATGCCTCATTCCGGCAGACCCGCAGAGGATGCAGACGACCTCAGCATTCCCGAACCGGATGATTTCGATGAAATGATCTAGTTCATTTTTTTCAGCAATAATTATATGGTTTGAAACACTCAAAAAGGATATCTTGTGGGATGTCCTTTTTTTATTATTAAATCACCTCTATTTTTTAAACACTCATCCCAATGAAATCCAAACATCTCATCCTCTTCTTGTTCCTGATTCCCGCACTGTTGTCGGCCAAAACGCTGACAAGAAACGAGCTCAAAACCCTAGGAACACGCGCTTTCCAGCAGAAAGCGCAGCACATCTGTCCTGAAGCGGCTTCTTATGCACTAAAAAATTGTGATTTCCTGAACGAATCCAATGAACTTTGCATGGCCGTATTGCATTTCGAACATGGATTTCTGATCATGTCGGCGGAAGACCGTGTGATGCCCGTGCTGGCGTATGACTTCACCAACGACATCGACCTGAATGACCTCGCCCCTGCCATTGATCTATTCCTCACCCAGTATCGGAACGAGATCATGGCAGCACGCCGACAACAAACCGTTCCCGACGCCCGCATCCAGAGAGCCTGGGACGAGCTCCTGCACCCTTCTCGCGCCACGCTTGACGAGATGGTGGTTACCCCGTTGATCACCTCGTCTTGGAACCAGAACAAATACTACAACTACTATTCTCCGAGAGACAACGATGCTCCTGGAGGATACGACGGCAAGGTTCCCAACGGCTGCGTGGCGGTCGCCATGGCCCAGATCATCTATTATTACCGTTATCCCGAATCTGGACATAGCAGTCATACCAATCACAACTCCAACTATGGCAACTTCTATGTGAACTTCGCACAGCAGCACTACAACTACGATGCCATGGCTGACGCATTGGCTCATTACAACAACGAGGTGGCAAAGCTGATCTTCCATTGCGGCACTGCCGTTGACATGGGTTACGGGGCTGACGGTTCCGGAGCCTATTCCCATGATGTGCCTAACGCCATGTCCACCTACTTCAAATACAATCTTGACTCCGAATACACCAACAAGCATAACTATTCGGATTCCACATGGCATCTGATGCTCAAATCCGACCTTGACGAATTACGTCCCGTTTATTACTCTGGATATTCCGAAGAGGGAGGGCATGCCTTTGTGTGCGACGGGTACAACAGCGACGACTACTTCCACTTCAATTTTGGTTGGGGCGGAAGCGGCAACGGCTATTTCATCACAGAAAGCGGCAACAGCTCCGCCGTTGGGGGATACAGCGGCTGGCAATCTTGCATCTTCAATCTCCACCCCCGTACCAACAGTTACCCCACCTATTGCAACGATCGTATCATAACTGCGACCACTGGGACACTGGAAGACGGCAGTGGCAACCAAGATTACCTGAACAACACCTCCTGCACCTACATCATCTCACAACCACAGCAATACGCAGTAAATATTTCGCTTAAATATTTGGCTTCCCAAGAGGATCATGATTATCTGAGATTTTGGGATGGTCACCCGTCGCAGAATATTCTTTTGGAGGAACTATCCGGCAACATCTCTAACACCTCTTATTCTTTCAACACAGACAGTCTCTATATCACGTTTGAAACGGACGATTCCATTACCGATCAAGGATGGCATCTTTGTTTTTCCTCCTCCAAAGAAGGGTTTGGTTGCGGAACCCACATCACCCATGATCCCGAAGGGGAGATCTACGACAACAGCGACACCAACAATTACCGCGACAACATGAGCTGCAACTGGGCAATTCGGATCAAGAATGTGCCTTCCATCACTTTCACCTTCGAAGAATTCGACATTAGTCCTGAGGATCATCTGGACTTCTATAATATGAGTGTCTATCCTTATGAGCTTATGGAGAGCTATACAGGGAACAACAACCCGGGCGTCGTGACATTTTACACCAACCGGATCCAAGTAACTTTCGTATCTGACAACTACTTGAACGCACAGGGATTCCGGGTTCTGTGGTCATCTTCCCAAGCCGGTATCGAAGACTTCTGTTCCGAAGCCAGCCTCTACCCCAATCCTGCCTCCGACATGTTGCACCTGACCCTGCCTGAAGATATTGACCAGTGTGGCATCACCATATACAGCATGTCCGGTCAAGCAGTTTTCACGCAACATTACGTTGGCGTGGAAACGCTTGAGATACCTGTCCGCCAGCTCCCCAACGGCATCTATACTTTACGCGCTGAGAGCAACGGCCGAACCATGCATAGAAAAATTGTGGTCATGCATTAAACAAAGCGATGGGTTCGCTGTCTTACCAGTAACTTTTAACCCAAAAACTTCAAAGCTATGAAAAAGTTAATGTTAATGATGAGTATCTTCCTGATGACCGGTTTAGTGTCTATGGAAGTTCTGGCCCAAACGCCCGTCTCATCCAGAAGCACAGGAAACAGCAAAGCCTCTGTTTCTACAACTAGACAAAACAGCTCGTCTGCCTCAAGCCAGGCAACCCGCCAAATGCACAAAGGCGACGCCCAGCTGAACAAGGCTAACAATAGTTACCAAAAAGCGCAGGAAAGTGTTTCGCGCACCTCCCACAACGGTCCTACCACGACCACTGCTCGTCCGGCTACCACGAACACCGCCCGTCCGGCTACTACGAACACCGCTCGTCCGGCTACTACGAACACCGCTCGTCCGGCCACCACGAACACCGTTCGTCCGGCTACTACGAACACCGCCCGTCCGGCTACCACGAACACCGCCCGTCCGGCCACCACGAACACCGCTCGTCCGGCTACCACGAACACCGCCCGTCCGGCTACTACGACTCCGAGCACTACGGTTTCCAAGCCCACTACAAACACGGCCGCTCGTCCTGCCACGACCGCTGCAAAGCCGACAACTACCAATACGACGACCAACAACAAGGTGAGCAACACGACGGCGACTTCAGCAAGCCAGACTCCTGCGTCTTCTGCAAGACCTGCCGCAAACACGGCCGCCAGCAACAACATCCAAGCATCTAATGTCACGGAAAGACGCGGCTACACCGAACAAGGTCAGGCCAATCCGCAGCCGGTATCCGGTCCCCGCAACGAAGGCAGCAACAATGCAGCTGGCGGCAAGCCCGGAGGATATCCTCAAGGACACGGTCCGCAGCACGGACACGGAATGCCTCACATCCCCTACGTACACCCGAACCACCACAACTACCACAGTCATATGCACGTCCCGCACTACGTCAGACCTGTTTACTATCACGGTGTACCCTACTATTTCTACAACAGCGTTTATTGCCGCTACATCAATGGCCACTACGTCATCTGCCGTCCGCCCCTCGGAGCCGTCATCGCCTACAATCTCTTCCACACCTGGCACCCTGTAATTGTGGTGTACAACAAAGTCAACTACTACTACGATGATGGCACTTTTTACCTCCCCTACAACAATAATTACCAAGTTGTAGCCCCTCCGATCGGAGCAAGAGTGGCAGAGTTGCCCAGCAATTACGAAGAAATCATCCTTGACAACACCCTCTATTATAAAGTGGAAAACGTTTACTATAAGGCAGTTGTAGTCAGTGGATATATCTGGTACGAAGTAGTTTTTGTAAGTTAAAAGATTTTTTTTCAAAAAAGAATGCGCGGTAAAGAAAAAAGTGTATCTTTGCCGCGCATTTCGCTTTTGCCCTGTTGTGTAATGGTAGCACCGCAGATTCTGGTTCTGTTTGTATGGGTTCGAATCCTATCGGGGCAACAAAAAATCTGGATCCGAGTTTCGGATTCAGATTTTTTTTGCACTTTTGCGGCGGCAAACTTATATTGGCTGTTGGCTATTGGCCAAAAGCCAAAACGTTAAACCAATATCGACCATTATGTTAGTATTAGGGATTGCCGGAGGTTCCGGCTCAGGAAAAACCTCCGTAGTGCAGAAAATCGTCAACCAGTTCCCGAAGCACCACGTCAGTGTGCTTTCTCAAGACGCGTACTATCGCGACAACGGCGACCTTACACAAGAGGAGAAAGAACGGATCAACTTCGACCACCCTTCCGCCATCGAGTTCCCGTTGCTAGTTGAGCACATCAACCAATTGAAGGCGGGACAGACCATTCCAATGCCCACCTATTCATACGTGACCTGCCGGCGCGGCGAAGAGACCATCCCTGTGCACCCTGCAGAGGTCCTCATTGTGGAAGGCATCCTTATCTTCACCAATCCGGAACTCTGCGACACCCTTGACATCAAAGTGTTCGTTGACACGGATGCCGACGAGCGGCTCATCCGCATCATCAGCCGCGACGTCATCGAACGCGGCCGCGGGCTTGACAAGTCTATCCGTCACTACCGCCACTTTGTGAAACCAATGCACGAGCTCTTCATCGAGCCCACCAAAAGACTCGCTGACATCATCATACCCGTTGGTGGCAACAACAACATCGGGATCGACATTCTGACCGCCAAAATCAGAGAAACCCTGAATGCAAAAAATTGACGGTTAAAGCATGGTCTCTTTCTTTAATCTTAAACTTTAAAACTTCTTGATACTCTTTATCACAAAAAAACATTATTTTTGTGGCTTATTTTGAAAATTTATGACTGATATGAAAAATAAGATTTTAATTATTCTGTTATTCTCTGTTATACAGATAGTTGTAATCAACAACAACACTATTTCCGCACAAAAGCTGAAACCCACGGAGGTGCCCTCCGATGTTGTCCAAACCCTTGAGGAGCATTATTCTTACGTAAAATTGACTGGATGGATGAAGGAAGGGGACACTTATGTTGCCAGCATCAAGGACGGTTCCACCAACGGAAAAGTCTATATTGCTGGTGATGGAGAGTGGATACGGACGTTGTTCACCGTTCCGGCGAACGAACTGCCTTCCACCATCACGGAGTATGTACACGAAAATTTTCCGGATTGGATCATCAGTGTGAGCGCATTGGAAGAGAAGGAGGATGTTAACACTCACTACTACATAGAGGTAAGGGAGGACGGCATCGGTGCCAAGCCATCTATGCTTACTTTTGCCAGCACGGGGCAAAACAAGCTTCTCACGCGTGAAGATCCCGAAGGGTTCAAGGATCCTAAGACAAAGCAACCCGACAAGATAGAGCTGGCCAAGGCTGCTGCCGCGGAGCGCCAGGCCGAGAAGGCCGAAGCTGCCAAGCGGGAGGCCGAGGAGAAAGCCGCCGCCGAGAAAGCCGCGAAAGAGGCCGCCAAGAACGCTCCCAAAACCACCCCCGCAAAGCCAGCCGCCCAACCAAACCCTACCACGGCTTCAAACAACAAACCCGCGTCCCAACCTCAAAAAGACGCCAAGCCCAAAAAAGAGAAGCCCGAACCCGTGGTGAAAGATGAGCATGGCAATATCGCCATCAAAGCCAACACAGTACCCGAGGTCGTCACCAAATCCCTGGTGAAAAAGGTTTTGCACCCCGCTGAGCTGAACTGGTTCCTTGTGGACAGCACATACATCGCCCGCTGCCTCAACCAAGGCAAAAAGACCGCTGTTTACATCTCTCCCGCCGGCATCTGGGAAAAGACCCTCACCATTATGCCTGAAGAGTCCGTCACCGGACTGATGGCCAAGCACCTCAACGACTTCTACCCCGGCTGGCGTTTCAAAAGCGCGGTGAAAGAGCAACGTGCCGACAAGAATGACAAAATGATGGTGGAATTCTACGAAAAGGCCAACTACAAGGCCAAATTGGTCACCACTGTATTCTTCGACAAAGCAGGCAAACTGATCCGTACGGTTGACCCCGACTACGAACTGGGTGGCGACGACAAAAAGGAGAGTGCCGAGGATGACGCCCTCAACAAATACTACGAAAAGATGAACATGGAGCTAGACAACGACGACGCAGCCAGCGTGCCCGATAACGTGAAAGCGGCCTTCAAACTGAAATATCCGAAGGTGACCAACGTGGAATGGACAGATGACGGCTACATGAATTACAAGGCCATGTTCTACACCACCCGTGGAAAAGAATTCTGCGTCTTCAACAGTTACGGCGAACTTACGGAGACTTGGGTCATGGGCAAAAACGAAAGTCTCTCCGCGACTATCCAGGATTATCTCAAAAAAGAGTACAAAAACTATAAACTGAAAGAGTTCTATACCGTGAAACGCCTCGCGGACAAACTGACCGCATACAAGGTGATTATTGTCGATAAAAAAACGCAGGAAGAAGAGGAACTTTGGTTCAACTTGTCAGGAAAACCGATAGAATATTAGGTTAGTGGGTTAATAGACATTGTTATAGTTAATAGTCATAGTTTAATGAAATACATTGAAATCAAGTTGAACATTGAACCAGCGGAGCCGTGGAAGGAGGTCTATACCTCCTTGATGGCGGACGCCGGGTGCGACAGTTTCATGGACGGCGATGCCGAGAACGAGCTACTGTGTTATATTCCCGAGAAAGACTACAACGAGGATGTCTTCAAGGATTTGCTGGAGAATCCTGAATTTCCCGAGGTGAAAATTTCATGGTCGGTGGCGCCGATGGAGGACAAGGATTGGAACGCCGCATGGGAGGCCAATTACGAGCCGGTTCTGATTGACGGAAAATGCCATATCCGGGCACCTTTCCACACGCCAGTGCCGGAGGCCGAATACGAGATTGTGATTGAGCCGAAAATGTCATTCGGTACTGCGCATCATGCCACCACCGCGCAGATGGTCTCCTATCTGTTGGAGACAGATGTTCGTGGCAAGGCTGTGCTCGACATGGGTTCGGGCACAGGCGTGTTAGCCATCCTCGCCACCATGAAAGGGGCAGAACCCGTCACAGCCATAGACAACGATGAATGGGCTTATCGCAACGGGATAGAGAATGCCCAACACAATCATTGCGAGCAACTTAAAGTGCTGTTAGGCGATGCTTCCCTGCTTGGCGACGAGCACTACGATATCATATTGGCCAATATTAACCGTAACATCCTTCTGCAAGACATCCCTCATTACGTTGAATGTATGAATGACGGTGCTTTACTTTTCCTGAGCGGGTTTTATGAGGAAGACCTGCCAGCATTGCGCTATTGCTGCGCCCAAAACGGGATGAAATATCTTGATCACAAGACTAGAGACAAATGGGTGGCTGCCCGATTTGAAAAAATCTGACAGTTCCCATATCTGCAATCTATTATTTCGCTGGGGACTTTTTGGCCCAGTTGTTGCTTAATTCCGGCAACGCTGTCATTTTTCCCTACCATTCTTCATTATTCCAGCGAATACGGCTTCTCCGTGAACCATTTCTTGTTCGGCTTGCTGCCCATCGTGAAGACGAGCTCTCCGCCGGCCATGATCTGCTCGTAGGTGATGTAGGCGGTGTGCAGCGGTTTGCCGTTGAGCGTCACCGACTGGATGTAGCAGTTCTGGTCGCTGACGTTGGGGGCCTTGATGGTCAGGGTGTTGCCGTTTTGCAGATGGAGGACATTCTCGGGCAGGTAGGGCGCGCCGAAGACGTACTGGCCGCTGGCGGGACAGACGGGATAGAAGCCCATCGCGCTGAAGATGTACCACGCCGACATCTGTCCACAGTCGTCGTTGCCGCACAGCCCGTCGAGGTGGTTGCGGTACATCTTGTTCATCACCTCGCGCACGCGCAGCTGCGTCTTCCACGGCTGGGAGGTCCACATGTAGAGGTACGGAATGTGGTGGCTGGGCTCGTTGCCGTGCACGTAGCCGCCCAACATGCCCTCGCGAGTAACATCCTCGGTCTCAGCGAAGAACTTGTCTGGCACATACATCGTGAAGAGTTCGTCCAAGCGGTTCACGAAGACCTTGTCGCCGCCCATAATCTTGATTAAGCCGTTGACATCGTGGGGCACGTAGAACGAATAGTTCCAGCTGTTGCCCTCGATGAAGCCCTCGTTGGAGGTGGAGAGCAGGTCGGCGGGCGTCTTCCAACTGCCGTCCTCGTACCGCGCCTGCGCAAAGCCTGTCTCGGGGTTGAAAACGTTCTTGAAGTTCAGCGCGCGCTGACGATAGGTCTTTTTCACATAGTCTATCCCGTTGCTCTTGTCCAACAGATGGTAAATCACCCAGTCTTCGTATGCATTTTCTAAGGTGATGGAGGTACCTACTGCAGATTTGTCGTATGGAACATAGCCCAATTTCTTGTATAGGTCGGTATGGTCGTAGTAATCCAAGTTGGCGCTACTTATGATCCAGGGTTCTACGTTGATAAGACTGTTTTCTAGTTTTACATTCTTATTATTATGCAGGAAGTTGGTAAGATAGTAATCAGCCACTACTGACACGCCGTGGTAGCCAATCATACACCAATTCTCATTGCCGGCATGACTCCAAATGGGTAAAACTCTATGCACACTCAGTTTGGCGTGATTCACCATAGATTCCACCATATCGGCTGCGCTTTTCGGATCGATGATGTTCAATAGCGGATGCTCGGCACGATAGGTGTCCCATAAAGAGAATATCGTGTAATTAGTGTGCCCTTTTTTATTTTGATGAATATTGTGGTCCACACCGCGGTATTGTCCATCAACATCTTGATATATGGATGGATTTATCATCGTATGATATAGAGAGGTATAGAACATAGCCAACTGATCATCCGTTCCTTGTGCTTCGTAGATACCCAACTTGTCATTCCACGCTTGCTTGGCCAACTGATGCCAATCATTAAAAGAATCAGGACGGGGTCCTCTATCAATATTGTCCATAATGTGAGCGACAGCTTCTTCGCGGAGATTGTCATAAGCTCCAGTAGTGCTGACAGCCGATAGTGCTACATATACCTCAAGTTCAGGCTCATCATCCTGTTCAAACTCTACCCAACATACTACCTTGCGTCCCGCCATTTCGGGAAAATCGTGATTCACGTCGAAGCGGCCCCAGAAGCCGTGGTAGTCCTGTTTGCCGAAATCCTGGTAGCCGTAGTGCGCCACACGTTTGCTAAAGTGTATGGCGAAATAAACATAATTCTCACGTGCCCAGCCGTTGGTGATGCGGTAGCCCGTCAGTGTCCAAGGGTCTTCCATGCGCAGGGAGGCCCACAGCACCTTGCCGTCGTAGTTGTAAAGACAGTGGTTGAGATCGACGATGAGCTTCTGGGTTTCGCCTTGGGGGTACGTGTATTTGTGGATGCCGCAGTGCGGGGTGGCGGTGAGCTGCACGAGGATATCGTCGTCGCTGAGGCGCACCTCGTAGTAGCCGGGCGAGGCCTTCTCGGTCTCGTGGCTGAAGCGCGAGCGGTAGCCGCCGTCGGGGTTGTCGGCGGTGCCGGGGTGGAGCTGCACCTCACCGGTGAAGGGCATCAGCAGGATGTCGCCCATGTCGGAGTGGCCGGTGCCACTGAAGTGGGTGTGACTGAAGCCCACGATGGTCTTGTCGCGGTATTGGTAGCCGGCGCAGTAGTCATAGACGCCCGGCTGGTAGCGACCGTTGATGTTGTGGGGGATGGTGTCCGTGTCGGGACTCACCTGCACGCCCCCGAAGGGGTAGCACGCGCCAGGGAAGGTGTGTCCCATGCCGTTGGTCCCGATCATCGGGTTAACATACTGGGTATAATCGCGTTGCGCGGTTGCGGTCATCATGGCGAGGAGGATTATGGGGGTTAGAATCTTTTTCATTTCAGAAGTTTTAGGAGCGGCAAAGATAGGATTTTTAGTGAATAGTGAGCAGTGAACTGTGATCAGTGATCAGGGTTATGGGTATAGACAACTAAGGTTTCGCAAGCTCAGTTCATGTAGTTTTCGGGAAGTTTGTTGTTGAACGGAGGAGATTCCGCCAGTTTCTATTGTCACTGGCGGAATGGTGCGTCGCTCATGGGGATCAAAAGGGGAAAAAGAAGGGCGGCATAGGTGTGTTTTAGGAGCATGACACTTTTTCTTCCGCCGCCCTTCTTTTCCCCCTCTTTCGTCTGGCAGTGCGCACCATTCCGCCGCGAACGCAGTGAGCGAGCGGAAACTCCTCCGAAAAGTCACGAGAACACGCCAACGGCTGTGACCAAAAAGAGTATGTGAAACTTGAAGAATTATCTTTCCAATATGTTTTTTTGTACTTTTGCGTTCCAATTTTTCCGTTACGGAAATTACGTAATGAATATTGAACTTATTTAGTCTGAATATAAATAATGAAGAAAAAGGTTGTAAATCCCTTTATATGCCAAGGTTACGAGAGTCCAGAGTACTTCTGCGACCGTAGGGGAAAAAGATTCTTCTTTGTTTTCATCGTCACCATTCTGCTGTCGATAGCGGCCTCTTCCTGCCGCAGGGGCAACCTTTCCCTCGACAGTGGAACCTGCTATATGACCCAAATCAACGACAAGACCATCGTAGTCAGAATCGATGGTATATACAACAAAAGTTTGATAATCAATGCTTTTCGGACTGATTCGCTCAATGCCGAGCCCAAGCCGTTGGTCTTCGAAATCGCGACTAACGGGAAGGGAGGCACGTTGGAGGGCACGAGTCTTCAACACCCCGCCAAAGTGCGATGGCGTTTCGGACAGAACCGGTTGGTCTGCCGTTGCCGGAGCGCGGAACTGCCCCGGAGGTTCACCTTGGAACGGTGCGAAACCGACACGGTTCGCTATTGCCGTCAGCTCCTCGACTCACTCTACGATGTGAAGGAGACTGTCGATGTGGAATATGCCCGCGCCAACGGCTTTTGGAGCAGCTACCCCGATGAGGACAAGCCCTTTTCGGCCATCTACACGGAACGGCTTCCGCAGCTGGCCGACACGAATGTCATCCCGTTGTGCATGGACATTTACGAGCCCGAGGACCATTCCGACGCCATGCGTCCTTTGATGGTGCTGATTCACGGCGGGGCGTTCTATAACGGCGACAAACAAGACGAAACCTACGTGAAATGGTGCCGCCACTACGCTTCCTTGGGCTATGTGGCCGTGTCCGTCAATTACCGCATGGGCTTTCTACCCTACAAGAACGCCATCGACTGCGCCGGTTACCGCGCCACCCAAGATGTGAATGCCGCCATTCGATATTTGCTGCATCACGCTGACACTTACAGAATTAACCCCGATTGGATTTTCACGTGGGGCACAAGTGCGGGGGGCATCACGGCGCTGAATGTCGCGTTTATGAAGGATGGAAACCGGCCGAAGTCCGTCCTACAAGAGGGCAAAATCGCCAAATTGAACCCGAAATTCACGGAGACGATCAAAATCAAGGCCGTGGCGAACATGTGGGGAGCCGTACACGACACGTGCATCCTCGCCAACAGCCGCATACCGGTCATCTCGTTCCATGGCGACGCGGACGGCATCGTGCCATACGGTTACGGGCAGCCATTTTTGAAATTGTTGGCCTCTTCACTGACGAGCGAGATGAAGAACCAGCTCCAGCGTTTCCTGTCTGAACATGCCGTCCCATCGGAACATCGTGATGGGGCGTTGGATAATCATCCCGTAACGATTAGTGTATGGGATCCGGTGGCGGAAAAGGTACAGGAGTGGGTCCAATCCTTCTCGGTGCCCGTATGGGACAAGATTGTCTCGCCCATGTACGGATCCGCCTGTATTCACGAATACCTTGACAGACACGGTGTCCGCAACAAGCTGTTCACGGTGGCGGGCGCGAGCCAGCACAGCCTCCATGTCGATGAACATCGCAACATAGTTCCCTATTTCTACACCATCCAAGACTCCGTGGCGCAGTTCTTCTACGCGGAAATGGTGCCTAAGCCCGTAAACCTGCATCAAGAAAGTGCGGGATCCCCATTCTTCCGTATCGACAACACGGATATCGCCGAAATACATTGGCAGGTGGATGGTGGCGTGTTGTTGGAAAAGTCCGACAGTCGTGCAAAGGTAATGTTCTTCGGGGATGCGAAGCGGCACATTGTCCGCGTGTCCGGACGATATAAGAACGGGATAGCGTTTAACGAAGAAATCCCAATGGTTTAGCTTATGAAAACGGTCAGATTTTTGCTTTGCGCGGTGGTGCAGTGGACGTGGGGGATTGTTCAGAACGCCATCGGGTTGCCTCTGTTCCTGGTGTTCCTCCCGAACCGGCATTTCCTCTTCCGATCGAGCGTGGTGACCTGTTGGAAAATCCCTTACAGCGCCGGATGCGGGATGTTCATCTTCCTGAACGACACGGACTTGAGCGAAAGCGACAAAGGGTCGATTTCGAAGATGGACTACGACTTGCTGGTGCACGAATACGGGCATTGTCTGCAATCCATCCTGTTGGGACCGCTGTTTTTACCGGTCATCGCCATTCCCTCCATCATTTGGGCCGCCATACCCTGTTTTGAACGGTTCCGGAAGAGGAAAGGGATGTCGTATTACGAGCTGTACTGCGAGAAGTGGGCGAACCGGTTCGGCGACCGGGTGTGCGGGAACCGGCGGGTGTTTTGCCGGGGTTGACCATGATCTCCACGAATCGCGGGGATTTGCACGGAAAAAATACGGTTTTTGTGATGAGTGAACAGTGAACAGTGATTAGTCAGGGTATTTCCATTTTCGTGTATGTGTTCGAAATTTATGTACATTTGCACTTTCATATTCAGTCCTTGTTCAAGGGATTTCGCAGGGTTAGAGAGTATGACGCAATTAGTTGAATAATAGATATCTTCTCAATAAAAGCAGGAACAATTATGAAACGTATTATTATCTCTTTTGTCGTTCTTATATTAGCTGTGACCGCATGGGGCCAAAGTGGGTCAACGACAAAATTTTTCTCATGGAAAGGACTTTCCATTAACTATCCAGACAATTATACCATCACAAATAAAGGGTATGATCGACAAAACAAATCATACTCTTTTATTTGCACGACCACAGATGAAGAAAATGTCTCTATGGTCACTATCGGTTTCTCGAAAAATTTGGCAAAAGATCTTTCCACAAGTCTTGCGCGGAAAATCTTTTTCAAAGAAATCATACCCGCTATAGCTTCCGAGTTGGAGGCAGGAGAAGATTCGTTCAAGTCTCTAAAGACTGGTGATATCAAGGAGTTTCCTATACCTCATTCCAATGTTTCCGCTGACTACACTGCTACAGTGGAAGGCATTGATATTCAAGGAGAAATTGTAGTATTTATACAGAAGAATTTCATTGTCACCTGCATTCTTACCACAGACTCTCCCCAGCACGTGCAGGAGCTCGAAGAAATTATTAAAACCATTACCGTGAAATAACGATATCCAAGCCTTTCGTGGTCTATTACCAGTGGAGACGTACCATGGCGCGTCTCTACCTCATCCCGCCTTCGTCTGCACGTACGCGAGGTATGTGCCGGGGGCGATGTTAGGGTGAAAACGGAAATTGCACCCTCACGGGCAAAATCTTCCAAAATTTCAGGCGGTCAATCCGAGGCACCGCCAAGTACTGTTTTGTGCATTTCTTGCACTTTGTGATTTACTTTCCGGGAACAGCCACTTTTCAATCGTAAAATGTCACTTTTATCGTTTTGATATCTAGCAAGTTAAATATCATTGGCTCTTGAATTGTTTGCTTTTATTTTGTAACTTTGCGGGCAACAACTTAAAAATTTAGAGATGAAAAAGAACGAGGCTGAACTTGTTGATAATATCCATGCAGACGGACACCCGCCAGATAAACTAAAAACGCAAAATATGAAGAAACAAAAAAGTCATTCTCCTGAACTGATAAGCAGACCTTTAGTCACTACGGCTTCTCAAGAAAATGACGCGGCAAAGATACAAAAAACATTAGAACTTACAAAAGAAAAATTAAACAGTCTTGCCGAAAATTATAACCAGCGCAACTACTAACTACTAACTGCTAACTCCTAACTATTTTCCTCACTACGCTCACCCCTCGCTCGAAGTTGATCTTCACGAGGTAGGTGCCCGCAGGGTACGGGGAGAGGTCAAACGCCGGTATGGGCTGCATCGTGGAGGCATTGGAGGGTTGCCATGCCTCCACCAGGTCGGCGAGTTTTCGGCCTTGGAGGTCATAGAGTTCTATGCTCTGGTAACCGTACATATAACCGTGCACAGAGGTCGGACCGCTCGTGGGGTTGGGAGAAATGTAAATGTCGCGCTCGCGCCTGTCAAGGTAATCCTCGATGCCAACGGAGTCGTCGGGGACGAAGGGTTCGGTAAATTCAGGATTATGATACAACGCGAATACAGCATGACTGCTTCCGGGATTATCGCAATTGGCGACCACATTGTTGCTGAAAGTCACAGGAGAGAACGCGGCCATATTAACCAAAAGAGTTCCATCTTGTTTGGCATTGACGGCACCTAATTCAGACTGTCCTGTCGAAAAAGGGATATGGCTGATGAAGTTACCGTCGGTGTTCCATTGAATAATTGCAGGATCCCAAGAAAACTGTTTATATAAGGACAACGCGAAAACTCTGTTGTTTATGACAGCAGGAACAGGACCGGGTGAGGCGGATGAATTGTCGTCTATAACAGGAACAACCCCGTGATTCATGTAATTCCCCGAAGTGGCATCATATCTGACAAAATAGCCGACATTTGTTACAATATTTTGTGGACCTTGCAATCGAACAGAATAAGTACTGTCAAAGAAAATACCAACTGATTCGTCAAGACTGTATGTTCCACGCCCAGTTATGTACAACGAATTATTGTGATAGCAATTTCCATATAATTCAGCATAAGCATAGGGAGAGGTATGAGGATTTCCTTTTGTGTATATTTGGTTACACCATAGAATGTCACCATCTGTATTATATTTTATAACAAAGTTTAATCTACGAGTACCGCTTTGGTCATTTATGGTTGCATAATGCAAACTGTCAAAATGAATGTGAACGGGATACTGGTGCAAGGATGCACCATAAAAAGATAGCCCAAGCATCACAAAACCTGAAACATACATGTTGTCTTCCTCATCGTATGACAACCATTCAGGATGTATAAAATATTGAGGGTTGATACTGTCGTGTGCAAATTCCCAAGAGGTGGCAATCCCTTCGGTGTTTTGTACCATCAGTTTGGCAAAACCCAACTCCCAGTTCGGTGTAAATTTGTAAAACATCATATTATGCAAGGCGGTACTACCGCAACTGCTATTGGGCAAATACAAGTCATAAGTTTTGGAGGAATCCCCGTCTATGACTACAGTATAGGGGTCTTCCTCATTCCCTGCGTAATCTAATTGTGCGAACAAGTAGATGTTACCTTCATTATCTATATGCATAGGAGTTGGATATGCATATTCGTCTGTGCTTATAGGTCCTACCATTCGTGTGTGACTATAGCCATAATATTCTCTCGTATATGTTTCCACAAAATGATCTTCTATTCGGTTTCCGTCCAAATCCAACTGGGAGAAGAATGTCCAGCAGCTACGTTTATAAGGTGGCTTTCTTTCCGATTCCGGCAGATTCAGCACATCTGCTTTTGTTATCATGGTGTCAATATAATACAACCAATAGTTATAATCGCCCCACATACCCGTTATTCCAGTAATGTATATCCTGTCGTTTTTTACGGCCATCCATTTTGGAATAGACCAATAGTCGCTATTACATTTTATCACTTTATACCATAGCATTGTTCCCAGCGTATCGAATTTTGCTAATAGTATAGATTGCTTCGAAGTAGTAATCACGTCAGAATTACTGGAAAACATAAGCATTTCCCCGTCCAAACTGACGTTTCCGCCCATGGTGCCATAGACATAGATGTTCCCTTCTTCATCAAATGCTGTGTTTGTAACATTATTAAATATTTCGCTATAGTTGCCACCATTGCCTGTCCAGTAATGCGCCCACTTCCACTCGCCCTGGGCGGAGGTAGTGAGGAAAGAGAAAAGGGTGGCGAAGGTGGCCACGAAAAGGGATAGTTGGTTTTTCATATTGTTGGGGTTTAAGTTAATAGGCAATAGGCAATAGGCTGTTAGCAGTTGGTCGGTAGGGGCAAGAGCTCGGTAGTTTTTATCGTATTATCATCATTCATAATTCTTTATTCATAATTCATAATTCTTAATTGTTTAATCTCCTAACGAAAAAAAAGCCCGAATCGTTGCAAAAAAATGCAATTTTTTATGTTTTCGGGGGGGGGTATAAGTAATTGATTTGTATATAGTTATAATTGGCAATTCTCTTGAAAGAGGAGCTTGCGGCATGCGTCCCACACGCGGGGGACTGGAGTTAAAAAAATTATCGAATAATGTATGGATATTAAAAAAAATGTATTTTTGCAGACGATAAAAATGAACGAACTATGAAGAAGAAAATTAAAACTAAAGAGGAGGCAAGGGCCTTTTTCCAAAAAATCATCGATGACAAAAACGCGATGATTGACTGCATTGAAAACGGAGGAGACATGAAA
>JBGUPL010000110.1:0-64406 GCA_045130275.1 Bacteroidales bacterium
AACCACGGCCGTACCGGGTCCGTAGGGGGTCCGTAGGGAGACAGGTGGTCGGAGGTGGCGCGGAGCCTTGCACGCGCTACGGCGGCGCGATTATCAACATGTCGGTGTGGATAAGTTAATTTGCGGGGTTTCGGGAAAGGTTGTAATTTTGCAACCACGAAAAGGCCATGGTACGCCATAGGCGGACAATAGGGAACCATGTGTAAATCATGGGCTGACGCGCAACTGTGATGTCCGGCAGCGGCGGGTGCACAATGCCATTGGGGCTCAAGCGGCCCTGAGAAGGCGCGCCCGCAGAGGACAGAGCCAGGAGACCTGCCACGGCCGGCAACAAACGCGAAAAACAAGGAATATGGAGAACACGTTATCGATCACGAAGCGTGAAGGCGTCACCGAGCGCTTTTCGCTTGACAAGATCATGAACGCCATCGTCAAGGCGTTCGACTCGGTGAAGGAGCCCGTGGACCTGGGCAGCCTGTCGAAGATACTGTCGCACCTCGACATCCACAACGGCATCACCGTCGAGGAGATACAGAACCAGGTGGAGGTGGCCCTGATGAAGGAGGGCTACTACACTGTGGCCAAGAGCTTCATGCTCTACCGCCAGCAGCACACCGAAGACCGCGAGACCCTGGAGAAGCTGAAGTTCCTGGCCGACTATGTGGACGCCGCCAACGCCGCCACGGGCAGCAAATACGACGCCAACGCCAACGTCGAGAACAAGAACATCGCCACCCTCATCGGCGAGCTGCCGAAGAGCGGCTTCATACGCCTCAACCGGCGCCTGCTCACCGACCGCATCAAGCAGATGTACGGCAAGGAGCTGGCCAACCGCTATATCGACCTGCTGACCCACCACTTTATATATAAGAACGACGAGACGAGCCTGGCCAACTACTGCGCCTCCATCACCATGTACCCGTGGCTGCTCGGCGGCACGGTATCCATCGGCGGCAACAGCACGGCCCCGAGCAACCTCAAGTCGTTCTGCGGCGGCTTCATCAACATGGTCTTCATGGTGAGCTCCATGCTCAGCGGCGCCTGCGCCACGCCGGAGTTCCTGATGTATCTCAACTACTTCATCGGCAAGGACTACGGCAAGGACTACTGGAAGGATCCCGACCGCGTGGTGGACCTCTCGCTGCGGCAGAAGACCATGGACAAGGTCATCACCGACTGCTTCGAGCAGATCGTCTACAGCCTCAACCAGCCCACCGGCGCGCGCAACTACCAGTCGGTGTTCTGGAACATAGCCTACTACGACCGCCCCTACTTCGAGAGCATCTTCGGCGAGTTCCGCTTCCCCGACGGGTCGGAGCCCGACTGGGAGGGCCTGAAATGGCTGCAGAAGCGTTTCATGCGCTGGTTCAACGCCGAGCGCACCAAGGCCGTGCTCACCTTCCCGGTGGAGACCATGGCGCTGCTCTACGACAAGGACGGGCAGTTCGTTGACAAGGAGATGGCCGACTTCACGGCCGAGATGTACGCCGAAGGCCATTCCTTCTTCACCTACATCAGCGACAACGCCGACTCGCTGAGCAGCTGCTGCCGCCTGCGCAACGAAATCCAGGACAATGGCTTCAGCTACACCCTCGGTGCCGGCGGCGTCTCCACCGGTTCCAAGAGCGTGCTGACCATCAACCTTAACCGCTGCATCCAGTACGAGTGCCGCAACAATATCCCGCAGTTCCAGTTCGTCGGAGAGGTCATCGACCTGATGCACAAGGTCCAAATCGCCTATAACGAAAACCTTAAATATCTGAAAGACAAGGGCATGCTTCCTTTGTTCGATGCAGGATACATCGCCATCAACCGCCAATATCTCACCATCGGTGTGAACGGACTTGTGGAAGCCGCCGAATTTCTCAGTATCCCCATCAACGACAACCCGCAGTACCAACACTTTGTGGAAGATGTCCTCGGGCTGGTGGAAAAATACAACCACCAATACCGTTCCAAGGAGCTGATGTTCAACTGCGAGATGATTCCTGCCGAGAATGTGGGCGTGAAACATGCCAAATGGGATCGTGAAGATGGCTACCGCGTGCCCCGCGATTGCTACAACAGCTACTTCTACCGCGTGGAGGATGATTCGCTGAACCTCATCGACAAATTCCGTCTCCACGGCGAACGCTATATCGCGCACCTCACCGGCGGTTCCGCCCTGCACGCCAATTTGGAGGAGCACCTCTCGCAAGCGCAATACCGCCAACTGCTCCGCGTGGCTGCACAAGAAGGCTGTAACTACTTCACATTCAACATCCCCAACACCGTCTGCAACGACTGTGGTCACATTGACAAACGCTATCTCCATGAATGTCCCGAATGCCACAGCAAGAACCTCGACTACCTTACCCGTGTCATCGGCTATATGAAACGCGTCAGCAGTTTCTCGCAAGCCCGCCAAGAGGAGGCCGGCCGCCGACACTATGAACATTTTAATGGATAATGGATAATTGATAATTGATAATTATTAGGGGTTGCCCGATATAGAGATTGCGTAATATCTATGTTATATATATTTCCATCTGTCTCGACTAACCTTCTAACCTCCTAACCTTCTAACCTCCTAACCTCCTAACCAACAACCACTTTGTTAAAATACTACAACTACGATATCGTCTTCCAAGAAATCCCCGACGAGGTGACGTTGGCGGTGAACATCACCAACTGCCCGCATCGGTGCATGGGATGCCATAGCCCGCACCTACGGCACAATATCGGAGAGACACTGGATGCAGCCACTTTGGACGGTTTGCTGGCCAAATACGGACAGCAGATCACCTGTGTCTGCTTTATGGGCGGCGACCGCCAACCAAAAGATGTAGCAACTTTAGCGCGATATTTGCGTCAAAACACAAAACTGAAAGTGGCTTGGTATTCCGGCAATGACATTATGCCGCGCTACGCCAGCCTTTTCGATTATGTGAAGATTGGAGGTTACAAGGCCGATTTGGGCGGCCTCAACTCCCGCACCACCAACCAGAAACTTTTCCGCATCACCCACAACAACCCCGAAGACATCACGGAACGCTTCTGGCGGCACTAACCCACCGTTTCAGTATCAACCGACAAACGCCAGACTGATCAGACGCACCAAGAACGCGGCGAACCAGGCTACGGTAGTCGTATATAATGCGGTGAATAGCATCCATTTGCCGTTGGACTCGCGCTTGACTGCTGTCAATGCCGCGACACATGGGAAATAGAGCAGGATGAAAACCATGTAACCGAAAGCCACCCATGGAGTGAAGACGGGCTTTCCGATATCGGGTCCCGAAGACCATGTATGCGTCTGCAGGCTTTTCTGCAACGCCGAGGAGTTTTCGTCAGCCTCGGCATCGCTGTGGTAAAGCACACCCATCGAGGAAACCACAATTTCCTTGGCGGCAAAGCCCGTAATCAGGGAAACGCCCATCTGCCAGTCGAATCCGAGCGGCCGGAACACCGGCGCCACAAAACGTCCGAATCTTCCAATATAGGAGTTCTCGATCTGGCATGCCGAACGGTCAAGTTCCAATTGCTCAACAAGCGAGACTTTCTCTTCGGCGGGAATGGTCTCGTCCGCCTCCACCTGCTCGATCTGCGCAGTATAAGCATCAATTTGCGGGCTATGCTGCGGGAAATACTCCAATGCCCAGATGATAATGGTGGCCACAAGTATCACCGTACCCATTTTCTTGAGATACTGCACACTCTTGTCCCACATGTGAATCACGGCGTTACGGAACGTCGGGATGCGGTAGGGCGGCAACTCCATCACAAATTGGTCGCGTTCTTTCTTGAAAGCCGCTTTTTTCACAATCAGCGAGGTGATAATCGCCATCACGATACCGAGGAGGTAAATACTGGTGAGAATCAGCCCCTGGTGTTTTGTGAAGAAGGCGGAAATGAGCAAGAGATAGACCGGTAGCCGCGCCGAGCAGGACATGAACGGCACCGTAATGATGGTGAGGATGCGGTCTTTGCGGTTCTCCAACGTGCGCGTGGCCATGATGGCGGGCACACTGCAGCCGAAACCGATGATATAGGGGATGAACGACTTGCCGTGCAAACCCATCCGATGCATTAGCTTGTCCATAATGAAGGCTGCTCGAGCCATGTAGCCTGTGTCTTCCAAAATGGAGATGAAGAAGAAGAGTATCAAGATGTTAGGCAGGAATGAGCAGACTCCGCCCACACCCGCGATAATGCCGTCCACGAGCAAATCCTTCACAATACCGTCAGGCAACACACGGGTAGTGACATCGCCCAACCAGCCGAAGAAAGTCTCCAGCCAGGCTTGTGGATATGCGCCTAACGTAAACGTCATCTGAAACATAAACCAGAGGAAGAAGATCAAGATAGGAAATCCCAACCATCTGTTTGTCAATATTTTATCTACAGAATAAGCAGGTTGTTTGCTTTTGTCTTTGCCTTGGGTATATGTTTCGAGCAGAGCACCGCGTATGAATCCGTATTTCGCGCCGGAAACTATCGTGGCTGCATCTTCATTGTAACGTTTCTCGATAATCGCACGCTGCTCATCAGCCACTTTGCCGACACTGCCGTCATCGTCGAATTTGCCCACCAATTCTGTTATCACCTTGTCACCGGCAAGCAACTCGATGGCCAAATAACGGGTGGAATACGCACCCGAGAGGTCCAGATGCTCTTTGATTTCCTCTTTAACGAGGTCGATGGACTTCTCCAAATCCGTTCCGTAATTGATGTGGATGTGCTTGGTGTGTTGCTCCAGATTCTCATACAAATCCACGACCTTGGCCATCACCTCTTTGATGCCGGTTCCCTTTGATGAAACCGTCGGGATAATAGGGAATCCGAAGAGTTCGCTGAGAGTCTCAAGGTCCAGTTTGTCGCCATTCTTCTCGAGTTCATCGTACATGTTGAGCGCCATCACCATGGGCACGTTCATATCGATGAGTTGGGTGGTGAGGAAAAGGTTGCGCTCGAGATTGGAGGCATCGGCGATGTTGAGCACTATGTCAGGATGCTGTTCCATAATGTACTGACGCACATAGAGTTCCTCGGGGGTATATTCGGTAAGGGAATACGTGCCAGGTAAGTCAGCGAGTTCGATGGTGTAGTCATTGTAACGGAAATAGCCGAGCTTGGAATCAACGGTGACACCACTGTAGTTGCCGACTTTCTCGCGCATGCCGGTGGCATGGTTGAAAAAGGAGGTCTTTCCACAGTTGGGATTGCCGACGAGGGCCACTTTGATCCGCTTGCCCTCATGACCCAGGATGCGCTCGGTCTCCTCGGTGATCGTACCGTGGAAACTATAATTGTTAGCCACTTCCTCTGTAACAGACACCACCTCGACACGACGTGCCTCAATACGCCGTAGCGACACATGACCTCCCATAATTTCATACTCGATGGGATCTCGCAAGGGGGCGTTTCGGATGACTTTCACCTTCTCGCCACGCACAAAACCCATTTCCATCAGACGGTGACGGAATCCACCATGGCCCGTAATGCGCACAATCACACCATACTCGCCCGTCTTCACATCGGCGAGCGTCAACACTTTCTCGGAATTTTCTTCACTCTTCATCGATCCATTCTTCTAACTATTCCTATTCCCAATATGCCTAAAATCACACTGCAAAAATGCAATTTCCCTCAGAACATGGCATCCCCATTTTTGGGGATTTTTTGTACCAAAAAAAATGTATCTTTGCGTCCTGACAATTTTGTCAGTCTTAGATTAAACATCAAGATTAAATGTCTTATATTCAAAATGATAGCAAAAAGGAAGAAATCCTAAATGCGGCAGAAAAAGAGTTTATGCTGCATGGATACGACGGAGCGAGAACCGTAGCCATAGCCAACCGCGCCGGAGTGGGACATCCTCTGCTGCATTACCATTTCAAAACAAAAAAAGACCTTTTCAAATTCGTAGTATTCCGAAAGATAGACTTGTTACGCCAGTCTGTGCTGATGTCTTGGGACGAGTCGGGTAAAAACTTCCTTGAAAAGCTGTCTGCCACTATCGGAAAGCATTTCGACTTTGTGAGGGAGAATGCCGATTACCTGCGGTTCCAAATACGGGAAATGGAACAATATCCCGAGATTTTCACGGACATCCAGACGAAGACAACCGAAGAAATGAAACAATTTCTTGAAAAGTTGCAAGGTGAGATCAACATAGCCGCAGAGAAGGGTGAAATATGCCCCATCAATGCCCGACTTTTACTGGAAAATATCATCTCCGTGAATCTTATCATTCTCATTGCCGAGCCTATTGTCCGAAAAATTGGTCAGATCGACTGCGACGACAGTTTCTATGAAAAACGGAAAGCAGAAAACATCCTTCTTATCCTCAACCGCATCAGCCCAAACCTAAACCATAAACCCTAAACCAAAAAATTGTATTTTCGCGCCTCAGTTTTTAATATGAATAATACCTTAAAAATAGGAATAGACATTGGCTCCACAACCGTGAAAGTTGTGGTGTTAAATGCTGAAAACCAGAACATATACGCCGACTACCGGCGGCACAACATGAATGTCCGCGAGACCGTGCAGAACGCTATGCATCCCATAGCGGAACAGTTCGCGGGCCATCAGGTCCGAGTGGCCATCACCGGCAGCGTAGGCATGGGTTACGCCGATCTTTGGGGGTTCCCGTTCGTGCAGGAGGTGATTTCCGCCGCCACTCTCGTCAAACAGTCTTTTCCGCAAACGCGCACCTTCATTGACATCGGCGGCGAGGACAGCAAGATGATCTTCTTCGACAAAGGCCGGATGCCAGATATCCGCATGAACGGCAACTGTGCAGGCGGCACCGGCGCTTTCATCGACCAAACCGCCAGTTTGTTGAATGTGGACACTTCCGAACTGAATACATTGGCTGAACAAGCCAAACATGTCTATCCCATTGCATCGCGTTGCGGTGTATTTTCCAAAACAGACATCCAGAACCTCTTGGCACGCAACGTCAGCAAAGCTGATGTGGCGCTCTCCGTCTTTCATGCCGTATGCCTGCAAGTGCTGGGCACGCTCTCAAGAGGCGTGGATGTGGAGGCTCCGGTTTTCTTTTGCGGTGGCCCCTTCGCATTCCTGCCCAAGCTGAAACAGGTGTTCTTGGAGAACCTGAAACTTACGGAATCGGATTGTGTTGCGGTGCCTGATGCCCGTGTGGTGCCCGCCCACGGTGCCGCCCTCATGGCCCAAACCGCCTGTTCTGAATCCATCGACATGGGCGACTTTGTCCAGACCGTCAACAGCCAAGCCATGGGCGACGAATCACGGCTGCTCTCCAACCGATTAGATCCATTATTCACTGATAATCAGCATTTTGAAAAATGGAAAACGGAGAAGCAGAATTTCTTCGTGGAACGCGTGGACTGGGACAAGGTGAAGAGCAACGAGGTCTTTCTCGGCATCGACTCCGGTTCGACCACCACCAAATTCGTGGCGCTGGATGCAGAAGGACGCATCCTTTTTTCTGATTACAGTTCCAACAACGGCAACAGTTTTGAGGCGTTCCACGGGGCGCTCAAACGGTTCGCGCAGGCGTGCAAGGATCATGATTTCGAGCCGAACATCCTCAACAGCGCAGTCACCGGCTACGGTGAAAATCTGTTAAAAACGGCCTTTGGGCTGCACCACGGTGTGGTGGAGACCATGGCACACTACCTCGGCGCGAAACGAGTGTCGCCGGACGTCTCTTTCATCCTCGACATTGGCGGACAAGATATGAAAGCCATTTTTGTTGAGAATCAAGCTATTAGAAGGTTGGAAATCAACGAAGCATGCTCTTCCGGCTGTGGATCGTTTATTGAGACTTTCGCCAAGATGTTAGGTTACACGGTGGCCGACTTTGCGCGCATCGCATGCGAGGCAAAGCATCCTTACGATCTTGGGACTCGCTGCACAGTCTTTATGAACTCAAAAGTGAAACAGGCCATGCGCGAAGGCACCTCCGCCGAGGACATCTCGGCAGGATTCGCCTACTCCGTCATCAAGAATTGCCTGTTCAAAGTGTTAAAATTACGAAAAATCGAGGAACTCGGCAACCATATCGTGGTTCAAGGCGGCACCTTCAAGAATCTGGCCGTAGTACGCGCCCTCGAACTACTCACCGGCAAAGACGTCCGTTTCTCCGACATTCCCGAACTGATGGGTGCTTACGGCTGCGCCCTCTACGCCCGCGAACAAGAGGTCACCAATGTGCTTTCCCTCGATGATTTGCTCGCCATACAGCAATTTGAAAACAAGCAGCAGGTATGCCCGGGATGTCCGAACCACTGCACCGTTTTGGAATATCATTTTTCAAACGGACAGACATTTTATGCCGGCAACAACTGCGAGAAGATATTCACCAATCATTCAGAAGTCCAGAAAAAAGGTTTCAACCAGCACCACCGGCGGCTGAAGATGCTGTTCCGGCGGCCGATGCTGAATGAAGCGAACGGGAAACCGGTCATCGGCATCCCGCGTGCGCTCGGCATGTTCGAGCTCTACCCCTTCTGGCACGCGCTGTTCCGCGCTTGCGGCATCCGCACTGTCCTCTCCGGTCCTTCCACCGTGAAACAGTACGAAAAAGGCATCCACACCGTGATGTCGGAGAACATCTGCTTCCCTGCCAAGCTGATGCACGGCCACATTTTCGATCTGGCGCGTCAGAAAGTCGATCGCATCTTCTACCCCTTCATCGTCATGGAGGCTCCCGCCGACAAGGCGGCACGAAACAGCTACAACTGCCCCGTGGTGGCCGGTTACGCTGACGTGGTGCGCAATGCCATCGACACGGAGGAACGGTTCGGCATTCCCACTGACGAGCCCATTATCTCCATGAACAACGAGGATTTTCTACGAAAAGGGTGTGTCAAATACCTGAAATCCTTAGGCATAAGCAAATCTTTGGCCAACAAAGCGGTTGACGCGGCCATAACCGCACAAAAAGAATACCAGGAGGAACTGCACACAGAAGCCGTCGAAGTTGTGGCGAAGGCAAAGAAAGAAGGCCGCATGGTTGTCGTCCTCGCAGGACGTCCCTATCACTCTGACCCGCTCATACAACACAAGGTCTCCGACTGCATCGCCGACATGGGCATCGACGTGGTCACGGAGTATGTGGCGGGCGAGGAAGATGCTGCCGTCTATCGGGAACTGATGTCCGTCACGCAATGGACTTACCCCAACCGCGTTTTCAAAGCAGCGCATTATGTCGCCAACAGTCCCGACAATGTCCATTTCATGATGATCACCTCCTTCGGTTGCGGTCCCGATGCCTTCATCATTGACGAGACCCACGACATTCTCGACCGAAAAGGCAAGAGTTTCACCCTGCTGAAAGTCGATGACGTCAATAATATCGGCTCGTTGCACTTGCGCGTGCGCTCAATGGTGGAGAGTCTGAAATTCAGCCACCAGGAAAAGATCGATAAACCGTACATCACCACCCCACCCTTCATGGAGGCGGACCGCCGCCGTACCATCATCGGGCCTTACTTCGCCGGCGGGTACTCCGAATTCATCCCGACCGTATTCAAGATGGCCGGCTACAACCTCATCAACCTGCCGCTCGGCGACAAGGAGTGCGTCGATTTGGGACTGCAATACGCCAACAACGAGGTCTGCTACCCCGCCACCATCGTGGTGGGCAGTCTTCTGAAAGCCTTGCGCAGCGGCGACTACCCATTGGACGACACGGCAGTCATCATCACGCAAACAGGAGGACAGTGCCGTGCCACCAATTACATTATGTTGATCAAGAAAGCCTTGGTGGCTGCTGGTTTTGAAAACGTACCTGTTTTGTCTCTCGCTTTAGGCAACACCCTCGCCAATGAACAACCTGGATTCCATTTCAACGCCAAGGAGTTGGCATTGCCTTCCATCAACGCACTGCTCTATGCCGACTGTTTGTCTCGAATCTACTATGCATCACGCCCGCGTGAAAAGCAACCCGGCATTGCAAAAGAACTGCACCAAAAATACATTGACAAATGTCTCCCCCTCATCGAGGCACGCGACTACCGCGGCATGAAACGACTGATGAGAGAGGCAGTGTCTGAATTCATCGCCAACATCGACACGAGGAAAAAGCTCCCGAAAGTGGGTGTGGTAGGCGAAATCTATATCAAGTACAACTCTTTCGGACATCTTAATGTTTTAGACTGGCTCGCTGAGCAAGGAGTGGAAGTCGTCGCGCCTTCCATCTACAATTTCTTCATCAACAGTTTTGTAAACCGGCACATCAACAAGAAGAACCATATCAAGCCGGTGGACCTGCCGCTCTTCTTGACCGATGTGGTCTATAAGCTTATCTTCCGCTATGCAAAATCTTACGACGAAGTCTGCAAGGACTTCCCATTCTACCGGCCATTTGCAGATATGTTCCACGAGGCGAAACTAGCGGAACGCATCATCAACATGGCGGCCAATTTCGGGGAAGGCTGGCTTATTCCGGCGGAGATGTCATCCCTGGCGGAAGACGGCGTGAAGAACATCATCAGTCTGCAACCGTTCGCCTGCATTTCCAACCACATCATCTCCAAAGGCATTGAGAAAAAGATGCGGAAGCTGTATCCTGAGGTAAACCTGCTGTTCCTCGACTTTGACGGCGGCACCTCGGAAGCGAATGTCTTCAACAGACTGCATTTCCTGATTGAAAACGAGTAGCACAGTTTCCGATTCACGCGAACGACCGCAATTCAGAAATCAAAAAAGGGGAACCCTTACGGATTCCCCATTTTTTTACGTTTTCGTTCTGCGTCCTACCTCACAATGGTGATTGAACCGTTGAATGTAACGGTCTTCGCTTTTCCCTTGTAATAGAAGGAGTAGTAATAGACACCGTCAGAAAGGCCAGAGCCATCAAAGATCTGAGTGCCAGGATAGATAGTGCCGCTATTGGCATACGTATCATAGTTTTTGGCATCATATACCTTTTTGCCCCAACGGTCAAAAACCTGCAGACGGTTGTTGCGGTAACCGTCAGGATCCTCCGGATTGATGTTCGTGTTGAGATTCTCAATGGCGAACACATCGTTAATGCCATCGCCGTTGGGCGTAATCACATTCGGGAACACCAAATCCTGCTCTATCACGATAGTATGCGTGATTTCACTGGAACAGCCGGAATTGCTCTCCACGTGCAGCGTCACATTATAATCACCCCACGTGGTATAGGTATGCGGCTCGGCAAAATTCACGGAATCGATATTGCCATCACCGAAATCCCAATAGAAGCTACCGTGACCTCCCGTCACCATGCTTTGGTCAGCATAGTTGATGAAGTTCACCACACCACCGTTCTCACTCAACATGGAGATGGCCGGATCAGCCTCAAACTCTGCGATAGGCTGCGGATTCACAATAATCGAGTTCCACAAGGCTAAGGAATCCACACACCCGTCCTGAGTGGTCATCTTCATAATCAAGGAATATGTACCTGGATCGTTGATTTGGAACACAGGATCCTTTGCTGTGGAGCTGTATGCAACACGGGATCCACCAAAATCGTCGTGGGCCATGATATACCACTCCCAATAGGAGTCAGCAGGCGTGGAATTGTTCTCTATACGCAAATTCAGAGGGGCACAGCCTGAAAGATTCGGATCCGCAAAATTGATCATAGGACGTTCGAAGATATCAATATTGATGGTGTCTGAACCCGAGCACTCCAAGCCAGTCTCATCACTCGTGGTTCTCACCGTCACATAGTATTGACCTGCGGTGATCACTTCAATATCGGGCGTAGAATCACCTGTATTCCATTCATACACCGTTGTTTGACCTTCCGCTCCAGCTTGGTCGTAATTGGTCACCAACACCGTCGGCTCACCGTAACAAATCTTATAGTCTGCACCCAGATCCGGCTCGGGAGGCCCCACCACTTCCATGTCGTTCACCGTGTCATAGACACATCCCATCTCATCCATCACATAGATAGTATAGGGGATGTTACCGGCTGAATCGGGAATCACTTGGGGACCATTTGCGCCAGGGCCGTCCACCCAAGCAGTATCGACCAGCACCTGATAAGACCAATCCTGCGGCAACAGTGCCGGATCAAGGGAAATCTCCCACTCGGTAAGCCAGCCGTTATCAGCACCCCAACCGTCAACCACCTCAATACTCCAGGTACCATTCATCGGACAACCGATCAGGTTGGAGAAATCACCCTCGGGATGGAACACATTGGTCATAGCTGCCACATTGGTGGAGTCCATTCTACCATTATTGACATTGGAATTAGCATACACATAGTTACCCGCGCTGTATTGATAGCCATTAACAGTATTGTTGGACCAGACATAGTTCCACGGCGTGCCCATAGGGTTGACGTTGGGATCACACTTATCAGATCCATTTTGGGTTCCGACAATACCAAAATCGGCACCACTGCTGCCCGAAGACAGCCAGCCCCACTGCGATTGCGGAATGGCGCTGGTACAGTTGGACGTACCTGTGGACTGGTATTTTCTCACAAGGGAAACGAACTGGCCGTTAGGACAGGTCAAGGCAATCCAGATGTCACCGATGAACGAGTGCTCCAGTCGGATACGTACAAACCAGATGTCATTGGCCGACTGGATAGTGGCGGCAGGAGAAAAGCTGGTGAAGGTGACCGGGGAAATGTATGCACAACCGGATCCGCAATCTTGACCGTCAGGCAGGAAGATGGTGTCGTTCACCGAAAGAGCGGTGACCTGTTCGCTGCCCACGGTATCCGTTTGAACGATAGACAGATGGTCATATCCCACAGTCAAGTCCACTTCAGTACCGGCACAGACCTGCGGGAAATTCAACACTTCACGGATAGGGTTGGACGAAGTCCGGACTCTGAAGGTTTGCGGAACATAAGAGAAACATCCCGCACTGTCGGTGATAGAGACTGCAACGTCATAACCACGGCCTTCCGGAAAATCACGATAGACTGAATTGCCAGCAAGACTGTCGAGTGTCTCCCAACCGAAATCCCAATTGAATGTTGAATGGGCATCATCCTGATGATAGCTGAAATCATTGTCGGGATAAACGCCTTTTGCTGCCAAATGAAACGGATTGTCCGCCGGACAAACATCCAGGTAATAGTAACCGTCGGCCTCCAGATGAGGCACCTTCGTACAGAGGGCGGTATCCATCACCACCTGGACACGCTGACAGGGGCGTACACAATTGGATGTGAGTACAAAACCACCGCCAGGCTCAGTATCATTGGATTTGAAGCGGATGGTCACAGAACCATCGGTACGGATCGTACCGGCCACCGTAATGGCCACAGCCTGTAACGAATCGCAATTGGTAAAATAGGCCAGCAGCATGGAGTCCGCCACCACGGGACCGTCATAGAAAAACAACGTGTCCCCACAAGGCATGTCAAATGAAAGCATGTCAACATTGATCGAAACGGCGCCATTGGTGGGGTCGTTCGAGGATATGTTGATAACGACATCCATGTTGTTGGAATAATCGCCGTTCAACCCGCCATCGTCATAAATGGTGAAATTGCACCCCGAATAATGCGGCTGGGCGGAGTTATTCATGAGAATCGTCGTCTGGGCGGAAACAGCTGTCGCAAAAGACAGTAACGCTATGATTGTGAATATCTTTTTCATCTTTTTCCGGATTTAAGGTTAAAAACCATACGATTTCAAAAACGCCTGCATTCGCTCGTTGAAGACTGTCTCAGGCGGTACCGCGACAAAATAACCACTGCGGCGCATCGGATAGACACACCACTGCGTCTTGTCCTGCGGGAGTTTCCACTTGTAAGGGTTGAGGGCGCCATTGCGGATGATCTCATCCTCATCATACGACATTCCCTCGGGCAGATACTTCTCCAGACTGCTCATTTGTTTCACATCACCGTCCAACGGTTTGGCAATGACCACCGCTGAATTCACCAATCGGTAATTCATCTGAAGGAGGTCAGCAGGATTCTCAGAACGCATTTGCTCCACTTGTGTGGGAGTCAACTGCTCGTAAATCATCTGTGACGGATAAAAATGGGCCAACTTCTGCTGTTGAGCAAATCCAAAAGCGACCACGCCCGCCAACATCATTGTCAAAAATAATTTTTTCATATCGTATATTTTTCTAAACTTTCAATTCAAACTCTTCAGCACAAATTCTCCCCTTTCATTTTTGTTGTCGCAAGTACTCTTTATTTTGTTACATCTGAATCTTATATTTTTCGCCGTTTTTCCTATCTTTCTTATTATCAAATTATTATAATTATAAATAGCTACAAAATATTATAAATCAGATATTTACAACTTTCATTATTTTATGGATAGAGTAGATACCTTTCGCGCATCTCTCTAAATGCCTTCAATCGCGGTTCCCAAGAAGCACGGATTTCTTCCTCAGAGACACCAGCCACGAGCTGCTTGCGTAGTTGACCGGTACCTGCCAATTTGTCGAAAAAATTATTCTTGAGGAAGAAGTTCGCCTTGTCGGGGAAGTTCTGATAGGCAATGAGCAAATAGGACAGGTTGAGGAAGCCGGGCTTGTTCAAGCTTTCCACAGCTTTGTCGTGCAGAAGATATCCGCGGCATACCTGACCCTTGAAAGGCGGGTTCTCAGACACCCCGGGAATCGCACGCGGAGTGAACTGATAGTCGCCCACTTGCATCCCGGGTGCGCCGTACATTTCAAACGGACGGTCAGTGCCACGCCCCACGCTGACGTTCGTGCCTTCGAAAAAGCAGAGCGACGGGTAGAGATAGACCGCCTCCGCGGTCTGCAAATTCGGCGACGGGGCGACCGGCAAGACGTAGCGGGTTTCATGCGTGTAACCCTCCAGCGGAATCACCGTCAGATCGCACTGCACCCCGTTCGCCAGCCATTTCTCGCCGTTGATCATCCGTGCATACTCCCCTATCGTCATGCCATAGACCACCGGCACCGGGTGCATGCCCACGAAGGATGTGTACTGCTGTTCCAACACAGGTCCATCGATGTAGAATCCGTTCGGGTTCGGACGGTCGAGCACGATGACCTTGACCCCGTTCTCGGCGGCGGCCTCCATCACGTAGTGCAACGTGGAGATGTACGTGTAGAAACGGCAACCCACATCCTGCAAGTCAAAGAGCACAATGTCCACATTTTGCAGCTGTTCGGCCGTCGGTTTTTTGTTCTTGCCGTAGAGGGAGACCACGGACAGTCCAGTGAGCGGATCCTTGCCGGAAGCGATGGTCGCGCCAGCCTCGGCTTGACCACGGAATCCGTGTTCCGGGCAAAACAGTTTCACGATGTTGACGTTTCGAGACAGCAGCGTATCCACCAGATGGGTTTTCCCGACCACGGAGGTTTGGTTGCCGCACACGGCCACGCGCTTGCCTTCCAAAAACGGCAGGTAGCGTTCCATGCACTCAGCGCCCGTACGCAACCACGTGCCAGAGGATTCCGGCACCGGAGCCAACGTGTCCTTGCTCGGCTTGCCTTGCACACAAGCCGTCAGCAAAAACATCATACAAAACGCTGTCCACAAATGTCTTTTCATCGTATCTCAATTAGAAAAAGAAAGCTACCCCGAAGGGTAGCCTCTTCTGTTAAGAAGCGGTTATTTCTCAACAACCATCTTCTTGGTTAAGACTACTTCATTGTAATAGATTGTGTAGAAGTAAGCACCAGCCGCGAAATCGGTGGTGTTCACTTCGAAGTATTCGACACCCAACTCAGCCTCTTGCGTAGCGGTATAAACAACCTGTCCGGCAGCGTTAACCACTTCCAAGGTCACCTTGCCCGGCGCCGGCACAGAGTAAGGAATGCGGGTGACGGTGATAGACGGGTTCGGCACGTTCTGTCCGAGATACACGTTGTCTTCCATGTCAAATTCCTCAACAGGAAGATTGGTACAAGAGTGCGTTTGATCAGTGTTACCGAATTCTTTCTTGTCGTTTGCTATCTTCACCGTGGCTCTCACCTCCCATTGGTCATCGATATTGGTGACTACGTATTCGTTCACAGAGGTGTATGCAATAGTGTCACCCGGTTCAATATGGTGTACAACATGTTCGGTGTCCGACACAATATCGTTACTTGTACCCACTCTGAAGATCACGTCGAACTCCTCGACAGCAGAATTACCGTCATTGAAGATGGTGACTTGAGGCACCACAACGCTATTGACTTGCAGACAGGAAGTTGCCGTGCTCTTGTCTTCCGGATAATCCACTCGAATTCTAAGGTCGGGCTGTCCCACCACAAGATTGATATCGTCAATGCTGGGATCGATTCTGTACTTGTGATTTGTCAAGGTGAATCTCAGACGGGCCACCTCATCAACGGGGGTCAGGACCGTAAGATGGTTTGTCCATTCAGCAGATCCATTGGCCTTGGTCAAATGATCCACTTGTTGATAATACTTACCAGAACCGGTTTCCACATACAAATCAAAGTCGGAGGTACTTTGTCCAGTTAAATACTTGTAGAAATTAAGCTCAGCAGGATAGATATCTCTATAGTGCATATTGATACATCTACTGGTCAAGGTAATCATCTTGTTCAAATTGGTCGTGCTGTTGACGCCATTCACCGTTGCATAACCGCCGTATTGCGCCAACGAAGTGCCAGCTGAAGTGTGGTCTCCGGCAGGGCCGCCGCTCGGGTTGAATGAATGGTTCTGAGAAGCACCAGTCCTCATATCCCACTTGTAGTTAGCATACTGTCCATCCAAGATCCAGTCATCTGAGAAGTGATAGCTACCTTCTTCACCAACAGGAGTGAACGGTTCCACGAACGGAAGCTGTTCGACGGTCTGGTCGGAGACAACTGCATCGGCGCTTCTCGTGTTGTTCGTCAGGTATTGGTCACCACTATAGGTGAGGAGAATATTCACATGATAGTTACCGAGTCCACTGAGATTGACATTCGGGAGGGTAACCGTCATTTCCTGGTTGGATGCCAGCATGCCATTCTCCACGGTTTGCGTGTAGGTGCCAGGCACAGCACCCGTGATATTGGCGGTGATCGTCACCGGATTAGCCATGCTGAAGGTTTGCGACTCCGTACCGAAGTTACGGATTTGGACGCGCATAACGGCATTCGTGTCAGCACAAACATCGCCAACAGGGTGAATAACATCGGAAACACCCAAGTCAACCTGCATAGGAGCGCTGAGAAGCACCGCATAATCCTCGGTCTCACCTTCTCCAGTAGCATTATTATTGTAGAACCCACACGGACTGTTCATGTTCGCGACAGAGGTACAGATCACGCGCATACGGGTGAGTCCGACATTGGCATTCACATCGACATTGAAAGTATCCAACGTCACAGCATTGGGTTCACCGGCCGTAATGGCAGGGCTGATCGTGATGGCCTCGGAATTTTCAAATTCGCCATTACGGTTATAGTCTATGAAAGCGCGTTTATAAACAGTCTTGGTACCGGTGCTGGTGAAGGCGTGAGCAATACTGATGGTATATTCCTGACCCAGAATCAGTTCCACCGGAGCGACCGTCTGGGTGTAGTCAGTGTACATGCCATTGCCCGGGGCAGCGGGATGATTCGTGTAAGGTGCCGCGGTACCGTTGTTGAGAGATCCCATCGTCACATTCGTGATGTGGGCACCGGTATTCAAAGCCAACGGACGTGACGGACACGGATCTTCTTTGCTCAAGAAGATGGTCGTGGTGTCGTTAGCATGGTAGGTGTCGGTAGTGAGACCCGTATAAGCTCTGAACGGAGTCGGGAAATAGACACTGGTAAGGTCGGCATTCGTGGTAAAGGTCATCGTGGCCGTTGCGCCGGCAGCGAGAGACCCCGTGTAATTCTGGGTCTGCGGCGTGTTGTTAGCCAGCTGGTAGGAGACCGGGAAGTTGGATGCTGCCTGTGAACCGAAGTTCTTGAGGGTAACCGTGACAGGCTGGTTAGCCGTGAAGGTGTTGCTCTGAGACACCGGAGCCGTGATGGCCGTCACACCCACATCGTGTTGCGGCACCGTGGTGTTAATAGTGATGGTCGCCTTCGGAGACTCGCAAGTGTAGTTCATCACGAACTTGGTCTGGATACGGCTGTTGGTTAACGTGAACGTGGCGGCAGCAGTCAACGGATTGTTGTTGCTCGGCGCGTTCGTGAGCATTCTCTTGGAATTCTGCGGCAGAGCATTGTTCGAGAATTTCGGGTTAGGATTGACACCCAGATTATTCTTACAGCTGTTATCACCGCAGTTGTGTTCAGCATAGAGGAAGAGGCCCTCGCCTGCGTAGTCAAATCCGCCATTGATAGCGAATCCAACCCAACCGCTTTGATCAAAGAACATATCACCGTCATACACCAAAGTGGCGTTGGAGGTTTCCGTCGGCCAGTTGATGCTGGTGTTACCCGTGGCGATGGCTTGTGCATCGGCAGTATTGGCCAGCCAGAACTTCATCGGGATGGCCACACCGTTGCCTTCGACAGAACACAGATTGAAGAAGATGCTGTCGATACGGCCTTCGACACCGCCCATATCCTCCTTGTTGAAGAGAACCTTGGCGTAGGAATGGCCCTTGTCGAAGTTGAACGGCATATTCGACGGACAAGACACACTACCCGTGTTCGGTATCACCTCACTGCTGAAACCGTTGGACTCGATACGACCGCTGTAGTAATATGTGGTCGGCCCGTAAATCGGATCTGTGGTAAAGCTGCTGCCTTCAGCAATGGCTTGGTTGTCAGTAGCGTTTTCGTAGAAATAATAGTGATTCAACGGAGCAGAAGAAGGCGTTACAGTATGTGTGCCACCATAAGGAACCGTGAATGACAAGGCCTGAGGTGCTTGAGGCAATGCCGGGAAGTACATGGTGCCTGAAATGGTGTCGTTAGCTTTATAGACTTGCAGATTGGGATCGACAGGAGTGGTATAAATCAAGTATTGGTAGATTCTATTCTGCGTCGTCGAGCCAAGATTGATACCGTTGTCAAACGTGATGGTATCCAACTGCAAGGAAGAGATCGGCGTACTGATCGTACTCGTTCCGTTCACAGTGGCTGAGCCAGTGAAGTTGGCGTTCAACTTGAACGTTCCAGCCGGGATCTGGGTGTTTGAGGTCGTATCCTGATTCATCACCGACACCTGCAGTTGCGGGTTCAACGAAGTGGCGCACTGATAGGACACCGGGTAAATCAGCTCTTCTGTACTCAAATCATATTGCGGCGTGAAAATATCGACAATCACTTTGATACGTTTGGTAATACAGTTACTCTGCTGTGTCTTACCTGACATCCAGTAAACAGCAGTACTATACAAAGGATCCGTAGTCATATACTGCGCAGCGGTGGTTGTAGTATGCACCGGAGTGGCAGCATCCTGCGAATCATAGAAATAGTACTGTGTGATGTCGGAAGGTCTGTCTGCCGGTTGCAGTATTGTGTAAGGTTGCGTATAACTACCCTGGTAAACAATGCTGTCGGGCAAATGAGCCGTGCGGGTTGACTGCAACGTACCGCTGATGGTGTCATTGCCGCCATAAACCACCGTCTCATTATTTAATGTAGTATATATAGTATAGTTAAAAGTAATGTTGTTTGTAGGAGCGCTGAAATCGAACGGAGTAGCGAATTCCACAACCTTCACTTCCTCAGGGCTGAAAGGTTCCGCAACAGTGTGGGTGATTTCTGAGCCATTGAAAATGGCATGCACAACCACCTTGTTGGCCGGGATTGCGGTATTCAACATGTTCTTCACCTGAACTTGGATATTTTCATTATACAAAGCACAACCGGATTCAGGATAGAGCAATTCCTGAGTCTCCACATCATAATCCGGAATGTCAGGCACATGGAGGTAAACCGGAACCTTCACACTACCACAATCCAAGTTGGCCACCGTGAATCGAGCATTAAGACGCTTAGACACATTCGTGTAGGCACTGGCCATCTGTGCCATGGTGTTGGCAGCCTTCTTTTGACATTGCACGATTCCCGTTGGAGAGTTCGTCATATAGAATTGAGGATAACTTTGAGCACCCGACACATATTGTCCGCAGTTGTTACATTGTGTACCCGAACCCGTGCAGTAGTCAGCGCAATTGGTTTCCATGAAGATTTCCAAGTTGCCGCTATTGAAGTCAAACGGAGTCAGCATGTCAAAATAGAACCAGCCGGTATGATCAAAGAAGACACGGTCGTCAAGGACAAGCGTAGCGCCCAACACCTCGTCTTCCCAGTTCACAGCAGTGGAGGAGTAAACGTTGTCATCCGTGCACTTCATGTAAATCTTCATCGGGATACCAGCAGCAGCGGCAGCCGTGGAGGCGGACTTCACATTCAAGGCGAAAGAGGTGATCGTACCGTGACCGACCTCCTGCTCCAAGTAAATCGTACGGCCGCGGGAATAGCCGTTCGTGAACGTGAACGGGTCCGTGCCGGAGCCCGTGCCCGTGCCCACAATCACATCATCCACAGTACCGGGATTAGCGGTCACATAATACGTGGTGTCGAAATAGATGATCGGGGTGGTGTAGGTATTGCCATAACCCAGCAAATTCCATGACTCGTAACCGGCGCTGGTAAACCAACCAAGCACTCCTTGCGGAATAGCGGCAGGCAACTGGGCCGTCAACGTCGTGGGCGTGTGGTAGTTGACAATGACCGTGTCCTGCACGATCGGTGTCACCGCCTTACCCTTGGAAATCACCGTAAGTGCCAACGTATCGTTGAACGTCAATCTGTCTTGCGTAAGCTTGGTTGCCCAAACCTTCACAGCATAGTTGACATCCTGATACAACTGGTTATTGGTGAAGTCATAAATGCTGTTGAACGTGAACACCGTGGTTTCGTGGCTGTGAAGCGTGTCGGTGAAATTCTCCGTCACCACACTGCCTCCATTGACGGTGTAATGCAACTGGATCGGAGGAACGATGTCCGTGGTACCGTTGTTTGTGAGCAGGACATTCAGATGCTCGTGTCCAAGGTCACAACCGGAAACCGGGTGAACCAGCTCCAGCAGAGCGACATCGTTGATATACGGAGTGTCCACCACCGCACCGATCATGAATCGGCCGGAAAGTTGCGGCTCATAAGTTCCATTGTTCAAGTAATAGAATGTGGAATCGCGCAACGGAGTCTCAACCTGAGCGCACAGATAGTTACCATGAGAGAGCATTTCCAAACCCACGTAGAATTCACTGACTGTGTTCGTCAAAGCGAAATTGTGAATCGGAATAATATTCCAAGCGCCTTGCTGCAGAGAGCTGAATTCCACCACCTGCGAAGTAGCCAGAACATTGCCGGAAGCATCGGAAACGAAAGCCTTGAATCCGTTCTCAGGATCAGCAATGTAAGTTTGGTCATAATAGTATTTCACAGCGGTCACAGCCAACTCTTCGTTGGTTTTGTAACGCACACACGGACGGATAATGGTGTTGTAATCACCAATCAGCACAATGTCGTTGGTTGTGTCGGCATAGTTAGCCACATTCAGGTTGGCCTCCATACGCCAATGTTTGCTGTTATTGATATTGTGCATGTCATTGGCACAACGCACCTCCACATCCTTGACTTCGTTGACGTTGTACAAATGGTCGGGGAAGGTGATAATCGTCTCTGTGTTAGGAGCCAATGACGGAATCAAAAGCGTATCCTGCCACGGGGCCTCCGTAGCACCGGTAACATTCAAATAGACAGGAATATTCGACTGCGCCTGTGAGCCCTCGTTTCTCACAACGGCGCTGACAACGCCGCGCATCTCATATTGCGTCGGAGTCTCACCGGCACTGTAAATCTTGGTGACGGCAATGTCATTCGGGAACAAACTTCTGACACGGATACGGTCCACATTAAGGTTGTTACCAGCCTTTGACGTGGCGTCGAACGCGATATACACGCAACCCGTGGACACATAGTTGGAGAGGTCAAAGACATAGCGCTCCCACGTAGGAGTGGTGGCAGATTGTTTGTAACGCTTGATAGGAGCGGTCGTTTGACCCTGGGGAATGAGGTTCGAATAATTGACGCCTCCGTCAGTGGAAATCTTCACCGTCATCTCATCGTTCTTGTTGTTCGCGGAATTGGTGTTGTCGTGCGCGAACCACAATTCCAAAATGGGATTGGTGGCCGTATTCAACACGGTCACGGGAAGAATGGCGCGTGAAGATGTGTTGGCGGCGAAGTTCTTGGAGTTGAAGAAGAGACGTCCAGTACCATACACCGGCATGATGGTCGGATTGACGCCCTCGCCGTTCTGGAATGTCCAGTTACCAGCACCGGAGAGCTGCTCAATTGTCCAAGTCTGCGCTGTTCCATTGCTGAAGTTCTCCTCGTAGTCAGGGATAATATATTCCAAAGTGAAATTCTGTCTCAACGTGTCATTGGCATGCTGGTTGTCACCCGGAACATTGATAATCATTGTGAAGTCAACCGGCTGGTTGCTGGGAATAACCACACCGGAAGTGAGCACTTTGTTCATCGAATTCATCGGGGCCAAAGAGCCGGTGTTCATATTTATCGTCTGGTTGATATTCAACGAATTGGAAATAAGTTGAATGGTGGCCGGCGTGGACGCGAAGTTGAGTGTGTGACCACCCTTGTTGGTAACCTTCACCGTAATCTCATAAGAGCTTTGCGGACACTCGCCGAGCACAGGACTGACGATAGAGGTCAATTCTCCATCAACGTTGGGGATGACGTTAGCGTAAGCACCCATATAGGTCAGTTCCGAACGGTCGATGCCGCGGATATCTTTCATCACAGGTGATTGGCGCCAACACTCCAAACCGGACATAGGATCGGGAAGCAAACTCTCGTCTTCATTGGCGATCGTCGGCATCATAGAGATGTTGTCGGTCAAGGTGCTGATGGCATTTTCCAGTTCGGCCACTGTATAACGGGCAACCGTCTTATAGGCAATGACGCCGGAAGTGGAATAGAAATCATTGAAGGTACCCGTCGCAGTCGCATTAGCGTTCAAATACAAGGGATAGTCTGTATTGTCAGCCGTGACCGTCTTGTTCATGAAAATATTGTTGTGAAGGAAGGTGTTGCCGGCACCATTGGAAATGTAGATCGCGGCCGTGTTGGAGAACGGTGCGTCAGATTTCACCAGCACACTGTTGTTAATCACCTTCAGGTCATTGCTGTTGTTAATATGGATTGCATAACTGTTGTTGGCCGTCACAGGGTAGAGAATCACTTCATTGTCAAGAATATGGCCGTCCATATTCGTGTTCGTGTTGTGAGTGGAGCTACTGCTGTTGACATAAATGGCGGCAGGGCCGTTACCCACCTTGAGGTGGTTGTCACGGATGTAATAATCCTGCAAAGTGGCATTGGTCAAATAAACACCATATTCCATCTTCGTGACAGAATCCACGGTATTACCTGCAATGTCTATGCCTGTCGGATAACTGACATAAACAGCGGTGAAGTTCTGCGGGTTCGATGAAGAGTATTGTTTGATATGGTTATTGGAAATCACACCATTGGTGTAGCTGAAGACAACACCTCTGTAACAAGCAGTGATATCACAGTTGTCTATCGTGATGAGATTTCGTTTGTTGTTAGCACCCACGTAGTTGAAGCCCACATTGCCGCCACCGATCGTACAATTACGGAAGGTGATGGTATCCGGCACGCCGGTGGTTGCGGTTGTACGGCTCACCGCACAACTGGTGAGATCTGTGGTGTTGACGTTCTTGGAATTAATCGTACAGCCATCGAACAGAATGTTCCGGCTACCGTTTCCACGGATCACCACACCTCTTGACACGTTGGTGTCGTTGGCCTGGATGGTGAGGTTCTTGAAGATGTAATCCTTGACATTCACCAAAGTCACCGCGCCGAAGATGTTCGCGCCGTTATCCAGGTTGTCGTTCACAATAATGACGCTGTTCGGATTGTCACCTTGGAAAGTGATAGTATTGACCGATGACTGACCGATGTAATTCTGATCGAAGTCGAACTCCGTATAGGTGCCGGGGCGCAGATGGAAAACGGCAGGACCGCCCAAACCGCAGTAGTCAAGGGCTTCCTTGACCGCCGTCATGTTGGCGAAATCCGGGTTGGTGCCACCTACGGTGTAATGGCCTTGCAACAGGCTGTCGCAAGCGTACGGGTTGATACGGAGGGTATCGTTCATGTGGTAACCGTCGGCTTGCCCGTTACGAGTGGTCACATATACGGTCACATAGTTGTAACCGTGGGTCGGTGTGAAAGAGCCCAACGATTGAGACGACGGGATGTCGAAACAAATGTCGCCGGTCCAGTTGTGCGTGCTGGTATGCGTCAAAGTGCCGGCTTCGCTACGCACCTCGATCTTAAAGGTACCGGAAATCATCTCGTTTGCCGTCGGGGAGTTCTGCGCGTCGCTTCGGTTGGTGAAGAAAACGCTCACATCTTGCGGGACGCCCGTAATCAGACAGTGAGGCATGGTGTTCAAACTGTCAAGGCGCACGTCATTCTGATGGATATTGGTATAGTTGTGGTGGGCCACCAGGAATGTGTCAAAACGGGCCTTACTGCCGTGGGTGTCCTCCATGTAGATATGGTAGTAAATTGTATCCTGATAACAAATTGCGGGCAATTGCCACTGTGCGTCAACAGTATGCCCGGAAGCAGTTAAGGAATTATTGCTAAAAGCGTTAGTATTGGGCACAACCACTGTCGGACCACTGTTGATTTCATAGCTGAACACCACCGAGCTCAACGCAATGGTGTCATTATCCGTCAATCTCGATTTGATCGTGTAAGGACCGACATCGTTGGTGAAGTTGTTACCGACGTTATAGTAAAACGGGGCGACCATCGTGATGCGCGGAGCGATAAGCTCACAGTTGGAGAGCAACACCACGACATTGTCGAGATACCAGCCTGCGCAGTCCTGCGTACCCGTGGAAGAAGAGGTCGGCTTGGACAAACGGAACTGGAAACGGACGTGAGTCGGATTCGCGATATCCGGGTCTTGAAGCAAAAATTGCGAGACATCGAATTTCTCGTGGTGCCACCATGCATTGGTCGGTACGGCGGTCATGCTGCTCGCCTGCCAGTTGGAATAGGCACTCTGCGAGAACTTACCACTGGTGATGTTGCTGGTTCCCTTAGCCTCACCATAGTAAAAAGCACTGGTACTACTGAAATTCAACAACTTCCATTGTCCCCAATTGAAATTCCCGTCTTCGTCAATACCGTTCGCCAACTGGTAGTAGATGGCGGTATTATCGATCTGGTGAACCTTGCAGATGTGATCAAAGTCAACATAGACATGGCTCAGCACAAAAGGAGTTGTGTTAAGCGGGAACGCGGCCGTAGTGGCGTTGCTGTTACCATTGGCGTTGTAAACCGGCGAATGGTAACATTTCGGCGATGACTTGTACAGCTGGTAGTTGTTCGGCCAGTCGTCATAGGTCACACCAACACCGGCGACACGCCAGTCACCCAATGTACCACCCAAATTGGAACCGGTGGTGGGGGTCATCGTGTGGGTCGGGCCATCGAAATTTTCCGAATAAATGGTCATCGTGTCCATCGGTTGCGCAAGCAACATCGCAGGCACCATAACTGCCATCAAAACAAATAGGAGTCGTTTCATATTTATCAATTTTTACTTATTCTAATTTGTTTATATTCAAATATTTATATCAAAAAATATCATTTTACAACGTTTGTCAAACCTTATTATGCTATTGTCTGAAGAGGAGTGCAACAAGCCTGCTTCACACGAATATACAAATAAGGGGGCAAAGATATAAAAAAAAATGAATAAGTCAAGAAAAAAAAACATTTTTTTAGCCGCGCAAAATTCCTTCGCATTCAGCGACCGTTTGAGCAGCCATAAGCATGATTTTCTTTGGTTTGAAATGGGGCACACCACGGAAGTATCCGGAATATTGGGTGCGCATTTCCAGAACGGCCGCACGCTCTCCCTTGACCTCCGCGTTCTCCCTGAGATGGCGCATCACCAGATCCACGCGGTCGTCGTAGGACGGGGCCTCAAAGGGGATGCCGTTCAGATAATCCCTGATTTGGCGGAATATCCATGGGTTTCCGATGGCTGCGCGTCCGATCATCACGGCATCGACGCCATACTTTTTCTGATAGGCAACGGCCTTCTCGGGGCTGTCAATATCGCCGTTACCAATCACCGGGATGGTCATCCGGGGGTTGTCCTTGACCTTCCCGATGAGTGTCCAGTCGGCTTCCCCGCCATACTGCTGCGCGCGGGTCCGCCCGTGAATGGCGATGGCCTGCACACCGACATCCTGCAGACGCTCAGCCACTTCAACGATCGGTTTGTCGGCACTCTCCCACCCCAACCGGGTCTTCACGGTCACCGGCAGCCCCACCGCCTTGACCACAGCGGATGTGAGTCGCACCATCTTGGGAATATCCTGCAAAATGGCCGATCCAGCGCCTTTGCTCACGATTTTCTTGACCGGGCACCCCCAGTTGATGTCTATGAAGTCGGGATTCTGCGCCTCGGCACAACGGGCGGCGGACACCAGCGCCTCTTCGGTGCTGCCAAAAATCTGCACCCCGAACGGACGCTCGCCGTCCTCGAAGTCCATTTTACGGATACTTTTCTCCACTTCGCGCGACAAAGCGTCAGAGGAAATGAACTCCGAAATGAGCACATCCGCCCCGAATTCTTTGCAAATACGGCGGAAAGCCCTGTCCGTCACGCCCTCCATGGGAGCCAGATAGACCGGAAAATCATACTTGTGCAAAAGTTCTTTTATCGTCATTTTCGGGCGCAAAAATAATTTTTTTATTTTTGCAGCTTGGAATTAATCGAAAAAATCAAACATAAAAAAAAAGAATTCATTATGAAAAAGATCATCGCATTATTCGCTTTTGTAAGCGTAGTGTGCTCATTGTCAGCACAAAAGGTTCATGAAACCACCACCCTCTACGGGAAAGAGCAACTCACCGGCTTCACCACCACCATCGAAAAAACTCCGGTTGACATCGTGGATAACGCGCTGGCCAACAAGTTCGAGAACAAGCTCAACCTGAAAGGATCCAAGAAAAAAGGTTATCATGTATATGAAAACCAAAACTGCAGCACTTTCGGCGAAGCCCGCTATGACATTTACTTCACCACCGCCGAGGTCGGCAAAAAGAAAAACCGTAGCGCCCAGGTGATTTTGGTGGTCTCCACCGGCAACATGAACTGCATCACCTTCGGCAACGACCCGCGCACCTCCCGCAACATCGTCACCTTCCTCGAGGAGCTGCAATACGACGTGGAGGCCTTCCGCACAGACTTGCGCATCGAAGAGCTGAAGAACGAGATTGCCGCCCTGGAAAAGGAACTCCAATCCTTGGAGAAAGACCAACTCAAGGTGAAAGACAAAATCACCGCCACCAATGACGAAATGAAGAAAAACGCCGACATGGTGGAAAAAAAGACCAACGAAATCACCAGATTGCAGGAAAGATATGCCTCTTCACACGATGCCGCGCTGAAAGAGCAGATCTCCGCTCTCGCCAAAGAGAAGAAATCCCTTCAAAAATCGCAGGACGGTTTGCAAAAGAATCTGCTGGGGCTGAATGACGACCTCTACAAAATAACGAACAAAATCGAGGCCACCAACAAAGCCATCGAGGAGAGACAAGCGGAACTCAAAAAACTGCAACGCTAACCATGGCCACCATCATCGACGGCAAACAGATTTCCGAGAACATCAAAACGGAAATCGCCACTACTGTTAAAGGATTGTTGGACAAGGGGGCACGTGCTCCACATCTGGCCGTGGTCATCGCCGGTGACGACGGTGCGGCGCTCAGCTATGTGAGCAGTATCGAAAAACAGTGCAAGGGCGTCGGCTTCATGTCGTCCGTCTATCATCTTTCGCCGAACATCACGGAAGAGGAGTTCCTCTCCACCATCGATTTCCTGAATACCGACGAAGAGATTGACGGCTACATCATCCAAATGCCGCTGCCCAAGCATATTTCCATCGACAAGGTGACCGCGCACGTGAGTCCCGAAAAGGACATGGACTGCTTCCATCCCGTCAACATGGGCAACCTGCTTTTAGGCAAGGATTGCTACCTGCCCGCCACCCCGCATGGTGTCATCGAGCTGATTGAACGCAGCAATATCGAGACAAAAGGCAAGAATTGTGTGATTGTGGGGCGCAGCAACATCGTCGGGAAACCGCTGGCTATGCTGATGTTACAAAAGAACATCAATGCCACCGTAACGGTCTGCCACAGCCATACGCAGAACCTTCCGCAGGTGTGCCGCCGCGCTGATATCCTCATCGTGGCCATCGGCCAGCCGGAGATGATTACTGCCGAATACGTCAAGGAGGGTGCCACCGTCATCGACGTTGGCATCCACCGCCTTGAAGCACCCGAGAATCCGAAAGGATACCGGCTTTGCGGTGACGTCAAATTCGACGAGGTCTCGGCAATATGCGGTGCCATCACCCCAGTGCCCGGCGGCACCGGCGCCATGACCACCGCCTGCCTTCTCCTGAACACCCTGACGGCACGAATGAAGAAGCTTTAGCGGTTGACCGTGAGCTGTTTGCAACACGAATAGCCCACTACATCCTGCTCCCTGTCGGGGTCTGCCGCCCGCAAAGATGCAGATAGTCACAATATTTGCATTGGTCTTTATCCTCTGTCTGGACAAACGGATTCTTCTTATCAAAAATGTCACAGAACAGCTGATTCAACAGCTTGGACAAAACTTTCTTGTATGGCAGCACATCCTGCCCGCCTTGGATCAAGGCCGGCAGGATGTAGTTTTTATGTCCCATGTTGGCTTCGCGTGTGCTGATGATTCCAACCAGCACAGAATCGGGCTTTTCCGGCGTTACATAATCATACATGAGCATATACATCACCAGTTGGAAGAGCTTGTCGTAATCACTGTCGGAAAAGATAACACCCAAAGCTATTTCAGCCGGATCTTTGTCCGACGAGGCTGCTTCTTTCCACTTGATCTGCAGTTTTCCCTGTTTCACGCTTCCGCTTTTGTAATCCAAAATCATCACATCGCGTCCGTCCTTTTGAACACGGTCGAGACTACCTGTCAGACGAACCGTGAACGAAGGCTTCCCGTCAGCGGAAAATATCTGATAATCACGAATATCCACCTTCATCTCATTTGCATCTATTCGCCAGTTCGAACAGACCAATTCCTCTTTCGCCATATTCAAGTAATTATTGACCGTTTCGCCAATAATCCGACGGTTTATCCGCCAATATCCTTGTTCAAAATCATTATCTGTCAAAGATTTACGTCCGTCAAGTTTCCGAATTTCTTCACGGATCATATCATCCGAATTGTCGATGTTCCGCTGCAGAATGGCCGCATAGCTCGAAGGATCGGGTTCTTGCTTAATTTCATCGAAGGCGCGCTTGTAGAGGGCGTGTATCACGGTTCCCAATTCGTTGGCCCCCAAATGGTCGGAAATAACGGGCGTTTGACGGACTCGAAGCAAATGCTTGAAGTAGAATTTCAACGGACATGCGATATACGTTTGCAAAGAAGACGGGGAAAACACATACGCAGACAACAGTTTCATAACTGCTTCCGTTTTCTTCATCGAGATCTTGGCTTTTTCAGGCAAAAGAAGATTGAAATCGAGTTTCTGATGACGGATGTCAATCACTTTTTCGAGATGTTGGGCCTGAACCTCATATTCCAGCTGCGCAATCAGTCTGCTCTTTTCCGCCAAATTCTCATCGGAAGCACTGTTGTATAGGAGCGCCACATTTTCGGCACGTTGCAGCAACCTGAAAAAGTGATAGGCATACACTTGATCTTGATACAGGTAGTTGGGAAGGGCGTCTTTCCCGTCGAATTTGAACTTGAAATCAAATGGAATCAACGAGTTGTAAGAAATTCCCTTCGGCAGTATCCCCTCGTTCACTGAAAGCATGATGACATTTTTGAAATCCATCATACGGGTTTCCAGCAAGCCCATCACCTGGAGCCCGGTGTCTGGGTCACCTTGCATGGAGATGGAAATCTCGGACAAAAATTTTGACACGGCGAATCGGGCGAAAGCGAAATCCAGGACCTGGTCTTTTTCATAAAACTGATCAAAAACGGCTTCCGCTTTTTCAAGTTTGCACGCGACCTCCTGCCAAAGCTGCTTGTATAACGGTTCCTCGGTCACGGAATCGGCAAAGTTGCAAAATTCCCGAAGTATTATCGGAAGATTACGGGCTATCTGCGCCTTTGCAATATTCGGAAACACCTGGTTATAAGGTATTTGTGCATGACGAATCACCGTAGGAAAATAGAATGGAACCGGTTTCAAATCCCGCAACAACTCGTGATCCCACAGTCGTTCCACCACTTCTCCGCTGAAAGAGAGCACCTGGTCTTCATCTTGAGTCAAAGCAAACGCCGATTCATATAAAGACATTGCCTGTTGCAGAAGCAGACAAACCGGAGTGGACTCGAAAGGGAATCCCATAGTGGCATTAATCTTCACATTTTCAGGATGATAAGAAATCAAAAAGGGCAGCATCAGATTCTCGTCTGCTAACACTACCGCCGTGTCCGACATATTGACAAAACCGTCCTTGCCGAGTGCATCGCCGTCCATGTCAGCCAATTTTGCCGCTTTGATTTGCTCCACCTCAGCGATGGCCGCATATATCTGTCGCATGTTCTTGGAAGTGGACACTATGTTCACCTTTTTCGGGATATTGGCATAATCAGGTTCGAAAAACGCCATTTTTTCGAAGTCTATCTGCAATTTTTCACAATTTCGTTGTATGAAAAACGACGTTTCCTGCTTCTGGCGGCTTACAGATGATGATTCTTCCTCTATATGACAGTAGAAAGGATCCACATCGAAGTAAATCTCCGTGGAAAAATGTTGCTGTAAATAGCGGATTATCTCCAGTTCCGAAGGAGACAAAGCATAAAAACCGGCGAAGATCAGTCGTTTGAACGGCAACTTTGCTGCATAGTCAGCGATATTTTCAGCACAATCCCGATAGATCATCCCTTCATAAGCCTCCGCATGTTCACGCAACAAGGATTTATATTGAATGTAGATGTCCGCCAGCAACTCGTTGAACTGAATTCGCTCACAATCAGAGGGTGACAGTTCGTCCTTGCCGAACGGGATTTCGAAGGCGGCAGCTTGGGCATGTTCTCGCAAGATTGCCGGCACGTCCTGCAATTGCATGTCCATATCACTGATATCCTTGAGAAAAGCGATGCCCCACGAAAGCAGATGATGTTGGTCAAAACGGCTGCCAGAATAGCGGCCTGTCAGCTTATTCAGCCGCATGAGCTGGGTGACCTGATCCGTCACTTTTAAGGGCGAAAGCCATGCCACAAATTCCTCCATGGGGAATATTTGCGGAGCAAACATCGGCTGACGACCGTTAGCTTCGTAAAGGCCTTGTAGGAGCAAACGCCGCGCACGCCGATTGGGAAGAATGATCGCCACATCGTGCAAAGGAACCCGTTTGTCAGCAAGGATCTTATCAATAATGGAAGACAGGAAAGGCTTCATACCCTTTAAATCATAGTTGCCAATTTATAGGGTCTTTGCCCATCGCAATCAGAATCTCGTTTGTTTTTGAAAAGTGTCTGCATCCGAAAAAACCGCGGGAGGCGGACAGTGGGGACGGGTGTGGCGCCGTGAGCACATAGTGTTTGCGAGTGTCGATAAGCCGCTGTTTTTCAATGGCATAGTTGCCCCAAAGCAGGAAGACAAGCCCTTCGCGTTGTTCCGACAGCCGCTGTATGGCGCAGTCGGTGAATGTCTCCCAACCATGACGCTGGTGTGAGCCCGCTTGGTGCGCACGCACCGTGAGTGTAGCGTTGAGCAGCAGCACGCCCTGATTGGCCCACGACTGCAGGTTGCCACTTCTCGGCAACACAAATCCCACATCTGTGCTCAACTCCTTGAAAATATTCTGCAACGACTTCGGGATCGGCACCCCGTCCTGCACAGAAAAACAGAGCCCATGCGCCTGTCCCTCCCCATGATACGGATCCTGTCCGATGATCACCACCTTCACCTTGTCAAACGGCGTCGAGTTGAAGGCGTTGAAAATCTTCGGCCCGGGCGGGAACACCACATAATGCTTCTTTTCTTCTACCAAAAAGGCTTTCAATTCCGCAAAATACGGCGCTTGGAACTGGTCCCAGAGGACTTTCTTCCAAGAAGGTTCGATTTGTGGGTTGATGGGTTCGTGCATGACGGTATGTACTTTAATGATTGGCTGTTAGCTAATGGCCGTTAGCTATTAGCTGTTTTCTGCCAATTGCTTGAAAATATTTTGTATTTTTGCAAAAATTTATATAATATAATTTACAATTTTAACTATTAACCATTAAAAAATGAGAAACTTTAGAAATTACAAAATTTGGACCGAATCCATATCATTCACTACAAAAATCTACAAAATAGTTAGCAACTTTCCTTCTTTCGAGAGATATGACTTAAGTGATCAATTGAGAAGAGCGTCAGTATCCATTCCATCCAATATCGCAGAGGGAGCTGCCAGAGATTCAGAAAGAGAATTTATTCATTATTTAAACATCAGTTTGGGTTCTGCTTTTGAGGTCGAAACACAATTACAGATAGCATATAATTTGGAATATATCAGTCACGAAACATTCGACATGCTACTGGCACAACTACACCTCATTGAAAAACAAATCAACGAGCTCATCAGTGTCATTAAACGGCAACAGCCAACAGCCAACAGCCAAAAGCTAACAGCCAACAGCCAACAGCCAACAGCTAACAGCCAACAGCCAACCTCAGTGCTTAAAATGCCGCACGCCTGTGAACACCATCGCGATGCCGGCCTCGTTGCAGGCCTTGATGGAGTCCTCGTCGCGGACGCTGCCGCCGGGTTGGATGATAGCGGTCACACCATACTCTTTGGCCATTTTCACGACATCATCGAAGGGGAAGAAAGCGTCGCTGGCGAGACAGAGGTTATTCGTAAGTCCTTTTTCCTTAGCTTCTTCCAATGCGATATGCGCAGCACCCACACGATTCATCTGTCCCGCACCGACACCGGCGATACGGCCATCGCAAGCCACGGTGATAGCATTGGAACGTACATGCTTGCAGATAGTCATCGCGAGTTTCAGATTCTCCATTTCTTCCGCCGTGGGCGCCTTTTCCGTCACCACATTGATTTCATAATCTTCGAAACGCTTGCGGTCAATGGACTGGCAGAGCATACCACCCGCGACGCTGACAAACATACGCTCGTCGGCATTGGACTTGTCGGTACTGAACGTCATCAATCGGATGTTTTTCTTGGTGGAGAGATGGTCAAAAGCCTCCTGCGTGAACGAAGGTGCGAGGATGATTTCGAGGAAGACAGGCTTCATGGCCTCGGCCGTCGGCAGGTCGATTTCGCGGTTGGATGCCACGATGCCACCGAAGATGGAGACGCTATCGGCCTCGTATGCACGGGTCCAGGCTTCCAGGGCAGACTCACCGACGCCCACACCACAGGGATTCTTGTGCTTTACAGCCACCATCGTCGGGCGATCGAACTCGCGCAAGATCTGCAATGCCGCATCCGCATCTTGTATATTATTGTATGACAGCTCTTTACCATGAAGCTGCTCAGCCCACGCCATCGAATAGCCTTGCTTCTTACCGGCATAGAAAGCCGCTTCCTGATGCGGATTCTCACCATAGCGCAACGATTGCTTCTTGGAAAACGTGAGTGTCAGGTTTTCAGGTTCTTTTTCCCCAACTTTTTCGGTAAGATAGGTGGAGATATAGGTATCGTAGGCAGCAGTATGGCGGAACACCTTGGCAGCCAGACGGCGGCGCGTCTCCAGTGTGGTGTCACCGTGAGCCTTCAATTCATCCAGGACCGTCTGATAGTCAGCGTGATCGACCACAACCGTAACGAAAGCGTGGTTTTTCGCCGCGCTGCGCAGCATGGAGGGACCGCCGATGTCGATGTTCTCGATGGCATCCTCAAACGTAGTACCCGCTTTCTCGATGGTCTGTTTGAACGGATAAAGGTTCACCACCACCATATCGATGGGGGCGATGCCATTGTCCTCCATCTCTTTCACGTGGCCGGGATTGGTGCGCACGGAAAGCAGACCGCCATGCACTTTCGGGTGGAGAGTTTTCACCCGACCGTCCATGATTTCAGGGAAACCCGTCACATCGCTTATGCCGATGGTGGGGACTCCGGCGGCATCCAATGCTTTGCGGGTGCCACCCGTCGAGATTATTTCATAACCCAACTTCGCAAGTTCTTGCGCGAAAGGCACTACGCCCTCCTTGTTACTAACACTGATAATCGCTCGTTTCATACTTTTTTTATTTAAAGCGCAAAAATACAAAAAATAATGCCATTTTTTTCGTACTTTTGCACACAACAAAAAACATAAGAGATATAAATACGATAAAATGTTGAAAATCAAGTTGAAATGGATTATGTCTATGGCTTTATTGCTGGCATTTTCCACGGGAATGTCCCAAAGCAAAATAACCCTGACCTTTCAGGACGCATCCACACAGGAGATTGAAGTGAATGCTTATGGTAAAATTTATTTTTCTGACAATTACATGTATATTGACAACGGCACTGCCCTACCCTTCTCCTTCGCTGTCAGCAACATCCGCAATATGATCTTCAACGAAGGGCTCGATGTTCCGGAAATCGTCACCGAGACTTTCAAGGTTTACCCCAACCCCGCACACAACCTTTTGTACATCAATGGGAACGATTCCCAGAATTACTCCTACGCACTCTATTCCATTGACGGGCGGCTCCTCCTTCACGGCGACATCCGAAACGGTGATTCCGTCGATGTCAGCGAGCTCCCTTCGGGTTTATATATCCTCAAAATCCATAACACATCACTCAAAATAAACAAATTATGATTAAAAAAGTTCTTTCATTCATACTTTGTTTGATGTGTGTGTGCTTGGTGAGCGCACAAGAATACTATCTGCACACTCACCACAACGGGAATGTCACCTTTGAGAAGAAAATCAGCCAATTGGACAGCATCACTCTGATGCACAACAGTGCGGTGTTTAACTTCAGCAACGACTATCTCGCCTTCCCGTTCGCGAACATTGACAGTGTAACCTTCAGCACCGACAGTCTGATGACCACTCACGACATCTACATCACCTACAACGGTACATCCGTGACCGTCACCAACCCGCTTTCCAGCGCAGGCGTGACCATCACCACAAACGGCGCGGGCGTGACCGTGGTTTCCACGGCAGGCATTCCCAACATCATCTACCACTTGTCGGGCAGCACCTCCGATGGTTTTCTGAACATCACCAGCGACAAGAAATTCACCCTTTCCCTGGAAGGTGTCTCCATCACGAGCAGCACCGGCGCGGCCATCAACTCCATTGTGGACAAGGACATGACCGTCACATTGCCGAACAATTCCGTCAACTACTTGAAAGACTGCGCCAACGGCACGCAGAAAGCGGCGCTCTACAGCAAGGGGCAGGTGTTCTTCAACGGCAGCGGCACGCTCACCGTCGAGGGGCGGACCAAGCATGCCATTTCTTCCGGCGACTTCATTGAGATCTACGGCGGCAACATCATCGTCACGGCGGCCGTTTCTGACGGCCTACACGGCGATTACATCCGTATGAACGGCGGCAGCGTCACCATCTCGGGCACTTCCGGTGACGGACTGGACGGCGACACCGGATTCATCGAGATCAACGGCGGCACGCTCCACGTCACGGCAGCCACTGCCGACACCAAGGCTGTCAAATGCGACAGCGTCTTGACCATCAACGACGGCAATATCACGCTCATCGCATCGGGCGCGCAAAGCAAGGGATTGAAGAGCAACCAGACCATCACCGTCAATGGCGGGGAAATTGCCATCACCGCTTCGGGCGCAACCGTTTTGGAGACTGTTGACGGTGTGGTGGATCCTTCCTACTGCTCGGCCATCGCCGCGGACGGCGAGGTTCACATCAACGGTGGCAACTTGACGCTCACGCTTCCGGTCACCAACAACGGCGGCAGAGGTATTTCCGCCGACGGCAGCGTGTTCGTCACTGGCGGCACCTTGAATATCACCACAGCTGGATCAGGCGCGGCATACACCGTTTCAGGAAACACAAAAGATTCTTACTCAAGTAGTTGTATCAAATCCGACGCCCATATCCACATCACCGGCGGCAACATCACGTGCAGCAGCAGCGGTGCAGGCGGCAAAGGGTTGCGTGCCGACAGCACCCTCGTCATCGGGGCGGTGGATGCGGCCGATTCGTCGCTCACACTCAGCGTGTCCACCTCGGGGGCCCGTTTCACGGTCTCCGGCGGCGGCGGTGGCTGGCCCGGGGGAGGCGGCAACAGCGGTGACTACTGCAACCCGAAAGCCATCCGCAGCGACGGAATCCTGACCATAAACAGCGGCATCATCACCGTCCAATGCACGCAAAGCGGCGAAGGCGGCGAAGGTATCGAGAGCAAGTCCATCATGAACATCAACGGAGGGCAGCTCAACATCTCCTCCACTGGTGACGACGCCATCAACGCGGCCAACAAGCTATACATCAACGGCGGCACCACCTACGCCACCTCTTCCAACAATGACGCCATCGACTGCAATGGACCGATGTATATCACAGGAGGTTTCACGATTGCCGCGGCCAGCAAAAACCCTGAGGAGGCTTTCGATTGCGACAATAACACGTTCGGCATCACAGGCGGCGTCATCATCGGCACTGCTCCGAGCGGCATGTACTCCAATCCGACGGCGAGCGCCTGCACGCAGCACGTCCTCAAATACACCCACGCGGCCAACAACTCCATCCAGCTGATCCGCAACAGCGACGACGAAATCATCCTCACCTTCCACGTCCCCACCTTGAGCAGTGGCGGCGGCGGTGGCTGGCCAGGAGGCGGCGGTTCCTCATCGGCTGCCATGACCTTCAGCAGTCCGGAATTCACCCAAGGCACTTACACGTTGAAGTACGGCGGCACCATCACGGGTGGTACCGCATTCCACAACTATTACACGGGAGCCACCTATAGCGGCGGCAGCAGCAAAACCGTCACCGTGGGATCTTCGTTTTCGGTGGTAACAGCGAATTAGGACGTAAAAGGAAAGGCCAGTCCTACGCCTTAATGCAGAACTGTTGAGAGAATATCCAAAGAATCTATTTTCCGGATTTGTTCGTTGTGCATCTGGAAATAGGCGACCAAATGTTTCAGCAGTGCATTCCGCACCCCGCGGGTGACCGGGACCGTTTCCTCCGTACAAAGCAAACGGTGAAGATACTCACTTGTTTGAGCCGTCAGAATGCCGGCATTCTCCGCATAATATCGCTGGAATCGGCAATCCTGCAACGAAAAATATGCATTCTCTGCCGAAAAGTTATCCTCGGGATAATAGCCCATCACCTGGCTGAGGCGCAAGAGGAAACGGACAGGCAGCTCGGCATAATTGCCGGTAGCCTCGTGAACGTTGTTGATTTCCGTCTTCAAAAAATTGAACAGCACCTCATCTTCACCCGAATCCATCAGCAATTTGTATAATATTTCATTATAGAACAACAAAATCGAACTCTTTGCGGGATCAAAGAACAACTGCTGCCTCCCCTGCTGCGGCGCAATATCCTTCAAATATTTCAAGGAGCTTTTGCTATGATCATCATAGGAAATATCCATCAGGGCAAGCGGTGAAAAATAGGATGCCGCAAAACGGTTGTTCTTCCGGAAAGCATTCTTGATGATAAAAGACTGGTTCCCCTGCTGCTGTGTGAAAATCTTCACCACGAGCGAGTTGTCACCATATTTGGTGGCACGCATCACTATTCCAGGGGTTGAAACGATCATTGACTTTTGACTTTTACCTTTGAATGATCACCGATCACTCTAATTAATGAACAAGAATTTCGTGACAATCTTTTCCTTACCATCCTCATCAGACGCTATCACATAGTAAACTCCGCTGGCGGGACGGCGGCCGTAATGATCTTTGCAATACCACACCAGCTGGCCGCCAGTGCTGTATCCTTGCCAGACAAGTTTTCCAGAACTGTCCGTTATCTTGCATAACGAATTGGTTTTCAATCCATTAACAGCAACTGCGCCTGAATAACCAGAGGGTACTGGATTCGGGTAAACCAACAAATCCTCATACGTCTGGAATCCTCCTGTCGCAGTGCCTTTGTAGCTGACCAGTCCATTGGAAGTGGCAAAGAAAACCTCTCCCGTAACATGATTGATGTTTATATCCACTATCTGATTGGAAAAAAGCGGATGGTCCTCCGCCGTGAAATGCAGAAGCTGTTCTTGACCATTCTCACTCATCAAAAACACACCGGCTTTGTTAGTGCCTATCCATTTCCGGTTGGCGCCATCGACCGCTATGGCGGTGACACTTTCATATTCGAGCAAAACGGAAACATAACCATCCTGTTCCAGCAGAATATTCCGCGGGTAGGCGTTGCCATTGAACACTTTGTCCGGATAATAGATTACTTTCACGCCTTTTTCGGTGCCAATCCATATTTCACCGTCAAGGTCTTCGGCCATGCAGTAAACGGTTGACGACTGCACTTCGGCAGCGACATTCATCTCGATGCGGGCCACCTTGTCGTCACCGGGGTTGTCATAAGTGCCGTTGTCCGAAAAGACAATCAAATGATAGTCGACACCTCCCAGCGGAAAGTTCACCCACTTGAAACCTCGTGAATCCACCAGCAAGTTGTCAGCCACCACATCCGTCGGGGAATTCGTTCCGGCAGCAGCCGAAATATTGTATTTATGCCACGTCCCGTCCGGCTCCAGCATCTTCAGCATTCCCGGACAGTAGCTGTTGGTCATCCAAAGATTGCCTTTCTTGTCATACTGCAGCCCTGAGACGAAGGTCTGTCCATATTGTGTAGAATCCAACAAAGAATTGGCGGCATTGTAATGCGCCACCGCATGATGGTCCTTGCACTTGAAAACGCCATTTCCCCACGATGCGACGCTCCATTCCGACTCATCTTTCGGATTGATGGCCACATTCACCAAGTCATAAGCGGGGGAAGCAGGGTTGTAGTTCAAAAAATCCATGCTGTTATATTGCCATTCTTGATTCTCAAACCAGCTGAGAGCCGGGTAACGATATCCAGGGCTATAAGCTGTCGAAGCCCTGCGCGTACCGTGCACCGCAGCCACGACTCCGTTGTGGGAGGTGACCCGCTCCACATAATCCGAAAACGGTCCTGCACAAGAATAAAAACGGTGCGAAAAATAGGGCATATTGTTCTGCACCAGCCCGTATGCATGATCCGCCACCCATATATTATCCCCATCCAAGACTGCTTCGCGCGTATCCGGCAAACCCTCTCCCTCATACCACAAAGCATAATACAGCCTTTCAGCCTCGGTGTTTAACAACTCCACGCCATCCCAATTACAAACAAGTATCGTATCATGACGAGATGCCATATAAGTCACTAGAAGATAGGACTTTTCGGTAGGGGTCCAGCCGTTGTCCGACAAGACGTACATCCGGTCCTGAGCGCCTTCCTCGTATTCATCAGCCTTTCTGATGGCAAAAACCCGATCCTCGGCACTGGCCATAAACGAGAAATTCCATTCGTTTTCCTGTTCCCATCGGGAAAAATCATTCTTCAAAGGAGAATTTTTGGGGATGCTGAAAATTCCCTCCTTGGTGGAAATATAAAACCGCTGGCCGGAGGCAACGATGTCCGTGGGATTGAACTGGTGGCTTTCGCGTTTGGTGAACCACGTGTCGCTGATCACCATCTCATCCATATCAAAAACCACAATGCCGAACGGATAGACAAGATAGACCAAGCCATCTATTGAACGACAGACATTCAGCCGTTTGGAGCCAGTCAACGACTTGTCCTTCACATCGCGCACATTCACCAGACTGTCATTTCGGACGATATCAATATTCCCATTATTATAGCAGATTATCAAAGAATTATGTTCTTCGTCACAAAAAATCTTGACGATGTCCATATCCGACAAACCATCGACTTTCGTCCAGGAGGTGATGACGGGTTGTTTATCATAGATAGTGTTTTTCTCCAAGAGCATCAACCCATTATCGGAAGCGGCATAAACAGTGTTGGCGTCGGCCGCCACGGATATGAAGGCGTGCATGGCCGTGTGGGCACGGAAACTTTCCACGGGCGTTTGCGCCAAAATCGAGACACCGCCCAAAAGGATCATAATCAAAAAAACAGACCGTTTCATAATGCTGTATTTCGGTAAAGGTTAGACTTTTTCAAGTTATACGCCGGGATAATCGATGTCAACATGCTGATTATCAATATAGTCAAAAGCACAAGCAGAATATCAGTAAAACGAATTTGGACTGGATAGTACGGAATGATGTAGTGGGCACCGCCGCCGCCGAGTTTCACGATATGGAATACTTGCTGCAAGATACAAATGATCGCACCTAAAACCGTGCCTGCCAATCCTCCTAGAGCAGAAACCAACAGCCCTTCGCATATAAAAACCCGTTGTATCAAAGATTTGGAAGCACCCATACTGAACAGCACAGCTGTATCGGTCTTCTTTTCCAAAATCAGCATACCCAAAGCACCGATAATATTGAATGCCGCCAGAATCAAAATGAAAGCAAGAATAAGGTAGATTACAAACTTTTCCGACTTCATTGTTTTGTAAAGCGAATCTTCCTGCTCGAATTTATCTTTCACGCGATATTTGTCGCCAAGGATTCCGGCTATCCGGGTTTTGCATTTGTCTGTATTTGCGCCCTCATTCAGTTGGATTTCCATCGAGGTGACCTCCCCTTTATAGTTCATCAGTTCACGTACAAAATCAATCGGGCAGAAAATGTAATTCTCATCATAGTTGGTATTTGTACAGATAACACCGTTAGGAATAACATACTGTGTATTAAATGCTTCTGCAGCATTTGCAAAACTTTTTTTCGTCCGTTTGGGATAGAATATTTTGATGAGTTTATAGCTGAGCAGGTTGATTTCCAGTTTGCCGGCGGTACCGGTGCCAAGTATGGCGCATGGTTGCTGTATTTTCCGCAATGCGGTGTCCCCGTCCACCAGCATATTCTCAAAATGGTTATCTCTAAAGTAGTTATCAGGAATGCCTTTGATATAAAGCAGCTCCTGTCGGTCATCATAGTTCGCCAATGCCATGTCACAGACAATCTCGTTCACGGTTTTCACTTCGGGCAACTTCTGCAACGCCTCCACCGGAAAACTATCCACCGAGAAGGATTTCCCCTCGCGGAGGGTGATTTCAAAATCAGAGTGAAGGGCATTGAACCAACCGCCGATAATGTCGGACATGCCGTTGAACACCGACAGCACCACGACAAGCGCGGCAGTGCTCACCATGATGCCGATCATCGAGATTCCAGAGATGACGTTGATAATATTGTGCTCTTTTTTGGAGAAAAGATAACGCCATGCCAGGAAAAAAGCCGTATTATGCGCTTTCTGGGCCACTATTGTTTCAAAAGTTCATCAATACGCTCCAAATAGTCGAGCGTGTCGTCAAGAAAGAATTCAAGGCTGGGCACCACCCGCAACTGGTTACGAACTTGCTGCCCGAGTCGGTAACGAATATCCTTTGTGTTCTCTTTTATAAGATTGATAATCACCTCTTTATCTGCAGTATTATAGATACTGAGATATGCACGGGCAATGGAAAGGTCGGAGGTAACCGTCACCTTCGTCACCGTGATCATGCACTTGTAGATATTGCGGCTGTCGGCAAGGAAAATGTTCGCCAGTTCCCTTTGCAGCATCGCTGAGATCTTCTGTTGTCTTGTTGTATTCATTGTCAATTATTTGAAACGGCAAAGATACATTTTTTTAGGCAACAGGCAACAGGCAACAGGCAACAGGCAATAGGCAACAGGCAACAGTCTGCGGACAAGGGAGGGATGGAGAAGGGTGCATTACAGGAGCAAGGATTACTCGGAATCACGGATGTGGACATCCATCTGATTGAACGGGATTTCAAGACCTTCTTTGCGGAAGGCGTTGTAAATTCCCTCGTTGAGTGAATAGAGGGTAGTCCAATAGTTTTCGGGGAGCGTCCAGGCGTAGAGGCGCATGTTAAGCGAGCTATCCCCGAAATTCTCCAGTGTGGCGAACGGTGCCTTGGGCTCCTGCAGCACCTGCGGGTTCTCGGCCGCCACCCGAAGCATCACCTCTTTGGCCTTCTCCACCGACATACCGTAAGCCAGTCCCACATCAATCGCTACACGCCGTTGCGGCAGGTTGAAGTGGTTGACCAACGACTTGGTGGCCAGTTCGGTGTTTGGGACGATGATCTTGCGGGCATCGTACGTGCGCAACGTGGTATTGAAGATTTGTATGCTCTCCACAAAACCTGCGTACGGGCCCTGCTCAATGTAGTCACCGACTTTGAACGGTCTGAGCAGCAGGATAATGACTCCACCGGCGAAATTCTGAAGCGTGCCTTGCAATCCCATGCCGATGGCCACGCCGGCAGCTCCGAGAATGGCTATGAACGAAGTCATCTGGATACCCATGATCCCCATGGCGGTGAGCACCAGCAGCACCTTCAGGATGATGTCAATCAGCGAATGAAGGAACGCCTGCAACGACGGATCCACCTTGTGACGTTCGTAAGTCCGTTTCATCACTTTGTTCAGCAGGTTGATGAGTTTCCAACCCACAAACAGCACGATACCCGCCACCACTAACTTCGGCACATACTGGAAAACGATATCGTTCAAAAACTGTTTCGCTCCAGAAGCAAATGATTCCCAAGTGGTTATATCTTTCTTTTCCATATTATTCCGACTGTATGTTAAATGCTAAAGGTAGAATTAATCGATTGAATATGAAACACCTACGCTGAGCGTCTGCTCCGGATTGCGCACCTGGACCTCGTGATCGAAACGGAGGAAGAAATCGAGAGCATGGTGTTTGTTGATCTCATACACAACTCCTGCGGTGGAGCGCAGATGGTCGATGATGTTGTTACCCGGTTTGTAAAGTCGCCACCAAAACTCCTCCGACATATAAAGCCTCACGGGCTGGCGCGGCACCGACCAGGACACCTGCAACCGGTTGCGCATGTAGGTCTTCGGGTTGAAACCGTAGTCGCCGCGCCGCTCGTCCCGGAAAGTGGACTGCACCATGGCGCGATAGGCGATTTTCCAATCCCCGAATTTCGGGGCGACGGTCAGGAAAGCTTTCACCCTGTGGCGGTTGTCGAACAGTTGGTCATCGCGGTCGTGATAGTTCAGAAAATTGTATGCCGCTCCGATCTTGATCCGTTTTTTCCAAAATGTGTAATCGGTCCCGACCCCGATTTTGGCACGGTCGTAGTGTGTGAAATCGTGGTCGAGACGCAGTTCGCCATCGAACGTGATGTGCCATCCCTTGAGGACTTTGAGCTCATACTCCACCCCGAACACGCCGCCCGTCTCGAACGTCTGGGCAAACGCTCCGCCGCATATCCATACGGCGACGATAACCAATATGTGCCTCGCAATTCTCAAACGCTAACGGGTGATTGCTGTCATTTTCGAATGTATTCGTATTCCCGGACCGAAATCAGAACACCTTTCGTGTTGTAGTTAAGTTGCCGTTTTTTGGTGCCATCGGTGTTGTATTCGATTTTGTGGATGCGGTAGGGTTTGTTGTGCTCGTCATAGACCACTTCGCGCACCACGCGGTCGTTTGCATCATATTCATAGGTCACTCGCGCTCGCATCCCGGAAGAGTTGTATTCTGTTTCTTCCGATTTACGCCCTTTGGCATCGTATTTAGTGACATGGTCCAAATATTTGGTACCCCTCGTCGGCGTTTTCCAAGTCTTGACGGTCAGGTTCTTTCTCGATTCCTTCTTCTCTGACTGTCCAAAAGAGACCGACACACAGAGTAACGTACAAGCCAACAACAAGATTATCTTTTTCATTCTTTTGATTATTTATTCTTTTGATGGATGTTCTTGGAAGATGAAAGTTAAATTCCAATTCTGCAAAAGACACCCTCTAAAAGCACGATTATGGTTTAATATTCACCTTGAAAGTGTCTGGGAAAGTATAAATCTGATCTGTTTCGGTCACAGAAATGGTTTTGGAGACCACATTGGGGATTTCGTCCGCGTCCTCGCCAAAGGTGAAGACGGAATATTCGCCAGGAGTGAGTTTCTGGAAAGCAAAGGAGCCATCCAAGCCCGCGCGCACATCATCACAAGCGAAATCCTCGCCCTGACGCTGGATGTACATACGCTGCCCGTAGGCCCAACCTTGCGAAATCACATTGCCGTTTTTATCAATATAATACGCCCAAACATGTCCCTTCACGATTGAAGTGCCGTAGGCCTTGCCTTCGTGGATGTATATATCCGGAACTTTTGTGATTTTACCACGCTGAACCTCAACAGTTTGTGTGACCGCATGGCGTTCTCCGCTCGCCAATGTCGAATAGGCGTAAACCGTGTAAGTGCCTGGGCGAAGATAGTCAAACCGGTAAAAACCGGTGTGGTCGGTCTCTTCATCGTCACCATAGAACGACTGGGTGCCGTAAACCAGAAATACATCTTCTTTGGCAGCCAGAACGGTATCGGTATCAAGGTTGTAATGATCATCGGGATGCAGCACCTTGTACACAGTGCCCTCAATGGCAGCAGTGCCGCCAGAGCCCTCGCCCCTGTTGCAGGAAAACGACACAAAGGCCAGCATCACAAGCAGGAGCATCAAGTTTTTTCGTCTGATTGACTTCATCTTAATATATCTTTGAAATAAAGAGCGGCAAAGATATAAAAAATGTAATTCCACGCGGCACTCTTTGACGGGAGTTCACGGAAAGCGCATCAACTTTATATTTGGAAAAACAGTGTCACTATATTCTCCAGACCATCCTCCCATCCCCTATCTCGCCAACAACACTTTCGTCACCGCACCGTCACCTGTCTGTACGAAATATACGCCGCCAGGAAAACGGGAAAGGTCGATTTGTGCGGTCCGCAAAGACGTGCCATGGCGCGTCTCTACAGGTCCTTGTCAGTCACCTCCTCGGCATTGAGCACAAAGGCGCGCAAGCCCTGCTGCGGTGCGGACACGTCCAGCTCGTGGATGTCGTGGAGCAACGGTTTCACCTTCTCGTCCGGCACGAAGGCCAGCACAGCGGAGTTCAACGTCGGCCATGCGTGGGTGCCGTAGTGCGGCTCCCCGTCATGACTGCCACGGCCCTGCACCTCGTTCCAGAAGGTGAACCCGCGGATTTCGTTCTTGTCTAAAATTTCCATGACCTCATCGTAGAAGGCCTGATATAGGGATATGAAGACTGCTTTCATTTTTCGTATCTATTTGTTTAATTGTTTCTGCCTACCCCACACTGCGGCTTCGCCTTGTGTGGGGTTATTAGCTCTACCGAGCTCTTGCCCCTTCGGGGCTGCTCAAGGAAGTGGTTTATATTACTACCCCGCCCTTCGGGCACCCCTTCTAAAATAGAAGGGGAATGTTCTTCGACCGAGACTTTTTCGTTCAACTGCTAACTACTAACTGCTAACTACACTTCGTTGACACCGAGGGCTTTGTTGCGTTCGCGGCGGGCGCGGCGGCGGGCGGCGCCACGGGCGTTCCACTCGGCGAACTTACTGTAGATGATCGGGATGAGGATTAACGTCACCATGGTGGAGAAGGTCAGACCCCAGGCCACAACCATACCCATGGAGTTCCACATCTCGGCACCTTCGCCCTTGTCAACGGCCAACGGAATCATACCGAGCACCGTGGTCAAGGTGGTCATCAAGATCGGGCGCAGACGGGAACGACCACCGGCGACAACAGCGTCCTTGATGGTCATGCCGCGCTCGACACACAAACTGGTGTAGTCGATGAGCACGATACCGTTCTTCACCACAATACCAATCAACATCATCAAGCCGATCAACGCCATGATACCCAACGCCGTACGGGTGACGGCCAAGCCAATCAACACACCGGTGAGGGCGAAGAGAATGGAGAGCATGATGACGAACGGGTAGGTGAACGACTCGAACTGGGCAGCCATCACCACATAGACGAGGATGATGATCAACGCCATCAGCATGAACATGTCGCCGAAAGCGTCCTGCTGGTCTTCCCACGTACCGCCGATCTTGTAATCCAATGTGGCAGGGATGTCCATCTGATCAAGCTCATTTTGTGCGGAAGCCACCAGCTCACTCAACGCGGCGCCCTTGGCCACCACACAGGAGACTTTGACCATACGCTCACGGTCCTTACGGACGATGGTCGGCGGGGTGAAGGTTTCCTCCACCGTGGCCACGTCACCCACGCGGATACCTTTGCCCATGTTGTTGTACATCAAGATGTTCTCGATGGCGTGGATGTCATTACGGAACTCGGGCGCGTAACGCACGCGGATGTTGTACTCGTCACCGTCCTCACGGAACTGCGATGCCGTGTAACCGTTGAAGCGGTTGCGCACGTAACCGGCCGCCGTCGTGGAGTTGAGCCCGTTCTCGGCCAACTTCTGACGGTCGAAGACCACTTCCAATTCGGGCGTGTACTCGTCACGGCTGATCACCACCTCGGAGCAGCCCTCCACCTGCCGCATACGCGCAGCAAGGTCGGCGGCGAACTGGTCGGTGGTGTTGAAGTCGTAACAGTAGAGCTCGATATCGACAGTCGATTGTCCGCCCATGTTGCCTTGGCCGGTGCTGACCGTGGAGGAGACAATCTCAATATGCTGCCGCAACAGTTCGCGGATGCCGTCGGAAATCTCCGTGATGAACTTGTCACGCTCGGTTTTCTTCACCAAACGGATGTTGAAGGAGAGCAGGTGCGTGCCGTTATCACGCATCAAACTGAAGGTGTTGTCCTCATCGGGCATACCCACGGAGTAGTTGATGGTCTTGATTTCGTTCGGATATTTCTCCCGGATTTCGTTCACGATCTGGTCGCCCAACGCTTTGGTGGTCTCCACGCGGGTGCCCTGCGGCAGCTTCACGGTGACGCTCAGACGGGCGTTATCCTGTGTCGGGAAGAACTCCGTGGGAATCACTAACAGCAGCGAAAGGCTGACCAAGAAGATGACTGAGGCGATGCCGACGACCGTCTTGCGGTGGTTGACGCACCAGCGAAGCACTTTGGCGTAACCTTCGTCCAAACGGATAAGGAATCGCTCGATAGGACCATACACTTTGGCGAACCATTTGCTCTTTTTCGGATTTTTCTTCAGCAAGAGGGAACAAAGCATCGGGGTCAACGTCATAGCGGCCGCCAAGGAGACGGCAATCACGATGGTGACAATCCAGCCCAGCTGTTTGAAGAGCACGCCGGCCATACCGGTAAGGAAGGTCAACGGCAGGAACACGGCGATAATCACCAAGGTGGAAGCGATAATAGAGAGGGACACCTCACTGGTGGCGAACACGGCCGCCGCCTTGGGCTTCGACCCTCGCTCGATATGCGTGGTGATGTTCTCCAACACCACGATGGAGTCATCGACCACCAGACCGATGGCGATGGATATGGATGACAACGAAATGATATTCAATGTATTACCAGTCGCCAACAGGTAGATAAACGCTGCTATCAAGGAGACGGGCACCACAAGGGCGATGATGATGGTGGCGCGCCATCTTCCCAAGAAGAAGAGCACGACTATAACCACTAACAGCAAGATAATCAGGATGGTTTCTTCCAAGCTGTCGATGGTATTGGTGATGTTGTCGGAGTTGTCAACCAGCACGTTTAACTTCACATCTGCAGGCAGTGAACGTTGGATCTCAGGAAGTTCAGCCAACACCTTCTTACAGATCTGCACCGTATTGGCACCGGTCTGCTTTTGGATGATGACCATGGCGCCGCGTTCACCGTCGGTGTAGGACTCCTGCATACGTTCCTGCAGGGTGTCGCGCACCACGGCAACATCCCTCAAATAGACGTTTTTGTTGGCGTAGCTGCCGACCACCACGTCCTCCATCTCGTCGGCACTGTTGAACTCGCCATCCACGCGCATGGAGTAGGTCTTGGAACCTACGTCCATGATACCGAGGGAGACGTTGCGGTTCTCCGCACCGAGGATCTGGGCGATAGTCTCAATGGTGAGGTTGTAACTCTCCAACTTGTAGGGGTCGCAATAGACCTGGATTTCGCGTTGCGGGGCGCCGGCGATGGAAACCGCACCCACACCGCTGACACGTGACAACGGGGAGGAAACCTTGTCGTCCAAGATCTTGTACAACGCCTGCGTGCTCTGTCCCGACTGCACTGACAGCATCATAATCGGCATGTCATCGGCGCTGAACTTGAACAAGTAGGGCTGGTTGGCGCCGTCGGGCAACGCCGACTTCACCATATCCAACTTGTCGCGCACATCGTTGGTTTTCTGCTCGATATCCACACCATATTCAAACTCCAGATAGACGATGGAGTAGTTCTCTTTGGAGTTGGAAGTGATGTGCTTGAGGTCGCTCAAGGTGTTGAGCACGTTCTCGATGGGTTTGGACACGTTGTCCTCGATGTCTTCCGCGCTGGCGCCGCCATATACGGTGAGCACCATGATAGTATTGCTGTCCATGTGGGGGAAGAGGTCCACCGGCAGCTTGGCCAGGGAGAAGATGCCGATGATGATGACGGCAATGTATATCAGCCCTGTCATGATGGGTCTTGCGACCGCTTTCTGGTATAAACTCATAATTCTTGCTGTTGGCTATTGGCCGTTGGCTTTTAGCTGTTGATTACAAAATATTATCTTTAATTATAACTGACAATGACTATTTGCTACGATTCTTTACCTTTTGGCTATATAGGCTAATGGCCAATAGCTAATAGCCAAAGGCTATTTATTCTCCACATTGACTTCCAACCCGTCTTTCAGACGCGCGAGACCCGTGGTGGCCACCATATCGCCGTCCTGAACGTTGCCAGAGAGCAACTCGTAGGACTTGTCCAAGTGGCGGCCGATCTCCACCTGGTTGAAGGAAACCTTGCCGTCTTTATAGACATAGACGTAGCGGTTGCCGGAGCCCTGCTGGCGGAAAATGGCCTCGTCGGGGACAACCACATGCTTCTGCGTGCCGAAGTTGAGGGTCACACGGGCGTACATGCCCGGGCGCACGCGACTGTCGGTGTTGGCCAACTGCACCTCCACGGGGAAGGTGTGCGTGGCACCGTCCATCGTCGGGTAAATCAGACTGATACGGCCCTTGAACTCCTCGTCGCCGTAGGCATCCACCTTGATGCTCACCGGCGTGCCGACCTTCACCTGCTTGAACAGGGTCTCGGAAATGTTGATATTCATCTTCACGGGGGTGATTTGCTGCACCTGCACCACCGGCAGACCGCCGAAGAGGTCGCCGCTGTCATAGTTGCGCTGCGTCACCACACCGGAAATCGGGCTGATGAGACGGGTGTTCTCCAGCAAGTTGTCGTAGGTGGTCTGCGCCACATCGAGCTGGGTTTTCATCGCATCCCAGTCGGATTTGGAGCATCCGCCGACCTTGTAGAGCTCGTCAATGCGCTGGAAACTCGTCTTGAGGTTGTCGAGTTGCGACTTCGACTGCTTGAGGCTGTTCTCGTTCATCTGCACGAGAACCTTGCCCTTGGCCACGCGGTCGCCGACCTCAACGTAGATCTTGTCGATACGGCCGCCCGTGAGCGGGGCGATGTTGTTCACGGCGTTAGCCTCCACGATGGCGGTGTATTCGTATGTTTGGTCCACATCCTCCACATGCACTTCCTGCGTGCGGATGGTCATCGTCTGTCCGCCGGCGGTGACGACCTCTTTTTTCTTGCAACCGCCCAAGATCACCAGGGTGATTGCCAATAAAATGGTTACGTTCGCGATTCTTTTCATATTTGATGCCTTTTTTTCTCAATTACTCTACCGAGCTCCTGCCCCTGCGGGCTGCTCAATGAATATCTTTTCTTTTTTATTGGGGTTTTTCGTTTAACTACTAATTTTAATTACTCATTGCCAAGCGTTGCATCCAAGTTCGCCTTCGCCACGAGATAGTTGAAGATGGCCTGGCAATAGGTGAGCTGGGTAGTGGTGAGAGTGAGTTCGGCGGTGTTGAGGTCGAGCCAGGTGTTCATGCCGACTTCGTACTGTTTTTGGGCAATATCGTAAGCTTTCTGCGCCTGCCGCATAGTCTCGCTGTCGGCGGCAATGTCCTCGATGGCCTGCTGCATGTCGTTCAGGTAGCTCTGCACACCGAGGCGGAGGTTGCGCTCCACATCCGCACGTTGGTCACGCATATTCGCGATGTTCATGTCCGCCTGTTTCAGCTTATAGTGAGTTGCCGCCCAACCAATTATGGGTACTTGCAGAGACAACGCCACATATGAGTATGGGTAGTTGGTGAACTTGCCGCCGTCATCACCCATACCAGAATACTGGAATGCGCCCGCTAAAGCGAGCATCGGCAGGGAGGCGCCGCGAACAATCTTCTTGGATTGCTCCAACTGGTCGATGCCGAGGTCCAACTGACGCAACGCGGAGTTGTACATCAGTTGTACGTCACTCTCGGAGGGCATCGTGGCTGCAAGTACACTCTGCTCGTAATCGGACAGTTGTCCATCGAAAATCACAGGCTCGTTGACATCCATGCCAAGTAGCACTTTCAGGCGCATACCGGCCAACTTTACCGATTTGGCGGCGGAATTCACCTGCGGACGTTGGTTCTGCAACGCCACGTCGGAACGCAACTTTTCAAATTCGGATACCAAACCCTGATTGAACGAATTGGTAACCAAGTTATTACTTTCCTCAAGATGGGCGTAACTGCTCTGCAGCACCTCATACGACTGCTTGGCCAACAGATAAGTGTAATAAGCCTGTTTCACCTGGTTGACCAGCTCAATCTTCGATGACCGCGCAGACTCCAACGCCATTTCAATGTCCATGGAGCTGAGTTTCAGACTCGACCAAAGCGGGAAAGAGACTATCGGGAGACTCAGGTTAGCCCCGACAGAATAGGTGTTGTCGCGACCCATCTTGATGTTCATCGTCCGTGATTCCCCTGTAAGCGGATCAGGCATTTCCATCGACATGGTCTGCTTGAGCAGCGTGCGGTTATAGTTGGCCGCCACCGACACGTCGGGGAAGAGCGACACGATTTGCTCCTTCTTGTACTCCCGTTTGATATCGACGGAACGGTCGGCAATGCGCATCGTCGGCGACTCTGACAAGGCAATTTCTATGGCCTTGTTCAGGTTGATATGGACGGAGTCCTGAGCCTGAGCCAATGTCGCCATTCCGCATATTATCACTCCTGTCAACAGGAAGACTAAACTTTTCTTCACCATCTGCATATTCGTTTCTTTGCTAATATTCTAAAATACAATAAGTTAATATAAACTTTTCACCTAATTTAAAACGGCTGCAAAGATAGCAAAAAAACGTTATGCTGTGTAGTAATTACACACTTTTTTATTAAAGTGTGATTTCATCTAAAAACCAGGCCATTGCATGTTGGTCGCATCGCATCGCCATTCACACAAAAACGGCTTGCAATCCACACCAATCTATCATTCCCAATCCCGCCTCTTCATCCCCTACTCTTCATTCTACATTCTTCACTTGAACGCATACCTAAACCCCTTGACCCGGTTCCAGACACCACGTGTGAAGTCGGGGATGGCCACGGGGGCGGAACCGTTCTCCAAAGAGATGCGGGTCAACGGTCCGAGACAACACCATTCGGCCATGTCGTAAACGTCCATGTCGAGCGGCAGACCATTACGCAGGCAATAGACCAGTCGGTAGTCCATGATGAAGTCCATACCGCCGTGTCCTCCTACTTGACGCGCCTTCTCTTCCAGTTCCTGCACGAACGGCGGCAAATACTTCTGCAACATGGCTTTGCACAGACTGTCAGGCAAGGCCGCGTGGGCGTTCAGACTCTGATAATCAGGTGATTCGGTTTTGTCAAGCATTCCCTTTCGGAACAGCAGCTGGCGCACGGGGTATTTGCTGGCATAACCGTCGGAGCCCACCACTTGGTACATGCGGCTGTAGGGGCGTGGCGTGAGCACATCATGCTGGATGAGCATAGTCTTGCCGTTGACCGTGCGGATAAGCGTCGAGGTTTGGTCGCCGTTCTGAAAGTCGGGGCACTCCTGGTTCATCAGTTTTTTCACCACCTTCGGGCCGTTACAAGGTTTTGTGTCCATCGCCACCAAATACTCCATACGGTCACCGCGGTGGATATTTAGCACCTGGCAGTCTGGGCCGATGCCGTGGGTGGGATAGATGTCCCCGCGGTGCTTCATGTTGTAGTCCAGCCGCCAGTTGTTCCAGTATTCCGGCCAAAAGTCGTCGAGGTTGTGCAGGTAGGAGCCCTCCACGTGCAGCACCTCCCCGAAGAGTCCTTGTTGGGCCATGTTCAGCACGGCGATCTCGAAAAAGTCGTAGACGCAGTTCTCCAGCATCATGCAGTGCTTGCGGGTGCGCTCGCTGGTGTTGATGAGCAGCCAGATGTCGTCCAGTGTCATGGCGGCGGGCACCTCGACAGCCACGTGCTTGCCGTGTTCCATGGCATAGACGGCCAGCGGCACATGGTGCACCCAGTCGGTACAGATGTAGATGAGGTCAATGTCGTCGCGGTCGCACATCTCCTTGTATGCCTCGGTGCTGCCGCTATAGCCCGTTGCTCTCGGACGGCCAAGTTTTTCCAGCAGTTTCTGGCACTCCTCGACGCGGTCGGCCTCCACGTCACACAGCCCCTTGATGTCGGTGCCCTCGATCTGCGAGAAGCGCTCCACCGCATCGGGGCCGCGCATGCCCAGTCCGATGAAGCCCACGCGCACCGTCTCCAACGGAGGGGCGGTCAGCTGCAGGACGTCCTGTTGCCCCGCCGGGCGCTTCGGGACTTTCGTCTTGATCATTTTCGTCAGCTGAGCGCTCATCCCAAACGGCACCAGCAGCAAAGCCACTATCAAAAGGGAAACGAATCTTTTCATACTCCATGTTTTTTTCAAAATCATGGTGGCAAAGATACATAATAATTCATTACTTTTGCGTATTTTATTCGACACTGAGTGTCAACTGAATATAAAAAACAATTTAACTAATCAAGTTTGAATAGTAAATTTTTAGAGTGGTATTTTGCAAGAAAATTGTCCCTGTTCCCACAAAACATACTGGCTCAACCCCCTTCTACCCCACTAACCTTCTAACCCATTAACCTTCTAACCTTCAATAACCCATAACCCATAACCATTAAAATTGTATCTTTGCCGCGTGTAAAAATCACACAGAATTATGGGAGAAAAAGGTGTCTATACTTACGATTATTGGCGGCCGGCAGTGACGGCGGACATTGTGGTGTTCAGCTTTGACGGCACTAACCTCAACGTGTTGTTAATCAAGCGCGGGAACGATCCATACAAGGGACAATGGGCTTTCCCGGGCGGTTTTCTGGAGCCGGACGAAACATTGGAGGAGGCCGCGCGTCGCGAACTGAAGGAGGAAACGGGGCTCACCCCCAAGCATTTCTACGAGGTGGGGTCATTCAGCGACTTGGATCGAGATCCGCGAAGCCGTACCATCTCGGTCGCGTTCGCATCGGTCGTGCGCCCGAACCAAATCAAGGCTGTCGCCGGCGATGACGCGAAGGAGGCCCGCTGGTTCAACGTCCATGAGATGCCCCGTTTGGCCTTCGACCACGAGAAGATATGCCGCATGGCCCTCTGGAAGCTCCGACTCGCCTTCATCAACTCCCCCGTCGCATTTCTCCTCGTGGACGACATCTTCACCCTGCCGGAGATGCAGCGACTCTACACCCACGTCTTCAGCAAGGAGTTTGACCGCCGCAACTTCCAGAAAAAGTTCCTGTCATCAGGCATCATCACCCCCGTGGCACAAAGCGACGAGGAACGTAAGTCGCCCCACGCCCCTATCCAATATCGCTTCAACGAAGCTGGATACGTGCACTTGCGCGAGAAAATGCTGCGGTGCTGATTCCGCATCGCAAGCATCTGTTTCTCAAAGCCTTTGAAGATTCTTATTACTTGTCATATTTCTTGCCGGGGAAGAAACGCGGGACGCTCTGGCAGTATTTCTCATATTCCGGATACTTCCCGCCGCTAATCTCTTCCGCCAGCGACGAACTTCCCTGGAACAGAACCACCAGCAGCAGCGCGCCGATCACGCTCCAGTTGAGAATGCCGATTCCGGCGGCGATGGAAAAGAGGTAGAAGCACACCCAGATGGACTGTTCGGCGAAATAGTTGGGATGACGGCTCCGTCCCCAGAGACCCGTGGTGTTGAATCCTTTGTTGTATGGAGCGGGTAATTCCTCCAACTTTTTCCCTTCTTTGATCATCGCCCACTTGCGGGTCTGGAATTTCCATTGCTGTTCGTCAGCGACGGTCTCCCAGATGATGAACCCCAGCATCAACACGGCCGCGACGGCATCCAACCAGCCGAAAGGTTTGTCGGAATTCATAGCCACCAATGCCGGGAAGGTGGTCATCAGCACCAGCACGTTTTGATATATGGAGATGAAGAAGAGGTCGAACAATGCCCAAACCCAACGTTTCTGGAACGGCGGGCCGGAGCGGAGAATGGCCCATCGGTAGTCCTCTTCTCCTTCCCAGAACTTGAGTTTGTAAGCCCCTTTGCGGGCGAAATTCATCGTGAGACGGAGACCCCAAAGGGTGGCCAGGACAGCCATCACCACCAAGCGGGCGTTCATACCGCCCTTGACGGCAATCACCCACGTGTAAACAATAGGGAGCAGGCTCCAAAGCTTGTCCATCTGGCTGTTGTTTCCGGTGAGCTCGCCCACGATAAAGCAGAACGCAGCGCTGCAGGACACGATGATGCCCAGAATCTTGAGCACTTCCAACTGCGCCTCATCCAATGTGGGACCCACAGTGAAATAGAGGATCGGGCAAACCACGATGGACAGTATCAACAGGGTGCCCATCAAAGGGATATTCATTTTCTTCATAGGATTATAATTTTGAGGCGGCAAAAATATACAAATTCCTTAAATGACAATCAAGTTTCATTTACTTTTACTTTTTTTGGATTTTAAACATACAGATGCCACCACGGCTTCCACGAGTCCGAACACGAAATAGATATTGCTCATGGCGTTGAAGCCCCACACCCACCATTCGAGGACGATCCATAGCATGAGGATGATGCCGCAGGCGAGGACGGCCCATTGGGCGAGCGGGTGCTTCTTAAAGAGCAGGTACGCAGTCGCGAATTGGGTGACGCCGTTCAGAAACAGTAGCACGAAGCCCGACGGGATGAAGTTGCGGAAGAAGACGTCCGGCCAGGGCATCTTCGCACGCAACATCTCCAACAGCGGCTCGCCGCCCCACATTGCGCCTGATGGGTCGATCCACATCATTGCGGCGCCGGCCACCGCGCCGATGCTGATGAAAAGGGTCAGAATTTTTTCGAGTTTTAGCATACTATCTATTTTTTATTTTCTCTCAAATCTCGTAGAAATATCTTCTTCGCGTATAAATTATAAATGTCTGGAGAGTTCGTGACAATATTGATATACGTGAAAATCCGCGGGATACGTGGAGATAAAATCAACAGCACAACCACGCATAGATCCCCGCCCCAATCAAACACGGAATCAGTCCGATGAGCATGCCCCACAGCGACTGCACGAAGTGGTACTTTTTCTGATGGTAGGCCGTGTCCATGTGTTCGGTGCCAGGGAGGCGCACGGACTTCATATTGGCAAAGAGCACCCAGTCGAGGAAAAAGCAGTCGTACCAGTCGATGACAAGCCAGATTCCGTAGCTCAGCGCGAACGCCGACCAGAAATCGTAGGCACCGGCCAGCTTCATGAGTCCGAGCATCACAGCCAGGGTGACGAGCAACGCAAAGCCCTTCTTGAGCAGCACGGTCTTGGTGAAGAACTTCGACGGCACGCGCTCGTGTGTCTTGAAGTACTCCTCCTGGATGTCCTCCGGGTAGTCGTGAATCCACCACACGGGGTTCTTCACGAGCGGAATCAGAATCATGGCCGTGAACGCGGCGGTCATAACGAGGGTTTCGATGATGATGATGGTCCAGTTCATATTTTAAGTGAATGTTGGTGAGCTTCGCTGTTGGTTAGCCTTCGGCTGTTTATTACTTCGTGTTGATAAGCTTCGCTGTTGGTGAGCCTTCGGCTGTTTATTACTTCGTGTTGATGAGCTTCGCTGTTGGTGAGCCTTCGGCTGTTTATTACTACGTGTTGGTCAGCTTCGCTGTTGGTGAGGTTCGCTGTTGGTGGTTGTTGGTTAAGATTACTGTTCTGTTTCCTTGAGAACCGCTATCGGGTGCGCGTTCGACACGAAAATCACCCCATCGTAGAGCAACGTTGGAGACACCCAGTCGCGATAGGCCTGTGGAAAAATGGCCATGAGTGGCGAGTAACCTTCGCCCACGTCACCCATCCACGTGTAATCCGTAATCTGATGTTTGAGCGTGGTGCTGTCCGGGATTCTCGAAAAATCAAGCCAGCAAGTCTCATATCCGCATTTTTTGGCAGCTTCGGCCAATGGATCTTTCGAGAAGAAAGTGTGGTTGCGCCGCTTACCGCTCTTTCCTTTCGGCAGACTGACTCGCGCTTTGTAGAAATCGGTGCCGATGACGAAATAGGCCTTGCCGAGTTCGTTTGCCAGCAACGCTCCCATCGCTTTTCCAATCGTTCCATAATCGTGGCGACGTTCGATATGGCCGTTGTGTCCTGAGATGAAAATGCATTCGTTGCCACGGGCCTCCTCCTGTTCCATGATCCAGTGCGTGTTTACAAACATTAGCGAGTCTCGCAACACATTCCCGTTCAACATATTGTCAATCACCTTCCCTACGGCGATGTTTTGGAGCAGCATATCCGCAAAATGCACCGCCTGCGCGGTTGTTGAGTCGTTTAATTGCAACAATTCCTGCCTTACCTCTTCTATCACTTTCGCTTTTTGGTCGGCAGTGAAGGAGGCTGAATACTTGCCCTCCGACTTGTCCCATAGCTTCTCCAGTTCCACGGTCGGAACCGCAAAAGTCTTGGCAGCCTCAAGCAAATATTGGTAGCTACACTCGTAAAGCTGCATGTCGAAGCCGTAGAAACGCAGGTCTTCGCCTTCTTTTGCTGTCGAGTTGTATTTGCGCATCCAGTCAATGAGTTGTACCATCTCCTTGGTCCGATAGATGGGGAAGCCGATGGCCGCGGCCGCCTCCTGTGCCGTGCCCGGGCCGCCGTGGATATAGCGGTTGACAGCCTCGCAGCCGCCGTAGTCGCCCTCCAGCGCAAACGCACGCACACCGTATTTCTCGACCATCAATTTGAAAACATCCAACTTGAGTTGCTGGAACTCGACGTTGCCATGCGTGGCTTCGCCTAATCCGATGATGCGGACGGAATCGGGGATGGTGATGTCGGAAATGCTGCCTGTATATTTCGCAAATTCTTCGTTATCAATTGGTTTTACTTTCTTGAAGCCGCCGAAGTATCCGTAGAAATACAGAACAACAATGCCGCCGAAGATCAACATCAGCAGAATCCAGCGAAGAGTGTGTTTGTTTGAACCTTTGCTTGTCATAATCTGATTTTTTCCGGCGGCAAAAGTACGCAAAATGCGAGAACGCGCTTCCATCATTATTTGTATTTTTGCACCCGAATTTAATACTTGAGAAATGAAAAAACTGATTGTCATATTGATGGCGTTTGTGATTGTAGAGACGCAATGCATTGCGTCTCTACAGGCGCAGGATTTAGCTTATTACAAACAGATTGTCAAGGAACTGAGTTCCGCGAAGTACCAGGGACGCGGCTATGCCTACGGCGGCGCCAACAAGGCTGGAAAATATCTGTTGAAAGAATACAAGAAAGCCGGAGTGAACGAAGTGAGGTGCCAGCCGTTCACTATCGACATCAACACCTTCCCCGGCAAAATGAAAATGTCGGTGGATGGCAAGAAATTGACCCCGGGCGTCGATTTCTCGATGCGTGAATACTCGCCGGGCGTGCGCGGCACCTACAAACTCTACTATGTCGATACGAACAACTACGACGCCGAGAAGATGTTTGCCGACCTGGCGAAACCCGAGTACAAGGACTGCTTCGTGGTCTGCGACTTCTGGTTCTCCTACCGTCATTACGGTGACTTCCAGAAGATTTGGGGCGGCACCGAGTGCACCAACGCCGGAATGATCCAGACGTGGCCTCCCTTGCTGAAATTCTACAAGGCCTACGGCGAGAAGGTGATGGGCAAGCCCGTCATCTGGGCCACCTCCGACTTCCCGAAAGATGCCAAGACCATCACCGTCAACATCGAGAACGAGTTTCTGAAGGACTACGAGCTCTTCAACGTCATCGCCAAGGTGGAGGGCCGGCGGCACGACAGCTGCTACGTCTTCACAGCGCACTACGACCACCTCGGCAACCTCGGCAAGAAAGTGTTCTATGCGGGAGCCAACGACAACGCCTCCGGCAGCGCCGCCATCGTGACGCTCGCGGCCTACTACGCCAAAAACCGTCCCGAGTACGATATGTACTTCATCGCCTTCTCCGGCGAGGACGCCAACCTGCGCGGCTCGGAGTATTACGTGGATCACAACCCCGTCGTGCCGCTCTCACAGATCAAGTACCTGTTCAACATCGATATGATCGGCGACAACAACCCGGTGCAGTACTGCGAGGTCAGCGACGAGGGATTGCGTGGTTACGCTTTGATGGAGCGAATCAACGATGAGAAACACCATTTCAAGGGGCTGAACCGTGCCGAGTTGGAGGGCAACAGCGACCACTACCCGTTCGCCCTGCGCCACGTGCCGTGCATCCTCTTCGAGAACGAGAGCGGCGACGCGTTCCAGTACTACCACACCGTCAACGACAACTGGGAGCACGCGGTGTTCGACACGTACGAGCCGCTGTTCCGGTTAGTGCGGGATTTTATCGAAAGATATTGATATTTAGATTCTCGCAGATCTCGCAGACTACCGCAGACTTTTTTCAGCGCAAATCTGCGAGTTCTGCGGGAGAATATTTTTCCTATTTTCGCACCCTTAAAAACAGCCCGTTATGAAGAAATACCGAACCCCCATCCTCCTGTTCGCCATTTTTGAGATCATTGCCGTATCGCTTTGGCTCTCAACAGGCAACCTCTTCTTTCTGTTGAACTTTTCTTACATCGGGATCTGCCTCGGTGTCGGGGGAATATTGATGGCGGCGGGGTGGAAACACGCCCGCGAGTTCGTGCAGTTCACCGTGGGAAGCTACATTCTGGTGTTCCTCGGCCTTGTCTGTCGCGAGAACATGCAGATGGAGGGATTCTGGTACTATCTGCTCTCCGGGGTCGTCGGGGCGGGGGTGCTGCACTACCTCATCGCCAAGATCTTCGGGCCGCTGCTGTTCGGGCGCGGCTGGTGCGGGTTTGCCTGCTGGACCGCGATGATCCTCGACCTGTTGCCCTACAAGCAGCCCGCGAAACCACGGAAATCTTTCGGATGGGTGCGCTATGTGATGTTCGCGCTGTCGCTCGCCGTCGTCATCCTGCTGATGTGCCTCGGCAAAGCCGACAAAACGACGATGTTCTACCTTTTCGTGGCCGGGAATGTGCTCTACTACGCCGTCGGAATCGTCCTGGCTGTCGTGTTGAAGGACAACCGCGCCTTCTGCAAGTACATCTGCCCGATCACGGTGTTTCTCAAACCGATGAGCTACTTCTCGTTACTACGTATCAAGTGCGATGAGGAGAAGTGCATCCATTGCGACAAGTGCCTGAAAGTCTGTCCGATGGAGGTGGAGGTCAACAATAACTCGCGCAAGCGGAAGAACGCCACCGAGTGTATTCTTTGTCAGCAGTGCAAGAAGGCGTGTCCGGTGGGGGCGCTGAAATAGTCTCTCCCGCAGACTTCGCAGAACATCGCAGTTTTTTTCTGCGAAAATCAGCAAGTTCCGCGGGCATCCCACTACCACACAAACGGGATCACTTTGTACCGAACTTTCTGTTTGTACTCGGTGTATCCCTCAAGTCCCTGCTCCAAGACGGCCTCCTCGTTGTGGATGCGCTTGGCGATGATGGGGATGTAGAGCAGCATAATCAGAAACGACCACGGGGAAGCCAGAACCAAGGGCATAGCGAGGAATAGGATCAGCGTGGCGGCGTACATCGGATGACGGACAATGCCGTACAGCCCCGTGTCCACCACCTTCTGATGCTCCTGCACTTCGATGGTGCGCGACAGCCAGACGTTCTCGCGGAGCACCTCAGCGTAGAGTGCGTAGCCAATCACGAACACCACGGATGCCACATACACCGCCCAATCCGGCAAGAGACACCATTGGAAACGATAGTTGAGGCCGGCCACCACGAACATCGCAAGGAACATCAGTCCGCTTAACGCGACCACCCACTTCTGTTCCCCTTGTTTCTCTTTGGCATCCAACCGTTTGCGCAACAGTTCGGGCTGGTGAATCAACAGCACCACACCCGCAATGAGCATCGGCCCGAACAGCAGGGCGATGAAAAGCCATCCCTGCCAGTAGGCGAAGGTGCCCGCCGGCAAAAAAAGCAGCACACCCACCAGCACTAATCCGGCGAGGAACTTTGTCAGGGCTTGGAAAAAGAGTTTTGAGGTCATATCTTTTATGTTTTGTTTTTCCCGCAGACTTCGCAGACTGACGCAGACTGTTTTCAGCGTAAATCAGCAGATTCTGCCGGGTTTACCATCAGTATCTATCCAGAATATTTCCCTGCTTGTCAAGTTCGAACCAATGACCACGACCTTTCATCACCTGCACTGTGCCGAATTGGAATCGGCCCACGAGATCGTATTTTAACGGAATGACTACATTCCCCGTTGTGTCAATATAGCCCCATTTCTTCCGCAGACATACTCCCGCTCTTTCTTCATAAAAATAAGACACATTTTTGAATTGTGGTTCGATGACTATGATTGCATTTGTGTCGGCGAATCCCCATTTGTTCCCAACACGTACTGGTATCAAGCCGTCTTTACCCCACCAGGGATATTCTTCGTATGCCCGAAACCATTCAATGGATGAGTCCGAAACACAGCATTTTTCCTGAAAAGCTTCTATCCAAGCCTCTTTTGTCATCTGATCCAATTGTCCATCCTTATTTTGCGCCAAACAACTTACGGAGAACATCATCGCAAGAGTGCATACTAAAAACAGTGTTTTAGTTCCCAAAGTGTTTCTTTTAAATGCCATATTTCCAAACATCCAAACGAGCGATTCTTTAAACAATATCTTATATAACAACGCAAAAATATAAAATCCTGCTTAATAAAACTCAAATTTTTCTTACGCAAATTCTCTCCCGCAGACTTCGCAGACTGACGCAAACTGTTTTCAGCGTAAATCAGCGAGTTCTGCGGGAAAACATATTTCCCGTTTATTTCAACACCTCCCAATGTCCACTCTTGTTGCTGCCGACGCGAGTGATATAGCCCGCTGCCTTCAACTCGCCAAGTCGGCGCTTGACAGTGGCTTCAGACACGCCCAACAGAGCACCGTAAGCCGCATAATTGAGGCCGTTGTCTTTCATTAGAGCTTGATAGAGCCGTTCCGTTATCGGGTCAGCGAAACGTTTTATCGGGTCAGAAAACGGTTTTATCGGGTCAGTGGACTGGGATTCCTTGAACTCCTCAATCTCTTTGCGGATGTTGCGAGTGTGCTGTTCCAGCATAAACCGACGGAATAGTTCTGTACTTTCCTGTTCCCTTGAGTCAACCAACGACTGGATGTACTCTGCTTTGTCTGCTTTGTTGATTTTCACGGGCACCAGTCCGAATTCATATTGCAGATGATTCATCACCAATCTGGACATGCGTCCGTTGCCATCTACCCAGGGATGAATGGTCACCAATTGATAATGGGCATCGAACGTCAACAGATATTTGGCGATCAAATCGTTAGAATTGACAAGCTGCCGTCTCATTTCGTTCAACTGCAGACAGAACTCCTGCAATTTTTCCGGAACTTTCCGAAAATCCATATAGGAGCGTCCTCCGATTCCGGCGGTGACGCTGACTAAGCGCAAGTCCCCTTTGGACGCGTCAAATGAACCATGCACTGTATTGTACACACTTCCTGTGTTTTTCATGACCAGTGCGGACAATGTTTTCAACATTTCCACGGAAAAATCCTTATGCTGCTCGGCAAGCTGCATTGAATGCGTGTAAGCAGCCTTCAGATCAAGGTTCATCAGCTGTTCCTGCATACTTCGTCCCTTCGCGGCAATACCCTCATCAAACAACAGCTGGTTCTCAATTTCCGTGACGGTACTCCCTTCGATAGCCGTGGAATGGGTAATAATGGAATACAGATAGAACTTTTTGTAGTCTATCTGTTCCGCAATCCCCAACGACTGATACTCATTGAGTGCGTCAAGCAATTGTTGTTCCTGTTTCGTGACCATCACAGCTGTTTTTTGGCTGCAAAAGTACTATTTTTCCTGATATTTTTCCCGTTGAATAGAACATAGCAGATCATTTTCCACACAAGTCTGCGAGTTCTGCGAAAAAAACATTCGGCTAATCCTCTTTCACAATCGGGTACAGTTCCACGAATTCGCCTTGGTGGCTTTGACCATCGTTGATGAGCTCGGCCATCTTCTCCCCTACCGTGTCGATGTCGTGGAAGCCGGGGAGACTCATGTTGCCGTTAAGGTCGGTGGTGGTGGGACCCGGATGTACCGAAAAAATCTCCAACGGGGTGTTGTGCTGCTGGAACTCGATGGCCATCACGCCCATCATGGCGTTCTGGGCGGCCTTGCTCGTCACGTAGGCTAACGGATGCCAGTAGGGACTGATTTCCGACGGCACGGTGACATTGACAATCCGGCCGTGGTTCTTCGCAAGCAGAGGCATCAGTAGCTTGGTGAGCGAGAAAGTACCGACGAAGTTCACGTCGAGGGTCTCCCGAATGTCGCTGAGTTCCGTGTGGAGGCTGTCCACGCCCATGTCGCCCGGGATGCCGGCGTTGTTCACCAACAGCGCAAGTTCAGGGTATTTGTCGTTGAGCTCGCGGGCGGCGTTTTCCACGCTCGCAAGGTCGGCCAGCTCCACGCATACCCATCCGGGCACGTCAATGCCCAAGGCGGTGAGCTCGCGGATGGCCTTCTCCGCACGCTCCTGATTTCGCGCCCCGATGATGATTCTCCAGCCGCTCAGGCCGAGATGTTTTGCAATGCCAAATCCGATTCCTTTGTTGGCCCCAGTGATGAATGCAGTCTTTTCTTTCATTTTTTAACGTTTAGAAATTTGTTTGATAAGAGGCCGCGAAAATACATTTTTATTGGTTTTCCCGCAGATTTTGGAAACTACCGTAAACCCTAATCCTCCCGTTTCCAGAGATAGTCCGCTATCTGTAACAGTAAACGGGCATTACCGAAACTCCCTTTGACGTAAAACTTCTCTGGAAGGCACTCCGACACCCAGCGTGAAAGTGCCATGCTGTAACACCGGAACGGTATGCCGTTGTATTCCGTCAACCACGGGATGAACCAGGCATATTCGTTACGCAAATTGAAATGGATGAAACTGAGCGTGTCATGACGGCTGTTGATGACCTGAACCTCGAACCAATAGACTCCGCCAGTAGTCCGCCATTTTTCATCTTTGTACAGGATTTTCCGTACTGTGTTGGCACTCAGCGTGTCGATCCGATCTGGCACTGATTGGTAGAAATTCTCCGCATAATCATAATCAAAAGCATTAGTTCTTCTTCTGGGGTACACATACATCATGTCCTTTTTGTCCAATTCGTCCAATAGTTTGTAGTATTTCCGGCGGTCTTTTTCAGCGATTTGAAATTCGGCGATGTTGGGAATGCGGGCGTAGTCGCGGTTGATGTCGCGAAGGATGCTGTCCAATTCGTGACGACTGGCGGTATGCGGGAACTTTATGCTTTTCCGTTTGTATTTGGCGTTGGCTTTCGGAAAGCACGGATCATACTGGTCCAAGACCAACGTGGCATGGCTCGCCTGCAGATCGCCGTCAGATGTGACAAGATAACGGACCGTGTCTCTACGATATTTGGTAAGCCCACCGCAGAGAACGACCTCGATTATCGGTGCTTTCAGAAAACCCTCCAAAGGCGCGGGAAGGGTGTAAGGACGCAGCTGATCGTCGGCAAGGGAGTACGTGTAATGCCGCTGTCCGTCCCAAAACAGTGCCACACTGTCACTTAACAGTTCGAACGTTTTGACATCCATAGGGAGATGCTGTTTGCGATACCATCTGCCGTCCGATTTGTCGGCGAAGCAGAGTGTGTTGCGGAAGTCAACGCCCCAAAGTTGCTGACCGCCGTCTCTCACCATATAGGGCTTTTCGATGCCCTCCTCCGTAGTATAGCCACGGAAAGCAACAACCACCCCATCCTCGTTCGCCTTGCAGAGGAAACCCGCCCACACATACAGCGTTCCGTGATAGACAGCGGCCTCTGCAGGCTTTGCGGGCAGTGGTTCGCGGGTGAACGGCCGGTAATCCGTGGGGGAGCTGAAATCAAGCAAGTCAAGATTGTCGGTGATGGCAATCAGATGTCCGCGTTCCCTGTCGGGATAAAAATCCGTGACCGTGATCGGGAAACGCTGCCACTGAAGA
>JBGUPL010000111.1:0-3761 GCA_045130275.1 Bacteroidales bacterium
CCGCAGTATGCCTGCGACGACTATCCCTACACCGTGGCCGTGGGTCCCTACTGGCCGCCCAAAGCCATCATGTGCGCCGGCAACGACGGCGTGCTCACCTTCTACAAGAACGTGCTCACCGAAGTGGCCGAACTCTTCCCCTACCCGCTCATCCACATCGGCGGAGACGAGGCCTTCAACGACAACTGGCAGGTCTGCCCGAAATGCCAGCAACGCATTCAGGACAAAGGACTTAAGAACGAGTTTGAACTCCAGCAGTGGCTGATGAACCAGATCGAGCATCACCTGGATTCCCTCGGCAAGAAGGCCATCATCTGGGACGACATCGTGTCGGACGACATGGTGAACACCTCCACGATCATGTGCTGGCAGGGCCTTGACGTGGCGAAGACCGCCGCCAAGCACGGCAACGACGTCATCATGTGCCCCACCACGCACTGCTACTTCAACTACTACCAAAGCAAGGACAAGGACGAGCGGCTCTGCATGGAGGGTTACGTCTCCTTGGGCAAAGCCTACTCCTTCGACCCGATGCCGGAGGGCTTGAGCGAGGCACAGCAGAAGCACATCCTCGGCGGACAGTGCAACCTCTGGACCGAGTTCGTGAACGACCCCGAAACGGCCGAATACATGATCATGCCGCGACTGTTTGCCCTCTCGGAGTGCGTCTGGAGCCCGAAAGAGAAGAAAGACCCGAAGAAATTCGCCACCAAGGTCGATTTTGAGCGGAATTTGATGAAAAAATTGGGATATAGGCCATCGAACAGAACGGTGATGGAACTGGAATAGTTCAATGAAAAATGAAGAATGTAAAATGAAGAATATTGGGGCTGTCCAGTGGGGCGGCCTCTTTTTTTTTTGCGAAAATGCCATACGTAAATTAACTAATGTTAGTTAAAATTTAATTCCATTATTTTCAACTATCTAATTATCAGCAATAAAAAAAACCTACCAAGTCATTGGCATGCATAAAAAAAATATTATATCTTTGCAGCATCATTTTGACAAACAAAAAGAATAAAGAATCATGGAAAAGAAAAATCCCATTGAAGAAGCTCGAAAGTATGTGGCAAACGCAAAAGAGATTATCAAGAACGCGAACTATGACCAGGAAACGAAGTCATACGAAGACCGCAAATACATCAAGACGGCAGGCAATATCCTATGGAAAGGATGTCTGATCGCGCTTGACGCTGTCCTGCCTATTCGCAACGGCAAAGGACGTCCATCAATAGAGAAATACAAAGCAGCAGCAGGAAAGCGAGATCGCAAGCTTCTGCAATTCATCAACATCGGCTATGACACCATGCACCTTGTAATGGGCTACGACGGGAACAGAAACAAAAATGTTTGCGACACGGGCTTTGAAAACGCCAACGCCATCATAGATCGGTGCGCGACACTCTATCCTGGAACGCCGTGTGCGTGAGAATTATCAACGAGTTATTCTTCGAAAGCCGACGGCGACCATTCGGAATTCACCACACGACCTGAATCCAACGTAATCGTCTGTCTTCTATCTACTTTCATCTCTTTCATCCCAAACATATCCTCTTCCACCTTCCCATACTCCACAACAAAACTTCCGCTCATCCAAAAAGCGAAAACACGTTTGTTGACAATGCGTTCCGGACGAAACAACTCAGACAATTCAACGTTTTCTACTTCGGGCTCAAATAAATTCAACCCGCTCTGAAGAGTAACCTGGCAGAGAAACAACGAATCATTTTGGATTAACCATTTGCAGACTGGGGCACCGTTTTTTTCAAAATTCTCCCAATTGAAAGGAAACTGCAACGGGTCGTTGTCATACAGCGACATCAGCACGGGGCGGAAATCACGAGCCTGGAACCGTCCCTGATGATTGGAAAATACCACCTGATCATGATCCAAACCGCTCCGCAAATAATAGGAGAGATAACATTGGTTGAGATAAGCCATCTGATATATCTCCATCAAGTCGGAATCTTTCTTATAATTTTTCTTAAAATCCTTCAATCTTTCCCTATCTTTGGGCATCAGGGTGACATCCTTCAACATTTTACCATTACGAAAATAAAGATAACGGACCCATCTTTCAGATGCACCGCTTTTAACATCCTGATACGTCGGGGTGATTTCCAAAACCCCTGAAAACCAATCCGCGAATACCGTACCATCTTTCCCCGGGGCAACACCTGACAACGACTGGATACCGAAAAAAGCAGGCTCGGCCATCGTGTCAATGCGAGTACTGTCAGTTGGCCAATAGGTACCTGTCCCGCCGAAATGAGAGCGTGAATCCACGGAGACAAGGTAGAGTGCACTGTCGCAAACCTGCCAAGTGGCGACATGCCCACGATAATTTCCTGTGCTAAAGCTTCTGAACGGAGATTCCGTGTCCGTGCGAATATAGAGGACCTGTAACGGAGATGGATGCCCCCAATTGACATACAAGTCGTATTTCTTCTCATTTTCAAGAAAGATATCTGATTCCTGATCGGTGGCGTATGCAGTCATACAAAACGCCATCAACACGACCGCCATCATCGCTTTGAAAAAAGGGATTCTGCTATTGAAACGACTGGCAAACATTGTATTAGTATTTTTTCTTTCGGCAAAAATACACAATAAATCCATTGTTCAATCAATGTGAGATGTTTTTGTGTATTATTGCTTCCCAATCCTATAAATCTTCACCGTATCCCTGACATCCCTTTCAGGATAGAAGATTTCCACGGAATCCATAATGTTGATAGATTTCGATGCGAACCAATAGTTGTAATTAACACCGCGCGTGTCGAATGGTTCCGTGGTGAACTGGATGCCGTTGGGCAAAACGAAAAGGGTCCAATAAATGATGCTGTCGTTGTCCATTTCGGTACATTTGAGCCGGTACATTGGCTGCCCGTCGAATTCCACGAGCGCCACTTCATCGAAATAAGAACCTGCACTCCCTGAAGTAAGGGTGTCGGAGCCACCCTCTATATTTAGAACAATACGGTCAAATTCAGTGCTAGTGAACGAAAAGGGTAATCCCACAACTTTCAATCTCTCATTGTTTTCTTCTATCGGTGTTCCATATTTATAAACAGGTACCCGTTTCATCACCTTCATGGGCTCAAAATCCAAGGCTTTCCATAGATAAGAATCGAAATAGCCGTATCTTTTCGACTCCTTTGAGCAGGCACAATGGTTTTTTACTGGAAGCGACGGATACACTTCGTGGTAAAATTGGAGACGGGTTTCCAAGGTCATTCCTTCCAGCGGATCTTTGTCTCCCGAGAGTCGCATTCCGATTACCATGGCAGGGTCATGCAACGGCGGTCGCCAGCCGTCGTAGGGACAAATGCGGGTGTGGTAACGGAAATGCATCCCCAAAATACGCTCGGTCATTGGGTTCTTGGTGTCATATTCTCCTTTTTTGACCTTCTTGGCTGCAGAAGAGAAGAGGATTGCCGACACGACAGTGAAAATCACACACACTGCGATACCAACAAAATACCACGGTTTTGACTGCTTTCGGACAGGATGTTTCACATTCCGCCAGACCAGTAAGAAAATGAAGAAAATGGATACGGGAAACAGGATGACTAGAACTCCAGAGAAAATCACCCAATAGAAGAACACTCCCGTGCTGATGCCGCAAATAAAGGCGTTAAGCCGCCAAAGAGGAGTCTGTTCCAGCCAAGTGAAAGTAACCATATTGACAAAACAGACGATTTGCACCGCCATCGCCCATGGCACAAAGACGCAAAAGCCACCGTTGTAGGTAGTGTTAA